>CANQBQ010000013.1 GCA_947589045.1 uncultured Clostridia bacterium | reverse complement strand
AACCTCCTATGGTATTTTTATTCTACCATAGGAGGTGCTTTTTGTCTATTGTCCGTTTTTTCTGGTTCGGTTCAAAACAATTTTGTGCATTTTTTTGATTTTTACACTATATGACAATTATTGTAGCATCATTCATTTTCCAATATGTGCTTTGCGATTTTAATTCCGTCCACCGCCGCCGACATAATGCCGCCCGCGTAGCCTGCGCCCTCGCCCGACGGATACATTCCGCGTATCGAGAGCGACTGTCCGTCCCCGCCGCGCAATATGCGGAGCGGAGCGGACGTTCTTGTTTCAACGCCCGTCATAACGGCGTCGCCGGTTGAAAAGCCGCGCATTTTTTTATCGAAAAAGCGCAGACCGTCGCACAGCGTTTCGGAGACAAATTCGGGCAGACATTTTCTCAGAGAACACAGCCTCGTATTTCCCGTAAACGTCGGCGTGACGCTCCCGAGGCGCGTCGTTTTCACATCGTTTAAAAAGTCGCGGGAGAGCTGTATGGGCGCGCCGCCGTCCGCAAGCTCATATGCAAGCCGCTCATACCTTCTCTGAAACTCCACCCCGCCAAGAGGCGCGGAGCTTTCAAAATCCGAAGGTCTTACAGACACCACAAGCGCACTGTCGGCGTTTACTCCGTCGCGCGCCGAATTACTCATTCCGTTGACCGCCAAGCCGCCTCTTTCTGAGGACGAATTTACGACGGTGCCGCCGGGACACATACAAAACGAAAAACAGCTTCTTTCCTTTCCGTTCATCGCGAGCCGATATTCCGCGGGCGGCAAAATTCCGAGCCGCGCCGCCTCGCCGTACTGCGCGTAATTTATAAATTCCTGGGTATGCTCGATACGCACCCCGACCGCAAACGGTTTGGGTTCAAGAGCCGCACCGCGCCGTGCGAGACACTCGTAGGTGTCGCGGCTGCTGTGACCTATCGCGAGCACGAGTTCGGAACAGTCGAGTATTTCGCTGCCGTTCACCTCAACTCCGCACACCGCGCCGCCTTTGATTTTTATGTCGGTAACAAAGGCGTTAAACCGCACCGTGCCGCCGAGAGCCTCTATGCCGCGCCGCATATTTTTCACCACGTCTTTTAATATGTCGGTGCCGATATGCGGTCTTGCGTCAAACAAAATTTCTTCGGGCGCGCCGAACGTTACAAAGGTTTTAAGCACAAATCTTTGCAGGGGGTCCCCTATTCGCGAATTTAGCTTACCGTCCGAAAAAGTCCCCGCGCCGCCCTCGCCGAACTGAATATTGGTATTTTCGTCGAGCCTGCCGCCGCGCCAAAATTCCTCAACACGCCTTGCGCGCTCATCCGCGTCGCATCCGCGCTCCAGCAAAATCGGGCGGCAGCCGTAGCGGGCGAGGATATACGCCGAGAACAGTCCTGCGGGACCGCTCCCCACAACAACGGGGGAATTGACGAGCCGAGCGGAAGGCTTGATTTCCACATCCTCGGGAACGTCAAATTTCCGTACATTGTCGTTGCTTCCGCACGCCGCATCCGCGCCCTCGGAGGTTATCACCACCGAATAGACATAGTGAATATCGCTTTTTCGGCGTGCGTCAAGCGACTTTTTATAGACGAACATATCCTCCCGCGCAACGCAGTTAAGCCGCGCAGATTTCCGCGCGGCTTCAAAAACCTCATCAATATTATGCACTATCGGCATTTTTATATTGTTTACAACAATCGACATTCCCCGTCACTCGCTATCCGTTTCGTCTTCATCAGGCACATCCGGCATCACCTTGACCGTGACCGAGGTAATGCCGCCTCTTACCTGCACTCCGTCGGGTATAATAAGCTGCACGTGCTTCTCCGCTCCGCGCAGATTTGACAAATCGACATACTCGGTGCTGACGCTTGTAATATCCGAAATAACGTCCGATTTAGCGTAAACCGTCAGTATATTCGGAGAAATCTCGACTTTATAGCCAAGCGGCAGAGTGTTGCCCGAATTGAGCGCGACGTCCACATTCTTGCGCTCCAAAACAGGACAAACCACATTTACCGCATCGATGTCCTTGGTTATGTCGCTGCTCTCAATTACATTTCCCGAATAGTCGAGCAGTACGATTTTCTCGGTTGATGTAATATCATATTTCGCGTCGTTGTAGTTAAGATACACCACCGCTTTGGCGATATTGTTGACCAGCGAGGACGCGCCCTTTAGGAGTACCGACTCCGAGCTCAGCTGAACCTCGCCCGCTTCAAAGCCCTCGGCGAGACTTCCGACAGACTCAACCTGAATATTCTCGCGTCTTTCGATGATTTTATCCACCGTCACGTCAACCACGTCGGGCTTGACCGAAACTATGTCGACATACTCGTTTATTATGGAAACTCTGACGTTCAATCGATAGTCTCCTATCTTGTCTATGTTTGACAAATCCGCCTTTGCTATTACCTTGTCGCTGTCAATGTTATAAAGCTTCTTGCGGCTGCCGCGCAGTTTTATTTCGACCGTGGGTTTTATGTCGCTGACAATGGATAGACCCTGCTCGGTCAAAAGCTCCTCGTTATATTCGATAGGGACATCCTTTAGGGTGTAGTCCACCGACGGGTCGATAACAATTATAATGTATATCCACACTATGACCGCGGCTACAAAAGAAATGACCTTTAAAGCCCAGTTGTTAAGAAAAAATTTCTTCACTTTAATTTGCACGCCCCTTTCTTCCGCGCTTGAAGTTGCGTTCCTTTTTATCGTCGCAGAGGACCTTTGTGAGCCTCTTGGTAAGCGCGTCGGGCGTGAGATTTACTTTAAGCTCGCCCTTGTGTGCGACCGAAATATTGCCCGTCTCCTCCGAAACGATGACTACAAACGCGTCCGACGTTTCCGAAATTCCAAGACCCGCCCTGTGCCTTGTGCCGAGCTCCTTGCTCAGCGTGGGGTCTTGCGAAAGAGGCAGGAAACACGCCGCCGCCGCAATTTTGTTGCCGCGTATCACAACCGCACCGTCGTGAAGCGGCGTTTTCGGTATGAATATGTTAACCAGCAGCTCGCTGCTTATTTCCGCGTCAAGCGGTATTCCGGTCTCAATTATATCGCTGACCTTGTCCTCGTCCTCAAACACGATAAGCGCGCCGATTTTGGAGTTGGACATCTGCTGACAGCTTCTGACCACTTCGGATATTACCGCGCCGCGCTCCGCAGTCTCGCTCCGCTCGTCAAAGTTAAACCACTTGCCCTTTCCGACAGAAGTTTTTCCGAGCTGTTCGAGCGCACGCCTAAGTTCGGGCTGAAAAACTATCAGAACTGCGATAAATCCGAGCTGAAAGACATTACTCAGTATATAATAAACCGTATGCAGGTTAAACGCATAGCTGACCTGCATAACAATGAGGAACATCACAATGCCCTTTAAGAGATGCACCGTGCGCGTTTCTCTTATAAATACGAGCATTTTATAAATAACATATGTAACTATTATAATATCGATTATATCGGTAAAACGGAACATTGTCGTCTGCGCCTGGACAGCCGACAAAAAATTTTGCCACATATGCCTCTCTCCTTTCACAAGCTCAGCCGCGTAACGCGCCGTACTTAAAAATCAACTTGTTTACTATACTTATTCAATAACAAATTTAATATGCCTTGCCCCAGTAAACCATTTTTTCCGCCTTGCGTCCGCAGCATACACAGGTGTCCGAAATATGCTCCTGTTCAAACGGGATGCACCTCGCGGTGGCGGTGGTGTCCTCCTTGACCTTTTCCTCGCAGGCGGTATCTCCGCACCACATAGCCTTCACGAAGCCGCCCTTATTCTCGATTATATCCTTAAATTCGTCATAGCTCTTTGCGACCGAGGTCATCTCCTCACGGTGCGCTCTCGCCGTTTCGAGCATATTGTCGTGAATTTCGTCGAGCAGCTTTAAAACGGTATCTTCAATCTCGTCGAGCGACACAAAAATCTTTTCGCCCGTGTCGCGGCGCACCAGAACAGCCTGATTTTTTTCTATGTCCTTGGGTCCTATTTCCGCTCGGAGCGGCACTCCGCGCATTTCGTACTCGCTGAACTTCCAGCCCGGCGTTTTGTCGCTCTTGTCGAGCTTTGCGCGCGCAACCTTTGAGAGCTTGGCGCAAAGAGCCTCGGCGGCGTCGATTACACCTTCCTTGTGCTGAGCTATCGGAACCACGACGACCTGAACGGGAGCTATTCGCGGCGGGAGCTTGAGTCCTTTATCGTCGCCGTGAACCATAATGATGCCTCCGATAATTCTGGTAGACATACCCCACGAGGTCTGATGAACGTATTTAAGCTCGTTGTTCTCGTCCGAGAACTGTATTCCGAACGCCTTTGCAAATCCGTCTCCGAAATTGTGGCTCGTACCCGACTGAAGCGCCTTTCCGTCGTGCATAAGGCTCTCTATCGTATATGTCGCGTGCGCGCCCGCAAATTTTTCTTTCTCGGTTTTCTGACCCTTTATCACGGGAATGGCGAGCATATCCTCGCAAAAGTCCGCGTAAACATTGAGCATTTTTATGGTCTCCTCCTGCGCCTCCTCCGCGGTGGCGTGAGCGGTGTGACCCTCCTGCCATAAAAATTCGCAGTTTCTGAGGAACGGGCGGGTGGTCTTTTCCCATCTCACAACGCTTACCCACTGGTTATACAGCTTTGGAAGGTCGCGGTAGGACTGAATTATTTTAGCGTAGTAATCACAGAAAAGCGTTTCGGAGGTCGGGCGCACGCAAAGACGCTCGGGCAGCTTCTCCGAGCCGCCGTGAGTGACCCACGCCACCTCGGGCGCAAAGCCTTCGACGTGATCCTTCTCCTTCTGCAAGAGGCTTTCGGGAATAAACATAGGCATACATACGTTTTCGTGACCCGTCGCCTTAAATCTCTCGTCAAGCCCCTTTTGAATATTCTCCCAAATGGCAAAGCCGTAGGGCTGAAGTATCATACAGCCCCGCACGCCCGAATATTCGATAAGCTGAGTCTTTTTTATTATATCGGTGTACCATTGAGCGAAGTCCTCGCTCATTGACGTAATTTCTTCGACAACCTTTTTCTCCTTCAATATCCGCACTCCTCAAATTTAATATATTTATTAGTATAGTTCAATACGTATGGTATGTCAAGGCTTTTAAGTTTACAAAATTATTAAAAATTATTAAACGGCGGGGTATTTTATTATATCGGAAAAACAGAGAATACGTTGAAACAACGTATTCTCTGCAGCTATTCTTCAAGCTCTATAAGCTCCGAGTAGTATTCCTCGAGCTTGTTTTTGTTATCCTCAATCGCCGTACATTTTTCGTTCATCAAAACGTAGTCGGAGTAAACCTCCTCGCGCAATATATCGCTCTCCAAAACGCGTGTTTCCTCCTCAAGTTCCTCAATGAGACGCTCCAGCTCACGAAGCCGCTCTTTACGCATCGCTTCCGCGCGCCTTTGCTCCTTGGTACGGTGGTAGACGGCCTCTCCCTTTTCGGGCTTTTGCGCCCTCTCGGATTTTTCGACTGCCTCGGACGCGCGGCTTAAAAGCTCGGAGCGTTCCTTGTAATACTCGTAATTTCCGTCATAAATGCTTACGCCGTCCGACTTGATTTCGATTATTGAGGACGGAATACTGTTTAAAAAATATCTGTCGTGCGAGACAAAAATCAATGTGCCGTCGAACTCGCACAGCGCACGCTCCAGCTCCTCGCGTGAGGGCAGGTCGAGGTGGTTGGTCGGCTCGTCGAGCAGTATCACGTTTGCGTGCTCGAGCATAATTTCGCAAAGCGCCAGCTTCGCACGTTCTCCGCCGCTGATTTTGTCAATTGTCTTAAACACGTTTTCGCCGCTCAGAAGCACCGAGCCGAGCGCGCGGCGAAGCTCTGTGTCCAAGACGTTCGGGAACTTGTCGCGAAGCTCGTCAAACGCCGTTTTGCCGTAATCGAGGTTGGCGTTCTCCTGCTCGTAAAAGCTGATTTTCGTATTCTTTCCCCACTTATACTCTCCGCCGTGCGGCGGTATAATCCCGAGCAGGGTTTTTAAAAGGGACGACTTGCCTATGCCGTTTTCCCCTATAATCGCAATTTTATCTCCGCGCTTTATGTCGAGGTTTATGTTTTCGCAAAGCGTCCTGCCGCCCACGCCGACGCACAAGCCCTCGGTTTTCAGCACGTCCTTATACGGCGCGCCCTTATACGAAAAGCTGATGTGCATCGTCTTTATATCGCCCTCGGGCTTTTCGACAAGCTCCATATTTTCAAGAGCCTTTATTCTCGACTTTGCGGACGCCGACGTAGACGCACGCGCGATATTCTTATCTATATATGTTTTCATCTGCGCTATCTGCATCTGCTGTATCTCATATTCCTTGCGTCTGCGCTCCAACCGCTCCGCCTTTTGCACCAGATACGCCGAATAATTGCCCTTGTAGCTCTCCAGCTTGCCGCGCTCGATTTCAAATATGTTGTCGGCAACCTTGTTTAAAAAATATCTGTCGTGCGAGACCACCAAAAGCGCGCCGCTGTATGAGGACAGATAATCCTCCAGCCAGCCGAGCATTTTAAAATCAAGGTGGTTCGTGGGCTCGTCCAAAATGAGCAAATCGGGCTCTTCAAGCAGAAGCTTTGCAATCGCAAGCCTCGTTTTTTCACCGCCCGACAGCTTCGCGACCGACATCGACATATCGCATCCGCCGAAGCCCATTCCGTTTAATACGGTCTTTATTTTGACCTCCGCTCCGTAGCCGTCGCGGCTGTCAAAATACGCCTGCTTTTTCATATACTCGGCGTTGACCGCTCGAAGCTCCTCGGGCGGCAAGCCCTCCATTTTGCGCTCCAGCTCGCGCATTTCCCGCTCCGCTTCAAACACATCCGAAAATACGCCGCGCATTTCCTCCTCTATCGAGTTGCTTCGGTCAAGCCCGCTGTTCTGACGCAAAAAGCCTATCGTCGCGCTTTTGTTTATGTAAACCTCACCCTCGTATTCCTCCGCCGCGCCCGTGATTATATCGAGCAGGGTTGACTTTCCCGCCCCGTTAACGCCAATAAGACCGTAGCGGCATTTTTCCTCTACGGTCATATTGATGTTTTTTAACACTTGTCTGTCGCCGAAGCTCTTGGATAAATTTTCTGTCGAAATCAGCATTGTCGGCTATTTAACAACTCCTGCGCCTAAAACGCATAACCCGCCTTAAGCATTTTTATGTTAAGCTCCGCAAGAGACGCCTTTGCCTTTGAAACGCTGCGCCGCATACACTCCACGACCTCCGAAAGCGGTATTTTTCCGTAACGGCTTATGAAGCAGCCCGTCATAACCATATTTCCGAGCCTGCCGTCGCCCATCTTCTCCGCAATTTTTTTGGCGGGGATGTACACGGTTTTGACATCCTTGCGTGATATTTTTTTATCTATAAGAGAACTGTCCATAATGATAGTGCCGCCCGACCTGACCTTTCCCTCAAATTTTTCGAGAGAGGGCGCGTTCATCGCGAGCAGAAAGTCGGGCTCCGCTATATCGGGCGACGCAATCTGCCCGTCCGACACTATAACCTTGCAATTGCAGGTTCCTCCCCTCATTTCGGGGCCGTAGGACGGAAGCCACGAAACGTTTTTCAGCGCCTCCATACCCGCCTTTGCTATCACCTTTCCCGCGAACAGAACACCCTGTCCGCCGAAGCCCGCAAGCATAATTTCAGCCATAATTACTGCACTTCCTTTTTATTTTATAATAAATTTAATAATATATCAACATAAAATTTAAAAATATATTTTTATCGCTTGTCGCAATACACTCCGAGAGGATACTGCTTTATCATATTTTCTCTCAGCCACTTCAAAGCCTCGGACGGCTCCATACCCCAGTTTGTCGGGCAGGAGGACAAAACCTCCACAAGAGAAAAGCCCTTTTTGTCAAGCTGGCATTCAAACGCCTTTTTTATCGCGGCTTTCGTCTTTTTAATGTTCGGTATGCTGTCGACCGAAACGCGCTCTATGTACGCCGCGCCCTCTATCGTGGACAGCATTTCGCTCACCTTTATCGGATAGCCCTGATTTTCGATTTTCCTGCCGTACGGCGTGGTCTGAGTGACCTGACCCACGAGAGAGGTCGGAGCCATCTGCCCGCCCGTCATACCGTAAATCGCATTATTTATGAATATAATGCTGATGTTCTCTCCGCGCGCCGCCGCGTGGACGGTTTCGGCGGTGCCTATCGCCGCAAGGTCGCCGTCGCCCTGATAGGTGAACACGAGCTTGTCGGGGTGAACTCTCTTTATTCCCGTGGCGACCGCGGGGGCGCGTCCGTGCGCCGCCTGCTGAACGTCAAACTCAAAAAAGTTGTATGCCACAACGCTGCATCCGACCGGCGCAACGCCTATCGTGTCTCCCTCCGCGCCAAGCTCCTCTATGACCTCGGCTACCAGCCTGTGTACGATACCGTGAGTGCAACCCGGACAGTAAGTGTTTGAGACGTCACTGAGCGGGTGAGGTCTTTTGAAAACAGTTATCATTTTAAATTCCTCCCGCCGTTTTTAATTCCAAAATTCTTTTTACCTCTTTATATACCGCGTCCGGCTCTACGGTCATACCTCCGGTACGTCCGTAGAAATACACGGGGCATTTTCCCTCTACCGCGAGGCGAACGTCCTCGACCATCTGCCCCATACTCATCTCAACGCACAAAAACGCCTTAACGTACGCCGCGCGTCGGGCGAATATCTCGGACGGGAACGGCCAAAGCGTTATCGGTCTTATTATTCCGACCCGCACGCCCTCGCTTCTGAGCGCGTCCGCCGCCGACGCGGCAATTCTCGCCGACATTCCGTAAGCCGCGATGATAATTTCGGCGTCCTCGGTGTTTATTTCCTCAAACAAGGGCTCCTTCTCGCATATCCGCTTATACCTCTCGTATCTCTCGATGTTGAGCCTTTCCAAGATTTCCGACTCCAGATAAAGAGAATTTATTATGTTCTTCTTCCGCTTCATTCCCGTGCCGTCGGTCGCCCACTCCTTTTTGGGGAGCGCGTCCGGCTCTGTCGGCTCGAAAAATTCAACGGGTTCCATCATCTGACCGAGCATACCGTCGCCCAAAATCATAGCGGGCATACGGTATTCGTCCGCCTTGTCAAACGCCCGCGCGGTCATATCCACAAGCTCCTGAACCGAGTTTGGCGCAAAGACAAGCATATGATAGTCTCCGTGTCCGCCGCCCTTTGTAGCCTGAAAATAGTCCGCCTGGGAGCCTTGAATACTTCCGAGCCCCGGACCTCCGCGCGCCATATTTACTATCACGCACGGCAAATCCGCACCCGCGATATACGAAATGCCCTCCTGCTTCAAGCTTATTCCGGGGCTTGACGAGCCGGTCATCGCTCTCGCACCCGCGCCCGCCGCGCCGTAAACCATATTTATTGCCGCTATTTCACTCTCCGCCTGAAGAAACACTCCGCCGCGCTTTGGCATATTCTTTGCCATATACGCCGCAAGCTCGGTCTGAGGCGTTATCGGATAGCCGAAAAAGTAACGGCAGCCCGACCTTATCGCGGCTTCGGCAACCGCCTCGTTGCCCTTCATTAAAAATTTTTCCGCCATAGCAATACCCTCCTACTGCTGTTTTGAGCTATTTTTCCACCGTTATCACACAATCGGGGCAAATCTGTGCGCAAAAGGCGCAACCGATACACTCCGCCTGATTTGTCACCGCCGCGGGGTGAAAGCCCTTTACATTGGTTCTGTCCGTTGCCGTTTTTACTATCTGCTTCGGGCATACAGTCTCGCAAAGTCCGCATCCCTTACATCTGTCCTCGTTAAAGGTTACAACCGCCATCTTAATCATTCCTCTCGATTTTAAAGTTAAACAAAAGCGTTATCCTCCGCCAAAACGCAATATTATGCCCCGCGCACCTCGAGCGGCGGGGACACACGCGCTATGTTACACGCAGTTTCAGCGGGAAACGCTCTCCCGTAAAGCCGTCGGGCAATCCTTCGAGCACGTCGGGAGTGCCGCTGCTGAAGCAAATCGGCAAGCCGCATCGCTTCGAGACCTCCTCCGCGAGCGAGTATCCGTCGAGAATATTTCTCGCGGTGGTAAGACCCTTTAAATGCGTGTTATTTATAATTCCTGTATATTTAAGCCCCGACGCTCTCTCCAAATCATAAAATTCTTCAATTGCGCCATCCGCGCTGTGCGTCATAGGGCGTCTTTCGTTAAGCACAAAAAACATATCGTAGTCCTCCGCGCAAAATCGGGAGCGATACCGACCGAGCGGCACCGCGCCGTCATCTCCTCCGCCCACGTCGAACACCGCGAAGCACTCGCCGTCGTCAAAAACAGAGTTAATCTCGGGCGGCAGAGACGGATTTTCGACCGCCGAGCCCGCAAAGACCGACGCTATAAGGCGCACGCCGTGCGCCGCAAGCATATCCGCGGCATCCGACGAACGAAAAAACGGATTTACAATATCCATATCTATAAGCGCGACGTCTTTTTTCATCGTCTCTCTGAGCCATATTGCATAATTTACCGAAACCTCGGTTTTTCCGCTTCCGTAATGCCCCGTAAATACCGAAATTCTTTTTGGTTTAAGCATAAAAACCTCGTATATTATTTAAAATTTATTATTTCTGTATATATTTTAATACATTTTCAAAATATTATGGATAATATTCAAAAAATGTAAAAAAATAAATACAATACCGAAATATTGTACTTATTATATCACTTTTATTAAATTAGTCAAGACAATTTGAAAATTTTTTTGAAAATTTTTCTATTTCATTTTTTCGACCCTGAAAGCCCCGCCCTTGTTTTTAAAAAATATTCTTTGGCAGATAATCGTCGCCGCCAGCAAAACGACTCCCGAAAGAGCCGAGATAACGTCACTCGCAAACAACATATAGCCCAGCACGACTCCCAGCACGAACATAACCGCAGGCAGAGCGTAGCCGCCGAGCAGACGCTTATAAAACACGGGGTCCTCCATCAAAATCCTCACCTGTTCCCCCGCCTTAAAGCCGCCCGTATTGTCGGCGTCAAGATACAGCTCGCGTCCCGCACAGCTTAAGCACTGAGCACAGTTTCCGCCGCACGCGTGGTCTCGCGCAACCTTGATTTTTATTTTTTTCTCCGTCGCCTCTGAGATAACCCCAATCTTTTCCAATTTTCGACACTCCTTAAATAAGATGTTCCCCGCAGTGCGCCATATTCAGCATTTCACGCGCACTCTTTAACGTGAGGTCGGTGACCTTGACTCCGCCGATTATACGTGCAAGCTCTCTCACGCGCTCATTCTCTCCGAGCGGCGTAACCTTGGTTGACGCGCGCTCGCCGTCCACGTTCTTCTCTATAAGATAGTGGCTGTCCGCCATACTTGCAATTTGCGCCAAATGAGTTATGCAGAGCGTCTGCCTCTTTTCGGACAGCGATTTCAGCTTCTCGGCAACGCGCTGTGCCGCGCGTCCGCTTATGCCGGCGTCAATCTCATCGAAAATCAGGGTTTCCACCCTGTCGCTGTCGGCAAAGACCGATTTGAGCGCGAGCATAATCCTCGACATCTCTCCGCCCGACGCAATTTTAGCGAGCGGTTTCATAGGCTCGTTCGGGTTTGCGGAAATCATAAATTCAATGTCCTCCGCGCCCTGCGCGTCATATACCGCTTCGCCGTCTGCATTTGTTTTGGGCTGTATTCCAACCTCAAAAACGACGTTCATATCAAGCTCTCGAAGCTGTTCGTTCACCCGCCCCGAAAGTTCTTCTCCGACCTCGCCGCGCCTTTTCGACAGCTCCGCCGCCGCCGCGCGGAGTTCCTCTTTTTTAGCCACCAGT
Source organism: uncultured Clostridia bacterium (assembly GCA_947589045.1). GTDB lineage: Bacteria > Bacillota > Clostridia > Monoglobales > Monoglobaceae > CANQBQ01. Next base: position 52,698 of record CANQBQ010000013.1, on the reverse strand, counting down.
TCGCCCGAAAGACGCGCCATATACTCGTCGCTGTTCTCTATCTTTTCAAGCTCCGCGTGTGCACGCTCGCCGTATTCGAGAATTTCCCCGATACCGCTTCCGTACTTGCGTTTGAGTCCGTATATAAGATTTATACGCTCCTCAATCAAATTTATTTCATTCGGGTCAAAATCCGCGTTGTCGGCGGTGTTTTTCAAATCGTGCGCGCTTTCTTCAAGCTCCGCAAGTATATTTGAAAGCTCTCCGCGCCGCTTTTCCATATCGGGGTCAAACTCCGCCGCCTCGCCGACCGACCTCAGCGCGGCGGAAATCAAATCGTAAGCCGACTGCTGTATTCCCTCTCCGGAATACAGCTTTTCATACGCCTCGGACGCCGCGCCCGCAATTTTTCCTATATTGCCGAGGTAGCTCCTGCGCCGCTCCAGTTCTTCCTCCTCGCCCGCCTTGAGCTTCGCCGCGTCTATCTCCTCAATTTGAAATTTGAGCATATCCGCACGCTGCGCCTTTTCCGCCTCACCGCGCGCCAATTCGTCGAGCTCTCTTTCAATATCGCGCACCGCCTTGTACGCCGCTCTGTACCTCTCCTTTGTTTCGGTCAGCCCTCCGTAGCTGTCCACAAAATCGAGGTGCAGTTTCGGATTTAAAAGCGCGTGATTGTCATGCTGACCGTGAATGTTCAAAAGAAGCCTGCCCGCATCGCGCACCGTCGAAAGCGGCGTGGGTCTGCCGTTTATACGGCACACGCTCCTGCCGTCGGCGGTCATTGTGCGGTTTATATACACAAACCCGTCCTCGACCTCAACGCCAAGCTCCTCCAGCTCTGCCCGCGTCGCTTCGTCCTCTATCTCGAATACCGTGTCAACAATCGCCTTTTCCTCGCCGCCGCGTATCAAATCGCGGCTCGAACGCGCACCGAGAGCCATATTTATCGAGTCGATAAGAATGGACTTTCCCGCGCCCGTCTCACCCGTCAGGACGTTAAAGCCCTTGCCGAATTCGACCGACGCCTCATCTATGACCGCGACATTTTTTATATGAAGTTCCCTAAGCATAGCCTTTACCTATCCTCTAATTTAGTTTTGAGCAAATCAAAAAAGTTCATATCGTCAAGATTTAAAAGCGTCAGCTTTTTATCCGAGCCCACGACCTCAACGTGTTCATCGTGCGAGAGCGGATAGCCGTCTCTGCCGTCCGCCGAAACCACCGCACGGGCGCGGTACGGAGGCTTTACGTTTATCGAAACCACGCCGTCCGACGGCATAACCATACAGCGCGCCTTGAGAGTATGCGGGCAAATCGGAGTAATCATTATCGCCTCAACGCTCGGGTGCATTATCGCGCCGCCCGCCGAAAGGGAATACGCCGTCGAGCCGGTCGCACTCGAGACTATCACCCCGTCCGCGCTGTAATTGTAAGCCACCGAATTGTTGACCGCAACCTCCAGATTTATCATTCGCGAGCAGTCCGCCCGCTCTATAACAACGTCGTTCAAAGCGGTTCGGCACCTTATCACCTCTCCGCCCTTTTTGACCGAGACCTTCAGCATCATATGCTTTTTAAGTGTATATTCTCCGGCAAACACCTTGTCAAACACGCTCGTGTCTCCCCGCTCCGCCCGCGACAAAAAGCCAAGGTTGCCGAAGTTTATTCCGAGCAAAGGCACGTCGTTTTCAGCCGCGTCACTCGCCACGTTCAAAACGGTTCCGTCTCCGCCCAGCACCACAGCCAGTTCCGCCAAGCCAAACAGTTCGCCCTCCGAAACGCGCACCGCGCCGTCTATGTCGCCGCCCGCCTCACGGGGTACAAACGCCGTGCCGCCGCGGGAAATTATCTGTTCGACAATACGCTTTGTCGCCGTCAAAGACGGGTCCTTTTCCATATTCGGAATAACAGCTATATTTTTCAAAGCACGCACCCTCTTTTAAATCAATTTATGCGATTTTTCCACTATCTCATCCGCAAGCTCATCATCGATCTCACAGACGTCGGGAGAAGCCCCCTTTTGTAAAAACATAAGATATTCTATATTTCCTTCGGGACCCTTTATCGGAGAAAAGTCAAGACCTATTACCGAAAAGCCTATCTCCCTCGTGAACTCCATAACCGTTTTCACGACCTCTCTGTGCGTCTCAATATCCCGCACAACACCCTTTTTTCCGACCTTTCTGCGTCCCGCCTCAAACTGCGGCTTTATAAGACAAACCCCGCGCGCGCCCTCCGCCGACAGAGCAAACGCCACCGGAAGCACGAGTTTCAGCGAAATGAACGACACGTCCACCGAAAAAAAGTCCAGCTTATCCGCGACCTGCTCGCTCGTGACATATCTTATATTGGTTCGTTCCATATTAACGACCCGCGCGTCGCCGCGCAGTTTCCACGCGAGCTGACCGTAGCCCACGTCCACCGAATATACCTTAGCCGCGCCGTTTTGAAGCATACAGTCGGTAAAACCGCCCGTGGACGCGCCGATGTCCATACATATTTTGCCCTTTAAATCAATAGGAAACACGTCCATAGCTTTTGCGAGCTTCAAGCCGCCGCGGCTGACGTACTGCGGCGCGCCGCCGCGCACCTCTATGTCCTCCTCGCCCGTGACCTGAGTTCCCGCCTTATCCGCCTTCTGACCGCCTATATATACGTCGCCCGCCATAATTATCGCCTGCGCCGCCGAGCGCGACGCGGCATAGCCGTTTTCAAACAAATATACGTCAAGCCGTTTTTTCTCTGCCATTTTAATTTATACCTCTGATTATCCGCTTACTTTTTCAAAACGGCGTTTGTCGCTTTCGTGCAGAAACGCCATTTCGATACGCTTCGCCATACTCTCGGCGTCCAATCCGAATTTGCGCCTCAGCTCCGAGACTGTGCCGTGTTCAAGCGGAGCGTCGGGGTATGCGAACGAAATTATATCCCGACCGACCGCCTCGCGCACTCTTTCCGCCAGACCTCCGTATTCGGTGTTGTCCTCAGCGGACGCCACCACCGCCGCATTTTTCGCGCACTTGTGCACCAAAAGCGAGTCAAAAGGCTTTAAAAAGCGCGCATCTATAACGCCTGCCGAAATATTCTTTTCTTTGAGAAGCTCCGCCGCGCGAACCGCCTCCCGCACCATATCGCCGAGCGCGACAATCAAAACCTCGCCGCCGCGTCTCACCGACTGGGCGCAGCCGAGCCGTACTTCACCGCATTCCCACTTTGCGCTCTCGACATTCGCTCTCGGATACCTTATCGCCACGGGACCCGCGCACGAATTTACCGCGAAGTCGAGCATACGCTCAAAATCCTCTCCGCAGGAAGGAGAGAGAACAGTCATATTCGGCAGATGCGAAAGATACGATAAATCGTAAATTCCCTGATGCGTCGCGCCGTCGCGCCCTACCGCGCCCGCGCGGTCTATCGCAAAAACAACGTGCAAATTCTGGAGCGCAACGTCGTGCAAAAGCTGGTCGTAAGCCCTCTGCAAAAATGAGGAGTAGACCGCGAAAACGGGAATATATCCCGCCGTCGCAAGACCTGCCGAAAACGTGACCGCGTGCTGCTCGGCAATTCCCACGTCATAAAAGCGTGAAGGGAACTTTTCCGAAAATCTCAACAAGCCGGTTCCCGAACGCATAGCCGCGGTAACTCCGACTATCTTCTCGTTCTTTTCGGCAAGACGGCACAGCGTCTTTCCGAAAAGCTCGGAATAGTCCTCGCCGCCCGACGAGCGGCTCTCCCCCGTGTTGGGGTCGAACTCGCCTATGCCGTGGAACATATCGGGGTTCTTTTCGGCAAACTCATAGCCCTTGCCCTTTACTGTATGTATATGCACCAAAACCGGCTCTTTCAGCTTTTTCGCCTGCTTTAAAACCGTTTCGAGCGCGCCTATGTCGTGACCGTCAACAGGTCCGAGATAGGTAAATCCCAAATCCTCAAAGAGCGACTGCGAAATCAAAATACGCTTTATCCTACGCTTCGCCTCGCGTATGAACGAACGAAGCGGCTCGCCTATAACGGGGATTTTCCCCAGAACGCGATTTACCTCTGCCTTAAAGTTATAATATTCGGTCTTGTTGCGTATCTTTCGGAGATGACGCGCCATTCCGCCCACATTTTTGGAAATGGACATTCCGTTATCGTTTAAAATAACGACTATCGGCGTTTTGGTGCTTCCCGCATGGTTGAGCGCCTCAAAAGCCATTCCGCCCGTCATAGCACCGTCGCCTATGACCGCCACCGCGCACGCGTCGCCGCCGCTGAGCTTATTCGCCTCCGCAAAGCCGAACGCCGCCGAAATCGAGGTCGAGCTGTGACCCGTGTCAAACGCATCCGCCGCGCTCTCGGCGGTTTTCGGAAAGCCGCTTATGCCGCCCATACTGCGGAGAGTTCCGAAGTCGTCAAACCGCCCCGTCAGCAGCTTATGCGTATAGGTCTGATGTCCGACGTCCCACACGATCCTGTCTTTATAAACGTCAAAAACACGATGTATCGCCAAAGTAAGCTCTACAACGCCGAGATTGGACGCAAGATGACCGCCCGTTTTGGAAACGGTGTCAATCAAAAATCCGCGTATTTCCTCTGCGAGCTGCCCGAGTTCTCCCTCATTGAGCCGCTTGACGTCGGTGTTTGAATTTAAAAATTTCATCGCTTTTTCTCCGTTTTAAACTTTTAAGCGCTTGCATAATTAACCGGGCTTTTGCCCCTTATTAAAGCGCATACAACTACATAATAAATTATATCCCAATAAACCGGCTGTGTCAACCTGAAAATCGGACGGGCAAAAAAACATTGACATTGACCCAAATCTGACATATAATAATATAGTTAAACGAAAGAGGTTGCCCGTCGACGGGCGGCATATTCCGATTTCGTTCCTCGGCGAGAGCTTCCCGCTCCCGGCGAAGCGGCAAACGGCGGCGTTTTATCCGCGGTTTCCGCGTTATCGACAGTTTGACTTGGGAGGAATTGAAAATGAAAGAATATAAGGTTGGAATTATCGGCGCAACGGGTATGGTAGGTCAGAGATTTATAACATTGCTTGAAAACCACCCGTGGTTTAAGCTGACCCTGCTTGCCGCATCGCAAAGAAGCGCGGGCAAAACATACTCGGAGGCGGTGAGCGGCCGCTGGGCGATGAGTTCGCCGATGCCGAAATCGGTAGCCGATATGACGGTCGAGGACGCGTCCGACGTGCAGAAGATAGCCTCAAAGGTTGATTTTGTGTTCTGCGCGGTAGATATGAAGAAAGATGAGATTATGGCTCTCGAAGAAAGCTACGCAAAGGCTGAGTGTCCTGTTATCTCAAACAATTCGGCGCACCGCGCCACGCCCGACGTCCCGATGATTATTCCCGAAATAAATCCGCAGCATTTGGATATAATCTCCGCTCAGAGGGCAAGGCTCGGTACAAAGCGCGGCTTTGTGGCTGTAAAATCCAACTGCTCGCTTCAATCGTACCTGCCCGCTCTCGCGGTCATAAACGAAAAATATCCGATAGACCGCGCCATAGTTACGACGTATCAGGCAATCTCAGGCGCGGGAAAGACGTTTGAAAGATGGCCTGAGATGGTCGACAACCTCATTCCGTACATAGGCGGAGAGGAAATGAAGTCGGAAATCGAGCCGAATAAGATACTCGGCAAAATAGAAAACGGCAAAATCGTTCCCTCGGACGCGCTTCAGATAGAGTGCCAGACCTATCGCGTGCCCGTTTCGGACGGACACACCGCCGCGATATTCTTCTCGTTTAAGGACGGCGTTAAAAAGCCGTCGGTCACCGAAATTGAGGATATGTGGCGAGGTTTCAAGGGAGAGCCGCAAAAGCTGGAGCTTCCCCACGCGCCGAAGCAGTTTATCCACGTCTACACCGAGAGCGAAGCTCCCGACCGGCCGCAAATCAAGACGGCGCGCGAGATAGACGGAGGTATGGCTGTTTCGTGCGGACGCCTGCGCGAGTCGAAGCAGTTTGACTACAAGATGGTTTCGATGAGCCACAACACGCTCAGAGGAGCGGCGGGCGGCGCGGTGCTTCTTGCGGAGCTTGCCGCCGCCAAAGGTTATTTGGACTAAGTTATTAAATTTTAAAAAATAAAATATGAAGAAGGTTTTATTATGAAAAAATTGCCTTTTACAGGGTCGGGAGTTGCAATTATCACTCCGTTTGACGGCGACAAGGTAAACTACGACGAGCTTGGACGCATCATCGAAGACCAAATTGCAAACAAGACCGACGCCATAATAATATGCGGTACGACCGGCGAGGCGTCGACAATGCCCGACGAGGAGCATCTCGCCGTAATAAAGTACGCCGTCGAAAAAACGGCGGGGCGTATTCCGGTTATAGCGGGTACCGGCTCCAACGATACCGCTCATTCGGTGCGGCTGTCAAAGCTCGCCGAGGAATACGGTGCGGACGGACTTTTGCAGGTCACGCCGTACTACAACAAAGCGTCGAAGAAGGGTCTTGTCGCGCATTTTTCGGAGATTGCAAAGTCGGTTAAAATCCCGATTATTCTCTACAATGTGCCGTCGAGGACAGGCGTCAACATAGACGTTTCGGTGCTTCGCGAGCTTGCCAAAATCGAAAATATCGTGGCAATCAAGGAGGCGAGCGGCAACATAGGCTATACCGCCGACGTTGCGGCGCAGGTTCCCGAGCTTTACATATACTCGGGCAACGACGATATGATTGTTCCGGTGCTTTCCCTCGGAGGCAAGGGCGTTATAAGCGTGCTGGCGAACGTCTGCCCCAAAGAGACGCACGATATGTGTCAGGCGTTTTTTGACGGCGATACCGCACGCGCCGCAAAGCTCCAGCTTGACTATATGGAGCTTATCCGCGCGCTGTTCATAGAGGTAAATCCCATTCCCGTAAAGACCGCTATGAACCTGCTCGGCTACAACGCGGGAAATCTGCGTATGCCGATGTGCGATTTGGAGGATGCTCACCTCGAGGTTTTAAAGAACTGTATGAAAAAGTACGGTCTGATAAAGTAATTTGTTCGGCGGTCGGACGGCGGGGCTCTACCTGCCCTTATTACGGGGCAAGCGCCGCCGCGCCGCCGTTTTTATTTAGGAGGAATACGAATGACAAACATACTTCTTTTCGGAGCTAACGGACATATGGGAAAAGTGGTCGCGCGGATTGCGGAAGCAGACCCGGACGCGCAAATCGTCGCGGGCGTTGACCTTAATACCGAAGCCTACGGCGATTTCCCGATTTACTCCTCGGCGTTCGACGTCAAGGAAAAGGCGGACGTGATAATCGACTTCTCGCACCCGTCTTTGTTTGACAGCATTATGGAATACGCCGAAGCCGAAAATATCCCGTCGGTAATCTGCACTACCGGTCTTTCAAAGGAGCAGACGTCAAAGCTCAAATATATGTCCGAAAAAATACCGATTTTCTTTTCGGCAAATATGTCGCTCGGCGTAAATCTCCTGATTGACCTTGTGCGCCGCGCCTCAAAAATTCTTGAGGATAACTTTAATATTGAAATTATCGAAAAGCACCACAATCAAAAGGTGGACGCTCCGAGCGGAACGGCGCTCGCGATTGCCGACGCAATATCCGACACGGTTTCTTACGAAGCCGAGTATATATACGACCGCCATTCGGTAAGGCGCAAGCGCGGAAAGAGCGAGATAGGCATCCACTCCCTCCGCGGCGGCACAATAGTCGGAGAGCACTCTGTAATCTTTGCCGGAACCGACGAGGTAATAGAGCTTAAGCACACCGCCGCTTCAAAAGAGGTCTTTGCGGCGGGCGCGGTCAAGGCGGCAAAGTTTATGAAGGATAAAGGCGCGGGACTTTACGCCATGAGCGACCTTATCTCCGCCGTCTGAGCAAAAAATCAACCCCCGCGCGGGGCAAATCACTTATAAAAAATGGTTAAAAAACAAGGAGCTCACTTTTGAGGTCCTTGTTTGCGTTTCGGAATGATTTTATATAAACCGCAAACGGCTGATTCCGCTATGGTTTCAGCCGTTTCCCATATACAAAAATCGGGGACTTTCTCCCCGATTTTTGTTTCTGTTTTTTTACAGCCCGTTTTTAACGGTCTGGGGCTGTTATGATGCCACGGACCACCCCGCACCCGCGGGGCGCCGTTTTCTGTTTCCTAATTACTGCCATATACCGAGGCTTCCTCGCCGGCACTTTTCGCCGTGGACCATTCCTTTTCAAGCTCAGCCCAGTCGCGCGGCTCTTTTATTCCGGTCCATGTCTCATTCGAGGCAGCGTCCGCTTTCTCGTAGTCGTGCGAGTTCGTCGCCTCCTGAACCGCCGTGTAGTACCAAGCGCTCGGATCGCTGTTGTCGCCGAACGTTATCATACCTTCGTGCAGTCCTTCTACTCCGACATGTCTGTTCAGCATATTGTTCACAAGCGTCATTGCCTCCGCTCTCGTTATATACTGATCCGGTCTGAATGTTCCGTCTCCGTATCCGTTTATCCAGCCTTTCGCCGCAGCTCTCTCAATATACGACTCCGCCCAGTGTCCGCTTATGTCGTTGAACATATCAAGGCTCTCCCCGCTTCCGCTGTCGAACCTCGCCGCTATCGCCGCGAACTCCGCTCTCGTTATATTCGCCGTCGGCATAAAGCTTCCGTCAGGATATCCGGTAAGTATTCCGGCGCTGCTCATCGTTGATATCGCGTTGTTCGACCACAGTTCCGCCGGTACATCGCTGTACACGTTTATCTGCGTCCAGTACGCCTCTCTTGACTCGTCGGTCAGCATTCTGAAGAATATCGTCGCAACCTCATCGCGGGATATGTTGTTCCCGGGTCTGACGCTGCCATCCGGATATCCCACAATGTACGCAAAGTGATCCTTGTCGTTCAACTGAGGTGTGTCGCCGCTCGGAGCCGCTGTGGCCGATGCAGCCGGAGAGGGAGCAGGCGTCGGGGTCGCCGTGGTGCCTGTTCCGAATGTACCGCCGCCTGAGGGCCTCCTTGCGGGCGTTGCCGTCGGCTCAGTCGAAGGCGTCGCTGTCGGCTCAGTCGAAGGCGTTGCCGTAGGCTCGGTCGAAGGCGTCGCCGTCGGCTCAGTTGAAGGCGTCGCTGTCGGCTCGGTTGAAGGCGTCGCTGTCGGCTCAGTCGAAGGCGTTGCCGTCGGCTCGCTTGAAGGTGTTGCCGTCGGCTCGCTTGAAGGCGTTGCCGTCGGCTCGGTTGAAGGCGTCGCCGTCGGCTCGGTTGAAGGCGTCGCCGTCGGCTCGCTTGAAGGTGTTGCCGTCGGTGTCGCTGCCTCCTGCCATATAGCGTAAAGCATATCAAGTTTGCCGCTCTTTTCAAATGTGTCGCCCGACTGATAGAGCTTGTTTGTCTGCGGATTTACGCCTGAGCCGTCGGGATTATTAAGGCTCCAGCCCAAGAATTCGTAGCCGCTGACCGTCGGATGATTAAGACCCTCAACATACACGGTGTCGCCCGATGTGTACTTGGCGGTGTCGTTGGGTATTCCCGCAACGTCCGCGTCGTTGAAGCCATAATTATCGGCATTGGTGCTGTAATCCACCTGATAAACATCGGGCACATTGTCGGGTGCCTGATCCGTATCCGGTCTGTTGGGGTCAAACTCGTCTTTAGCCCAGACCGCAATCACGTCAATATCGCTTGCGTCAAAGCGAACCATATATGCCATAGCTGAAGCGATATCGCTTGTTATTTCGCTCAGCACGATCGGCTTGCCGTCGCTTTGAATTTGAGAAATCACGCCTTGGTTTGCTTCATTCTTAACTATCCAACCCGCGAACGCCGCGTTTTCGGGGGGTCTCTCGGTCAAATTCCATCCCGAATAATCAATATCCGCAAGAGTGAGTATTCTGCCCGATGAGAATGTTCTGCTGTCGGTATGCTTCTGAGACTCGGGCGCCGCATCATTAGCGTCGTTCAAGTCGTAGTTCAGCTTATATATCGCGTTCTTTGCCCATACCGCGTACAGCGTCACGCCGTTGTCGTTGGAATGCAGATGATCGTGTCCCTCGATTTTGATTGCGTCGTCCATCTTGAACGTGTCGCCGGGGGAGAGCGTTATATGCTCGCCCGCGCCCTCGGCACCGTCTGCCTGCTCCTGAGTCTGCTTTTCAAGGCTCCAGCCCTGGAACGTGTATTCAGACCACACGAAGTCGTCGCCCACATTCTTGACCGTGACCTCGCTGTTTTTATCATAAGGAGTAATGTCGGTCGGCACCTTGTCAATGAGGCCTACCGCAAGACCCGGGTCGTAGAACACCTGCATAAAGTCGGCGATGCCGTCTCCGGCTGTTCCGCCGCCCGCCTCGGCGCCGTCTCTTTGGTCAACGCCCCAGATTGCATACAGGGTGACGTCTCCGCTAATCTCTATTGCGCCGTCGGGTTGTATAATATCGAGTTTATTTATCTGAGCAAATTTTGTTACAACTTGACCCGCTTCAAGAACAACTCCGTCTTCTTCCTGCGTCAAAGCGTTCTTTTTGCTCCAGCCGAGGAATACCGCGCCGTCTCGCTCGAGGTCGCCGACAGGCATCGCTTTGGCAACGCTGCCTCTCTCGTAGCGCTCCTCATCCAGCGGAACATCGCCGCTGTATTCTCCCTCCGCTGTGTTCGGGTCGTAAGTCACGCCGAAATCAATGTTGTTCCATTGTGCCTCAAGTATCAGTCCGCCGTCCAGGTCGTCGGTAATTTCCTCGCCGGACTCGTAGAACGTATCGCCTTCGCTCACTTTCCAGTTGGCAAAAATGCGGTCTTCGTTCCATTCGGGTATATCGGCAATCACCGAATTGCCGTCGTCCAGAATTTCCTGCGCGTAGGGGAACTCCGTTGCCTCCGATCCTTCAGGCCACTTGGCACTGCTGCCCGCTCTGCCGGGGAGGTAGATTATCTGATTATAATCGGCTATGCCGTCTTGGTTAGAGTCAACCGCCCATACCGCGCACAGCGCCATAATACTGCTGTTTTCCGGGCGCGTCATCGGTATGGTCTCGCCCGCCTTGACAATTTCCGCCGCTTCTTCTGCACTGCGGCTTGTTATCGGCGGAAGCTCCTCATTGACGCTCCAGCCGAGGAATATGTGTCCTTCTCTCGCGATATTTCCGCTGCCGTCGTCGGTCGGACCGTCCTCGACATTATTCTTTACGATAACATCCGCGCCGTCCTCATATTTTCCGCCATCTATCGGCACCTGACCCTTGGTCGCGCCGTTGTCAACATAGATAACGTCATAGGTCGGAGTAAGGGGCTCCCAAACCGCGTAGAGAATATCGGCTCTGTCGGTCTTGGGGAATGTATCGCCTTCCTGATAATACTCGTCTCCGTTCTTTCCGCTGCCGTCGGGGTTGTTGAGGCTCCAGCCCTTAAAGATATGACCATCTCTGCTGATTTCGCTCGGCTTAACCTCAACTTCGGCATCTTTGCTATACAAATTCGTATCCTGCGGCAGATCTCCGAGAACCTCGTTCGCTCCGGCGTTGGCGTCGTAGATAACCTGATAGTAGTCGGGTGTACCGTCGCCCGTCTGATTGCCTCCGCTTCTGTCGCCGTAGCGGTCAATCGTCCACGCCGCGTAGAGATTCATTACCGTGCTGTTTTCCTCAAGCACCATTTCCGCGTACTCCGCGGCCTGATAGTCGCTGATATCGTCAGCTTCCGCAAGATACAGCGGATATGTCTCATCTTTTATTCTTTCATCAAGCTCAGCCTGAGACGTTACGCTCAGGAAAGGCTTGTTGCGCGTCCAGCCGAGGAACAGAGCGCCTTCGTGACCGGGTACGGGATCATATTTCAGCGGAACTTCGTCGCCGAGCGAGTATGTGTCATTGTCCTCGGGCAGGTCGGGGGTGCCGCCGTTCTCGTGATACTTAACTCCGTAGGACGCACGCTCCCATACAGCGTAGAGCCTGGTCAGACCCGCTTTTTTGGTGAACCATGTCTGCGCGCCGTTGGTGTCGTCTTTGAGTGACTCGGGCAGATACAGGACGCCTTTGTCGGCAAAAAATTTATCCACATATTCATGGGTTCCGTCCGCCGGCTTATCATTAGGTTTGTCCGGTATTATCAAAGAGGTCTGTGCGGGGTCATAATCCGGGGCAATGCTCCAGCCTCTGAATACATATCCTTCAAGCTCGGGCAGCCTTACCGATTTATCGGTGGGCATTACCGATACGCCCTGGAAATCAGTTATGCTGGTGTAGGCATGGTTGTCAAACGGGATATAATCCGCGTGAATATCGTTGCTTGTGTCCACATCCACATCGTTCGCGTCGATAACCGCCTGCGGCAGATTTTCGTAGTAAATAACCTGCATCGCGTCGGGAATTCCGTCTTTCGGCTCGTCGTCCTCAGCCCAGATTGCGTAAACGTCATACTCATATTTTCCGTCATTTTCAACCTGCTTATAACTGTTCGGTACGCTCGTGTCCAAGCTGTGGACGATATACTCTGCCGGCTCATCGCCGTGAACGTCGCTTCCCCTATATTGGAAAGTTCCGTTGCTGTCGGCGTAGCCCTCAAACTTTTTGGTCGACCAGCCCATCAGCGCGAGATGAACATTCTTATCGCCGTCTGTAATATCCTCTTTTTGGGGCTTTACCAAAGATTCACTGAGGACATAATTATTGGTTCTGGCTCCTCTTTCCGAATAGTAGAGACCGTCGACATATGCCACTCCCTTGTCTTCCCATGTGCCGCCGTTCATATGGTAACGAACAACCGCATCGTCATAATCGGGAATGCCGTTGCCGTTGTCGTCCACGCCCCATATCGCGTAGAGCGTAACATCGGAATTGCCCATTGTAAGCTTTGCTGTTGTTTCCGCCTGCGTATTTTCAAGGTCGGCATAGTCGAAGAAACGTCCTTCCGGCTCTTCAATATAACTTTCGGACGGGATAACGCTCGACAGCCATCTGGGTATCTCTTCTCCGCTTTGAACCACATACCAGCCCGCAAACGCCGCTCTTGACTTTGTCAGAATTTGTTCCGGGTCGCCGTTTCCGTTGTTGCCGATAACCGGAACTCCATATCCCTCTATAAATTCTTCTTTATCTGCGTTGGGCGTTCCAATGTTTCCGGTTTCTGCGTCGTAACCGTCATTGTTTTTATCGTGGCCGTCGTTCTCAACGGGCACCCAGCCGGCTCCGCCGTTCGCGTCATACTTCACATGGTGGAACACATTTATCGGTATGGTATGATAGTCAATATTTTCCTTATCTACTCCTGTTTCGGAGATGTTGTATTTGACTTTAAAGGTCACCGTACCGTTGCCGTAAATATTGTTTAGATCAACCGTATGCGGTTTGTCGGGCTGACTTTCTCCCACAGCGGTTTTATCCTCAAAACCTGCTTCATCATACCACCAGTTTGAGTTGTTATCGATGAGTTCTTTTCCCGCTGCCGTATCTTCATCGTCTTCAAAGGTTTCGGGATAAGTAATCTCTTTAGCGTAAGTCCCCCTTTCAGTCGCCGCGTTGATTGCTCCGAGATTTATCACAGCCTTGTTTTCAGCAACAACAGGTTTTACCGCGACGGGAACCCCGTTTCCTGTCTGGACCTGACTTGTGTTTCCGCTCAGAACATAATCATAATATATAAGCCGTCCCTGGTCCATATATCGAAGAGTGTAGTCGGGCGTCACTATTCCGAAAGGCGCGGTCGATGTAATGGTCGTGGGCGCTTTTTTGTAAAACTTGTGTACGTCGTCCCACTCTCCCGTGTCGGAAGTGTTGTATTGGTACTGTTTGATAACGATTCTGCTAATACCCGTGGCTTTGTCGTCAAACGCGTTGTTCTCTATGCTCTCGATATCGCCGGGAATTACCAGAACATTCGGGCCGCCGAATTCGGGGTCCTTGCTGACCTGCTCTTCAAAGGTATTCTTTTCAAACGCGCGCGAGCCTATGGTCTTTATCGTGTCGGGCAGGGTAAGATTTGTAAGCCCCGCGCTGCCGAAAGCTCTGTAATTAATATTCTCTACCTTGTTAAAGTCGACCCAACCCATAGCGATGGTCGTTTCGTGAAACGCCGAATGGTTTATTGACTTAACGGTGTCGGGGAATGTCACGCTGTATATTTTTTTAGTACCTCTATCAGTCAGATTCCCCTTGCCATCACTGTCGACCTTTGAGAGCAACTCGGTGTTTTCATCCTGCTGAGCAACGCCGACTATCGTCTTGGTGAACACCTCGTCTCCTCTTGTGGCGGTGAGCCTCTGGGGTATCTGCAAACGTGTTTTATCGCTGACATCCGGGTCGGTATAATAAACCACGTCGCCGGTAATACGGTTAAACCACCAATAATCATTGGGCGTGTCCGCCTGCAGCGTGTACGCGTATTCTATATCATTTCTGTAATGCACATTGGCATAATACGCGCCGAACGGACTTGTTAAGGTCTTATCGTCGAAGACGCTGTCGCTGCCGATTGTAACTCCGCAACCGCTGTCGGCGTCATGATAAATTCCCTCAAGATATATATCGGTCAGGTTTGAGCATTTTGAAAAAGAGTCGAGCTTTATTACAAAATTCTCGCCATTACTATTTTCATAAGCGTCACCGGCGGAATTTATGACAGGCTCTTCGGCATCTGTTCCGTCCGCGCCTTTGCCGTCATAAGCGCTGTGGTCAAATCTGACGGTTCTGAGTTCGTTGCACTCGCGGAATGCCCGTTCGCCGATATTCCTGATTGAGCCCGGGAGGTCAATGCTTGTTATCGCTCGGCACTGGCGGAAAGCGTCTGCACCGATTGTCGTCACGGTGTTTGGTATGTTCTTGACCGACGTCATCTTCACGCAATACCAGAAAGCGCCATAGGGAATCTCGGTTATCTTATGATCTACACTCGGATCGGTAAAATACAGAAAGTCGACCGACTTCAAAATGTCCACCGCCGGCTGTGAGCCGAAAGCTCCGTCCCTTATTCCTTTGATTGACTTCGGCTTGATGCCGTCACCGGAATGAACGCTGCCATCCTCTTCCAATGTATAATAATAGCTCGGGATTTTGATTTCAAGGCTGCCGTTTTTCACGTCACTCGCTTTACTTATTTTGCCGCCGTTTACCGTGAAATAGCTGTAGTCGCCCGGGGTCGGCGTATATTTGGTGTTCTCGGGTGCGAAATATGAAACCGAGATATTATCAAACGCAGCCACATTAGAGTTTTTGCCGGGAGTTCTGGCATAAACCAATGTCGGCACCAGACGGGGAACGCTGTTATCGTTCTTATCCTTGCCATTATTTCCAAGCGTTTTCGTTACCTTCGCACTTCCGTAACTGGAGTCGGTCTTTTTCTTAATATATATTTTGATTTGATTATTGCTTGCCGTATATTCTACTTTTAAGCTGTACCACGTTTCGGCGCTGTATTCAATGATTTTTGTTTTGCTGCTGCCTTCGAGATAATCGGAATAACATAGTTCGGGATTACCACTTTTGGGTTGGTTTGTTTGAATATCGAAAAATCTTCCGTCATCATTCGTCGCGTTACTGCTTGACACATTGTTACTGTCAAAAATTCTCAGCGGAACCGAACTACTGTTTGTATCACCAAACCTAACATCGAGTTCCACGGTGAATTTTTCGGTACTGCTCGGGAAGTCGGTCGTATACTGCCAGCCTTCCTGCTGTGAGGTTATGTCGTTAAATTGGATATAGTTATCCGCGTCGCTTTCTTGAGCAACCTTGGCATCACTGTTTGCAGTGTCGTGATAAATTTCCAACCATTTTCCGTTAGCATTAGTTATCCTATCACCCGAATTGAGAACTCGCCCGTTCTCCAAGTCATTAAAGTCCCACTTTTCATTATGTTCGGTTAACTCATGACTCGTAACGCTGCCGTTTTTCAGATAATATCTGAAATCATTTTTATCACTTAAAACGCTATCATCTTCGACATATTTACCATCCTTGAGGGTATATTTAAGTCCGCAGATATAGCCCTCCTCGTCTATGATAAAGGGTGTGTCATTGTCATAGCCATAGGGAATCTTGCCGTCCGACTTCCACTTGATATAACCCGAAACATTGCCCCAGGGCGCGAAGTTATTACGATCATCTGAGCCGTCCGCGCCATAAACATTTTTCGGATAGTTGTCGATATCAACTACAAGTTTTGTGGCTGCGCTTGTGCTGTGATTAAACGCGTTTTCGCCGATCGATACAACGGTATTCGGAACGAAAATATATTCCAGAGAGTTGCAGCCGTCAAAGGCGCCGGCTCCCAATGAGGTTATTTTCGATACGCCGCTGTCGTCAACCTCTTCGCCGCTCGTGCTCGCGCTTTTGCCCATATTCACGTTTTTTAAAACGGAGCAGTTTCTGAAGCAATTATCGGGTATGCTCGTTATTCCCATGCTCGTTAAGTCAACGGTCGTGAGCAGGGAATTGCCCTGAAAGCAGCCGTCGGATATCGTCTCAATGGTGGGCGGCCAATCTTTGATTTCGGTCAGGTTGTTCGAGGCGAAGGCGTTAGCGCCTATTTTCTTGATATTATAAGTAGGGGTATCAGCTTTATAATATGTGGCAAACGTAACATTGGTAAGATTCGAACCCGAAAAAGCGTCGTCACATATCTCGGTGATTTTGTATTCATTTGAATTTTCACCGTCAAGGTCAGTCGCCTGGATCGTTGCGGGTATGAGAATATCCGTCATTTCGCTCGTCGATGAATATGTAAAACGAACTATGCGCGCTTCTTTGGTTTCGGGATTTCCCTCAACCTCAAGATAGGGGGCAAGCCTTTGATCCGTTCGAGGATCATCATCACCTTCGGGGTTGCCATCCATATACACTATCAAAAGAGGCTGATAGCCGTCACCCTCTTCAGTCGCGGACTCGCCGCCGGCATCTGCGCCTGGCTCCTCGGCGAAAACCGCGATGCCCGGCAATGTGCCAAGCACCATAATAACAGCCAGCAACACTGCCAAAGTTCGATTCCATTTTTTCATCATAGTAACCTCTCCTTTTATAATTTGGTGATTATTAATAAACATTATAATGCCCCCTCGGGGAGCCGCGGGCGGCAGATTTCCGCCCTAAGGGCGGAAATTTTCAATAAATACGCGTATCACCCCCCCCCGAAAATTTTTCCCGGGGGGGGAGGGTGAACTGATACCTGTATTTATATCCACAATAATAAATTATACTATATTTTAGCGTAATTTGCAATAGCATTTTGTACAAAATTATCACTTTACTTTTGTGAAAAAACACCTACATTTCTTTTAAAACATCTTTTTTTATATCAAATTTCATAATTCGCGCGGGCGCTGTCAAGCATTTCGCACATTTGACGCGCCACCGAGTCGGGCTCGACTATCCGCGCCTTATCGCCGAACGCCGCTATCCACGCGAGGAAGTGCGGGCTTACCGCCACCTTGACGCGGCATATAAAATGATTATCGCCGCTTTTCATTATCGGAATGTTTATTCCGAAACGGTCGTACACCGCGCCCACAAGCTCGTTTGCGAACATAATCGAAACATTGGTCTCCTCGCCGTTGAACATCTGAAACATAGACTTTGAGTATTCCGACAAATCAAACTGCTTCTCGGGCAGCACTCTGTCTGCGTCGGTAATCTCGAGCTTCTCCATTTTATCAACGCGGTAATGGGCGTAATTGTCGTACTTTTTCTTGTATGTAATCAAATAATAATTCTCATCATCCCACGTCAGCGCCACGGGAGACTCGGTATATAAGCCGCCGTTTTTGCGGTACACGAGCTTTTTGTCAATGTCGATGTCGAAATATTTAAACGTAATCTGCCTGTTTGCCGCGATAGCCTCGTGGATTTTATCGACGTTGTAGTAAATCTGCTCGTTAAGGGTCTTGACCCTGTTTGTGACAAAAACCTGACGCTGGAGCCGCTTTGCGCTGTGCCTGCTTGTCAGCTTTTCGATTTTGCCTATAAGCTCGATACTCTTTTTGCGCGTTATAAACTTCGACGACTGCACGCTGTCGACCAACAGCTTAAGCTCAGGAAGTTCAAAATCACGGCTCGCTATAAAGTAGTCCGTGGTTTTGGATTTGCGCGAGCATATGTCAAGCCCGAAAAGCCGCAGACATTCCAAATCATCGTAAACGCTTTTGCGCTCGGCGGATATGCCGAGCTTTGAAAGCCCGGCAATCATCTGAGGCACGGTCATGGTATGCTCCTCGTCCGTCTCCTCCAGCAATATCCGCATCAAATATAAGAGCTTCAGCTTTTGATTAGACTGTTTCATTATCTCAGCCCCCGTTTATTCGTGATTAAATAATCCCGCAGTAATGCGGCCTGTCTTTTTGAATTATATCACGAGACCCCGGCAAAAAGCAATACTCCCGTCTTATTACCACAGTGTCTTTTTGCCCGTGCGCGGGTCGACCCAGCAACGCCTGCCCGTCTTCATATCTCTCATTCCCGTATTTGACGGATATGTGTCGTACCCTTGGCGCGCACACCACTGCCTCACTTCTTCGTCCTCTATCGCCGATTTAATAAGTTGATAGATTATGTATAAAGCTCCTATTAAAATTAACATTTTAAATCCCCCTTTTTATATGATTTTTTCTTTGCTGTAAATATAATATCACATTCATTGGGCGTAAAAACGGACAGTGACAAAATTATTTTTGCTTTTTCGCCGTTTTTACGCGGACATAACAAAAGAGGTGTTTCTCACGAAACACCTCTTTTGAAATGGAAGAAAAAATGAGTTATTTGAAGGATTTAATCATTTATCTGTATATATTATTGCCCGTTTTTTCCTTATTATACATTATTTTTCGGGAGTCTGCTCGCTCAGCGGAACGTCTACCGTAACGGTCTGCCCCGTTCCGTACTTATAAACCTCCAGCTTTATTACCTCTCCCGCTTTATGAGTATCCTTGACCTTGTTAAGCTCCTCATAGGTCTCAACTCTGGTACCGTCGGCTTTCAAAATAATGTCGCCCTGCTCAAGTCCTGCGGCAGCCGCACCGCTGCCCTCCTGAACTACCCAGATTTGAACTCCGACCGGCACGCCCTGCGTGCTTGAAACATAATCGGTAATGTCACGCGTGGTTATGCCTATTACGGGTCTGCCCTTGACGTAGCCGTACTCTATCAAATCGGCGATTATCGGCTTAGTCTCCGAGATAGGTATCGCAAAGCCCATTCCCTCCGCCGTGCTCGACGAAATCTTGACCGCGTTTATACCTATTACTTCGCCTCTGCCGTTTACCAGCGCACCGCCCGAATTTCCCGAGTTGATAGCCGCGTCGGTCTGAATTACGTTCATCGTCCTGTTGTCCACCGTGATGGTTCTGTTCAGTCCGCTTATAACGCCCTCGGTAACGCTTCCGAAAAATTCAAGACCCATCGGGTTTCCGATAGCGACCGCCTTTTCGCCTATCTCCAGCTTGCTCGAATCACCGAGCACCGCCGCGGTAAGCGGTTCGTTCGCGCTGATTTTGATAACGGCGAGGTCTGTCTGTTCATCCGTTCCGATTATTTCCGCGTCATATACGTTGCCCGAATTGAGCTGTACCGTAACTCCGACCGAGCCGTCAACAACGTGGTTATTTGTAACTATATATCCGTCATTGCTGAGGATAACGCCCGAACCGGTGCTCTCCGCAACACCCGTGCCGAAAAATCCGATGCTTGCCTGAACCTTACTGGTAATGCCCACGACCGCGGGACCCGCCTTCTGAGCGATTTGAGTGGTCGAGAGCTCTCCCTCGGTCAAATCGGCATTTTCCAGGTTGCCCGAGGCGTAGCCGCCCGCCGAGTCGTCCGTCTTAAGCTCGTCCACAAGCGCGGTCTTGTCAATATTTCCCTGCGCGCCGCTTCCGCTCTTATATCCGAGCGCGTACATTCCGCCCAGGACTCCGAGATTAAGGACGGTTATCGCAAGAACCGCCGCGATATAGCGTTTCTTGCCGCTCTTCTTTTTGCCGCTTATATTTTCGGTATATGTCCTCGGACGGTAATTCGCCGTCATTGACGAAGGGCTGCCCGTGGTATCGCCCTCAAGCGAGATAACGACCTCGCGGTGACCCTCCTCCGATTGAGACACGCTCTCAGCTTCGGGCGCTTCGGGTGCTTCGGGTGCTTCGGGTGCTTCGGGTGCTTCGGGCACTTCGGGCACTTCGGTCTCCGCCGCATCGTTTTCGGTCGTCTCTCCCGTCTCCGAGTTTTGATTGCCGAACAATTCATCATCATAAAATTCGTTCATACAAATCACTCCTTTGATTTTTACAAGGTTATTATAATTGCAATTTGTTACAAAACTGTTAACAAAGTTTAAAAACTGTTTTAACCATTTTCGTGAGTTTTATGCGATTTTCCCTTTTCGAGCGTGAAAACGAACTCGGTGTACTCGCTGCCGTCGCTGTTCACCCATATCGACTGGTTGTGCGCCTTTATAATATTTTTCACTATATAAAGACCTATTCCCGTACCCGTTTTGTTTTCGGAGCGCGACTTATCTTCCTTATAAAAGCGCTCGAAAATAAACTTCTGCGCTTCTTTGGAAATTCCCGAGCCGCTGTTCCTGACCGAAATTTCATAATTATGATTTTTGCCGTTCTCAACGCTTATGGTAATTTTTCCGCGCTCGGGCATAAACTTTATCGCGTTGTCAACAAGGTTTGTAAGCACCTGCTTTATCGAGTCCTTATCGGCAAACGCCACGCACTTCTCGCCGGCAAAATTAACCTCCACGTCCGCCTTCTTCTCCTCAAGCCTGTTTTCAAAGCCTATTATGACAAGGCGTATCATCTCGTCAAGCTCGAAATTCACCATATTAGGCTCGTTGTGCTGACTGCTCTCCTGCCGCGCCACAGCCAAAAATGAATTGACGAGCTTTGAAAGCCGCTTTACCTCGTCGCGCACAATCTCCAAATATTCACTCTGCTTTTCGGGAGGCACGGTGCCGTCCAAAATTCCGTCCACAAAGCCGCTTATGGTAGTCATCGGAGTCCTCAGCTCGTGAGACACATCCGAAATAAAGTTGTTCCTCACGTCCTCAAAATTTTCAAGCTCCTGCGCCATATCGTTGAAGCTGCCCGCAAGCTCGGCAATCTCCACCGTCGTTGCGTCCACCTTGTCAAGCTCGACGCGCGCTCCGAAATCACCCTTTGCAAATTCGTTCGCGCTCTTGCCTATCTCCTTTATCGGGCGCGACAACCTCTTGGACAGCAGATACGACATAGCGATTGATACAAGGGTCACTATCGCAAAGCCGTACAGCGACAGGCTCGATACCCTGTGCCTTACGCGGCGCATCTCCTCGACCGGCATACTGAGAAACAGCGTGCCGAGCTTAACATCGTCGTAATATATCGGAGTTCTGAGCGTAAACATCGCCTTGTTGTAAACGCCGCCGAGCGTGCCGATAACCACGTCGTCTTCCTTTTTGCCCTTGCCGCCGTCGCTGTCGTCCTCGTCATACTCGATATACTGCTTGTCCACATAGTATACGTCGTTTTTGTCAAACCGCTGTGACTGCTGCGAAATCAAAATTTTGCCGCTGTTGTCGGTCAGAATTACGTCCGCGCCCTTCGCTGCCATAAAGCCGTTTATCGAGTGCTTGAACGCCTCTATTGACGCATAGGAGCGGATATCGCCGACAATGCGCATCGAGCTTTCCCGAAGCGAACGCTCGTTCTCGTGGGAAATGTAATAATTTATAAACAAAAGCTGAAATGACGTCAAAATAAAAATTCCTATTAAAATCGTCAGCAAATTCGTTTTCAAAATTCTTGAAAAAATCGTCTTTTTCACAGTCAATTCACCTCGAATTTATAGCCCACTCCCCATACCGTTTTAAGCTGCCACGGCGCGTCCTCCTTGTCTATCTTTTCTCTTATTCGCTTTATATGTACGTCCACCGTGCGCGAGTCTCCGAAAAATTCATAGCCCCATATTTCGTCTAAAAGCTGGTCTCGCGTGAAAACCTTATTCGCGTTTTTGGCAAGGAAGTACAAAAGCTCAAACTCCTTATGCGGCATTTCTATCTTCTGACCGTCGAGATAAACCTCGTATGAGGTCTGATTTATTACCAGACCGTCAAACGCAAGCTCCTCGCCCTCCTCCTTTACCTCTTTGCCGCCGTACCTTCTCAGCACCGCCTTCATTCTCGCGATGAGCTCCTTCGGCTCGAACGGCTTTACTATATAGTCGTCCGCTCCAAGCTCCAGCCCGAGCACCTTATCAAAGGTTTCGCCTCTCGCCGTGAGCATAATTATAGGGACGTCGCTTATCGCGCGTATCTCACGGCACACCTGCCAGCCGTCCTTTTTGGGAAGCATTATGTCAAGCAATACAATATCGGGAATGTGCGCCTTAAATTCGCTCACCGCCGCCTCGCCGTCCGCCGCGGAATACGTCTTAAAGCCCTCATTCTCGGCGTAAAGCCTTATAAGCTCGCATATATTTCTCTCGTCATCAACAATCAAAACGCTCTTGCCGTTCAAAAAATCATCTCCTTACAGACTCATTATACTACATATTTTTCATAATTTGTTAAATATTTATGAATAATAAAAGCCTTTGGAAAATCCAAAGGCTTTTCAGACTGTCGAAAAACTCGGTCTACCGCAAGCGGGAAGATAAAAATGAGTTTGAAAAAAAGGCACAGTTAACAAAGGTAACCGCGCGGGGCTTGTCGAAAACCCCGCGCGGTTGCTTGCTTTTCGCAAAATTGTTCTCTACCGTACAATATAGGCATACGGGAGTCGGAAACATACGGTTTTAAAAGGCAAATTTTCCGAAATTCTTCGTTAAAATACTCGCTAATACGTCAAGTATTAGCTGTGTTTTTGCCTTGAATTACAAAAAATTTGCTCTTTGAAAACTCTCCGACCCTACACTTAGAAAAATTTTTGTCCTTTGTTTTTCGCAACTTGCCGCAAGGCTAACGCCTTGCAAAAGTGAGAGGGACTAAGGGCGGAAATTTAGCAAGTGTAGGGCGTATGTGTTCGATTTCCGTATGCCTAACGCCGACGAAAACAATTTTGCGAAATATACCTTCGCTTTTCAACATCTGCTGAGCGTGTCGATAAAGTATCGACACGCTCAAAAGCCTTTGGAAAATTTTCCAAAGGCTTTTAAAACATATTTTTTATTCTTCGATGCGGCGAAGGCTTATCTTGCCCTTCTCCTTATCCACCTCTATAACCTGAACCTTGACCGTGTCTCCGATGTTGATGACGTCGGTCAGCTTCTCAACTCTGCCCTTTGCAAGATTTGAGATGTGCAAAAATCCGTCCTTGCCGGGAAGAATGTTGACGAACGCCGCAAAATCCTTGCAGAAGCCTACGACCTCACCCTCGTAAATCTCGCCGACCTCAGGCTCTTTGATGATGCCGGAGATTATGTCAAACGCCTTCTTGCCCGACTCGGGGTCTACGGCGGCGATAAATACGTGACCGTCCTCCTCGATGTCTATCTTCGCGCCTGTCTCGGCAACAATTCCCTGGATTACCTTGCCGCCCGTGCCTATTACCTCTCGGATTTTGTCAACGGGTATCTGCATATTGATAATCTTGGGAGCATACTTCGACACTTCTTTTCTCGGCTCCGCGATAACGGGCTTCAAAATCTCATCTATTATATAGTATCTTGCGTCGCGCGTCTTGGTGAGTGCCTCTTCTATGACCTCATACGAAAGACCGTCGTTCTTTATATCCACCTGTATCGAGGTTATTCCCTTCTTGGTACCGGCTACCTTAAAGTCCATTTCGCCGTAGAAGTCCTCAAGACCCTGTATGTCCACCATAGTGGTAAACTCGCCGTTCTCCTTTGTTATAAGTCCGCACGAGATACCCGCAACGGGAGCTTTAATCGGCACGCCTGCCGCCATAAGCGCGAGCGTAGAGCCGCACACACTGCCCTGCGAAGTTGAGCCGTTGGACGAGAGCACTTCGGACACCGTCCTTATAGCATACGGGAACTCCTCTACCGACGGAAGCACCGGGACGAGCGAACGCTCTGCGAGTGCGCCGTGTCCTATTTCGCGTCTGCCGGGGCCTCTCGACGGGCGGGTCTCGCCGACCGAGTAAGACGGGAAGTTGTACTGGTGCATATACCTCTTTGACTCCTCCTCGTCGATACCGTCCAGCCTCTGCGCCTCCGAAACGGGAGCGATGGTCGCAACCGTCAGAACCTGCGTCTGTCCGCGGGTGAACATACCCGAACCGTGCGCTCTCGGAAGCAGGTCTATCTCAGCCGCAAGCGGTCTTATCTCGTTAAGCTTTCTGCCGTCAACACGTCTGCCTTCCAAAAGCCACGCGCGGACTATTTCCTTCTGCATTTTATAAAGAATTTCGCCTATCTGCTCGTTTATGTCGGGGAACTCCTCCTCAAGCTGAGGAATAATCTCGTCCGTTATAACGCCTATACGCGCATCGCGAATGTTCTTATCGTCGGTGTCAAGCGCAAACTTGAGCTTATCATATGCCAGCTCGGCAATCTTGTCGTACAAATCGTGGTCTATGTCGTGAGCCTCGTACTCAAACTTCGGCTTGCCGACCTCGTTTTGAATGTGCGTGATAAATTCGCAGAGCTTTATGATTTCCTTATGGGCAAACTTAATTCCCTCAAGCATAACGCTCTCCTCTACCTCGTTCGCACCCGCTTCTATCATAACCACCTTTTTGCTCGTACCCGCAACGGTGACGTGCATACTGCTTCTCTCACGCTGCTCAACGGTGGGGTTTATAACATACTCGCCGTCTACCAGACCGAGCCATACGCCGCCTATAGGACCGTTCCACGGAATATCCGAAATGGAAATCGCCACCGACGCGCCTATCATCGCCGCAACCTCGGGCGGGTTGTCCTGGTCGACCGAGAGAACCGTCGTTACAACAGTAACGTCGTTTCGAAGGTCGGACGGAAAGAGCGGACGAATGGGTCTGTCTATAACTCTGCTCGTCAAAATAGCCTTTTCGGACGGCTTGCCCTCGCGCCTTGTGTAGCCGCCGGGGATTTTGCCCACCGAATAGAGCTTTTCTTCATAATCGACCGAGAGAGGGAAGAAGTCTATTCCCTCGCGCGGCGCTCTTGAAGCGGTCACGTTCGCCATAACCACGGTATCGCCGTAACGGACAAGACAATGACCGTTGGCAAGCTGAGCCATCTTGCCCGTTTCGATAACGAGACTGCGCCCTGCCAGCGTGGTTTCAAATGTTCTGTAATTCTCAAACATATTTATATTCTCCTTTGATTTTAGCAGAACGCCGCAAACTTAGCACTTAGAAAAAGGCTTTGCGTCAAAGCATATTTCTAACTGCTAAATCACAGCCCTCCGCATATTTATTTTAATTTTTAATTTTTGTTTAAATGTGAATTAAGTCTTTGCCGCGCTTTTTCACGGCAAAGACTTAACTTTAAGCCGACGCGGGTTAAACGCACGCCGACCTGTATTTTAGTGTCTGAGACCGAGCTTTTCAACTATCGCACGATACCTGTCAATATCGTTCTTTGCAAGATAGCTGAGGAAATTACGTCTCACACCAACCATTTTGAGAAGACCGCGCCTTGAATGGTGGTCCTTCTTGTGAGTCTTGAGATGCTCATTCAAATGGTTAATTCTGTAAGTCAAAAGCGCAACCTGAACCTCGGGCGAGCCTGTGTCGCCTTCGTGGGTCGCATACTTTTCTATTACTTCCTTCTTCCAATCGTTTTGCAAGTCGTTCACCTCCCGAAAAATTTTGTCTATCCCCGATAAGCTTGGTAAAAGGCGGTGACTCTTAAGCCCTTAAACTAAGCAAATGGTTCACAACTTCGTTATACTATCACAAAACCGCGTCGGTGTCAATAGTTTTTATCATCTTTTGAAAAAAGACGCGGATTTTGCGGACTTATAGCACTTTCTGCACCTGTCGGCAATCGTGTCGCCGTAGTATTTGTTAACAAGGATTATCAAGGTAACAAGAGCGACAATGACCATAGCGCAGGCAACCACTCTCTTTTTGAAAGCGGCGGCAAACGCCGCGCCGCAGAGAAATCCTATTGCAAATATGCAAATCTTTATAACCGCCAGTTCGTCATATTTTATCCTTTTCGCCTTATCTACCGCAGTTTCAAAGATTTCAATAACATCCGACATTCAAACCACCCTTTCGCGCTTGGCGATAATATTTAACAATATCATTTTAACACATATTCAAAAATTTTACAACACCTTTTTAGAGCTTTTTACCCTTTAATCTCAGAGCAAAGCCGTGCCGACCGTAATACACAGCGCCGCGAGCATAAGCACGGCATACGCGTATTCCGCTATGGTACGCTTCTTCGAGCTTTCGGCTGTCTTTAAAAACAGCGGGAGCTCCATCGCACCGACGCCGACCGCCGAAAACAGCGCGTAAAGCCATAAGACCGACTTCCCGCTCCACAGGTCGGGTTCAAAGGAAAGCGAGCGGTGAATTGGTATCACGTCGGGAAGCGCGCCGTAAAAAATTATCAAAACCAAAATCGGAAGCAGAGTTATTATGTAAAGTATCAGCTTTTCGGGTCTTATTTTCACAGTACCGACCTCCTCTTTAATCCTCATCTGTCTCTAATTTGTCAAAATACCTGCTTGCGCACTCTCTGTCGCGCACGAGCTGCTCGCTCAGAGCCTCCACGCTCTCGAACTTCTCTATGCGGCGGATAAATCTGCGGAAGCCTATCTCTATCTTTCTGCCGTACAAATCGCCCGAATAATCAAATATGTTAGTCTCTATATTCATAACGCCCTCGCCGACCGTGGGCTTTGAGCCGACGTTGGTTATCGCGCGGTACTCTTCTCCGTCAATGTTCACCGACGAAATGTAAACGCCGGGCTTGGGATAAATCCTGTCGATGGGTATCTCGATATTGGCGGTCGGAAATCCTATTTTCCTGCCAAGCTCGCTGCCGCGCACCACCTCTCCGCTTATCGAAAACGGTCTGCCCAGATATTTGTTTGCCTCGTCAATTCTTCCCTCGCTCACCAGCCGCATTATGTAGGTGCTCGACGCGGTGTGGTTCAAACTCACTCGCGGCTGTATGCGGCACTCTATGCCCCGCGCTTCGCACATCTCGGCAAGCGTTTTTGCCGTACCCGCTCCGTTCGCGCCGAACGTATAGTTATAGCCCGCTCCGACGTACTCCGCGCCGAATTTGCGGCAGATATATTCTTCAAAAAATTCTTCCGCGCTCAGCTTCATAATTTCGGGAGTAAACTCATCAGCCAGCACAATCTCCGTCCCCAGCTCCTCCAGAATTTCAAGCCGCTTTTCAAACGAATTTACCGACCTGCCGCTCTTAAACGGCGATCTGAAAAGATAGACCGCAGGCGTTAAGCCGTGCTCTCGGGCATAAGAGACCGCCGCTTCCAAAATCTTTATGTGACCGATATGAAGCGAGTCGAAGCCGCCGAGCGCAACAGCCGTTTTGCAAAGCTTTAAATTTTCAATTTCCTTTTTATAATATACTACCACAGTACCACCCGAAAAATCCGATGCTTTTTATTCCAATGCCGTCTTACCGACCCGTATCTCCAAAAAAATTCTTCTCGCCCCAAAGCGCGCCGTCGGTCACGCGCGCGAGCGACAAAAACGCGCCCGTCTCGTTATACACGCGATAAAGAGCGCCCTCGCGCAAGCCGTAAACTATCGGGTGTATCCCGTTTACCAGCCGCTTTGCGTTAGGCTCGGCGAGCACCACCGAGTCGTACTCCTCCAAAACCTTATCGACGGGTATCAAAAAATCGGTGCTTCCCTCCGTGTACATACTCTCCACTTCTTCAAGCGTGTATGAGTCCTCAAGCCTGAATTTGCCCGACGCGGTCCTCTCCAAAGCCGACATACAGCCGCCGCAGCCGAGAGCCGCTCCTATATCGTGGCACAGCGTCCTTATATATGTACCCTTTGAGCACTTTATATACATCTCCGCCTCGTTCTTGTCGGGCGCAAACGATAAAAATTCAATGCTGTCAACTCTCACCCCGCGCGGGCGGCGTTCTATTGTAATGCCCTCGCGGGCAAGCTCATAGAGCTTTTTCCCGCCGACCTTTATCGCCGAATACATAGGCGGTATCTGGCTTATATCGCCGACGAACTTCTCCGCCGCCGAGCGGATTTTCGTCTCGTCGAACACTACCTCGTGCCGCTCCAGCACCTCTCCCGAAGCGTCCTGCGTGTCGGTCACAACCCCGAGCCTCAGCACTGCGCGATACTCCTTGTCCTTCGCGGTACAAAACTCCGCTATCCTCGTCGCTCTGCCTACACAGACGGGCAGCACACCCGACGCGTCGGGGTCAAGCGTTCCCGTGTGACCTATCTTTTTGATGTTAAACAGCTTTCTGAGCCTGTAAATCACGTCATGCGATGTAATTCCGACGCATTTGTTTATATTTATTATTCCGTCCAATGCCGTCTCCTCAAATCATACTCTCCCTGATTGCAGCCAAAACCTCGCGTTTCAGCTCGTCCACCGGCTTTTTACTGCTGTAACCCGCCGCGTGGATATGACCGCCGCCGCCGAAACGCTCCGCTATCTCCGCAACGTCTATGTCGCAGTTTGAGCGCAGGCTGACCTTCAGCAAATCCTTTCGCTGTCTTATGTAAGCGCTTACCAAAACGCCCTTGACGCTTCCGGGCAGAGTTACCACCGCGGACGCAAGAGTCGCGTCAAGCCCCGCCTTCTCAAAATCCTCATTCGAGAGAGCGAGCAGGGAAATTTTGCCGTCATCGTAAAACTCCAGACTGTCGATTGCCTTTTTATACAAATCCAGATACTCGCGCGTCTTGGCGTCATACAGCACCCGCGCGATTTCGGCAAAGTCAATGCCCGTCTCCAAAAGCGACGCCGCGATACGCATTGTTCTCGGCGTTGTGGACGAATACTTGAAGCTGCCCGTATCGCTCGAAATCGCCACATAGAGATTGTTTGCAATATCGCGCGTTATGGGAATGTTCATCTCGTTCAAAAGCTCGTAAACAAGCTCCCCCGTAGCCGCAGCGGAAGAGTCAAGGGCGAGACAGCCTCTGAAGTCGGTCTCGGTGACGTGGTGGTCTATCGCGGCGATATTTCCGCGAAACCTGTCCCCGAGAGCGCCGAGGCGATCTGTTCCGCTGCAGTCGAGCGCAATCTTGAGGTCGCAGTCATCTATCTTAAGACCGCTCGGCTCCTTTCCGGCAATAAGAGAAAACTCCTTTGTACGGCATTCCTCCTCCAGGAATACCTCGCACTTCTTGCCCGCGCCGCAAAGCGCTATCTTTAAAGCAAACGAGCTTCCGAGCGCATCGCCGTCGGGATTGACGTGCGTAAACAACGCAATTTTTTCAGCTTTTTCGATTAAGGGTATGATACTTTCAAACATAATTACAAATCCTTTAAAATTTCATTTATATGCGCTCCATACGCGATGGAGTCATCACTTACAAACGTAAATTCGGGCGTGTTTCTCAAATTCACGCGCCTGCCTATCTCCTTTCGGATATATCCGGCGGCCGAGGTGAGAGCTTCGATAGCGTCTTTACGCACCTTCTCGTCTCCGAAAACGCTGATATACGCCTTCGCGTATCTCAGGTCGCGGGTCACGCGAACCGAAACGACCGAAACCATATCGGGCAGACGGGGGTCCTTCATATCCCTTATAACGCCCGACAGTTCTTTTTTTACTTCCTCCGAAATTCTGTCTATCCTGTTATATGCCATAGAATTTACCTCTCGGCGCACCGCGCCTTATCTTTCAACTTCCTCCATAGTGTACGACTCTATAACGTCGCCCTCTTTAATATCGTTGTACTTGTCTATACTGATACCGCACTCGTAGCCCGCGGCAACCTCCTTAACGTCATCCTTGAAGCGTCGGAGCGAGGCGAGCTCGCCCTCGTGGATAACAATGCCGTCACGCACAACGCGCACTCCGCAGTTACGCTGGATTTTACCGTCGGTAACATACGCGCCGCCTATAGTGCCGACGCCCGACGCCTTGAATATCTCTCTTATCTCAACGTGTCCCAAAATCGCCTCTCTGAACTGCGGCGCGAGCATACCCTTCATAGCCGCCTCTATATCCTCTATCGCGTCATAGATAACTCTGTAAAGCCTTATGTCAACCTCAGAGCGCTCCGCGCTGTCCGCCGCAGTAGCCGTAGGTCTTACGTTAAAGCCTACGATTATCGCATCGGACGCGCTTGCAAGCATAACGTCGGACTCGGTGACCGCGCCGACCGCGCCGTGTATTACGCTGACCTTGACCTCATCGTTGGAAATTCTCTCCAACGACTGGCGTACGGCCTCGACAGAGCCCTGAACATCCGCCTTTACGATTATGTTAAGCTCTTTTATTTTGCCCGCCTCTAAGTTTTCCATAAGGTTTTCAAGCGAAACTCTGGGCGCCTTGCTCTGCTTCTCCTGCTTTTGCTTATACTTTCTCGCCTCTACGACCTCACGCGCCTTTTTCTCGTCGTCAACGGCGTAGAAAACGTCGCCGCCCTCGGGAACCTCGGAGAGTCCGAGTATCTCAACGGGGATAGCGGGACCCGCCTTCTTGATTTTTCTCCCCTTATCGTCAATCATCGCGCGCACTCTTCCGACCGCAGTACCCGCAACCACAACGTCTCCTATCTTTAAAGTTCCGTTCTGAACCAAAAGCGTCGCCACGGGACCGCGCCCTTTGTCGAGCTGTGCCTCTATGACCGTTCCTTTAGCGCGGCGGTCGGGGTTGGCTTTAAGCTCCTTCATCTCAGCTACCAAAAGCACCATTTCAAGGAGCTTATCAATATTTTGGTTCAGCTTTGCCGAAACCTCGACGCAAATGGTGTCGCCGCCCCAATCCTCGGGGACAAGTCCGTGCTCGGTAAGCTCCTGCTTTACCTTTTCGGGGTTTGCGCCCTCTTTGTCGATTTTATTTATCGCAACTATTATGCTGACGTTCGCCGCTTTCGCGTGGTTTATCGCCTCTATCGTCTGCGGCATAATTCCATCGTCCGCCGCAACCACCAATATGGCAATATCGGTAACAAGCGCACCTCTTGCGCGCATAGCCGTAAACGCCTCGTGTCCGGGGGTGTCCAAAAACGTAATCTTCTGGTCGCCCAGGCGGACGCGGTACGCACCGATGTGCTGTGTTATTCCGCCGAACTCGCTCGACGTCACGTTAGTGTTTCGTATAACGTCAAGCAGAGAGGTCTTTCCGTGGTCAACGTGACCCATAACAACAACTACGGGCGAACGCGGTTTGAGCTGCTCGGGCGCATCCTCAACGTCATTAAATAGTCTGTCCTCATCCGTAATAATTATTTCACGCTCTACTATTCCGCCAAAATCTTCCGCTATCAAAGAGGCGGTGTCAAAGTCTATGGTTTCGTTTATATTCGCCATTATTCCGAGCATAAACAGCTTTTTAACTACCTCCGCCGCAGGCTTGTTCATTCTGTCCGCAAGCTCGCTCACGGTTATCTCGCTCGGTATCAGCACATTGAAATGCTCGGGCTTCTTCTCTTTCTTAACGGACTTTTCAAGTTCCGCCATACTCTCGCGGGTGTTCTTCTGCTTCTTTCCGCCCTTCTTTATCTTCTGCTTCTTGCTTCCCTCCCGATTGATATTGTCGGGAACAAGCTCCTCGAGCTTACCGTCGTCAAGTCGGTCTATATCCACGACGTTGGCACGCGTATCGACTACACGGTGAGTTCTCACAACTTCGGGCGCGGGAACGTACTCCTCCTCCGCCTTCTTCTGCTCCTCCTCGACCTTTTTCTTCTCTGCCTCCAGTGCAGATACTCTCTTTTCTTCAAAAGCCGAGAAATCTTTTACGGGGTACTTCTGAGTGAAATACTCAAAAATCACGTTCAGTTCTTCCTCGCTGAGCGCGCTCATATGATTTTTTGTCGATACGTTATAGTCGTGAAGCACCTTTACAATTTCCTTGCTCGGAAATCCAAGCTCCTTTGAAAGCTCATATGCTCTAACCTTTACCATAAAACGAACCTCCTGCCTAATTTTTTTCAAAACCTTCCGCCGTATATGCGGCTCTCACCGTTCAAGCTCGGTTTCCAAAAGCTCATACACTCCGCCGATGTCCGCACAGCCGAACGCGCGCTCTATCACGCGCCGCCGCTTCGCCTGCGACAGACATTCGCTTGATTTGCACAGGTACATCCCTCTGCCCGGGCTGCTTTGCCCGGGGTCAAGCGCGGGGCTTTCGCCCTTTACCCGCGCTATCCGCAAAAGCTCGGATTTTTTCCTGCGCTCTCTGCACACCATACACATACGATAGGGTTCCATAGTTTAAAACCACCTTGTCGAATTACTCCTGAGTTTCCTCGCTGTCCTCGTTTTCTTCCTTCGGAGGCTCCTCAACGAAGCTCTCCCCTTTCAGGTCTATCTTCCAGCCCGTCAGTCTTGCCGCGAGCCTTGCGTTCTGTCCTTCTTTTCCGATGGCGAGAGAGAGCTGGTCGTCGGGTACTCTTACCCTGCACAGCTTTTTTTCCTCATCTACATCGATAGAGACGACCTCGGCGGGGCTGAGCGCCTGAGTGATATACTCGGCGGGATCGTCGCTGTATCTTACTATATCCACCTTTTCTCCGTGAAGCTCCTCAATTACCGCCTGAACGCGCATACCCTTGGGACCTATGCAGGTACCCACGGGGTCTACGTTTTCGGAGTTTGAAGCGACCGCAATTTTACTGCGCGAGCCGGGCTCACGGGAGAGAGCCTTGATTTCTATTATACCGTCCGCAATTTCTGGAACTTCAAGCTCAAAAAGCCGTCTCACCAGACCGGGGTGCGAACGCGATACCACAAGATGAACTCCTCTTGTGGAATTCGCAACCTCGATGACATATACCTTGTAGCGTGCGCCGACCTTATAGTTGTCGCTTCTGACCTGCTCGCTCGGTATCAGCACCGATTCGGTGTCGCCAAGCTCCAGCATAACGTTTCGGTTTTCAATCCTTCGCACAACGGCGGTCATAATGTCGTTGGTTCGGTCGGAGAACTTGTCGAACATCTGCTCCCGCTCCGCCTCTCTCATTCTCTGGAGAATTACCTGACGCGCGGTCTGCGCGGCAATTCTTCCGAAACTGCTCGGCGTCACCTCCGTCTCAACAACGTCGCCGACCTGATACGAGGGGTTGATTTTCTGAGCGTCCTCGAGCGACATCTGTGTCTCTCTGTCCTCCACCTCGGCGGCTACCGTCTTTTTGGCGTGTACCGAAATACCGCCCGTCTCCTCGTCTATCTTTACTTTTATATCCGAAACCGCTCCGTAGTTCCTCTTATACGCCGAAATAAGCGCGCTCTCCAGCGCGTCCAAAATAATATCGCGGCTTATACCCTTTTCTCTCTCAATCTCCTCCAGCAACAAAAACAATTCCGCTTTCATTTTTTCAATCCACTCCTTAATCTTCCCTGATTTTTAAAATCAAAATTAAATTTAAAATTCAAAATGCAGCTTCACGCTTGAGGTATCGCTCTGATTTATCTCTATTTCGGAGCCGTCCTCTCGGCGAAGCGTTATCACGCCGTCGTCATATCCCGCAAGGCAGGCGGTAATATACTTTTCTCCGTCAATCGGCTTATACAGCCCCACGTCCACAAGACTGCCGATATACCGCTCAAAATGAGCCGGCTCCCTGAGCCTGCGCTCAATTCCCGGAGACGACACCTCCAAAAAATAATTTTGAGAGATGGGGTCGGCTTTGTCAAGCTCCGCGCTCAGCGCACGGCTTATCTCCTCGCACTCGTCCAGAGAAATGCCGCCCTCCTCGCGGTCTGCATAGACCCGAAGATACCAAGCCGAGCCTTCCTTGACAAATTCAACGTCGTATATATAACAGCCGTTCTCCTCGGCAATCGGATTTGCCATATCCCGTACCATCCGCTCTATTTTGGATAACGCCATATAACCACCCTTTCCGACGTGACTAAATCTAAAGGAGTGAGGCAAGCCCCACTCCTTTCTGCATACATAACTATCAGGTAACATATAAAATATACCATAAGATACGATATTTGTCAAGTATTATTTTACCCCAAAAGCAAGTTTATTATTACTCGCCCTCAGCCGGAGCTTCAGCATCGGCTGCGGCGTCATCCGAAACGGCGTCGTCCGAAACAGCGTCATCCGAATCGGCGGTATCCGAAGCGGCGGTATCCGACTCTTCAAAGTCGTAATCATAGAAAACCGACGCCAGCGTGCCTATATCGTCGAGACTTACGGACCATCTTCCGTTTACCTTGAGCACCGTAACTTCAATGGACTCCGACGCATCCTTATCGGTATTCTGAACCGAAAGGTCAAGCGACAAAACATATCCGTCCGAAACCTTGGTATCTCCGAAATTCTCTCCGTACATCTCTTCCATCGAGCTGAACATATCGCTAAGATCCGTTTCGTAATCCGCAAGCTCCTCATCCGAAACCTTGGTTTGGTTGGTAACGGTGTACGCTATGCTCGCATTGTCGCCGAACGTATCCTGAAATTCCTCGCTCTGCTGCTCAACCTGGTCTTTAAACTGAATAGCTATAACTCTGTTGTGCTTGAGAATTGTCTGATATTCAGCGGGATAACCCTTAAAGAACGTAGTCGAATTCGCGGTGTTAAGTCCGGTTATTATATTGTCGACCGGCGTTATCGGTCGGCCTCCGAAGCTCGTCAGCGCGATAATGGCAGCGGCTATAACGACGCATACGGCAATTATCACGCCGGCAAACAAGCCCTTCTTGGACTTTTTCTCGGCAGTGTCATCCACACTGTAAGTCTCGCCCAAAACTTCCTCGTCTTCACCCTCCGCGTTTACATCAACCGCGGCAGAGCCCGTCACCATTTCGGTTTCGGCATCCTCTATACCCTCGGCAACATTTGCGTCAAGAGCAGCTTCCGCCGCCTCTTCAGCCGCCGCCTCGGGAGTGTTCTGAACGGTCTCGCTGTCTTCAAGCTCTGCTCCGCAGAACTCGCAAACCTTAGAGCCGTCCTCAATTTCCTTGTTGCATTTAGGACAAATCATTTGAAAACCTCCTTAAATATATAACAGATAAATTATATAATACACATATCTTTATGTCAAGCATTTTATGGAATTTTGTACCGTAAATAAAAAAATCCCCGCATATGCCGTAAATGGGGTATTGTAAAAAACCTGTATATACAGGTGGGCAGGACCCCAATGTCATTT
Source organism: uncultured Clostridia bacterium (assembly GCA_947589045.1). Lineage (GTDB taxonomy): Bacteria > Bacillota > Clostridia > Monoglobales > Monoglobaceae > CANQBQ01. Next base: position 17,629 of record CANQBQ010000013.1, on the reverse strand, counting down.
ACAAGTCCGCTGGCCGCCAAAGGCGGGCGGCATTTGCGCCTGCATCGGAGATCGATTCCCTAAAAAAAGATGTTGGTTTTACATTGTGACCCTCAAATACGAACATCGCAGGGCTTTTCGATATTCTGTCTGTGTATTTATAATACCACAAATCCGCTCTTTTATCAAGTGTTTTTTTAAATTTTTAAAAAGAAAAATCCCCGCCAAAACGGCGAGGATTTTAAAGCAACTGTTTCGTTGCGATATGGTGAACCCAGCTTACATATAGGCGAACTATTAACCGATGGCAATATTTTGGTGTGATAATTTTAATATAAATTATATAATTAATATTGCATTTGTAAAACTCGTGGTAGATAATTTATTTAGAATTATGTCTAAAAAGGTTGATAACATGAGCAAATCATATTATGAGAGGAATAAATATAAGGTCTGTTATCGCACACTGAATATCTATGCGTTTTCCGCGATGGAAAGGGTGAGAAAACTAACAATACCAATGTATATGGATATTATTATTCCGAGTATACTTTTAAGGCCTGTGCGAAAAACATGCGTAATATTTTGTGCTTTTAATCAACCTTATTAGGGATTCCGACGCTTATCACATGCCCGTTATAGTTGAAATTTTGGCGCTGACGTTTTGCGTTTTCAAAATACTTATATTTTTTCTCATAGTTTTTATTAAATATAAACAACCTTTGATTTGACGATCCTCTCAACCCGATATTATCATTAAGCTCGCTAATATACGGACCGTCCACTAAAGCTGCTATATTCCCAATAATCTCCTTTGCAATCTTATCCTTTGCAAGCTGCTCATATATATACCCTGTATATATTAAAATATCGTCTATACCCGCAAGCCTTATTTCTTTGACCAATTCCAATAGCTCTGCGGACTGATAGAACGGATCACCTCCTGTTATGGTGATACCGTCTATGCCCTTTTGCTTTTTTATTATTTTTGCCACATCACTGACGGGAATATCTTTTTGCGTGTCTTTGGCCCACAATTCGGGATTAGAGCAATTCTTACAGTGATGGGGACAGCCTATTGTCCAAACAGTCAAGCGATTGCCCGGTCCCAATGTTTTCACGGGACATATTATTCTGTCTATATACATTATTTTCCTTCCAAAATAAACTCCAAATCGGCAAAAGTTATTTTATCTCCGATATGAAGGGGTTGTTTTATCATTTTTTCAATACGTTTGCCGTTGATAAACGTTCCGTTTGTGCTCGCGTCTATGATAAAAACATTATCATTTTCTATATAGATTGTAGCGTGCCGCCTGCTTATATATTTACTTTTCTCGAAACAATCGGCATTAACGCCGTCTCTGCCGATAAGAGTTTCTTCTTTTAACGCTATTTCCTCACCATCGCTGAGTGAACGCAAACACTTTTTTTGTATTAAATTATCTTCCGAAACCGGAATACAAAAGCTAAGATCAAATCCGCATTTTTCACATTCCAAATTGTCAATGGGATTATGATGTTTGCAGTTTTCGCATACTCTGACTTCATTCATTGTGCTGTAGCCTCTTTTCATGTTTTACTCTGCGCCGACTTTTCTGTGAATCAGTGTCAATGCTGATAAATCGAGCATATTTTTCGTCCGGTTCAAACAAAACCTCTTTTTCAAGAGTTATATTATGTTTTATTAATTTCTGTTTGATCAGTTCATAATCGGGACAAAACAGTTCCATATCATGTTTGACAACAGACTTGTTCCGAGTTGCTCCCTTATTATCTCTTCCAAGCACTTCAAACATCAATGCCCCGTTTTGCGATGTTGAAACATTAATAACGGAATTTTTGCTAAAATCATAGTATTTCTTTGACATTTTTTGTTTGGTCATTACATCGCTGCCTGCTAAGTCATAGCCTAATTCTTCCATGACCGTTTCCAATGATCTGTTAATATAATCATTCAAGGTAAGCTGTTCGAGTTCGTTTTTCATTTTTGATATTTCCTCTGTGAGTTCATCAAATGTTTTTGGCATAACATTTGTATCTCTGTTTAATTTTTTGCTTAAAACAAGATATTCGGTTTTTAGTTTTAACATCCGCAATATATTTTCCGACATAACAGAAGAAATTTCACTCGCTTGTGCGCGCATCTCTATCTGCTTTATTTTGTAATCGTCATCTATATTATGATTTTCAATAACAGTATCAAGAGTCATTTTTAATTCGTCAAAGTTTTCCGTTTCAATAATGCTTTCAAGGGCTCTGTTATAGGCTTGTTGAACTTTGGGCGAGCAGAGACGGTATTCTTCACGCGGATTTTTCCACTCTTTGCTCAAAAAGTCGCTTTCTTTTCTGTTTAACAACGCACGGTCATATTCCGATTTTAGTCTTAATAATGTTGATTCAATTGTTTTATGGATATTATTAAGTCTAATATTTTTGTTATTGTATTTTTCAAGCGCGTCCGTCAGAGAATCACTGTTGCTGCCGAGATTATATTCTTCTGCTGATATGGTATCATATAATTTTATATATTTTTTTAATTCCGCTAAGGAATCACTTTCGGGTATAAGTGACTCCGCCTTTTGTATGTAAGCCGTATATTTGGGCAAATTTGCATTTTGCACACTTTTCTCAATCCGTTCCATTTGGGCGGATATTTCCTTTTTTAATTCATCGCATCTTGCTTTCTCGATTTCTTCTTCAAGCTTTTTTATCAAAAGACGCGCCCGCTCTTGATCAATCTTTGTATAACTGTATTTTGGTCCGCTCATTACCATTCCGCCTTTTCGTAAATATCCAGCCACTCGTTCACTTGTGAAGCATATCCTTGAGAATATACCCACATTATAAATCGTTGATTATCGACCAAATCATTTGCAAAATCCTCGATCTCGTGCGGCAAAAGTGCTTCCATATAATTTGCCAAACTTTCAAGCGTGTCAAATTCTTGGTTTTTAATAACAAACTTAGAATCCGGAGACAGCAAATACATGAGTGCGTAATAATATTTGTTATCTTTACTTTTTAGTTTTTCGGTTATTTCGGATACGCGTTTACAGAGATTTTCATCAAAATTGTTTCTTGTCAAAAAGTCTTGTAAACAACCTTTTATAACTAACTCGCGTATTTCCCCGTTAAAATTCGGCAGCGATTCACGCATTTGTCGTCCGATGCTTTCCAAATCATAATATACTTTTCCCTTGTAGCATAAAGGAGCGGTCGGATTAAGAATATAAATCATTTTATAGACCGCCAGATCCTGATCGGGTTCTTCTCTTAACTCGGCAATATCAACCGAATATTCTTCGCCGTATTGGAGAATATTTTTGTCCACCAGTCCTCTTTTCAGATGTTTTTTTGCGTTTTCCCAATCATGCGCAAAGGCCATGCTTATTTCTTCCAAACCGTAATATCTGTTATAGTTGAAATTATAAGGTTTATAGCCCCGTTTAGAGTTTTTTGCTTCTTTAACGTCAATATCTTCTCCATTAAGCCATTTAACAATTTCTTCATAGCCCCATCTGTCATTTCTGTCTTTTAACGTAAGACCCTTTATTAATTTCTGCAAGCGATTATCTATCGAGGCGGGAACTATTAAAGTCTTATTTATTGTCTGAAACAATATTTCCATGTCGGTCATTCCGAGAAAAGGATCTTGTCCGGTCAACAAATGCAGAACGGTTATTCCCAAAGAATAATAGTCGGATTCTTTGGAAACAAAACCGTTGGCGGTCTCGGGAGCGGCATATCCGAACGTGCGTGACATTGTTGTCGCTCTCACGCTAAGTCCGCTTTCAAGCACAGAGCTTATGCCAAAGTCGCCTATAATAATCTTTTTCTTTTCGTCATCATAAAAAAGATTGCTCGGCTTTATATCTCTATGAACTATTCCTTTGCTGTGCAGTTCTTTTAATCCTTCATTTACACACGGAATCACGATTTCTATAATTTCCTTCGGCTTCAGCGGTGCATATTTTTGCAAATCGCCATTTTTGAAATACGGTAATATTTCATAAAATCTTTCGCTATATATGCCCGAATCTATTATTTTTATTATGTATGGAGATGCGAGTTCTTTTGTTGCCTTTGTTAAATTTGAAGCCGGCTGTTTGTTTTTGTGATAAAGCTTAACGATATATTTTATTCCTTTGCTTTCGGCTAAGAATAATGTCGCCTCTCCGGTGTTTTCGGCAATAATATCGCGAACAAGATATCCGCCTATATTTGCTCCTATGCCCAACGCACTACTTTTGCTGTCAATTTCATTATTGCTCATTATCGCAGCAGCTCGGTCATCATGAGCCAAATCGCGAGAAGGCTCTTTAGACGCAAGTATTTCTGTTGCGCGAGAATCAATACTCATTCTTTCGGTTTTTCTCGAATTACTCATTTTATCACATTCTTTCATCGTTTTTGGTCAATTTACAGTAATTCACAATTCAGCTTTACTATTGAATTTTCGATTATAACATCTTTAACGTCAATAATCTTGTTCTCCTGTATGTCGTTGTCAAAAATATATCTTGCAAGCGGATTAATAAAATATTTTTCGACTATGTTTCCGATTCCGCGTCCCCCGTTTTCAATGTTGTTAAAAGATTTTTCAAACAAAAATCTTTTAACATTGTCGGAAATTTCAAGTTCGATTCGCTTGGTTTCTTTCATATTGTTCTTGATTTTTTCCAGCTGCGATGACAATATCTCATTTGCTACATTCTCTCTGATAAAGTCAAACACGACAAAATTTTCGCCTATTCTGTTTAGAATTTCGGGTCTTCCGAGCTGCAGCTTAAAATAGTCCTGGATCGCTTTTATGAGTCTTTTCGATAATTCGTCGAAGCTTATGTCCGGCGTAACGCTTAATGTCCTGTTTCCGAATTGGTCTACATTGTATATTCCGAGATTGCTTGTGAATATAATAATGCACTCTGAAAAATATACGGTTTCACCTTTGCCGTCAGTCATTCTGCCATCCTCGAGAATTTGCAGAAACTTGTCAAAAATAGAAGGATGAGCTTTTTCTATTTCATCGAATAACAGAATTGAAAACGGTCTTTCTTTAACGGCGTTGGTAAGCTGTCCGCCTGCCTCATATCCAACATATCCCGGAGGAGCGCCAAGAAGCTTTTGATCGGAATGAGATTGCTGATATTCGCTCATATCAAACCTGATACACGCGTTTTCATCGCCGAAAAGCAGTTCCGCAACAGTCTTTGCCAATTCTGTTTTTCCGGTGCCGGTAGGGCCGGCAAAGAACAGTATTCCTTTGGGTTTGCTTGCGCTCGAATGTTGCAATCCCGCCAAATTAGACGCAGCTCTTTTAATTACGTCGAGGGTATGGCAAACAGCGTGATCCTGTCCCTTGACTCTTGTCTTTATAAAGGCTTCCGCACCGTCAAGAACATCATGTGGTATTTCTGCCCACGGGTTATCTTTTATGCCGTATTTGTACAAATTAATTGCGTCTTTTATATTTTCAATAGATATTCCTTCATTTTTGCATAATATTTTCAGTGCGTTTAATTCAAGATTTTTAAAACCGTCTGTCAATTCAACAAACAATTCTTTATACCCTTTCAATGTATCCTCGCTGTATTCGACATCACAAGTAAAGAATTTAATTTGTGAATCAATAAACATTTTTCTGGTTGAAGAATCGGGATTTGTTATAGTCAGCGTTTTTACGAGCGGGTTATCTATATAAAACCATACGGGTATGTCATTTACTTTGTCGCAAACAAAGATCATCACGTTGTTTGAAAACCCGGTATCGGTTTTTACCTGCGTTTTCTTTAATCCGGAAAGCATAAGCTTTGTATAAAAATCGCGTTCACATTCGCTTATACTATCCGCCGATAAAACATATCTGGAAGCCATCATCAGCACAACAGCCGAAAGATGTTCTCTGTTTTGGTTTGCTCGGCGAATTAGATCTGCGGCCCGAGAAATAGGAACGCTGTACGCGGTGTTTCCCGACGCGACGGTGCCTCCGCCTGAAATGTCCAAAAAATTCTGCAGCTGCTCAGGCTCAAAATCGTTATAAAAGCCGTCTACATGGTTATAAAACACTATGGTTTCATAACCTTTTGATTTCAGATATTTATATAAATAGTTATCAAGCATAACCATATCCCATCTTATGCCGTTCTCCGACTCTGAAGGATACGGGTTCAAATCATATATGTTTCCCTCTAAAACGAATGTCGTTTTAATATCAATAAAATGATTCAATTCTTGATGCCATTTGCAAAGTTTCATTTTTATTCCCCGCTTATACTCATTCTTTTATCGTCATATGTATTGGTTGTTTCGTTTTTTTCGGCTCCGATAATGTAATACCCATTATTCGTTTTATATATCGCCTTATAAAAATCGCAGCCCTCGGCGATTTTAAAGGATTCAGCAGATCCGGTATCATATCCGTAAATTTCCGAATTTATCGAATAGTAAATATTCTCGCTGTCAGCACCCAACAACTCCGCATTTTCCTTTAATATCAATTTTGGATTTTTGCCTTTTAATGAAAATGATATGATTTTTCCGTTGTTTTGCGCTATAATATCTCCGTTAAAATAAAACTTTTCAACGTCGGATTGTATCGTGTATTTTTTTCCGTCGGAATATTTTTTTAATTTATTGCCGCTGTCTAAATATATGATTTGTTCACCCGCTTTTACGAACGATACGATGTCTTCTTCAATTAACGGATCATTAGAGCCGGAGTTTAAGTCAAACGAATACAGCTTTCCTTTATCTTCAAAATTGATATAGTAAATTATATTGTTTGTTACCACAAATTGTCCGACTTTACCGTCGATCACGTTTTCTGTTTTATCACAGTTCAAATCACACTTGTATATTCTGCGATCATTATTATTTCTGAAGAATATACCGTCGTCAGCTATGTTAACGTAGCTTATTGGATAATCCGCGATTTCTTTTGTTTCTGATTCTGTTTGCAGCATGGGCAGACCGTTGTTTGCGTCCAAATATACTTTGTACCCGCCTTTAAACGCATAACATCCGTAATTTATCAAATTACTGTTTGTGTTTCCGAGGGCTGCGTCTTCATATATTTTAAAAACCGTTTTGTCCGACATAATATCGGAGTAGGAAGATAGCTGCTCGACGGTATAAGTGTTACAATTTTCCATAAACCGATTATATTTAACCGCAAAGTTAATTCTGTTTACCATAATTATAGCAATTGCGGAAACAAGTATTATTGCCAATAATCTCAGCATATATTTTAAAGAAATTTCTCTTTTATGCTGAATTTCATGACTTTTATTTTCAAGTTCGGTTTGTTTGGTTTGTAAATATTGATTAATAAGAGTATCTTTGTCCATATTCTACACCTTAGTCCAATACACGGTTACGATCAGCAATTCAATAAGCGCAAAAACGCTCAACCCTATTCCTCCAACCGCACCTGACGTCGCCATAGCCACCAACAGCAGTATACATATCGACGTCAGCAACAGCTTTCTGCAAAGCAGCACAAAACTTCCGTAGCGCAAACTTTGATTATACTTTTCTAACTCAATGTTGGCGGAATCAAAGGAATCTTTTATTTCCTCTATTTCATTTTTGCTGATACAATAGCTTTTGCCTTTTAAATGTTTCGGAATAGCCGCGCTCATATTCTCTATATCGCTAACAGTTAAATCAGCTTTTATTGAGTCCAGAGATTTTATGGTTTTTTCGGAAAAAACAGCCATAAAATTCTCATCTTTAATATTGGTAATATTACCGCTGCCGCTAACCGATTTTATTTTTACATCCAATGCGTTTAGGCTTTCGGCCGAATAAAAATCCGGAATGTCTTTGAGAGATAATTTCCAAGCATCGCCGTACTTTATGGAGTTAATAATATTCGTTACCACAAATATTACGTTAGGTATCGTTTTATAACCGACTTCCCTCAATTCATCTGTCGAAAGAGCCGCCAGCTTCTGTTTTGAATAGAATTTCAAAAACACGTTCTTCATCGGGGAATATGATTTTAACTCTCTATACTCCTTTGATTCCGTTATTTGCTCAAGCAGCAGTCTTTTTTCTATGTTATCATTATCCGGCAAACATGCCGACAAAAGCATATATAATTTTCCTGTGGCAGATTTTAAAGCCATTTATCACCACTCCTACTCCAATGTTGGTTGAATTTCATCAAATTCAAATTTTTCCGCCCTGATTAATCCTAATTTGCTCAATAAATTTTCAACATTTACATCGCGCAAATTTATATTTTCGAACAATTCTCGGTTTGCCGATACCGAAAAAATACACCGAACATGCTCGCTGAAATCATCAAAGTCATGCGTCAATTCATCTTTCAACAAATATGCGTTAAAAATAACTTTATCAACCGCGTTTGTGTAAACAGCCTCAAAAATCTCATGTATAGTTCTCAAACATATCGAGAATAAAACATGTTCATAAAAGCTTCTTATTTTTTCGGTATTCATGCTTTGAGGTACAATTTCATTATTTCGCGCGGAATATTCATATCCGTCAATTATGGGAAAATTTGTCTGCGCGGGCATCAAAAAGCTGATTATAGCCGTTCTTTCGCTTTTGTGATATTCAACATCAAAGTCCATATCTATACCCGACGGGTATTGAGAATTAGACAGTATTATTGAAATATATTTTTCAACAGCGCTTTTTTCGGAGCTTTCAAAGTTTTCCTTTAAGTAGTTGATTTCCGCATTATGCTCACGTTTATTTCTCTCGAATGCGTTTTTTTCGGCAAGATACTTAGATAACGCCGCTTCCCTATTTTGTTCATATTCGGTAAGCTTTTTTTCGTACTTCGTGAATTTCTCGCTGTAATCAGATTCTTTAAAAAGGTTTTTAAAGAATCCTCCGGAATTTTGTTTCGGTTTATGCGGCTCGTGTTCATTAAAATTAAACTCCGGATATTCATCGTTTATGTACTGTTTGTCCCAATTAAGTTTGTCATCAATATCAAGTGTGTGATTTAATATATCATTTAACTCCGCTTTTTGATCTTGAATTTGCTTGGTCATTGCTGAGGCGCGTTCCCGCACATCGTTAACTCGCTCTATTTCTCTTTGTCTCAGTTCCGCAGCTTTCATACGATCTCTTTCGGCCGCAACCAATGAGTTTAATTCCCATTGCGTTGACGCGCGCAAAGTCCTTGTTTGACCCGTATATGAATTAGTAACGGTTTGAACATACGGATATCTGGCTGTAGTGTTTCTTGCGCCCGAATTTGGCCCGGAAATTTTTGTCGTATAGCGTACACCGGTTCCCGGTATAGAAAAATTTGCATAAGTGCCACGAGGTCCGGTGCTGATTCTTGCGCCTTTTACTCCGGCGCTTATACCGATACCGCTTTTGCTGAAATTAAGCCTCACACCGCCGCCGAGATTTACGCTTTTTCTGAAATACAATCCCATTTTTTTGCCTCCTATTCCGAAATAACGGGAGTGTCGGGAACAATTGCTGACGGAACCGCCGTAATGCCGCCCGACGCCGGATTTGTAGGCGGAGGTATTTGCATTGACGTAACTTCGCCGGTCCCGGGCAAAGGAATGGGAGTAGGAGTTGGCGGTGTATATGTGTCGGTTGAAGGAATACTTCTTGTCGCTCCGTATCCGCTGCCCGATGAACTGCCGCCGTATGAGCTTCCGCTACCCGATGAACTGCCACCGCTTGAATGCGAGGTGTGTGACGTATGTGAAACATGCGATTCATGTGACCCGCCGCTTCTTGAGCTTGAGTGTGAGCGATGTGAAGAATGTGAGCTGTGACCGGCATATACTTCGGTTCCGAATAAAAGCCCCATTATAATCAACATGGACCCAACAGCTATAACCTTATTCCTGGTTATGTTTCCTTCTTCCTCATATAAGAATGTTTCTATGGATTTTTTGATTTTAGGAAATTTTTCATCCGCCATATTATCACTTCCTAACTATATTTATGCAGTTTCCGTTTGACCACGTTGTATTAAAATCCCCTATATTGTTATGATATACGCACTCGCCGTTCGGTTTATTATTTAAGAATGTTCCTTTTAAATAAGGACTCGCGGTGGATGTATAGTAATATGTACCTTCCCCGTTCATCATGTCATTGCCCCAGCCACCTTCGTAATGTGCTCCATCATTCCAATTGAATTTGCCGGTCCCGCTTCTTAATCCGTTAGCAAACTCCCCCTCATATGAACCTATATTGGGGTATGTCATTGTTCCGGTTCCGTTTATCATATCATTAGTGAAACCGCCGGAATATGTAACTCCGTCTGTGAATTCGATTGAAACGCTGTTTGAAAGCATACCGTCAGAGACAGTATAAACGAATTTTCCAATATTGTTATTTGAGGTTATACTGCCGGAGGAGAATAAGTTGTTTTTAAATGTCCCGCTCAAAACAGTTCCGCTCGATAATGTCAATATACCTTCCCCGCTCAGTTTATCGCCGATCCAATTGCCTTCGTATATATCACCGTTGTTCCATGTGAACTTTCCTTCTCCGTTTCTCAGCCCTTGTTTAAAATCGCCTGAATAAACGCCGATATCGTTGTATGTTAAATCACCTTTTCCGTTCATCAAATTGTTTTCCCATGAACCATTGTATGTTTCTCCGGTATCAAAAACAAATTCACCGTTTCCGTTTCGAATTTTTCCCAACATTTCTCCGGTGTATTTCCCGTTTGCATATTCGGAATATCCGATTTTATTGTTTATTTCAATGTTATTAAAATACTTTGCGGGATTGTTATAAGTTGAAAGAACTCCCAATATTATAAGAAATACGGTCGCAAAACCCGCTATTTTCAATAGTAATATTTTTTTCATAATTTATCTCCTTATAACGCCCATTGTTTTAAAACGGTCATCGTCTCGGCATCACACGTTTTTAACTTGCTGAATATTAAATCCAAAATGCCTTCGTATATTTTGCAGCGATATTGTCTAGGCGATTTTGAGATAATATCATTTTCGTTAGCCATATTAATAACCGGACAGACTCCGCAAAACGGCTGATATACACAGTCGCAGCATCTGAGTTGTGACTCCAACACCGAAGCGGCGCATGCGGCTTTGCAGGCAGGAGCTTCAATGAGATCATTATATGTATCGTTTACATCTCCCAACCTAAACGCTTCATTGCCCATTTCCGCCAACATTCTGCCTTCATCACAAGTATATATATCGCCATTATAATTTATTGCCATTTGACCGATTCCTGCTCCGCACGGCGATCTCAGTTCCATATAATTATCCGAACAATCGGACAGAATTTTGCGCAGCATAATAGATGCGTGTACCTCTTTGATTTCTGTCCCTCTTTTGTTAAGTTTTATTAAATACTCAAAACTTTGCTTATAAAAATCCAAAAATTCATCCGGCTCATATCCGATATTGTGCCACCGTTCTTTTGCCGCTCCCAATTTTGTGAGGGGTCTGATAAATATGCTGTTTAAACCTAATGTAACATACTCATCGATTATTTCCACAGAATGTTTCAAACTGTATTTCGTTGTTGTTTGTATAGCGCTTATTGAGCATCCGCGGTATTTTAATTCGGCAATTTGATTTTCCAATTTTGAAAAGTCCGCCTCGCGGCATTTCCTGTTAAACATATGAACATCCGCGTTACCATCCAGCGATGTTGAAATATTGACCTTATATTTTATAAAATACTCTAATACCTCATCACTAAGTGCGAACAGATTTGTTGCGATACAGTAATCTATATGCTTATCTTTTTTAATTGATTGTGAGTATTCAATTATATATTTTACAACATCAAAATTCAAAAGCGGCTCTCCGCCTTGAAATTCTATTGTAATATACCGCCCGGGAGAAGATATGGCGATATCAACTCCTTTTTTCGCGTCTTCAAACGTCATGTCCGCGTCGGCACAGTCGTTTGACTTTGCCTGACAGTAAATACAGTTTAAATTGCAGCGTTTTGTCACAACAAAAATAAATAATCCCGTACCTTCAAATAGATACATTTTGTTTGACGCGGCATATGGCGCACTGTTTTCCAAAAACACTTCCGGATGCTCGTCGATAATAAACAACCCGTCCTTGAGTTCTCGGAACTTTTCATTATTGGGACTCAGGTCATTATTAATAAGCTCTTTTAATGTGTTTTTATCGACGAAGACATATTTACCCATATCGTTTGTCAGCAAATAATCGTCATCGATTTTTTTAAAATTAAAATAATTTATCATATCATCATTTCCTGTGTAATCGGATTTGGTTTAAAATCACAATATCTTTTTGTGCTTTCGAACATACCGCCGCATAATGATTTGACAGCGCATTTATCACAATTATCCGCGAATCTTACTTTATATTCCGATATGCTCTTTTTGCATATCCCACGAAATTCCTTGCTTACAGTACACAAAGGAAAGTTGTAAAGCTGTACATCTATCCCGTTTTTTATAATTGTAAGTATCGGTTCGCGAATATACTTGAAAATATGTCCATATGGTATCCAAACTTTGTCCGCGTTTTTCACTGCATTGCCAAGCATTTCGATTGCCATAAAATGCACACCGATAATTCCTTTAAAATTTGAGACTATGAAATCGACGATTTGCTGCATATAACTTATATTCAGTTTGCTGACAACAATTCTGATTTCTATGTCCATTTTATATTGCAATAAGTTATTTATGCCTTGTACTGTTTGCATAAAACTTCCGGCAGTTTGAGTTATCGCGTCATGTGTTGATGTATTGTATCCGTATATTGGTATTGCAACGCGCATCTTATTCGGTTTGTTTGATATAAACTTTTCTGTAAATCCCGGTATCGAAAAAGCGCGTCCGTTTGTGAGCATCAAAAACTCTGTGTTATAGAGTTCATATTGAAGCATTTTCATAAACTCAAACAAGTTTTCTTTTAATAAACAAGGCTCACCGCCTGTTATTGTTATATGCTCCGCCGACTTAGGCGTATACATTACCATATCTTTTAAACGTTCTATACTGCTTATAAAGCCGTGTTTTCTTGACCTCTCACTGCAAGGACACATTATGCAGTTTGAATTACACCGCATTGTTACAACAAACGCATTATCTGTTGACATACGTTGATATATTATGTCTGCAATACCGTTTTCAAGTATTTCAATTACATCAAAGTCTTCCAAAGCATCGGCGTTAACATTTTTAATTTGCACATTATATCGGACATTATCAATATTAATCTGTGTGCCTTCGTCATTAATAAAAATATAGTTAAATCCTTTGCTGGATAATATTTCTACGGTTTCAGCATTTTTGGCAACCGATAATATGCAGTGTCTGCCGCTGTAATCTTGTATGTATAATGACATTTACGCACACATCCTTAAAATGATAAACAATATTGTTCCTATTGATATAAATATTGCAAACGGTATTTTTCTGACAATTGTTATCGTATCGCTGCCATATTTTGAGTTTTTCCATCTTAATATACTGTTTACTTCATCATCGTTGATTCGTGATCGTATATCTTCTGTAGTTGTCTTTGGAAGACCGACAACTCTTGATTTTGAAAAAGATATAACCGTTGCATATGATAAAACCATTCCGCGTTTTATATCTTCGGTTTTAATAATTTTATAGTTATATCTATCCGCCACGAACCGCAATATAATGATTAATGCGATCAACAGCAATGCTCTTGCGTCAACGAACATTATTGCAAAGTTGTTCATAAAGCACAATATTACATCTATAAGCAACACTATAGCGAACAGCCATTTTTTCCTAAATAGGTCAATGCTGCATATACTTAATACTATTATCAAATCTGCAAACGCCATTAAGGACGCATTTGTTTCCGCGAATTTCCTAAACAGCATTCCGCATAATTGATTGAACAGCAAAATATACGCGCCGCAAGTAATATATTGTCCTAAAAATGCAATAACATTTATTTTCAGGTTTCTAATCTTTATAGTACGGTGTTCCTTTACGCTCAGATATATCGATTCACAAATAACATAAATATATGCTATGGAAAAAACCGATATAATAATCCATATTGCGGGAGCAACGCCGCTCATACCATACAGCCGCATCGGTATAAGAAAAATCACAACAAAAACAAGTTTGGTGTCTCCGGCAGCCCATAAGTGATATGCGTAAAACAAAATCGAGATTAAACTTGTTATCGCTATATTAACTAAAAATGAAACCATTAGGTTTTGTGCATAAACTATATAATATAGCAGGTTTAATATTAATCCCGATATTACCGCTCGCGCCAATATCCTATTTTCAATTATGCCGTGTTTAATATCTGTAAAAGTTGCATAAACGCAAGTAAACAGCAGTATGGTCAGCAGCAAGGCTTCAATTACAATCATTACGAACTCCTTGAGTTTTGTATTTCGATTAAATAATTGGCAAACTCCTTTTTTGTTTTTTCCATATTATATTTTGTGTTAAGAAAACCGCATACATAATAGTCGGCATTTTCCGATAAAACAATATCTGCTATATGATCATAATCGCGAATTGCTGTAAGAATATGCCCTTTACTGTATAGTTTTTTATTAAACTTTACGCTATTCATTGTTTTCAAACCAATCTGTCAGTATATTGTCAATGTTTATTTCATCATGCGGTTCGAGTTCATCGTCATTTGCATCCGAATCTGATACGCTATCAATTACAGTTGATGCAAATGCCCGCGCCAGAATAAGCTTCCGTATGTTTTTTGTCTGCTGTAAAATATGTATTCTTGTTGTTTGAACCAGCATTTCATTATCAAATAATTCTTTAATTTGCGAATTACAACCCATTTCCTTAGCGGTTATATCAACAATATAATTACGGTCATTTAAGTCAATATATATATAATAATTATCCGTATAATTATATGCCGCTTTAAACACAGCTGCTTTAGGGTACAACTCTTTGTTATAATATAACTTCATGGAAATCACCCGCAAAAAATATTTGTCAAATATTATATCATAAATTATATTTTTTGCAATACTTTAATATTTTTTTTGTCAAAATATATGAGATAGACTAATTATCATAATCCAAATATTTTTTAAAAGTATTTTCGCATATAAAAACCTGCTATAATAAATAACTATAGCAGGTCATTTTCTTATTTCATATCATGTTTCAATTTCCATACTTCAAACTGTTTTTGGTTTTCCTCATTTTCGTAGAACTCCCGTATTGCCGGCAAAAGCAGACGGGCGAGGGCATCTATTTCACTCTGAGGAAAATTACGCTTTAGATTTAAACCTGTATGTATCATATAGGTTTATGACTTCCTTATTCTTTCTTTTGGCATAATCCGCGTATTTCGCGGCGCCGCCGAATTTGTACGCGATACATGTTATTACCATATCCGAGTGATTTACCATCCATTCGTTGCGCTTGGATATGGCAAACCTGGGCGGAACTTTCTCAAGCCCCTCGGGATATATTGTATCGGAATAATCCGAATATTCATCGTTGCTTCGGGGCAGGTAGGCAAGAACCGCATTGTAACGTATATGCGGATATTTATTTTTCAGTTCTTTTAAAACGCTTCGCACCGCTCGGTCAAACCCGCCCTCACTGCCCACATAAAACTCGGTCACATTTCGGTTTTCTATCAGATCTGCCAACAACTCTTTCAAGGGCTCACGCACATCGTCCGAGCGCGTGTTTCGATGTCCGAAAAAAGTACACGTCATTTTACCCCGTCTGTTCTCTCTCAAACAAAAAAGTGTGCAGCATAAAGCCGCACACCGAAAAACGCAGCTTCTTTGTTGTCACACAAATGATTTTCTCCGCAATAGAACAAGAGAATGAAGCGTGCATTTTTACCGTAGAGTAAAATGCTACATTACGGAGTTTTTATTCATTTGTGTGACGTAAAAAGTATATCACATATAACATATAACATATTTTGTCCAGCACTTTTTATGTTGATGAATATGACCGAACCGTAAAATAAAAACCGTATTTTGTAAAACGATTTTTGTATAAAATCAAATTATTAGGGTGGACAATAAGTTGTTATCGGGTTATAATATAATCATCAAAATATTTAGGAGGGTTGGTTATGAAAGGTATAGGTGAAAGGTTAAGGACGCTGCGGAAAAGTACTATGATGTCTCAGGAGAAATTTGCCAAGGTTATCGGTTCGTCTCAGTCGGCGATCAACAGATACGAGAACGACCAGTCCGAGCCGCCTTGCGAGATTTTCTTGAAGTATGCGGACTACTTTAATGTGTCTATGGATTATCTGTTTTTAAGAACAAATGTGCCTGAGGGGATTGATTATGAGTTCACTCCAAGGTTTGACACAGATAACAAACAGTTCAAGCAATTCATAGATATGTGCTTTGACCCGGAATCGCCATTAAATGAAAAGTTGAAAAAATCTTTATATAATCTACTTTTGGACGGTGATAAATAATGAACGCAGTAATATACGCGAGATATTCCTCGGACCATCAGCGCGAGAAAGCATAGAGGGCAGTTCAGAGAATGCAAGGAATATGCCGACAGGAATGATATGGTCGTTATCAAGACTTACATAGACAGAGCGTTATCAGCCAAAACGGACAACAGGCCCGAGTTTCAGAGAATGATCAAAGACAGTACAAAAGGTCTGTTTGACATAGTTCTTGTTTGGAAACCGGACAGGTTCGCAAGGAACAGATATGACTCAGCCCATTACAAGGCAATGTTGCGCAAGAACGGAGTTAAAGTCGTATCGGCAAAAGAGGCGATATCCGAGGGTCCGGAAGGAATAATCCTCGAATCCATGCTTGAAGGCTACGCCGAATACTACTCTGCGGAGCTGGCTCAAAAGGTCACAAGAGGCATGACCGAGAACGCTCTTAAAGGCAGATTTAACGGCGGAGCCGTGACATTCAGCTATTACATTGACGAAGAAAAGCATTTCAAACCCGATCCCGTCAACGCTCCCATAGTCAAGGATATTTTTACACGGTACGCGGACGGAGAACCAATTCGCGATATTCTGGATTCTCTTGAAGCACAGGGCGTGAAAAACAGATACGGCAATAGACCGTCCTATAACTTTGCAACTCATATCCTTAAAAACAGACGCTACCTCGGTGAATACTGTTTTAAAGACACGGTCGTCGAAAACGCTTTTGAGCCTCTGGTTTCAAAAGAAGTTTTTGATAAATGCCGAAAAAGATTAAGCTTAAACAAACACGTTTCCGCGCACTTTAAGCCCGTTGACAACACATATATTCTTACCGGAAAACTGTTCTGCGGACTCTGCGGCAATCCCATGTTGGGAGTAAGCGGCACAAGCAAAACGGGAGATATTCACAGATACTATATCTGCCGGGCAGCCAAATCAAAAAAGTCCTGCGGCTTAAAGCGCGTCAAAAAAGAGTTCGTTGAAAATATTGTATTGAATTGTACTCTGAAATTATTGGATGATTTGGCTCTTATTGACCGTATTGCGGAAACCTGCTTTAAACTTCAATCCGCCGAAAACACAAAGATCCCCGCCATGAACCGCCGTCTGAAACAGGTCGAGACTGAGCTTGACAACGTGATGAGAGCGGTTAAAAAAGGGATTATTTCTTCAACGATACAGGACACGCTTAACAGTCTTGAACAGGAAAAGACCGATCTTGAGATAGAAATACTCAAAGAGCAATGCGA
>CANQBQ010000012.1 GCA_947589045.1 uncultured Clostridia bacterium | reverse complement strand
TTTTCGGATTTAAGTTAGGGGCGAGCGAAATGAACGTTACGGTTATGATAATTCAATCGGTTGACAGGCGCGGGTATAAAATGGTAAAATATAAAAAGAGAGCAAATAGTGCTCATATTTAATTTTTGTCTTTGCGATATCGGGCATTATTCTAAAACCTATTACAAATATATGCAAGTTTTTAAAGGAGAGAGCTTATGAAAAAATCAATTTTTGTAGTATTTATTTTTATGTTTCTGACTACTTGCGTATCGGCGCAAGAGCAAAAAAACGAACAGATTTTTGCGGAGAAAGTTAATTATACAATAAAAGTGGACGGATTGGTAAAGTCGTTTTTAAATCCGATAGTAACGATAGACGACAGGACATATATTCCGCTCAGAGAATTATCGGAGTTGTTGGGATATGATGTTGAATGGAACGAAGAAACTCAGACAATAGAAATAGAGACTGACATTCAAAAAGAAGCTGAAACAACTAACTATGACGAACAGAAAAATACCGGCGAGGAATGGCTTATTTTCATAGAGAACAATAAGTACGGTTATATGGATAAATATGGAAATATTAAAATACCCGCTCAATTTGATTGGGCAAAAGATTTTGTCGACGGAGTAGCAATAGTTAGTAATGATGTGGAAAATTGGAGGGATATTCCTACCGATTCGGGTATAAGCTTTATAGATTGCGGTGTAGTCAATGTTGACGGAGAATTGGTTGTACCGATTAAATATTCATATATTTGGGATTTTAATGAAGGCTTGGCGTTGGCGAAAGAAGACGATGATTCTGAGCCCTATTACATTGATAAGGAAGGAAATAAATCTTCGCAGAAGGTTATAGGCAATAAATTTTTTACCAAAGGCGTGAGTCCAAAACTTTTAAGAGGCGGTTCCGAATATCCTATACCGGATCCCCCTCCCGAGGTATGGTCATATATTGACAGCAACGGAATACAGGCGACCGATAATGAATATGAATATGCGGAAGATTTTTATGATGGATATGCAATCGTCAAAAATAATGGCAAGTACGGCATTATTGATACCGATTTTAATGTAGTGGTTGATTACAAATATGATAGTTTAAGAAAAATAGACGACATTCTTTATGACGCAGTAAAGGACGGAAAGC
This sequence comes from uncultured Clostridia bacterium, assembly GCA_947589045.1. Taxonomy (GTDB): domain Bacteria; phylum Bacillota; class Clostridia; order Monoglobales; family Monoglobaceae; genus CANQBQ01. The sequence continues at coordinate 68,054 of CANQBQ010000012.1, read as the reverse complement.
ACGGAGTGATTGATACAAACGATAATACGGTAATTGATTTTGATTATTGGCGGATAGGCAGAAAGTTCTCCGAAGGATTGTTGCCCGTGTTCCTTGAGAAAGATAATGCGGCTTATGTTGATAAAAACGGAAAAATCCGTTTTAAATCAAAATTCAGTGATGCCGATATATTTGTTGGCGGATATGCATGCGTTAAAGATACGGCGACAGGTAAATACGGAGTTATTGACAGCGAGGGGAATTACATAATTACTCCGGAATACTATTACTTATTACCAAGCCAATCCGGAATTTTCAAGGCGTATGATCAAGCCGGAAAAGACTATTATTACATCAATATAAAAGGTGAAAAAATTATACCGCATTCATAAAAATGTTGAAAAATACGGAGAGTTCTATTTAAAATAACATTGCCGAAAAATCTGCGGCAAATATTTTCATAATAAAATCAGCAAAAGTCCGATTAAAGACAAGGAAGTTTTTCGTTTTTAATCGGACTTTTTATATTTCTTTATTTTTCGGTCATATACCGTTTCAGGTATGCGCCTGTTTTACTGCGCTCACATTCGCAGACCTCGCGCGGCGTACCCGCCACGACGATCTCGCCGCCCCGAACGCCCCCTTCGGGTCCCATATCAATCACGTAATCCGCATTCTTTATAACGTCCAAATCATGCTCTATAACAATCACGGTCGCTCCGTTTTCAATCAGCTTTTGGAAAACGCCGAGCAGAGTTCTGACGTTCAGCGGGTGCAGACCTATGGTCGGCTCGTCGAACACAAACACCGTGTCCGCCTGCCCCTTTCCCATTTCTTCGGCGAGCTTCAGCCGCTGAGCTTCTCCTCCCGAAAGGCTCGGAGTCTGCTCGCCCAGCGTCAGGTAACCGAGCCCCAATTCCGAGAGCACGCGAAGCCGCCTTTCGACGCGGGGAATGTCCGCGCACGCGGCGAGCGCTTCGTCCACGCTCATATCCATAAGCTCGGGGAGGGTGCTTGCCCGTCCGCCTTTTTTGGGAACACGTCGGATAAAGCTAGCCCCTTTTGAATAACGCGAGCCGTCGCATTCGGGACACGGGATTTCGACGTCGGGAAGGAACTGCACGTCGAGACTTATGCTTCCCGTGCCGTCGCAGACGGGACACCTCAGCTTGCCCGTATTATATGAAAAATCGCCCGACTTCAGCCCTCTCTCTTTCGCGTCCGCGGTTCTCGCAAACACCTTTCGCAGTTCGTCGTGCACGTCGGCGTAGGTCGCGACGGTGGAGCGCACGTTGACCCCTATCGGGGTAGCGTCAATCAACTTGACGTGAGAGATGCCCTCGGCGGAGATTGACTTTATGTGCTTTGGAAGATTTTTGCCCCGTACAGACGCTTCAAGGGCGGGGATAAGGCTCTCCAAAATCATAGTCGTCTTGCCCGAACCCGAAACGCCCGTCACCGCGATAAGCCGTCCTTTCGGGAAATCGACTTCCAGCGGCTTTACGGTGTGTATTTCGGACGTGGACAGATGAATTTTTCCGAGCGAAAATAGCTGAGACGGCTCGGCGGGCTCTCTTACGTCTATGGTCGCCTTGCCCGTGAGGAAGCCGCCTATCTGCGAGTTGGGGTCGTTTTCGACCTCCCTGAGAGTGCCCTGCGCTATGATTTTTCCGCCGCCCGCACCCGCTTCGGGACCGAGCTCTATGAGCCAATCGGCTTCGGAGAGCACATTGGTATCGTGGTCTACCAGAACCACCGAATTGCCGTCGTCGACCAGGTCGTGCATAACGCCGCTCAGACCCTCGAGGTTGGAGGGGTGCAGACCTATGGACGGCTCGTCGAGAACATACAAAACGCCGGTCGTGCGGTTACGCACCGCGCGCGCAAGCTGCATTCTTTGCCGCTCTCCGGTGGAGAGCGTGGACGCGGCGCGGTCAAGGGTGAGGTAGGAAAGCCCCAAATCGGTAAGGCGTTTCGCGGCGCTTTGGAACGACTCGCATATGCTCTCCGCCATCGGGCGCATTTCCTCGGGGAGCGACTTGGGAACGCCGTCCACCCACCGCGTCAGGTCGGAAAGGGTCATTGTGCAGACCTCGGCGAGCGAAATACCGCGAAGTTTCGGTGCACGCGCCGCGTCGCTGAGCCTCGTTCCGCCGCAGTCGGGACAGACGTCCTGCCGCAAAAACTTCTCGACCCGCTTCATACCCTTTTCGTCTTTGACCTTTGACAGTGCGTTTTCGACGGTGTAGGTGGCATTGAAGTAGGTGAAGTCCATATCCCCCGCAGCACCGCTTGTTTTATTCTGATATATTATATTTTTCTTTACGGCGGGTCCGTGGAAAACTATGTCGCGCTCCTTTTCGGTCAGCTCCCGAAACGGCACGTCGGTACGCACGCCCATTTCGCGGGCGATGTCCTTCATAAGCGACCACATAAGCGTCTGCCACGGCGCGACCGCGCCCTCGTCGATAGACAGCGACTCGTCGGGGACCAGAGTGGACTCGTCCACGATGCGGACTATGCCTGTGCCGTCGCATCTTTTGCACGCGCCCTGACTGTTGAACGCAAGCTCCTCCGCGCCGGGCGCGAAAAAATGCTCGCCGCATACCGGGCAGATGAGCGGAAGCTCCGCCGCGACATTTAAGGAAGGCTCTGCGTAGTGTCCGTTCGGGCAGCGGTGGGAGGCAAGACGGGAAAACATCAGCCGCAGACTGTTCAAAAGCTCGGTGCCTGTTCCGAACGTGCTTCTTATTCCGGGTACGCCGGGACGCTGACGAAGCGCGAGCGCGGCGGGAACATAAAGCACCTCGTCGACCTGCGCTTTTTCCGCCTGCGTCATTCTTCGGCGTGTATATGTGGACAGTGACTCCAGATAGCGGCGAGAACCCTCGGCGTACAAAATGCCGAGCGCAAGAGAGGACTTGCCCGAGCCCGAAACTCCCGCGATGCCGACGATTTTATGGAGCGGTATATCGACGTCAATATTTTTCAGGTTGTGTACGTGTCCGCCGCGAATTTTAATTTTGTCCGGCGTATCAGAGCTTTTGTTTTTCATTTGTAACACTCCCGGTTTAATCGGATTTTTTTGTTATTATACATCTGTTCCCGGGATTTATCAACAGTTTTATACGAAAATGCAGACCCCTCGTCGAGGTCTGCACGGCTTAAGTTATTATCTTAATATGAACAATCTTTGACCTATCTGAAGGTTGCCGCTGTCCACGTTGTTATGCTCCAAAATGTTCTCAACCGTGGTGCGGTAACGCTTCGCGATATTCCAGAGCGTGTCGCCCGGCTGAACAAAATATATTATCATATTGGGCAGGGGCGGCATCGGCGCGTCCTCATTCCACTCTATTTCTTCGACCGCCGTAAAGCCGTTTTCGGTCACGATTTTAACGGTTATTCCGATAACACAGCGCAGCTCTATATCGCGCATCGCTCCGAGCTTATAGTTTATATGCTCTATTTCGGCGCGCGCGTCGCACACCGCTCCGCTTTCCATATCGGGGACGTTGAATATATGGTTGAATTTTATCGAGTGGGGGAAGTCGGCGACCGGCATATTTTCGTCCTCCGACATATAGAGGATATTTACCGATACCACGCCGTCGATTATGACCTTGCCGTCCTCGGCTTTGATGCTTTCGACGTGCGGGTTTGCAACGCAGTTGAAAACCTGCGAGATGTCGGGCATATATTCGGGGAGTTCGGTCATATCCTTTTGGGTGATTTGCGCGGTGAGTTTGTCTATTATGCGCTCTATGTTATATACCTTGTCGGTGCATACGACCTCTCCGCTCAGCGCGTATGCGTCCGAAACGGCGTTTACGTTCAATGTTTCGCTGCCCTTGACCGACACGCCCAGAACCGCCTCGACTCCGAGAATACGTCTGTCGCCGTCCGCGTCCTCCATAACCTCGCAGTATATGTCCTTTACGCAGTAATCCGCCTCGCCGTCTAAGGCGTCATTCGCGCCCGCGACCTCTATATTTTCCTCAAACGGCGTTACGGCTTCAAGAAATTGCAGGCTTTCGCTCTCGTCCGCGCTGAGATACAGCACGACGGTTTTCACCTCTCCGCTCAGCGATACCGAATTTTCAAGCATATGTACCTCGCGCGGGATGACTGTCGCATCCGCCTTCAAAACCTCGCCGACGGGAGGCTTGCCGGGCGGCAGTTCGATTTGCTCGCGCACTGTTATTCCCTGCTCGCTCTCGCACGCGGAGTTTAAAACCCGCACCGTCTTTTTTGAAACCTCGACAGGCACGTCCTCGTCCAATCCGACCGCAAGCTCCGCAACCGCGGGAACGGTCGCCTTTATGTTTATGCCAACCGTGCCGCGAATGTTTATTTTGCGGCTGTTTATGAGAGAAAAGCTCATATTTTCGACCTCTGCCTCAGCCGTCAGAACAGGCGTTTGCCCGTCGCGGTTTATGTCTGTCATATAGCGGAACGGAAGCGAGGAGGTCATCGACTTTACCTGTCCTGAGCCGCCGTCGGGCAGGTAGAGAATGTTCACTTTAAGCTCGCCCGATATAAACGCGCGGTCACCGCTTATGCTTTTATCGGTAATGGCAACATTTCCGTCCACCTGAAGCGCCTTTGATATATCGGGCTTGACATCGGGGACTATAAGGTCGCCCTCAACCATCGTCTGTCCGTATTTGGCGCATATAATTTCGTTTAAATTAAGCGTTTCCTTTTTTAAACTTATCGACATACTTCAATACCCCCGATTTTCGGTTTTTGTGTTTTTAATAATGTATATGAATTATGTCCTACGGTTATTCATATTTTTGTGAGACAGGCATATAAATATAGAAATCAAAAAAGTTCGGTAAAAGAGCTGTTTTACGGGAGATGATATTATGGTTTTTGATATGGCGTCGATTTTATCGTATGCGGCGGGGCTTATTATAATACTTCTGGTATGCCGCCTGTTTTTACGCCCCGCAAAATGGCTCGGGCGGCTGCTTGCAAACGGTGTGTTCGGCGGAATAATGATTGTTATTGTCAATATGTGCGGCGGCTTTGCGGGAATTGAGATTGCCGTAAACCCCGTGACCGCGTTGACCGCCGGAGTGCTTGGCGTCCCCGGCGTGCTGCTCATCGCCGCCCTCCAGTGGATTTTGTAGGATTTGAGGTTTTTACCCGCGCGAAGCGTAAAAATAAAAAACGCGCCGCAGGCGCGTAATCTCGCAAAAAACGACTCGCGCTTTTTGCGAAAGAGTACCCAACAGGGCACAATTCACACTAAATTCGCAAGCATATAGCTTGCTCATTAAGTGTTCATTCGAAGCGACCGCCCGAAAGCGCGTCTTTGTCCAAATAAGGCAAAGCAAGCAAAAAGGGCGTGTCGCGACGATGCAGGGGAAAGAAGAACCGTTATTTGTTCGGAACAGAATAGTAGGCTGTTCCGTTTTCCATACTTCCGCGGCGGGAGGTAATAAGCTCCTCCACCGTTACGAGAGCATATCCGCGGGACTGAAGCGCGGGGATAAAACGATCCGCCGCGTCCACCGAAGCGGCGTATATATCGTGGAGCAAAACGATGTCTCCGTCGTGAGCGTGGCTTAAAACGTGCTCTACGATTTTGTCCGCGTTGCCCGATTTCCAGTCCTGCGTGTCCACCGACCAAAGCGTAATTCCCGCCTTTGCCTTTTCGGACACGACCGTGTTGTAAGCGCCGTAGGGCGGACGAAGCGCACGCGGAGGTTTGCCCGTAGCCTCGGTTATGATGTCGCGCGTGCTTGAAATTTCGTTGTCAAGCACGTCGGGCGCGAGATTTGTGAGCTGTTTGTGCGAGTAGGTATGACTTCCCACCTCACAACCTATCTGCGCGGCGCGGGAGAGTATGTCTTTGTTGCCCTCCGCGCGGCTTCCCAGCACGAAAAACGTGACGTGCGCGCCGTATTTTTCGCAAATGTCGAGCAGTCGCGGCGTTTGCTCTTTGGAGGGTCCGTCGTCAAACGTAATTGCAATCATAGGCATATTCGGGTCGAGAGTCTGCGGCGCTTTGAAGTAACCCTTTTGCAGATATTCGTCAACGTCCGCCAAAAATACGCGGGTGTTGTCGCCGTTTGCATCGTACATAAGAGTTGAAACGTCGTACAAATCCTTCCATTTGCTGTCCGTTTTAAAAAAGCTGTCCGTGTCGTCTTTGAAAACAACGATACACTCTCCGCTGTCGGTATATTTGAGCGTGGCGGCATCCTCTATTTTGTCGTACCAGCCGAGGCTCTTGTACGTTTCGACCTCGTCGGGATAAACACGGCACAGCCTTCCGTCGGACGAGTACATAGTCACATAGCCGTCGTTTACCGGAGCATAGACCTCCGCCTTTTTGTCAAGATGGTGATGCACCAGACCGAGGGTCACGAGTATTGCGGTCAAAATAATAGTCAATCCGTAAAAAAATTTTTTCTCCACAACATTCCACTCTCTCAAATATTACTTTAATTTATATATTATGTCGTTGACTGTTATTCCGAAAATTATTAAACACAGTCTCATATGTCTTGGTTCTCATATTATATTATACACGTAATTCGACAGAAAAAATAAATATCGTCATAATTTAAACTAATTGTTATAAAAATGCAACAAAACGTAAAAAAACTTGGTCTACCGCAAGCCGGAAAATGCTAAATGAGTTTGAGGAAAAGGCGTAGTTAATAAATATAACCGCGCGGGGCTTATCGAAAACCCCGCGCGGTTGCTTGCTTTTCGCAAAATTGTTCTCTACCGTACAAACGTACGCCGACGAAAACAATTTTGCGAAATATACCTTCGTTTTTTTACGTTTGTTGAGCATATAAATAAAAAATATCTAAAATTATCAATCGAGCTTTCCGCCGTTTTCGACATACAGCTTTTCCACCTCGTCGCGGCTTAGGACGCTGATAAACGTAAAATTAAGGTCGAGCGATTTTTTAATAAGCTCCAGCCCCCGCTCCTTTTCGCCGAGCTTTATCAGAAGGAGTCCGTAGCCGTAGTAGGCTTCGGGGAAGTACGGCTCCATTTCCATCAGCTTTTCATAGGTCGCGGTCGCGTTTTCGTAGTCCTCGTTGAGCGCGTACGCCTCGGCGAGATTGTCCACGATTATCATATCGTCGGAGTTGTAGTCGTATGCCTCCAGGCACACCTTGAGCGCCTTTTCGCGGTTGCCGCTGAGCACGCACAAAAGCCCGAGATTTTCATAATAGGACGAGGTTTTGACCTTTTCGAGCACTTCTTCCATCATTTCAATCGCGAGGTCTATCTGTCCGTCCTTCCAGAAAACGAGCGCGCGCATAGCCTTGATACGCATTTTTTCGGGCTCCTTTGCGAGCGCGTTCATAGACGCTTTGGCGAGTATCGACCTCGCCTCCTCCAATTTGCCGAGCCTCAGCGCGATATATCCGTAAGCCGCCGAATTATACGGCTTCATCTTGCCGAGCCTGTCGGCAAAGCGATAGGTCTCATACGCCTTTTCCGCCTTGCCCGAGCGATACTGCGCGCTTGCGAACGAGGCTACGATATCCGCTCTTTTTACTATGACATATATTATTATAACTATAAGCAAAAGCCATGCCAATTTTCCCATAACAATGCGCTCCTATACCAGATTATTTACCGTTCTCGGATAGGGGATGACGTCGCGGATGTTGCCCATACCCGTGAGATAGAGTATTGCGCGCTCAAATCCGAGACCGAAGCCCGCGTGCTTTGTGCCGCCGTAGCGTCTTAAATCGAGATAGTGGCTGTAATCCTCGGTCGAAAGTCCCAGCTCGTTCATTCGCGCGGTCAGCACATCGAGACGCTCCTCTCTCTGACTTCCGCCTATTATCTCGCCGACGCCCGGCACGAGGCAGTCCATAGCCGCGACCGTCTTGCCGTCGTCGTTAAGACGCATATAAAACGCCTTTATCTCTTTGGGGTAGTCGGTCACGAAAACCGGCTTTTTGAATATTTTTTCGGTCAGGTATCTCTCGTGCTCGGTCTGCAGGTCAACGCCCCATTTTACGGGATAGTCAAACTTTTCGCCGCTCTTTTCCAAAAGCTCTATCGCCTCGGTGTAGGTCACGCGTCCGAACTCGTTTTCCAAAATGTTGTTAAGACGCTCCAAAAGACCTTTGTCTACAAAGCTGTTGAAAAACGCCATCTCATCGGGCGCGTTTTCAAGCACATAGCTTATTATAAACTTGAGCATATCCTCCGCCAGACGCATATCGTCGTTCAAATCGGCGAACGCGATCTCCGGCTCTATCATCCAAAATTCCGCCGCGTGGCGGGTGGTGTTGGAGTTTTCGGCGCGGAAGGTAGGACCAAATGTGTATATATCGCCGAACGCCATCGCGAAGGTCTCGCCCTCGAGCTGACCGCTTACGGTAAGCGAGGTCTTTTTCCCGAAGAAGTCCTGCGAATAGTCGATTTTACCGTCCGATTTGGGCGGGTTTTCAAGGTCGAGCGTAGTCACCTGGAACATCTCTCCCGCTCCCTCGGCGTCGCTTCCCGTTATCAGCGGGGTGTGGACATACACAAATCCGCGCTCGTTGAAAAACTTGTGTATCGCATACGCGACCAGCGAACGCACTCTGAAAACCGCCGAGAACGTGTTTGTCCTCGGGCGCAGGTGCGGAATGGTGCGGAGATACTCAAACGAATGGCGCTTTTTCTGAAGCGGGTATTCGGGAGCGGACGCGCCCTCCGTAACTATTTCCGACGCGTGAACCTCGAACGGCTGCTTCATTTCGGGTGTGAGAATAAGCGTACCCTTAATTCTGAGCGCCGCGCCGACGTTTACCTTGCCTATCTCGGCAAAATTTGAAATTTTGCCGTCCTCAAAAACTATCTGCACGTTTTTGAAGAATGAGCCGTCGTTTATCTCGATAAATCCGAGCGACTTTGAAACGCGCATGGTGCGTACCCAGCCGTTTATTTCGACCTCTTTTTCGCCGAGCGCGCTGAAATTTTTAAATAGCTCTTTGATTTTCATACCTTTATCCTTTTTTCCTTTCCGGTTAAAAATTAAATGTACTCTTTTACGAGAGTTGCTCTCGGATAGCCGCGGCTGTTTTCAACCTCGGATATGTAAAAGCCTCTGCCGTAGTAAAAGCGGATAAGCCCCGCGACGGTCGATGCGGTGTGCAGCTTTATGCTCTTTACGCCCTTGCGCCGCATATTTTTGTCTACGACGTTCATCAAAATCTTGCCGATACCCGTGTTCTGGTTGTCCTGCTTTACCGCAAAACGGCTGAGGTAAGCCGTGCCGTCTCCGAGAATTTCAATTCTGACGCATCCGACTATTATATCGTTTATGACCGCCACATATACCGTCTTTGTCTCTATGTCGCGGATTATGTCCTCCACCGTTTCGCTGAGCGCGGCAATAGTTTTAAGCTTTGCCGACACGCAGTATTCCTTGAACGCGGTCTTTGTTATATCCGATATGTAGGGTGCGTCCTCGGGTTTTGCGACGCGCACCTCGAAATCATATAAATTTTTCAAATGTCAGTACCTCTCCTCCAAAAGTTATCCCATAAGTGTTGCAAGAACCGCCTTTTGAGCGTGCAGACGGTTTTCCGCCTCGTCGAATACCACGCTGCGCTCACCGTCTATAACGTCGGCGGTCATTTCAAAGCCGCGGTAAGCCGGCAGGCAGTGCATAAAGATGCTGTCGGGCTTGGACTTTGAGAACAGATCGGAGTCTATCTGATAATTCTTGAAAATTTTAACGCGCTCCGCCTTCTCGCTCTCCTGTCCCATACTCGCCCATGTGTCGGTATATACCACGTCGGCGTTTGTTATCGCTTCAACAGGGTCGTTTGTCATAAGTATATTTGTGCCCGTCAGCGCCGCGTCCGCATTTGCGTTTGCGACGATTTCGGGGTCGCACTCATAGCCCTTGGGGGATGCGACGCTGATGTCCATACCCGCCTTGGCGCAGGCGTACAGCAATGAGTGCGCCACGTTGTTGCCGTCGCCTATATACGCGAGCTTCAAGCCCTTGAGCGCGCCTTTATGCTCGTAAACCGTCATAAGGTCTGCAAGCGCCTGGCAGGGGTGCAAAAGGTCTGTAAGTCCGTTGATTACCGGTATCGAGCCGTATTTCGCCAAATCCAGCACGTCCTGATGCGCAAACGTCCTTATCATTATTCCGTCCACAAAACGGCTCATAACCTTGGCGGTGTCGTAAATTGTCTCGCCTCTGCCGAGCTGTATGTCGTTGGAACTCAAAAACAGTGCCTGACCGCCAAGCTGATACATTCCCACCTCAAAAGAAATCCTTGTGCGGGTGGAGCTTTTGGTAAAAATCATAGCGAGGGTCTTTCCCTCCAAAATACGGTGGGGCTTGCCCGCCTTTTGCTCAGCCTTCAGCTTTGCCGCAAGGCTTAAAAGAGCGTTGAACTCGTCAACCGTAATATCGTGCAAACTGATAAAATGTTTCATTATACTTCTCCTTTCAAAATTCTCACTTTATTAAATCTCGGTTATAACCGCTTTGAGCGTGCGGATAAATACGTCTATATCGCGTCTCAGCACTACGAGCGGAGGAACAATTCTGAGCACTCTCGCGCCCACTACTCCGACCAGAACGCCGCGCTCGCGCATCGCGTCGCCGACCGCCTTTGCAATATCGTCGGTAAACTCAACGCCGAGCATCAGCCCTTCTCCTCGAACCTCGGCAATACAGCCGCGCTTTCCTGCGAGCTTTTTAAGCTCGGATTTGAAATATCCGCCCACATCACAGACGTGCTTTAAAATGCCGCCGTTTATAAGCTCGTCAAGCACCACGAGTCCGGCACGGGTCGCGAGCGGATTTCCGCCGAATGTCGTTCCGTGGTCGCCCGGGGTAAACGCCGAAGCGGCGCGTTCGTTCGCGCAGATTGCGCCTATCGGGACACCGCCGCCCAAGCCCTTTGCTACCGTGAATATGTCGGGCTTCACGTCGTAAAGCTCGTGCGCAAAAAGTCTGCCGCATCTTCCGACGCCCGTCTGCACCTCGTCGATTATCAGAAACGCGCCGTATTTGTCGCACAGCTCGCGCACCTTTTTAACATATTCGCGGGGCAGAGGGATAACGCCGCTCTCGCCCTGTATGACTTCGAGCATAACCGCGGCGGTGTTTTCGCAAAACGCCGCTTCAAGCTCTTTTTCGTCGCCGACCGTGACGTGTACAAATTTTTCAATCAAAGGAGCGTAAGGCTTTTGGTACTTTTCCTGAGCCGTCGCCGCGACCGTGGCGAGAGTCCTGCCGTGGAACGAGTTTTTAAGAGTGATTATCTCGTGCTTTTGGGGTCTTTTCTCGTTATAAAAATATTTTTTAACGAGCTTGAACGCGCCCTCGTTTGCCTCAGCGCCCGAATTTGCAAAGAAAACCCTGTCCGCGCAGGAGTTCTCAACAAGCATTTGAGCCAGCCGCGCCTGATTTTCGATATAGTAGACGTTGGAACAGTGCGTCAGCTTTGAAACCTGGTCGCACAGCTCCGAGATAAGTCGGGTATGCCCGTATCCGAGCGAATTTACCGCGATGCCCGCGAAAAAGTCGAGGTATTCCCGGCCGTCGGTTGCGGTGAGAGTAATCCCCTTTCCCTTTTCAAAGGCGAGCGGTATTCTGTCGCCAAAGGTATTCATATAGTATTTTTTGTCAAGCTCTTTTATTTCTTCCAAGTTCATATATATCACGACCCCCAAAATATACTAAATCTTATTATACCGAATAATCCCAAAAAAATCAACCATAATAAGCTATAAAGAGGTGTTAATTTTGAATTTTATTGAAAAAGGCGACATAAAAAGAGGTGTAAAGCGGCAGGAGACCGAGTTTGCCGAGGATTTTTGGAGCAATTTTGAACGCGGGGAGTACGATTTGAGAACCCGCTCGGCAAAGCGCCCCCTGCGCGACAGTGAAAAGGACAGTAAGAATAATAAAAAAGCTTGAACCGCCGAAAAAATTTATAAAGACGCAAAGTTCTGCCGATATGAAAAGGCGAACGGGATATTTATAAGCATCCCGTTCGCTTAATTATTATTCGCCGAGCACCGTGCCGTAATCTTTTTTTTGCTTCGTCTCAATAAATATTATTAAAGATTGTATGTTTTTTAACAAAAAGCTCTTGATAAATTTTCCTTTATAGGATAAAATATTCAGTAAAGGTCGTAAGCCCGTAACGGGGCGTTTTGCGGCGGTATCGAGCCGCCGCGCAAAAATCGGGCGCACCGCGTCACGATTTGATTACATTGATAAAAATAAGGATTTTTATACTTGGAGGTTTTGTTATGAAAAAAACAGTTGACAATCTTAACGCAAAGGGAAAGAGAGTTCTTGTCAGGTGCGACTTCAACGTGCCTATCAAGAACGGCGAAATCACCGACGAGACAAGAATACTCGGCGCGCTTCCGACAATAAAGAAGCTCATCGCCGACGGCGCAAAGGTCATTCTCTGCTCTCATATGGGCAAGCCCAAGGGACAGGTCATTCCCGAGCTGTCGCTCGCGCCTGTTGCGAAGCGTCTTTCGGAGCACCTCGGCAAAGAGGTCGTTTTTGCGGCTGACGACACCGTTGTAGGCGACAACGCAAAGGCGGCTGTTGCGGCTATGAAAGACGGTGACGTTGTGCTTCTCGAAAACACTCGTTTCCGCGCTGAGGAGACAAAGAATGTCGAGACGTTCAGTAAAGAGCTGGCTTCGCTCGCGGATTTGTACGTCAACGACGCGTTCGGCAGCGCACACAGAGCGCACTGCTCGACGGTCGGCGTTACCGAGTTTGTCGAGGAGTCGGTTTCGGGTTACCTTATGGGTAAGGAGCTTAAATTCCTCGGCGGAGCCATGGAAAACCCCGACCGTCCGTTTGTGGCGGTTCTGGGCGGCGCGAAGGTTGCGGATAAGCTCAACGTAATTTCAAATCTTATCGAAAAGTGCGATACACTCATAATCGGCGGCGGTATGGCATACACCTTTTTAAAGGCGAAAGGTCTTGAGGTCGGCACGTCGTTGGTTGACGAGGAGAAAATCGACTATTGCCGCGAGATGCTCGCAAAAGCCGAGAAGTTCGGCAAGAAGCTGCTTCTCCCCATCGACACCGTTACCGCAAAGGAGTTCCCGTCTCCGATAGACGCGGAAATCGAGGTTTCGGTTTATCCCTCCGATGCAATCCCGTCGGATAAGATGGGTCTCGATATAGGACCCAAGACCCGCGAGCTTTTTGCAAACGAGGTAAAGGGCGCAAAGACGGCGTTCTGGAACGGACCTATGGGCGTTTTTGAGAACCCCATTCTCGCAAAGGGAACCATCGCGGTAGCCGAAGGACTCGCGGCGGCGGATGCGATAACAATTATCGGCGGCGGTGACAGCGCGGCGGCTGTAAATCAGCTCGGCTTTGCGGACAAAATGACCCACATCTCGACGGGCGGCGGCGCGTCGCTTGAGTTTATGGAGGGCAAGGGTCTGCCCGGCGTTGAGGCGCTCGACGACTTAGACTGATTTTAATTTAAATTATTTTTAAAGGATGGCGATATTCATGGGTAAATATATAATTGCGGGAAACTGGAAGATGAACAAGCTCCCGTCCGAGACCTATGATTTTGTAAAGGAGGTCGCGGCGGCGACGGCGGGCGCGTCGTGCGAGGTCGTTTGCTGTACCCCATTCGTATGTCTCCCCGAGGCTGTTCGTGCGGCGGCGGGTACCCACGTTAAAATAGGCGCGGAAAATCTGCACTTTGAGGACAAGGGTGCGTTTACGGGCGAAGTGAGCGCGGATATGCTTCTCGACCTCGGCGTAAACTACGTCATAATAGGTCACAGCGAGAGACGCGAATACTTTGCGGAGACCGACGAGACGGTCAATCTTAAGATAAAGAAGGCTCTTTCAAAGGGACTTTTGCCGATAGTTTGCTGCGGCGAAACGCTCTCCCAGCGCGAGGCGGGCATAACGGTTGATTTTATAACCATTCAGATTAAAAAGGCGTTTGCGGGCATAAGCGCGGCGGACGCCGAAAAGGTCACGGTTGCTTACGAGCCAATCTGGGCGATAGGTACCGGCAAGACCGCTACGGCGGAGCAGGCGGAGGAGGTCTGCGCGGCGATACGCGGCGTTTTGACCGAGCTTTACAGCGCGGATACAGCCGGGAAAATCACCGTTCAATACGGCGGAAGTATGAACGCGTCGAATGCGGCGGAGCTTTTGTCGAAGAAGAACATAGACGGCGGTCTTATCGGCGGCGCAAGTCTTAAGTCCGCGGATTTTGCGGCTATATGCTCCGCGGCAAAATAAATTTTCAGAGCGAGGAATTGTAATGAGCAAAAAACCTTATGCACTTATAATACTTGACGGCTACGGAATAAACGAGCGTCACGAAGGAAATGCTATTTATGCCGCCGACACTCCGAATATGGATAAATATATGGCGGAATGTTCTCACAGCATTGTTCACGCGTCCGGCTTGGACGTAGGTCTGCCCGACGGTCAGATGGGCAACTCCGAGGTCGGACATACCAACATCGGAGCGGGCAGAATAGTATATCAGGAGCTTACAAGAATAACAAAAGCAATAAACGACGGCGATTTTTTTGAAAATCCAGAACTGCTCGGCGCGATTGAAAATTGCAGGAAGAATAATTCCGCGCTTCATCTGCTCGGACTTTTGTCGGACGGCGGCGTTCACAGCCACAACACTCATCTGTACGGGCTTTTGGAGCTTGCAAAGCGCGCGGGTCTTAAAAAAGTTTACGTTCACGCGTTCCTTGACGGGCGCGACGTTCCGCCCTCGTCGGGAGCGGACTATGTGAAGCAGCTTGTCGAAAAAATGCGCGATATAGGCGTGGGCGAGGTCGGCAGCGTTATGGGCAGATACTACGCGATGGACCGCGACAACCGCTGGGAGCGCGTGCAAAAGGCGTATGACGCTATGGTGCTCGGCAAGGGCAACACCTGCGACTCGGCGGTTACAGCGGTTGAAAAGTCGTATAACGACGGCGTGACCGATGAATTTGTCGTGCCGACGGTTGTTATAAAAGACGGCAAGCCGACCGGTACAATTTCGGAGGGAGACTCGGTAATATTCTTCAACTTCCGTCCCGACCGCGCGAGAGAAATAACGCGCACGATTGCAGACCCCGATTTTTCGGGCTTCGAGCGTAAGTTTTTCCCGACATATTTCGTTTGTATGACGCAGTACGACGCGCAGATGCCGAATGTCCACGTGGCGTTTAAGCCCGAAAAGCTGATAAACACGTTTGGAGAATACATAAGCCGAAAGGGTCTTACTCAGCTTCGCATAGCCGAGACCGAGAAGTACGCCCACGTTACGTTCTTCTTTAACGGAGGCGTTGAAAAGGTTTATGACGGCGAGGACAGAGCGCTTATAAACTCGCCCAAGGTCGCGACTTACGACCTCCAGCCCGAAATGAGCGCATATCTCGTGACGGACGAGGCGGTAAAGCGAATTAAGAGCGGTAATTACGACGTTATGGTGCTCAACTTTGCAAACTGCGATATGGTCGGTCACACGGGCATATTCGACGCGGCAAAGGCGGCGGTCGAAGCGGTAGACGAATGTCTGGGTCGGGTGATTGACGCGATACTCGAAATGGGCGGCGTCGCGCTTGTTACGGCAGACCACGGCAACGCCGACCAGATGATTGATTACGAGACGCAAGAGCCGTTCACCGCGCACACGACAAACGTCGTTCCGCTGGTTCTCATAGGCTCGGATAAAAAGCTGAAAAACGGACGGCTGGCGGATCTGGCGCCGACCCTGCTCGACCTTATGGGGCTCGATAAGCCCGCCGAGATGACAGGCGAGAGCCTTATCGAGGGCTGAAAATAAAAAAGAATTAAATTCCTATAAAAATTGCGGAGGTTTACAATGAAGGATTATATTGCAATCGAAGACATAATCGCAAGAGAAATCCTGGACTCACGCGGCAATCCGACGGTTGAGGTCGAGGTCTATGCAGAAGGCGGCGTCGTGGGACGCGCGTCGGTTCCGTCGGGCGCATCGACGGGCGCGTTTGAAGCGTGCGAGCTGCGCGACGGAGACAACGAAAGATATATGGGCAAGGGTACTCTCAGGGCTGTCGAGAACGTAAACACCGAGATAGCGGAGGCAATCTGCGGCTATAACGTGCTCGACCAGGTTGCCATTGACCGCGAAATGATTGCGCTCGACGGAACCGAGAACAAGTCAAGGCTCGGCGCAAACGCAATCTTGGGCGTTTCGCTGGCTGTCGCAAAGGCGGCGGCGGAGTGTATGGGAATGAGCCTCTACCAATATATAGGAGGCGTTAATTCAAAGGTTCTCCCCGTTCCTATGATGAACATTATAAACGGCGGAAAACACGCCGACAACTCGGTTTCGTGTCAGGAATTTATGATTATGCCGGTCGGAGCAAGCAGCTTCCGCGAAGCTCTCAGGTGGTGCGCTCAGGTGTTCCACACACTCAAATCGGTGCTTAAAAGCAAGGGCTACTCGACAGCCGTGGGCGACGAGGGCGGCTTCGCTCCCGACCTCGGAAGCGATGAGGAAGCCGTGCAGATCATTGTTGAAGCGATAGAGGCGGCGGGCTTTAAACCGTATGACGATTTCAGAATTGCGCTCGACCCCGCTTCGACCGAGATGTACGACGAGGCGAAAAAGAAGGGCGAAGAAGGCAAATATTACTTCTGGAAGCAGGATAAGATGCTCACCGCCGACGAAATGGTTGATTTCTGGGCGGACTGGGTAGAAAAATATCCGATTATTTCGATAGAGGACGGTATGGCTGAGGAGGACTGGGAAGGCTGGGATAAGCTCACCAAGAGAATAGGCGATAAAGTCCAGCTTGTCGGAGACGACCTCTTCGTCACAAATACCAAGCGTCTTAAAAAGGGTATCGGGCTCGGCGTTGCGAACTCAATACTTATAAAGGTAAACCAGATAGGCACTCTCACCGAAACGCTTGAGGCTATCGAAACCGCAAACCGCGCGGGCTATACAGCCGTTACGTCGCACAGGAGCGGCGAAACCGAGGACACAACCATAGCGGACATAGCGGTTGCCACAAATTCGGGTCAGATCAAGACGGGTGCGCCGTCGAGAACCGACCGCGTCGCGAAGTACAATCAGCTTCTCAGAATTGAGGAGGAGCTTGGCGAAACCGCCGAGTATCTCGGACTTGACGCGTGGTTTAACCTCAAAAACAAATAATTTTTCAAAGTGAACTCAGCCCGACGGGAATTTTGGGATTTCCGTCGGGCTGTTTTTGTATTTTCGGGCTTAATTGACAGGTATTGGCGTTCGACAAGGATTGACATTTTAAAATCAGTGTGCTAAAATTCGAGTAGGTATGATGTTTTATTAAATATTGCTTGTACTACCTAATTAAATATTTATATATATATATTTAGTAACGGTTCTTTGAAGGGGGAACTTAAAATGGCGGGTAATTTGACACTTGGCATAGATATAGGTTCAACTACCGCAAAGCTCGTCTTAATGGACGGCGAGCGTATGATATACAGTAAATATCGGCGTCACCTGTCGCGCGTGCGTCAGACGACTCTTGAGATGCTCCGCGACCTTCAGGACGAGATGAAACTCGATAGGCTCTCGGTCACCATATCCGGCTCCGCGGGTATGGGCGTTGCGGAGGCGGCGGGCATTGATTTTATTCAGGAGGTCTACGCGACCGGCGAAGTGGTGTATAAGCTCGCTCCCGACACGGGCGTTGTCATAGAGCTTGGCGGCGAGGACGCGAAGGTGATTTTTTATGCGGGCGGCGTTGACGAGCGTATGAACGGCTCGTGCGCGGGCGGCACGGGCGCGTTTATCGACCAGATGTCGACGCTTCTCAATATGTCTGTGGACGAGATGGACAAGGCGAGCCTTAAAGCCGAGAGGATATATCCGATTGCCTCCCGATGCGGCGTTTTTGCAAAAACCGACATTCAGCCTTTGTTAAATCAGGGCGCGAAAAAGGAGGACATAGCCGCAAGTATCTTTCAGGCGGTGGTCAACCAGACCATAACGGGACTCATACAAGGCAGAAAAATCGAGGGAAAGGTTATGTTCCTCGGCGGACCGCTTTATTACTGCGACGGTCTTAAAAAGCGTTTTTACGAGACGCTGAAGCTGACGCCCGAAACCGCGGTATTTCCCGAATACGGGCTTTACGCGGTCGCGATGGGCGCGGCTATGTATGCGAGAAATTCGGAGCCCGTCGAGATGAGCGACCTTTTGCAGAGGCTGGAAAAGAGCGCGGGCAGCGACAGGCATAACAGCAACAGGCTTCCGCCGTTGTTTAAGGATAAATCGGAGTACGAGGAATTTCGTAAAAGGCACGAGCGCGCGGCGGTTCCGCTTCACAACATAGACGAGTACAGCGGCAACGCGTGGCTCGGAATAGACTGCGGAAGCACGACGACAAAGCTGGTGCTTATTGCGGAGGATAAGTCGATATTATATACATATTACAGCTCCAACCGAGGCAACCCCGTGGAGCTTGTGAAAAGTCAGCTTATAGATATACGCAAAAGGTGCGGAGACCACGTTAAAATCTGCGGAAGCGCGGTGACGGGCTACGGCGAGGATTTGATAAAGCACGCGTTTCATATAGACCGCGGCGTGGTCGAAACAATAGCGCACTACACGGCGGCAAAGCACTTTCAGCCCGACGTGGACTTTATTCTCGACATAGGCGGGCAGGACATAAAGTGCTTCAGGATAAGGAACGGCGCAATCGACAGCATTATGCTCAACGAGGCGTGCTCGTCGGGCTGCGGCTCGTTCATAGAGACCTTTGCACGCGCGATGGGATACGATGTTTCGGATTTCGCGGCGCTCGGACTTAAGGCGACGGCGCCCGTCAATCTCGGCTCACGCTGTACCGTGTTTATGAACTCGGCGGTCAAGCAGTCCCAAAAGGACGGGGCTTCGGTCGAGGACATATCGGCGGGTCTGTCGGTCAGCGTTGTGAAAAACGCAATCTATAAGGTAATACGTGCGACTTCGCCGAAGGAGCTCGGAGAGCGTATCGTGGTTCAGGGCGGCACGTTTTATAACGACGCGGTTTTGCGTGCGTTTGAAAACGAGATAGGCGCGCCCGTCATAAGACCCTCTATTGCGGGTCTTATGGGTGCTTACGGCGCGGCGCTGTATGTTATGAATATAAAGGAGAGCACCCTGCTCAGCGGAAATGAGCTTGAAACCTTTACGCATAAGTCAAGCTCCGCCGTGTGCGGCGGCTGTGCGAACCATTGTCATTTGACAATAAATGTTTTCTCGGATGGCGGAAAGTTCATTTCGGGCAACCAGTGCCAAAAGGGTCTGGGCATTAAAAACGCACCCGAGCTTCCGAACCTCCACGCATGGAAAAGAGAATTTTTGGAGAGTCTTAAGCCCTCGGCGGGCAAGCGCGGCAGGATAGGAATACCGATGGCTCTTTCGATATACGAGCTTGCGCCGCTGTGGCACGAGCTGTTTACAAGGCTTGGCTTTGAGGTGCATTTTTCGGCGCAGTCAAACCGCGCGACGTATGAGAGAGGTCAGTTTACCATTCCGTCCGACACCGCGTGCTATCCCGCAAAGATAATGCACGGACATATGCTGGAGCTGATAGATGACGGAATTGACACGCTTTTCTATCCGATGCTTACATATAATGTGGACGAACACGCGGGCGACAATCACTATAACTGCCCCGTCGTCGCGTACTATTCCGAGCTGCTTGTCGGAAATATGGAGCAGCTCAGGCAGGTAAACTTTTTGTATCCGTCGCTCGACATCAGCGGAGTGAGCGCGCTTGTGCGAACTCTTTATCCGAGTCTGCACGATTTGGACAAAACCATAACGAAGGCGGAGGTCAAGAACGCCGTCAAGGCGGGCTTTGCCGCTTATGAGGATTATAAGAAAAAACTGCGCGCCGAGGGCGAGGCGGCTCTCGCCTACGCGCGCGAGAACGGCAAGCGGGTTATGATACTCGCGGGCAGACCGTACCACATAGACCCCGAAATAGGTCACGGCATTGACAAGCTGGCGACCTCTCTCGGATTTGTGGTAGTCAGCGAGGACAGCGTGTGCCACCTTGCGCCGGTGCAGTATGTAAAGGTTTTGGACCAATGGACGTTCCATGCGCGGCTCTACCGTGCGGCGCGTTATGCGGCGGAGCATAAGGATGTCGAGCTGGTACAGCTCGTTTCGTTCGGCTGCGGAGTTGACGCGATAACCACCGACGAGGTGCGGGCGATACTTGAGGGCGCGCACAAGCATTATACTCAGATAAAAATTGATGAAATAACCAATTTGGGCGCGGTAACAATAAGACTTCGCAGTCTTATAGGCGCGCTTGAGGAAGGGGGAAGATGACATGCAGGACAAAACCTTTGTTCCGTTCACAAAAGAGATGAAAAAGGACTACACCATTCTTGTCCCGAATATGCTTCCTATGCACTTTAAGCTGATTATAAGTGTTCTTGAAACCTACGGATATAAAATGGAGCTGCTCGAGACCTCGGGCGGAGAAATTGCCGAAACAGGACTTAAATATACCCATAACGACACCTGCTACCCCGCGATACTCGTCATCGGGCAGTTTATGCAGGCGCTTTTGTCGGGCAAGTACGACCCGCACAAGACCGCGCTGATAATGTTCCAGACGGGCGGCGGCTGCCGCGCGTCGAACTACATATCCCTTATAAGAAAGGCTCTTAAAAAAGCCAATATGGAATATGTGCCGGTAATTTCGTTCAGTATGGCGGGAATAGAGAGGCACCCGGGCTTTAATCTGTCGCTTAAAACCTACCACAGTATGATGTACGCGGTGCTTTACGGCGATTTGATGATGAGCCTTTTAAATCAGGTTCGCCCGTATGAAGTAAACAGCGGCGAGGCGTCAAGGCTTGCCGACGCGTGGATAAAGAAGCTCGGACGTGAGCTGGGCGAATCGCGCCGCATAAGCTATAAGAAGATAAAGAAGAATTACGCCGCTATAATAAAAGATTTTGCGGCGATTGAGACAGAGCGCACCGAAAAGGTCAAGGTCGGAATAGTCGGCGAGATTTTCGTAAAGTTTTCTCCGCTCGGCAATAATGACCTGGAGCGTTTTCTTACAAGCGAGGGCGCGGAGGTCGTCGTGCCGGGACTGCTCGATTTTTGCCTGTATTGCATTTATAACACGATTGCGGAGCACGACATATATAAGAAAAAGTCGGCGTCGTACCCGATTTTTAAGATTGCGTACCGCTTTTTGTGCAAAAAGAAGGACGAGATAAGCACGTTAATAGAGAAGGACGGCACGTTTGAGGGCTGGACGCCGTTTGACAAGGTGGCGCATATTGCGGAGGATATTATAAGCACCGCGGTCAAAATGGGCGAGGGCTGGCTTTTGACGTCCGAAATGCTGGAGCTTGCCGAGTCGGGCTGTAAAAATATTGTTTGCACTCAGCCGTTCGGCTGTCTGCCGAACCATATATGCGGCAAGGGAATGATGAAGCCGATAAAAGAGCTAAAGCCCGACGTAAATATTGTCGCGATAGATTACGACGCGGGCGCGAGCCGCGTAAATCAGGAGAACCGCTTGAAGCTGATGCTCGCCAACGCGCGCAAAAATCTTAATAATGCGTCCGAGACAACGGCTTCTCCGCAAAAATCCGAAAAACGAACCGCGGCGATTGTATAAACGCAATTTTTCCCGCTCCGCGCGGTGGGCGGCGGGACGTCGAGGGCGCCGAACTAAATCGGAATAAAAAAATAACCGACAAAAATCTATGGATTTTTGTCGGTTATTTTTTATATGTCGGCGGGACGTCGAGGCGCCGTCCCGTACAAAAACGCGCCGCAGGCGCGTAATCTCGCAAAAAGCGACTTGCGCTTTTTGCGAAAGAGGAGCAACCGCCCGAAAGCGCGACTTTGCCCGAACAGGGCAAAGCAAGCAAAAAGGGCGTGTCGCGACGATTACTCGCGTTCAGCGTCCCATTCGAGGACGTCGCCGGTGTTCGCGTCGATTTCGGCGCTGTATTCCATATCGCGCCAGCCCGATGCGTTCAACGTGTAAAACTCCACATCATAGATGAGCCTTCCGTTTTCGCGGTCGAGATGTATTTTTTCAAATTTTACATTACTGCCGTCCGCAAGTCCCGCTCTTTGAAGCGCGATTGCTCTCGCCTGATCCTCGGTTATTTTCACGTCGCCCGAATTGGCGTTTGCGTTCGGATTTGCGTTGGCGCTCGGGGCGGTGTTGGAATTTGAGCCGTTCGGAACTATAACGTCCGCGTCTGTCACGGTCGAGCCTTCGTCTTTAAGCTCTATTTTCTTCTGGTCCTCGTACCAATATACCGTTTTGCCCATAAGCTCGCCTATCGCGCGGACGGGCAGGTATGTTGTGCCGTTGTAGAGCACGGGGTCTACAACCTCGCCGTTGACATTCTTAAAGACGCGCTCCTGTCCGTCTATCACAATAGTGAAGTCGGGGCGCAGTTCAGCCGTGATCTGCGTTATCTGTTTGATTGCCGGTGCGGCACACGCTCCGACCACCGCGCTGACCGCGCAAAGTATGCACGCTGTTGAGACCGCCATCATTCTTTTCTTCATAAAATCAGATCCTTTTGTTTAATATTTTATATTATTATTTTAATTTTTTTCGCGTTTATCCGATAAAAAAATCAAAAAGGAACTGCGCCTATACGGCTTTGTTGTTTTTGTCGACGTGTATAACCGTGGGCTTGTGATTTTTTGCTTCGGAGTACTCCATTGAGGCGTAGGCTATTATTATTACGGTGTCGCCTATGCCGAAACGGTGCGCCGCCGCGCCGTTTAAGCAAATCACGCCGCTCCCTTCTTCGCCGCGTATTGCGTAGGTTTCTATTCTCGCGCCGTTGTTTAAGTTCAGCACCTGCACCTTTTGGTTTTCGAGTATGCCGCTCGCATCCATAAGGGAGCCGTCAATCGTAATGCTTCCTATATAATTTAAGTTCGCGTCGGTAACTGTGGCGCGGTGTATTTTTGAGTTCATAACTTCGATAAGCATTGAAATCCCCTCGTTTCATTACTTTTTGCTGCTTTTAAAAAATGATGTTGTCGATAAGTCTCGTCTTGCCGAACCTCACCGCAAGAGCGATAAGCACCTTGCAGTCTATCGTTTCGACTGCCGTCAAATCGTCGTATCTTACAATCTCTATATAGTCAATGTCGGCGAGCGGTGCGGTCTTGATGACCCGCTCTATCTCAGCGCGTATTCGCGCCGCCGACCTTTCTCCGCCCTCCAACAGACCCTTTGCAGTGCACAGAGACTTGTAAAGCACAAGTGCTTGACTGCGCTCGTCGGGCGACAGAAACACGTTTCTCGACGAGAGCGCGAGTCCGTCGCTTTCGCGCACTATGGGACAGCCGACGATTTCTATGTTCATATTGAGGTCGGCAACCATACGGCGCACGACCGCAAGCTGCTGAGCGTCCTTTTGACCGAAGTAGGCGCGGTCGGCGCGGGCTATGTTAAACAGCTTCGCCACGACCGTGGTAACGCCTCGGAAGTGAGTCGGGCGCGATACGCCGCACAGCACCTCGGTCAGCTTTTCAACCGATATATATGTGTGATAGCCGTCGGGGTACATCTCCTCCGGCTCGGGATGGAAAACCGCGTCCGCGCCGACGCTCTCGGCGAGAGCCGCGTCGCGGTTTAAGTCGCGCGGGTAAGTCTTAAAATCCTCGTTCGGCGCAAACTGCGTCGGATTTACAAATACGCTCACGACGGTCACATCGTTTTCCGAGACTGATTTTTTAATAAGCGAGAGATGTCCGTCGTGCAGATAGCCCATTGTGGGGACAAGCCCGATTTTTTTGCCGAGCGCGTGAGCTTCGTCCGCAAACGCGTTCATTTCTTTGACAGAGGTTATAATTTTCATTGAGGAAAAACGCCTCCCTTAACTTCCTCTATATACTGCGAAACGGCATTGTTTACCGTCGCGCTCAAATCGGCATATTTTTTGACAAATGACGGAGTAAAATCCTTAAAAAGCCCTAAAAGGTCGTAAAGTACAAGCACCTGACCGTCGCATTTCGCGCCCGAACCTATGCCTATCGTTACGATGTCAAGCTCCTTTGTGACTTTTTCGGCAAGCTCGTCAGGGATACATTCGAGCACGACCGCAAACGCACCCGCGGCTTGAAGCGCTTTGGCGTCGCTGAGCAGCTTTTGAGCCGCCTCTTCGGTTTTTGCCTGCTTGCCGTGACCGCCGAGATTGTTTATGTGCTGAGGTGTAAGCCCCAGATGACCCATAACGGGTATTCCGGCGTTTATTATGGCGCGTACCGCATCGCAGATTTCCGCGCCGCCTTCGAGCTTTACCGCGTTTGCACCGCCCTCGGCGACAAGTGCGCCCGCGTTTTTAACGGCGTCATACACTCCGGTATGATAGCTGAGAAACGGCATATCCGCAACGATAAGCGCACGCTTTGCGCCGCGCGAGACCGCTTTTGTGTGGTGGAGCATATCCGCCATCGTGACGTGGGTGGTGTCCTCATATCCGAGCACGACATTGCCGAGGGAGTCGCCGACCAAAATCATATCGATTTGCGCCTCGTCAAGTATTTTCGCCATCGGATAGTCGTAGGCGGTAAGCATCGACGCTTTTTCGCGTCCCTTCATTTCTCTTATTGTTTTTGTCGTAACCTTTTTCATCACTAAGCCTCCAAGCTCGATTTTCGTTTATTTCACTTTTTGCCTGTCTACATTATAACATTATATATGTAAAAACAGACCGCGAAAAAATTTATTGAAAATTTACGGAACAAAATCCAAACATAAACAGTCTAATAAATGTAAACTTAAATTAAGTATACCACAAAAAATTATATAAGTAAAGACAAATGCAAATATAAATAATTAAAAAAAGCCTTGACAGATTTGGGTGATAGAGTTAGAATATACTATATAATGTCATTTATTAGCAGAAAAAGGTTCAAGGGGGGATTAAGGTATGGCTGTCAAATACATCTTTGTAACGGGCGGAGTTGTTTCCGGCATAGGAAAGGGAATAACCGCGGCGTCTTTGGGACGGCTTCTGAAAACCCGCGGACTTAAGGTGACGCTTCAGAAATTTGATCCTTATATAAATATAGACCCGGGTACGATGAGCCCGTATCAGCACGGAGAGGTATATGTGACCGAGGACGGAGCGGAAACCGATTTGGACCTCGGACATTATGAGAGATTTATAGACGAGAACCTCACCAAAAACAGCAATATTACAACGGGTAAGGTTTACTGGTCGGTCATAACCAAGGAAAGACAGGGCGACTACCTCGGCGGTACGGTTCAGGTAATTCCGCATATAACCAACGAGATTAAAAATAAGATTTCGGCTGTGGCGCAGGAAGGCGAGACCGACGTTGTTATAACCGAGATAGGCGGCACGGTGGGCGACATTGAGAGCCAGCCGTTTCTCGAGGCCATAAGGCAGTTCGCGGGAATTGTCGGCAGAGATAACTGTATGTATATCCACGTTACGCTCGTGCCTTATCTGAGAATGTCGGGCGAGCTTAAGTCAAAGCCCACTCAGCACAGTGTTAAAGAGCTTTTGAGCATAGGAATACAGCCCGATATGATAGTGTGCCGTTCCGAACTTCCTCTCGGAGACGACATAAGAAATAAGATAGGACTTTTCTGTAATATTCAGGGCGAATATGTTATCGAAAACCTTGACGCGGCGACGATATACGACGTTCCGCTTATGCTGGAGGAGCAAAACATATCGCAAAAGGTCTGCGACAGGCTTGGGCTCAATACCCCGCCCGCCGATTTGACCGAGTGGCGCGGACTTGTGAAAAAGGTCAACAGCCTTAACAAAAAGGTTAAAATAGCTCTTGTCGGAAAATATGTCGCGCTTCACGACGCATATCTGAGCGTTGCGGAGGCACTGAGACACGGCGGCTTTGACAACGGAATAGATGTTGATATAGATTGGATAGACTCCGAGGACGTAACCGAGGAGAACGTAGACGAGTTGCTCAGCACAGCGGACGGAATACTGGTTCCCGGCGGCTTCGGCGAAAGAGGAATTGACGGTAAAATTCTCGCCGTGAAATACGCGAGAGAAAATAAGGTCCCGTTCCTCGGAATTTGCCTCGGTATGCAGCTTGCGGTGGTTGAGTACGCGAGAAACGTCGCGGGGCTTGCGGGAGCGCACAGTTCCGAGCTTGACCCGAACACTCCGTACCCCGTTATCGACCTTATGCCCGATCAGAAGAACATTTCGGATATGGGCGGCACGATGAGGCTGGGCAGGTACCCCTGCGTTATCGCCAAAGGCACCAAGGCTTATGAGGCTTACGGCACCGAGGAGATAGGAGAAAGGCACAGACACAGGTACGAGCTTAACAATTCGTACCGTGACAAGCTGAAACAGGCGGGTTTGGTCGTTTCGGGAGTTTCGCCGGACGGCAGGCTTGTGGAGATGATAGAGCTTAAAGACCATCCGTGGTTTGTGGGCTCACAGTTCCACCCCGAGTTTAAGACAAGGCCTAACAGACCCCATCCGCTTTTCAAACAGTTCATATACAATTCGCACTTATTCAGCGGAAAATAGCTTTATTTGATTGTAGATTTGTTACAAAATTGTTAAATCTGGAAAATAATATTGACATTTCCGACTGTTTAGTGATATAATCTCAATAAGTTTAGTGGCGTATTATGCTCTGTTGCGCTTCTAAGCGAGTTACAGCGCCTGAATTTGCCGAGAGGAGAGAGGCAGTTCGGGTGAAAAAACATCTCTCCGAGGAAATACGAAAAAAAATTAAAATTATTTATAAGGAGGAATTGAGACATGAAAAATCTCAAGAAAGTGATTGCTTTGGTTGCGGTATTCGCACTTGTGTTTACTACCGTAACGGCGTTTGCATCGAGTTTCGTTGATGTTGAAGACAGTGCAAACTACACCGAAGCAGTCGAAACACTCAACAAGCTCGGTATTATTACCGGCGACACGAATGAAAACGGAGAAGCTGTGTATAGACCCGATGACTCTGTAACAAGAGCGGAGATGGCTGCTTTGGTTTCGAGAATTCAGGGCTTTAACGCAAGCTCGCAGGCGGCAACTCCTTTTGCTGATGTTCCCACAAGCCACTGGGCTTCGGGTTACATCGCAGCTGCCGCACAGACGGGTATCGTTAACGGCTATGGCGACGGAAACTTCGGTCCTGAGGATCCGGTTCTTTATGAGCAGGTTATCAAGATGGTAATGGTTACTCTCGGTTATGAGCCTTTCGCGGCTGCTAACGGCGGTTATCCGACCGGTTACACCATCGCTGCAAGCAGATATGATGTAACTAAGGACGTTACCGGCGGCGTAGCAGGTCAGCCTGCTCCGAGAGCTACTATCGCTCAGATTCTTGACAACGCTATTGATACTCCTCTTATGCAGCAGTATTACTATGGCGCTGGCAGCGAGAACTACGTAATCTATGACGGTACAAACGGCTTTGCTTACAAGACTCTTCTGAGCCAGAACCTTAAGGTTACAAAGCTCAGAGGTCAGCTTACCAGCAACGGCGTTACAACTCTTGAAGGTTCCGAGAACATCGACACCGATGAGGACAACACCGTAACCGTAAAGATTAACGGCGTTTACAACACCGATAACATCGACTATGCATACATCGACACCGATGCAGGCGAAGAGAGAGAATTCCTTGCTGGCGAGTCGGGTATCGAGAAGTACATCGGTCAGCAGATCGTTCTCTATGTAAAGAGCGACGATACGCTTTCTTACCCGCTGGTTATCTCGGCAGCTCCCGAGTCGGGCAGAAACAAGTCTGAGTCCTTTACTGTTGACAAGTTCGACAGACTCGAAGACGGAAATAACGTAGTAAGATACTACAAGAATGAAACCGACAGAACCTCTACAAGAGTTACTGTTCAGGAAGATTACTCGCTCATTTACAACAACGTAGGCGGATATACTCTTGACCAGATATTCGGAACAAATGGAGCAGACGCACCTGTTGAGAAAGATTCTAAGGTTGGCGGTAAAGTTACATTCTATGATACCGACACCGAATCGGGTTACGACGTAATCATAGTTGAGGTTGCCGCTACGGCAGTTGTTGACTCGGTTGACGCAAACATGGTTTCGTTCAAGAACTCGCAGGTTGGCGACGGTCTTTACAGCAACCTGGTTACCAACCTCACTGTTGACGAGGATGATTCTTCGCAAATCGTTAACATAGTTAAGGACGGTAAGGAAATCGCTTACACCGACCTCGCTGAGTGGGATGTTCTTTCGATCATCTACAACCAGGACGGTCCGGACTACTACGATATCAGAGTTATCTCCAACACCGTTGAAGGTTCTGTTGCTACCGTATCGGCTTCCGACACATCGGCAACCGGTTCTAAGTACAGAATAGGCGACGGAACATATGACGTAGCTATCGGTGCTTATGAGGCAGACAACCTCAGCGCAGGCGATGCAGGTCTGTTCTACATCGACGAGTATGGTAAGATCGCAGCTTACAACCAGGACTACAGCGCAAGCGTTGGAAGCGGCAACTATGCTTACATTATTCAGGCGATAGACAATACCGACGACTTTGACACAAGAGCTCTTACTCTTAAGATACTCACCGCTAAGGACGGCGTTAAGACCTGGAACGTTGCTCCCAACAACCTTACAATCAGAAATTATGAGTATTCGTCTGAAGCTAAGAGAATCTTCCCGAACGGCGACAGATATAAGGTTAAGGACGACGACAATCTCGCAGGTACCGCATTGGCACTTACCGGTCAGGTAATCAAGTACTCGACCAACTCGGCAAGCCAGATTTCGTCTATCGAGCTTGTATGCGAAGACGATAGTAGCAATCACCTCAACTTGATGCAGCATTATGACAAGGCAACATATGATGCAGATGACAGCAGATTTGTAGGAATCGAACCGACCACCAAGAAGACCTTTGTAGGCGAGAACGCTATCGTATTCTTTGTAAACGACACAGACGCTGATGTGGCTGAGGTTGGTACAATCGCTGAAATCGCAGACAATGCTGATTACACCAACGTAGACCTCTATGATGAGGAAAGCGAAGGTCCGAGCCTCATCGTTATTAACGACAAGAACGCTTCGAACGGTGTCGCTACTTCGTCTTCGGCAATCGTTATCGACAGCGTTGGTACAACAACCAACTCTGAGGGTACAATCGTAGATACTATCTCGTACTATCAGGACGGTACTCTTAAGAACGCTAACGCGAGTGAAAACATTGACGGTAACCTCGCTAGCTTCAACCAGGGCGATATGGCTCTTATCTCGCTCAATGCAAGCGGCGAAATAAAGGGTATCACTCCTTTGGTAACATTCGATGCTGACTATGTAAGAAGCGATCTTGCGGAAGACTACCCGACCGGCGACATTGAGGATCCTATGCCGTCAAGAAACAAAGTTCTTGCAGGCGCCGCTGTTAAGAAGAATGGCTCAAGAGTAACTCTTTATAATCCGGAGACTAAAGAAGATACTTCTTACAACCTTTCGGGTGCAAACGTATATGTTTACGATGTATCTAAGGCAAGAAACAACCTGACCGTAGGTTCGACCGGAAGCATTCTTATCAACTCTTCGTTGCTCAACGGTTCTGATTGGGGTAGCAAGGATGTTGAGTACACGGTATACACCAACGATGGAGGAGATCTTACAACTACACCTGCGTTCTGCCTGTGCGACTATGTATATGTAAGAACTTATGACGATGACGTAATTGACGTACTCGTTATAAAGGCTCCTGACTTTGGTACACTCCGCTTCAGATAATGGAGTAAACCGTAAGTTGACGGTTGCTTAACAATTAGGTTAATAAAAGAGCGAAACCCATTCGGGTTTCGCTCTTTTTACGTCACGGCATAAACACACACAATTTATACACAACAAAACAGCAAGGCAAAAGCCTTGCTGTAAGCGTGTGTCGGCGCGGTGTGTGTTGATAAAGTGGCAGACGTTGAAAAACGAAGGTATATTTTGCAAAAAGCAAGCAACCGCGCGGGGTTTTCGATAAGCCCCGCGCGGTTACCTTTGTTAACTACGCCTTTTCCTCAAACTTATTTTTTATTTTTCTGCTTGCGCTAGACCGAGTTTTTCAATGTCTGAGAGATTATTTTTCTTCAACGTAATACTTTACAAGCTCCTCCAGAATTTCGTCGGTCTCCAGCTTGCGTATGAGCGAGCGAGCGTTATCGTAAGAGGTTATATAAGACGGGTCGCCCGACATAATATAGCCGACGATTTGGTTTATCGGATTGTAGCCCTTCGCCGCAAGCGCGTCGTGAACTCTGAGGATTATCTCGCGGGGCGAGAGTGCTCTTTCGCGCACCGCCTCAAACTTCATAGTCGCCTGTAAGTCGTTGTTGTTTCCGTTCTCAATTCCCATTGACATAATTTAACCGCACCTCTCTTTGCCTTTAAAATAAATTTTATTTTGCGCCTACGCTCTGAGCGTTGCTCCGAGCTTGGTTTCAAGCGCGTTTACGATTTTGTTCATAACTGCCGAGACTTCGTCGTCAACCAGCGTTCTGTCCGCTGCGCGGAAGGTTATCGAATACGCGACGCTCTTTTTGTTTTCGCCGACCTGCTCGCCGCGGTAAACGTCGAACAGCTTATAGCTTTCAAGTATTTTGCCCGCGTTCTCCTCAATAATTTTCTCAATATCCGCGACATTTATACTGTCGTCCAGCACCATCGCAATATCGCGCGAGGTGGACGGGAACTTCGGAAGCTGAGTATATGTTATCTCGCTTGAGCAGAGCGGCAAAATTGCCCCAAAATCAAGCTCTGCGAGGTATATTTCGGTGTTCATCTTGTAGTTCTTCGCCACTCTCGGATGGATTTGTCCGATTACGCCGATTATTTTATTTTTTACGGCAATCACCGCACAGCGTCCGGGGTGGAAGGTCGGGTTCTGCTTCTCGGTCATAAACGACGGACGCGGCACGCCGAGCCTTTCGAGGAGTCGGCAGACGGCGCCCTTTAAGTCGTAGAAATCAACCTCGCCGTACATTCCGAGCGACAGCGTTCCTATTTCGTCGGGAAGCTGTTGCCCGTCAACGGGGATATATCTCGTGCCAAGCTCGAATACCGACGCGGACGGGATACGTCTGCTGTAATTTGTCTTTAAAACCTCCAGCGTCGTCGGGATAAGCGTGGTTCTCATAATACTGTTTTCCTCGCCGAGAGGATTTATTATTTTGACCGTATTCCTGAGCGGACTGTCCGCTGGAACATTTATATCGTCAAACAGCTTCGGGTCGGTAAACGAATATGTCATAATCTCAAAGAAGCCGAGCGAGGTCAAAATGCTCTTTGCCTTGTCCTCAAGCTGCTGCTTGCGGTTTTTGCCGCCCGTAGTGACGCGGCTGTTCATAAGCACGGTCGGAATTTTGTCGTAGCCGTATATTCGCACGATTTCCTCCGCTATGTCGGCGTATGTCTCAATGTCGCCGCGGAATGACGGCACGATAATAGTTCCGTCGCTCTCTACCTTAAATTCAAGGCTTTCGAGGATTTTTACCATCTCTCCGCGCGGAATGTCCATTCCGAGGAAGCCGTTGATTTGCTTGTCGTCCAGCTTTAATTTAAGAGGCTCTTTCGGGGCGCATCTTACGTCTATCATTCCGTCCAGCACCTCGCCGCCCATATCCGACAGCAGCTTGCAGGCGCGTTCCATAGCCTTTGACGCGTTCTCGGGGTCAAGACCCTTTTCAAACAGCGCGGACGCGTCGGTCCTCATACCGAGCTTCTTCGCCGCGCGGCGAATTTTAACGCCGCTGAAGGTCGCCGCCTCAAAGAGGACGCGGGTGGTGCTGTCCGACACCTCGGTGTTTGCACCGCCCATTATTCCCGCGACACCTATCGCGCGCTCCTCGTCCGAAATAACTATCATCGTGCTGTCCAGCTCGTGCGGCTTGTCGTCCAGCGTTTCGAGAAGCTCGCCGTCCTCCGCCGCACGCACTATGATTTTTCCGCCCTTGATTTGGTCGAAATCATAGGAGTGCATCGGCTGTCCGTATTCAAGCATAACATAGTTGGTTATATCAACCACGTTGTTTATGGGCCGCAGACCGCACTCGCGCAGACGCTTTTGCATCCATTCGGGCGACGGAGCTATTTTGACATTCTCCACAAGTCTCGCGGTATAGCGCGGACACAGCGAGAAGTCCTTTACCTCGACCGAAACGCTGTCCGCCGCTTTTTTGGCGGATTTCGGATAGCTGTTGTCCGGCTCGGTAAACTTACGCCCGAACGTAGCCGCAGTCTCCTTTGCGAGACCTATCACGCTCATACAGTCGGGGCGGTTTGAGGTTATTTCAAACTCGACCACGTTTTCGTCCAGCTTTAAGTATTTGCATATATCCTCGCCTATCGGCGCGTCGTCAGGCAAAATCAAAATTCCGTCGGCGCGGGTCTCGGAAATGCCGAGCTCGTCGGTCGAGCACATCATTCCCGCGCTTTCAACGCCGCGCAGCTTGCCCTTTGTTATTTTTACTCCGCCCGGGAGGGTGGATTTATGCTTCGCAACAACAACATAAGCGCCCTCGAATGCGTTGGGCGCGCCGGTCACAATCTGGAGCGGAGCTTCCTCTCCGACGTTTACCCTACACACCACCAGCTTATCCGCGTCGGGGTGCTTTTCTATTTTTTCGATTTTGCCTACGACCACATTTTTGATTTCGTCGGCGCGGTTCTCGATTTTTTCGACCTTTGAACCGCTCATCGTCATTTTGCGTTCGTAGCTTTCGGCGTCTATGCCTTCGGTATCCATATAATCTTTAAGCCATGACATTGGCAGCTTCATAACTTACTCAATCCTTCCAATTTTATTTCGTGTATCGAATAATCAAAACTGATTTAAAAATCTCAAATCATTTTCAAAGAACAGACGCATATCGTCAATACCGTATCTGAACAGAGCCACGCGCTCCAGACCTATGCCGAACGCAAAGCCCGAGTATTCGTCGGGGTCGATGCCGCATATTTTAAGCACCTTCGGGTGAACCATTCCGCAGCCCAAAATCTCTATCCAGCCTTCGCCCTTGCAAACGCCGCAGCCCTTGCCGCCGCAGTTGAAGCAGGAGATGTCAACCTCCGCGCTCGGCTCGGTAAACGGGAAGTGGTGCGGGCGGAAACGCAGTCTTGTGTCCTCGCCGTAGAGCTTATGGACAAAGGTTTCAAGCGTTCCTTTGAGGTTAGCCATCGTGATGCCCTTATCCACCACAAGTCCCTCTATCTGATGAAATACGGGGGAGTGGGTGGCGTCCACCGAGTCGCTTCGGAAAACACGTCCCGGAGCGATAATTCGTATCGGCGGCTTATGCTGTTCCATATACCTTATCTGAACAGGGGAGGTCTGGGTCCTGAGCAGCACGCTGTCGTTTATATAAAACGTGTCCTGCGTGTCGCGCGCGGGGTGGTCGGGCGGAAGATTGAGAGCTTCAAAGTTATAGTAGTCAAGCTCTACGTCCGGTCCCTCCGCAATGGAGTAGCCCATACCGATAAATATGTCCTTGAGGTCGTCCAGCACCGTGGTGAGCGGGTGCTTTTTGCCGAGCGGCGCGATGCGACCCGGCATAGTGACGTCAATCGTCTCGGAGGCGAGCTTCATATTCTCGAACTTTTGCGCGAGATTTACACGAGCCTCCTCCAGCTTTTCCTCTATTGCCGCGCGCACCTCGTTTGCGCGCTGTCCGACAATCGGTCTCTCCTCGGGAGAAAGCGAACCCATACTTTTGAGCACGGAAGTAAGCGAGCCCTTTTTGCCGAGATATTTCACGCGGAAGCTCTCCAGTGCCTCAACGCTTCCTATCTCGCCAAGCTCCTCGATTGCCTGATTTTTTATTTTTTCCAAGGTTTCCTTTATCATAAAATTATCCCTCACTTTGAAACCTACCGTATGGTCTTAATAATACTATATTCTACCACAAAAGCCCCTCTCCCGTCAACCGTATAGAATAATAAAAAGCAGATTTTTTGCAGGATTTGACAAGCCGCCGCGCGCTGCGGCGGAGCAGAGCGCAAAAAGACGCGCCCCGCAAGGTCTGCGAGGCGCGCCTTTTTTTATTTATACCGCTTTATAAGGAGCGAATTTTACTCAACTATTGTTGCGCTCTTTATTACGATAGGCGTTACGGGCTTGGACATCTGACCGTCAAGTCCCATTGTGCGCTCAACGTCCAAAAATCCGTCAACCACGTCCATACCTTCAACTACCTCTCCGAACGCTGCGTACGAGCCGTCGAGGTAAGGGCAGTCGTCATAGCAGATAAAGAACTGACTGCTTGCGCTGTCGGGATCGTTCGAGCGCGCCATCGAAACAGTGCCGCGCTTATGCGAGAGCGTGTTCTGAGTGAAGCCGTTGCCCGAAAATTCACCCTTTATTTTGTTCTTGGAACCGCCGGTTCCCGTACCGTCGGGGTCGCCGCCCTGAGCCATAAAGCCGTCCACTACGCGGTGGAACGTAAGTCCGTCGTAAAATCCCTCCGAAACGAGCTTTGTGAAGTTCGCCGCGGTTTCGGGCGCGTACTCGGGATAGAGCTTTATTGTGAATGTGCCGCCGTTTTCCATTTCAAATTTAACCATTGAAGCCGACTCCTTTTTTCCGCAGGCTCCGAGCAGGAGCGTAAGCGAGATAATCATTGCAAAACATAAAAATGCCGATAAAATTCTTTTCATAAAAATACCTCCAAATTCTATTGTCTCTATTTTAATGCCAAATATTTTATTTGTCAATATTTTCTTATATAATCTTGAAAAGTTTTGTTTTTTGTGTTATTATCATACTATATTAGTTCGGAAAGGACTGAGGATTGTGGGAAATCTTGTAGTATCAATCGGCAGACAATACGGAAGCGGAGGTCACGAGGTCGGAAAGCAGCTCGCGGCTAAGCTCGGCATATCGTTTTACGACAAGGAAATAATTACTTCGGCGGCAAAGGCGAGCGGTCTTTCGGAGGAGTTTTTTAAAAACGCCGATCAGAAAAAGACCAGCAGTTTTTTGTATTCTCTGACGGTCGGAGTAAACGCCGGAAAGGGAATAGGCTTTAATTACGGCGACTTGCTGACGAGCGATACCGTTTTTAAGATACAATCCAACATTATAAAAGAGCTTCGCGACAAGGAGCCGTGCGTAATAGTCGGTCGCTGTGCCGACTATGTTCTGAGCGGTCACGATAATCTTGTTCGCATATTTATTCACGCCGACGAGGCGGCGCGCGTGAAGCGTATCGCGGAGCGCAACTCCCTCTCCGACAAGGAGGCTTTGGCGCAGATAAACAAGAACGACAAGAAGCGCTCCAATTATTACGAGTTTTACACGGGAAACGAATGGGGCAACGTCACAAATTACGACATCGCGCTCAATACCACCAAGGTCGGAATTGAAAAAGCGGCGGATATTATAGCGGACTATATAAAAATTACTCATAAAACGGTTTAGACGCACAAAGTATTAAATCACGCCCGACGCTAATATAAATATTAGTGTCGGTGGTGATTTTATGGCAGTTTCGACAGTGGCGAAAAACGCGGGCATACTTACCTTTTCGGGCGTTTGCGCCAAATCGGTCGAGTTTATATTCAGAGCGTACTACTCAAAGCTGTTGGGCAGTGAGGGAATGGGGCTTTTGTCTCTCGTTTTCGGAGTCCACGGCATTATGCTGACGCTCGCGAGCGCGGGGCTCGGCACGGCGACGTCTACTCTCGTCTCCGCGCAGTACGCGGCGCATAACGAAGCGTCTGTTCCAAAAACAATGCGAACCGTTATCGGTATGACCGTTGTGATGAGCGCGGCGGTCATCGGTGCGGTTTTGCTTTTTTCCGACCGCATATCGGCGTCCTTTCTGGGAGATGCGCGCACGCGGGTTGGGATTTGCGCCCTTGCGCCGAGTACGCTGTTTATGAGCGTTTCATATTGCATAAAGGGTTATTTTTACGCCTCGCGCAAGGTGATACGTCCCGCAAGCTCCGAGTTTCTGGAGCAGTTCGTAAAGGTGCTTGCGATGCGCGGGTTTTTGAAGCTGTTTTTGCCGCTTGGCGTAGAATACGGCTGTGCGGGAGTGTTCCTCGGACTTTCGGTGGGTGAGGCGGCGTCCTGCACATATTTGATACTTATGTTTGTGCCCGAATACAGGCGGCTTTCGGGGCGCGGCAAGCCCGCAACACAGACGGGGACGCTTGCGGCGGTGCTGAAAATTTCGCTCCCGACCCTGACAGGGGCGCTTATAAGCTCGTTTTTGAGAATGTATGAGGATGTAAAAATAATAAGCGGACTCACCGCCGCAAATATGCCCGCGGCGGAGGCTCTTTCGCAGTACGGACTGCTGAAGGGTATGATTATGCCGCTTTTGACATTTCCGCTGACGCTCATCGGCTCATTTATAACCCTTCTTGTGCCCGAAATTTCGAGGACGTTTGAGGTGTGCAACAAAGTGCGCTTTCGCTCGCTCGCGTCCCGCGCCCTGCGGCTCGCATTCGCGGCGGGAGTCGCCGTTATGCTGGTCTTTGTGACCTTTTCGAGGCAGGTTTCGGCGGCGGTCTACGGCAAGCCCGAAATTGCGGATGCCGTGCGGCGGCTGGCTCTGCTGTGTCCGCTGATGTTTCTCGACTCGGTATCCTGCGGGATTTTGAACGGTATGAAGCGTCAGTTCAGAATGTTTCTTTACAGTATGTGCGACTCGGCTCTCCGTCTTTTTGTTATAATATTTTTTGTGCCGAGATACGGCTGGGCGGCGTTGATTTTTATGATTGCGGCAAGCAATATTTTCACTTGTGCGCTTTCGTTCGGAACGGTGCGGCTCAGCGAAGCCTATACCGACAGGGGAGCGGGACGCGCGTGCCGCGAGAGAAAAGGAGCCTTTCGGGGCATATTATAAAGCGTGAATTTGTATTTTGCCGAGAAATCGAAGAATAGTTAAGTATGACGAAAGAGAGACTTGGTATGCCAAAAATTATAAATGATACATCAAAAGAAAACGGTTCGCCCCGACCTGTTTCGTCGGAGCAAAAGCGCAGAAGAACCGAAATAGGGCTTTTCTGCACGGTTATTCTTTTGCACGTATTTAAGTTTTCGTTTTTCGGATTTGAATATTTCCCGTATCTTGACGATTATGTGCAGTACGGGCTTTATCCGTATTTGCCCAACCTGTGGAGCGAGGTACTGCTCGGCGGCCCCGGAATAATGTTCAGCCGTCCGGCGGCGGTGTTCTTCGATACGTTTATATGGGGCAATTTTTGGAATTGTCTGTGGGCGGCGATGATTATAATTGCGGTCGTCGGCGGAATTACCGCGGTGCTTTTCAGACGCTTTTTTGAGCGTATGGACATTTCGGTTTCGCCGCTCTTTATAGTTTTGTTTTTGTTCACGCCCTTGAGCTTTGAGGGAACATACTGGATTTCGGCGTCGAGCCGCGTCGTGGTGTCGCTGTTTTTCCTGGCGGCGTCGCTTCACGCGCTTCTCGACTACTGCGAGGGCAAGCCGCGCGCGTTTGCGGCGTTTGCGGTTATAAACCTTATCTCTTACGGCTTTTATGAGCAGACGATAGTGCTGTCGTTTTTTATGATTGTGTATGTCGTGGTTTCAAAGAAAAAATGGAAGGCGCTTTTGCCGATGGTGGTCAACCTGGCTCTGATTGCGTCGTATTATATACTCTTTATCGGCGAGAGCAACAACAACGGCAGAATGAACGTAGTGTCCCTCGGTGCTCTCCCCGCCTTTTCGCTTACCGTGCTGAAAGAGATTTATACGATTTTTGTGACTCAGGGCGGGAAGATTTTTACGCGCGGTTTTGAGCGCGGATTTGAAATGATTATAGGTAACGGAGCTTCGGGAGCCGTGTGGGGCGGCGTCGGCGTTTTGCTGTGCGCGTCTTACGCGTTCTTTTCGGGGCTTAAGTCTCTCGATAAAATTCGGCTGAACGGACTTGAGATGAACAAAGTGCGATATGATTTGAAGAGGTTCGGGCTTGAATTTTTGCTTGCGGCACTGCTGTTTTTTGTGCCGTTCATACCGTTTGCGCTGAGCGGAAATCAGTGGCTCAACTTTCGCAACCTTGTGCCTGCGTCTGTCGGACTTGCCCTCGCAATCGACGCTGTTTTTCGCCTTATCGTGAGGAACAGGAGAGTGCAGGGCATTTTCTCGGCGGCGGTGCTGGCGTTGTTCCTGGTGATGAACGTGTCCGAGCTTGCCGACTATCACCAGATTGCCGAGACCGACTATAATCTTGCGCTCGAATTGGCGGAGGAGTACCAAAGGACGGGCGAGGAAACGCTTTACTGCGAGAAGCCGTATATAGACTATGAGGCGCAGAACGCGGCGTATCACGACCATGTCGTGAGCCAGAGCGACTCGGGCTGGGGCTTCTCCTGCACCGTGCGAGGCATTACTCACAAGAAAAACATCGTTGTGGAATTTTTGGAATGACGCGTAATTTTGCGGGTTGACGGAGATTTTCGGAAATTTTAAAAATTTTTATTGACATATCGAAGGTTTTGTTGTATAATTGAAAAGTCGTGAATGAGACACGCGGCCGTGGCGGAATAGGCAGACGCGCTACTTTGAGGGGGTAGTGGGCAAAACGCCTGTATGGGTTCAAGTCCCATCGGCCGCACCACAAAAACACACCTGTTTTGATATAAATCCATATCGAAACAGGTGTGTTTTGTTTTAAAAAGAGACTGCTTGCCGTGGTTCTCATCACCTGTTCAAGGTCTTTATAAACAGTAATTTATATAAACAGATTTAAGTTAAAGAGAAGGTAATTAAAATATAGATATTGCTATTAACAATTTTATATGATAAAATATATCTATCAATGAAGTTAAAATGTCGGATAATCATTTTATTTTCCCGTTTTTGCGTGATTACATTTAATGATAATATACTGGAGAAGGGGCGGATTGATATGCTAAAAAAATTGAGTAAATATTTAATTGTTTTTGTTGTGTGCTTATCACTCAGTATACAAGTGCTCGGGGCGACAACAAGCGAAAAAACGGTTGACGAAAAGGAATATGACATAGAAAAAATCTACACTATTAGTCTTCAGGATACATTAGATAGAAATATTGAGCGTATGGACATTTTAAACGTAACAGATGATGGAATATTCATGGAAATACTTGATGTTGAGTCTGAACGGGAGGAAACGGTACTGATAAGCCACGACGGGCAAATATACTATAATCCCATTGTATTTTATGACGGCATAGCTTTAATTGAATATAACGGAAAATACGGATATATAAATAAAAACTATGAGTGGGTTTTTCGTCCGATATTTGATGAGGCAAGCGAGTTTGTAAACAAAAGGGCGCTTGTTTTGATAGATAAAAGATATATGATTTTAAATGAGCGCGGAGATATAGAATATGTTCTGCCGAACGAAGCAGATAATCCTATCTTTGGCGAAGGATATGTGCTGTACTCGTTTGATGGTGTGTATTGGCTTTGGAACAACGGAAATAATGTGAAACTAAATATTCCAAATAGAGATTATAATGCCGATAATATTGATATAAATCCCTACACGGCGAAACTTACCAAATCATATTTTGTTCTTCCAGAAATAGCATATAATATTGATGGTAAAAAAAGGGATTATATTTGCCATATTTTTGATAAGGATGGCAACTGGTTATATAATGTTAGTGCTTGTGAGGAAATGAATACAAGCTATTTTAAAGGCGGACTTTCAGGACAAAATGTTGGGTATATTATTTTGCAAAATGGAAATTTTGCCATATGTTTTGTATTGCACATTGATGAACAAAGAGAAACATCAAAAACTCAGATATATGATAATAACGGCACTATGATTGCAGTTGATTACAGCGAAATGGATATTGGTTCTGCTAAAAGCTATAAAGATTTATTTTGGTGTTGGGATGGAACATGTTATAACAGCAATTTGGAAAAGGTAAATTTTTTAAACATTACGAGGAAAGATAATGAGCGCAAAAGTGAGAACTCGGGAAAAATGTACAATGAAATCGGGATAGGAGATCATTATATCGTTTTTTGGAGAGGCGAATGGAATAAAAAGATATTTGAATATGAAGGAGAAGAATATAACGGTAATAGTTTTGTGCCGGAAACAGAGATAACCGTTATGAGAGATAGTGTTGCCAATCCCAAAGACGAGCCGTCACTTGCGGATAAAGGCAAAGTAGACAAAATGTTATCACAGCTTACTGAAGAAACTGCGGTTTACATAAATGGAGAACCGCTTACATTTGATGTATCGCCGCTTATGAAAAACGATCGTGTATTAGTGCCTATGCGAGCTATATTTGAGGCTTTGGGAGCAGAAGTGGATTGGAATGATGAACTTCAATGTGCGACAGCAAAGAAAGACGGAAATGTTATTGACGTGACTGTCGGAAGTGACAATATGCTTAAAAATAACGAAATTGTTTCTTTGGATGCGGAGGCGTGCATGTTAAATGACAGAACATTAGTTCCGCTCAGAGCAGTGTCTGAAGCTTTAGAAGCTCGTGTAGAATGGCTGGGCGACAGCAATTCAGTTGTAATCACAACCGAATAAAGGATTTAGCGGTTTTCGGAAGAACGTTTTTTACAAAACGGTTGGAGTCGTGTGTTTGACATTAAAACAGGAATTTTTTCCAAGTCGGGGCAAGCGTGGCTTGCTCCGATTTTTTTGCTTAACGTTCCGCCAGATGTAAAATATTTGCAATTTTAATATCGATTGTTTGTAAAAGTCAGGTTTGACGGCGTAAACGGCAAATTTGGCACATTGAAAATGCTTCTTATATGTGGTACAATTAAAATATAGGATAATATGCTCGGGCGGTTTTACAACGGATTAGGGTGATATTTATGCGGATAGCGATTTGCGATGATGATTTGAGAGAGCAGAAACAATTTGAAGAAGCTCTGCGCGGCTGGGACCCGACGCGGAGCGCGGAAAAGTTTTTAAGCGGGGCGGCTCTGATGGAGGCGGCAAAGACGCAGCCTCGGTTTGACATTGCGTTTCTGGATATTTATATGCCGAACGAGAACGGAATTGAAGTTGCCGAGGCACTTCGGAAAATCTCTCCCGAAACGGGAATAGTGTTTGTAACCACCAGCCGAGAGCACGCGGTGGAAGCGTTTTCGCTCTACGCCCTTCACTATCTGGTAAAGCCGGTCACCACAGAGGGAATTGTCGAGTCGTTCCGACGGCTGACCGAGTTCCGCTCCAGACACAGGAAAAGCATAACGCTCACGGTAGGCTCGGAGAGGCATACGGTGTTTTTGGACAAAATTTGTTTTCTTGAAAGCGACAACCATACGGTGAACGTCTCTCTTTCGGACGGGCGTGTGCTGAAGGTGCGTATGTCCTTTAAAGAGCTTGAAAATAAAATGGATGAGAATTTTTTGAGAATTAACCGAGGAATAGTCGTAAATATGGAGTATGTCATGCGAATAGGAACCGATATCTGTGTTCTGCAAAACGGCATACGGCTGCCGATAGCGATACGGCACAGTACCGCCGTCCGCGCGAAATATGACGACTATGTGTTCGATAGGCTTTCGGAGAGAAAGGATTTTTAGAGAGAAAGAATTTTTAGGAGGGAGGATTATGGCGGACTTTTTGCGGAATATGCTTGGGTTTTTCGTGCAGTTTTTCTCGTGTGCGATTATGATTTTTCCGGCATTCCCAAAGGACACCTACCGTTTTCACCGCGGGTGGATTTTTGGCGGGATAACGCTTGCGACCGCACTGTTTGCGGCGTTATTTTCCGCGGTGACAAACACGGCATTATCTGTCGGCGGGAGCGAGGCGTTTACGGCAAACATTCTTA
The DNA here is from genome assembly GCA_947589045.1 of uncultured Clostridia bacterium. Taxonomy (GTDB): domain Bacteria; phylum Bacillota; class Clostridia; order Monoglobales; family Monoglobaceae; genus CANQBQ01. The sequence goes on along the minus strand of CANQBQ010000012.1, from coordinate 26,281 downwards.
TGTTTTCCGCGATATTTCTGATGCTGGCGGCATATATGTTCCTTATCAGGCAGTCCCTGATGAAAAAGCTGCTGGTCTTTTTCGTCATAATGTTCTACGCGGCGCTTCAGTATTGCCTGGTAAACCTGCTCAACGGCGTCATCTCGGTGTTCTTCGGTTTTTCGCCGGAGAACGGAGCTCATTCGGTGTATTCCCTGCACGGTCTGGCGCTCTATATTGTTACGACTGCGGTTATGCTGCCGCCTATGCTGACGTTTGTGCTTCACACTCTGCGGGAGTATATACGGGAGGTGGAGACGCAGGATATGCGTCGGGAGTTTTCTGTCCTGATAGTTTCGACAATTGCTTTGATTGCGATTATGATATGCGTTGACTTTACATATTATTATTTGGACTATAAGCTCTATTTGCTGGTGCTGACTCTTTTCTGGGTTCTGCTCCTGTATCAGGTGTTGATTTGCTGGCTGATTTTTCGGGAGTCCGTGCGGCGAAAGCGGGATGTTGAGCACAGGCGGACGCTGGAAATTCAACAGCTTCAATACGAAAAGATTGTAGGCGATATGGAGAGTACCAGACGAATGCGTCACGATTTGCGTCACCATTACAACGCGCTGAACGATATGCTCGACAGGGGGCAGACAGACGAGATGAAGAAGTATCTTTCCGACGTTATAGATACGACCATCAAGCGGGACAGCGAGGTGTACTGCAGGAATATGACGGTCAACGGGCTGCTTCAATACTATGTCGGGCTTGCCCGCGACGAAAATATACGCTGTGACGTGCGGGCGGAGTGCGGAGAGCTTACCATTGAAGCGGCGGATTTGACGGTACTGTTCGGCAACGCGATGGAAAATGCGATAAACGCCTGCCGGAAATGCCCGGAGGAGAAGTGGATAAGCATACAGGTCGGCACTGTTTCGGACTCGCTGGCAATCGAAATATCCAATTCCTGCAAAGAGGTGCATCTCAACCGCCGTTTTCAATCGGAGGACGGCTTCTCTTCCGCGGAGGCGTTTTTGAGCGGTCGCTCAGACGGCGGACACGGACTGCGGAGCATAGCGCACACCGCGCAAAAGTACGACGGGAGCGCGAAGTTCAGATTTAACGCCGAAGACGGAATTTTTACGACGCGCATAAGGCTTAATATGCGCTCCGAGCAGTAGCGAAATAATAAAATGAAAATAATAAAGTAAAAAATAAATAATTGCAAGATAGTAAAGGAGGAAAAAATATGCAATATGATATTTTCGGAGGTACGCTTCCGGCGGTGGAAATAACGCTTAATAAGGGCGAGGGAATTTATACCCAGTCGGGAGGTATGGCGTGGATGACCGACGATATAGCTATGGAAACGAACACAAAGGGCGGAATTTTTAAGGGACTCGCGCGTTCGTTCTCGGGCGACTCGATGTTTATGGCGACATACACGGCGAATAAGGACAATGAGAGGATAACCTTTTCGTCGGCTACGCCCGGCGAAATAAGACCGATTACGATTGACTCGGCGCACGAGTACATAGCGCAAAAGGGCGCGTTTTTGTGCGCGGAGGACGGAGTAAATCTCAAGGCGGTATTTACCAAATCCTTCGGAGCGGGACTTTTCGGCGGCGAGGGTTTTGTGCTTCAGGAGCTTTCGGGAAACGGCACGGCGTTTTTGGAGCTTGACGGCAGTCTTAAAGAGATAGAGCTTGCTCCGGGAGAGCGCATAAAAGTGGATTCGGGCAACGTCGCGTTTTTTGAAAAGGCGGTGAGCTATACCGTTGAGACGGTAAAGGGCTTTAAGAATATATTTTTCGGCGGCGAGGGGCTGTTCCTTACGGTGCTTACGGGCCCCGGCAAGGTATGGCTTCAGACGGTGAGCCTCAGCGAGCTTGCCGCGAAAATACGCAAGTACATACCGACAAGCAACAGCAGCAATTAAAGCTTGGCGTTTATAGTTTATATATTTTATATTTAATACTTTTAAGGAGGATTTAAAAATGAGAAGAAGAATTACAGCGGCGGCTCTGGCGTTGGCTATGCTTGTTTTGACAGTGCCGGCGGCGGTCTTTGCGGAGGAGGATTACGCGACGCGCGGCGAGGTATGCGATATGCTTCTCGCGGCGGCGGACGACTACAATACGGGGGTTGAAAAGACGGATATATTAAAGGGCTACGAGGACGGTCAGCTTCACGAGGAGCAGAGCGTAACACGCGCCGAGGCACTGGTTATGCTCAAGCGCGCGTTCGGCGAAATCCCCGAGATAAAAGGCTCGAACAAGTATATTGCGTTTCCCGCCGAGACGTTTACCGACATTCCCGACTGGGCTAAGACCGAGCTTGCGGACGTGTTCGACGCGGGCATAGTTGCGGGAAAGTCGGAGGGAATATTCGCGCCCAACGACAACGTAACGACCGACGAGATGAAGCTGTTTATCGAGCGTATGTACCGCGTATTCGGAACAAACCTCAAGGATAACTACTATCAGACGGTCAACAGCGACCCGCTCAACAACACGGTTATGCCCGAAGGACAGTCGTCTACCGGAACCATCAGAAACGACACGGTTGATATTCAGATAAGAGATTTGGTTAAGGAAATCGCGTCGTCAAATCCTGATAAGAACTCAAAGTCGGGCAAGATTAAGACGCTCTACGACAACTATATGAACAAAGAGGCGAGAAACGAGCAGGGCTACGAGCCGCTCAAGCCGTATCTCGATGAAATAGACGCGGCAAAGAGCGTTGCGGACTTGGTTGACACATACGCCATAAATTCGATTATGGGCTTTACGGTCACTAACGATTATATAGACTCGAACAGCTATATAAATGGGTTCTACACGCCGTCCATATTGACAAAGGATATGTACGAGGGCAAAGCCGAGAGTCAAAAAGCGGCGACGCTTGATTATATATCCGACGTCTTTGTGCTTATAGGATACAGCGAAGCGGACGCCGAAGCGGCTGCCGATACGGTGTTTGAGTTTAACTCGGAGATAGCCGAGGCGAGCCTTTCGGCAATCGACGCCAGAGATATAAGCAAGATCTATAACATATACACGCTTGACGAGATATGTTCCGAGTTTAAAAACATTGATATTGAAAAAGTGTTTGAAAACAGCGGACTTAAGACAAAGGACAAATTCCTTGTTATGGACGTCAGCTCAATGAAAAAGCTGGCGGAGCTCCTTGATGACAAGAACCTTGAAACTATAAAGACTTTTCTCAAGTATAACCTGCTCGGCACATACGGCGAATATCTGAGCGATGATTTTACAGACGCCGAGAATAAATACGATTCTGCCGTAGTGGGAACTCAGGGAACAATCGCCGATGATATTCAGGCGGCAGGCGTGGTAAACGATATGCTTCCGTCATATGTGGGCGAGAGGTATGCCGAAAAATATGTGGACGACGAGACTAAAGCAAAGATAACCGAAATGATAAAGGGACTCATAGAGATTTACCGGGAGAGAATAAAAAATCTCGACTGGATGAGCGAGACTACCAAGGAAAAGGCAATAAAGAAGCTTGACACAATGAGAGTAAATGTCGGCGCACCCGAAAAATACGACGAGATAACTCTCGACGGCAAGGAGCTTAAAAGCTATGCCGAAGGCGGAAGTCTTCTCGAAAATATAATCACGATACAAGAGGCAGATTCGGAGGACAATGCAGCCCTTGAGGGTACTAAGGTCGACAAAACAAAGTGGGCTTCGCCTCCTCAGACGGTAAATGCGACTTATAATTCGTTATACAACAGCGTAACGGTATATGCGGGATTTTTGGCGATGCCGGGCGTTTACAGCAAAGATGCGTCTTACGAGTCAACTATGGGCAGCATAGGCGTGGTTATCGGTCACGAAATCAGCCACGCGTTCGATAAGAGCGGTTCTCAGTTTGACGAGAACGGAAACGCGGTCAATTGGTGGACAGACGAGGACGCTAAGGCGTTTGACGAGCGTTGTCAGGCTGTCATAGACTTCTACGACGGACAGGAAGCGGCGCCGGGCATCACCACCAACGGCGAACTGACGCTCACCGAAAACACCGCCGACCTGGGCGGCTTGTCGGTTGTGACCGAGCTTGCTTCAAAGACCGAGAACTTTGACTATGACGAAATGTTCAGAAGCTGGGCAAATGTTTGGATGAGCCTGAACTATCGTGAAAGGCTGCAGCGTCAGGTTATGAGCGACAGTCACAGCCCCGACAGCGTGCGTGTGAACAGACTGTTTGAGACGAGCGACAAGTTCTTTGAGACCTACGGTATCACCGAGGGCGACGGAATGTGGGTAGCTCCCGAGGACAGAGTTTCGATTTGGTAATTTCTGTTTCGCAGACGCGAAAACGTGAAAATTTAAAATAAGGAGTTTTAAAAATGAGGAGAAGAATTACGGCGGCGGTGCTGACTTTGGCTATGCTCATTTTGACAGTGCCGACGGCGGTCTTTGCGGAGGAGGAGTATGCGACGCGCGGCGAGGTATGCGATATGCTTCTCGTCGCGGCGGACGACTACAATGCAGGGGTTGAAAAGACGGATATATTACAGGGCTATGAGGACGGTCAACTTCACGAGGATTGGGGCGTAACAAGAGCCGAGGCGCTGGTTATGCTCAGGCGTGCGTTCGGCGAGATACCCGAAATCAAAGGCTCGAATAAATATATTGCGTTTCCCGCCGAGACGTTCACCGACATACCCGAGTGGGCTAAGACCGAGCTTGCGGACGTGTTTGACGCGGGAATAGTCGCGGGCAAGTCAGAGGGCATATTCGCGCCCGACGACAACGTGACCAAAGACGAGATGGAGCTGTTTATACAGCGTATGTACCGCGTGTTTGGAACAAACCTCAAGGACGACTATTATCAGACAATTAATCACGACGCGCTTGACAGCGCCGTTATCCCCGAGGGAAAAAGCGTCACAGGCACCACACATGGCGATCGGGTCAGCGGGCAGCTTAAAGCTGTTGTAAAAGAAGCGGCATCTTCAAATCCCGACAAGAACTCAAAGGCGGGCAAAATCAAGACGATTTACGACAACTATATGAACAAAGAGGCGAGAAACGCACAAGGCTATGAGCCGATAAAGCCGTACCTCGACGAGATAGACGCGGTAAAGAGCGTCTCGGACTTTGTAGGCACCGAAGCGATAGATGCTTTCGCGAGATTCCAAATTACGATTGATCAAAAGGACTCGACCAAATATATAGATATTTTTGTCACCCCGTCGATAAACACAAAGGATATGTACGAGGGAAAGAACGAAAACGCAAAAGAGGCGTATCTCAAATATGTCACAAAGCTGTTCACCCTTATAGGTTACAGCGAGGCTGACGCCAAAGCCGCGGCGGACACGGTGTTTGATTTAGAAACTCAAATAGCCGAGGCAAGCCTTTCGCTCCCCGATACATATGATATAAACAAAACATACAACATATACTCGCTTGATGAAATATGCGCGAAGTTTAAAAACATTGATATTGAAAAGGTGTTTGAAAACAGCGGCTTTAAGCTCAAAGACAGATTTATGGTTTTTGATGCGGGCGCGATGGAAAAGACGGCGGAGCTGCTTGACGACAAGAATATCGATGCCTTAAAGATTTACGCCAAATTCGCGCTGCTTAGCAATAGCGTTCAATATCTGAGCGAGGATTTTGAAAACGCGGAGGAGGAATACAACTCCGCGGTTATGGGCATTCAGGGAACCCTCGATGATGAGACGAAGGCGGTAAGCTGCATAGACAGCCTTGTTCCGGACTATCTCGGCGAGCTGTACAGCGACAAATACGTTGATGAGAAAACCAAGACCGACCTGACCGAAATGATAAAAGGTATGATCGAGATCTACCGCGAGAGGCTTGAAAACAACGATTGGATGGGTGAGGCGACAAAGCAAAAGGCGATAAAAAAGCTTGACACTATGGGTATAAAGGTCGGCTGCCCCGACGAGTACGCCGAGGTCGCCCTCGACTCCAAGGAAATAAGGAGCTATGACGAGGGCGGAAGCCTCATTGAAAATATGATAACGATAGACGAGGTGAAGGAAGAAGATATGATAGCCAAAGAAGGCACTGTGGTAGACCGCAGTCAGTGGGCAGCGACTCCGCAGACGGTAAATGCTTTCTATGACCCTTCGTTTAATGATGTGACAATTTGCGCGGGATTTTTGCAGGTGCCCGGAGTATATGGTACCGACGCCCCTTATGAGAGCAACCTGGGCGCCATAGGTATGGTCGTCGGTCACGAGATCAGCCACGCATTTGACAACAACGGCGCGCAGTATGACGAGAACGGAAACGCGGTGAATTGGTGGACTGATGAGGATGCGGCGGCGTTTGACAAGCTGTGCCAAGGCGTTATAGATTTCTATGACGGCTACGAGGCGGCGCCGGGAATTGCTATGAACGGAGAACTGACTCTTACCGAAAACACCGCCGATATGGGCGGCTTGTCGGTTGTGGTTGAGCTTGCGTCAAAGACCGAAAATTTTGACTATAAGCAAATGTTTGAAAGCTATGCCAACCTTCAGTTTAGCGCGGCGTATCGCGGTTATTTACAAATGTGTGCGACGGGCGACGTCCACAGCCTTCCGAGCGTCCGCGTGAACAGACTGTTTGAGACCTGCGACAAATTCTTCGAGACCTACGGCATCACCGAAAACGACGGTATGTGGGTAGCTCCCGAGGACAGAGTTTCGATTTGGTAATGCCCGTTTTGCAGACGAGAAAATGTGAAAATTTAAAATAGGAGGTTTTAAAAATGAGAAGAAGAATTACGGCGGCGGCTCTGGCTCTGGCTATGCTTATTTTGACAGTGCCGGCGGCGGTCTTTGCGGAGGATGATTATGCGACGCGCGGCGAGGTATGCGATATGCTTCTTACTGCGGCGGACGATTACAATGCGGGGGTTGAAAAGACGGATATATTGCAGGGCTACGAGGACGGTCAGCTTCACGAGGACTGGGGCGTAACACGCGCCGAGGCGCTGGTTATGCTCAGGCGTGCGTTTGGCGAAATCCCCGAGATAAAAGGCGCGAACAAGTACATAGCATTCCCCGCCGAGACGTTTACCGACATACCCGACTGGGCTAAGACCGAGCTTGCGGACGTGTTTGACGCGGGAATAGTCGCGGGAAAGTCGGAGGGCATATTCGCGCCCGACGACAACGTGACCAAAGACGAGATGGAGCTGTTTATACAGCGTATGTACCGCGTATTCGGCACGAATTTGAAGGATGATTTTTACCAGACGTCAAATCACGACGCTCTGAATAATATTTCAATTCCCGAAGGACAAAGCTATGCCGGAACAATATCCGGAGAATATGTTTCGGCTCAGATTGAGGACATTGTAAAGGGCGTTGCAGAGTCAAATCCCCAAAAAGGCTCGAAAGAAAGCAAAATCAAGACGCTTTACGACAACTATATGAACAAAGAAGCGCGAAACGAGCAGGGCTACGAGCCGATAAAGCAGTATCTCGACGAGATAGACGCGGCGCAGAGCGTTTCGGACTTTGTCGGCACCGCGGCGATAGACCAATTCCTCGGCTTTTCGGTTGATTTGGACGATATGGATTCGACGCACTACGCGGATCACTTCGGCACCATAGCTATAAGCGACAAGGACATGTACGAGGGTAAGGATGATAACAAAAAGGCGGCGTATCTTAAATACATAAAAACGCTCCTTATGCTTACGGGCTATTCGGACGAGGAAGCCGAAGCGGCGGCTCAGGCGGACTTTGATATAGAGACGCAAATTGCAAAGGCGAGCCTGTCTGCCGTAGACGAGTATGATATAGAGAAGACTTACAACGTGTACACGCTTGACGAAATAAGCGCGCTGTTTAAGAATGTAGACATTAACAAGGTATTCGAGGACAGCGACTTAAAGAACAGAGACAGATTTATCGTCTATGACGCGGGCGCGATGAAAAAGGTCGCGGAGCTTCTTGACGATAAAAATCTCGACGCTTTAAAAACGGCGGCAAAAATTAATTTAATTCAAAGATACGCCGCTTATCTGAGCGACGATTTTGTCCAGGCAAGCAAGACATATGACGCGGAGGTATACGGAATCGTGGGCGACCAAGGCGATGAAATGGAAGCGGCTATGATGGTAAACAACAATCTTGAGTGGTATGTCGGCGAGCTGTATACAGACAAATATATTGATGAAAAGACAGTATCTGACATAACGGAAATGATAACGGATATGATTGACATTTACCGCGAGAGAATACAAAATCTCGATTGGATGAGCGATGCCACAAAGGAAAAGGCGCTTAAAAAGCTTGATACCATGGGAATGAAGGTTTGCGTGCCGGATAAACTTATGCCGTCGGTGCTTGACGATACCGAGCTTAAAAGCTATGAGGAAGGCGGCTCGCTCGCTGCAAATCTGATGCTGATAAAAGACGCCAATACCGCCGATGCAATCGCGAACGAAGGCAAGGAGGTTGACCATTCGCAGTGGGTTATGTCGCCGCAGACAGTAAACGCCTGCTATATGCCGAACTTTAACGATATTACCATATGCGCGGGATTTGTGCAGACGCCGGGCATTTACTCTGCCGACGCGTCCTACGAATCAAATCTCGGCTCGCTGGGCGTAGCCATAGGTCACGAGCTTAGTCACGCGTTTGACTACAACGGCTCGCAGTACGATGAAAACGGAAACGCGGTAAACTGGTGGACGGACGAGGACGCCGCGGCGTTTGAGGAGCGCTGTCAGGCAGTTATCGACTTCTACGACGGATATGAGGCGGCGCCGGGAATCACGACAAACGGCGAGCTGACGCTCACCGAAAACACCGCCGATATGGGCGGATTATCCGTCGCGACGGAGCTTGCCTCAAAAATGGAGGACTTTGACTATGAGGAAATGTATGAAAGCTATGCAAATTTATGGATGGAAGCGACGTACCGCGGAGCCATGGAGCAGCAGGCGGCGACCGATTATCACAGCTTGTCGAGCGTTCGTGTAAACAGGATGCTCGAGACGAGCGATAAGTTCTTTGAAACATACGGCATTACCGAAGGTGACGGAATGTGGGTAGCTCCCGAGGACAGAGTTTCGATTTGGTAAGATAAAAAATCGGAATAATTAAAAAGAGGCTGCCGCCTGAGCAAACGCTCAGGCGGCAGCCCTTATTTTTTAACTCTCTTTATTTATTCATTCGGGTATTCGGGAAAAACGCAAGGACCGCACAGCGGAGTCATATCGCCGTGCTTCCACACGAACAGCTCCGCGTTCTCGGCGTGCGCCGCGTCGGTAAAGCCGAACGTAAACTGCTCCTGCTCGCCGCTTTTTATAAATTTGTTTTGAGACTGTGCGTCAATCAGTCTGCCGTCCGCGTCGTAGAGCGCCATTATAACGTCCGCATCCGCATCCTCCGCCGTATTTGTTACGCTCGCGATAAACGCGACGCTGCCTCCGTTTATAATGCTGTCGGTGATTTGTGCGGTTACCGCGCCGATAGTGAAGGTGTAGCTGTTATATGCGTAATCGTAAACCGAAAAGCTGAGAGTGCTCTCGTCCATATCCGTTATATCAAGCGTTATTTCGGCTTGTTGCTCCGCTTTGACGGGTGCGCTTACCATTATTCCCGCCGCGTCGACCGCGATTGCGCCCATAAGATAGCGGTTGTCGCTCGCCTCGAACGCCGCATATTTTTTGCCGCCCTCCTCGTAAATTCTCGGATTGCTTATCTTCGGCTGCTCGGAGTCGATATAAAACTTATACGTCTTTTCCTCGGTTCTGCTTTTGCCTCCGTACACGAATTTTCCTGAAAGGACCGCTGTATAGTCGCCTTCGGGAAGGCCGAGCCCGTTCAATGAAATATTCTCAAAGTAATCATAGCTTTCGATCTGGCGGCACAGACCGTCATTAAGCTTTTTCTCATACACGACATTGCCGCCCGAGTCTTTGACGGTCAAGGTCGTGTCAACGAGGGCGCGCAGCATGCGCACTCTTATCCTATATCCCGTGTCTGTCAGGTCCGATATGCCAACATAGCTTTCACTTTCATACTCGCTTTTATCCTCATCGCTGCTCACAAACAAGTTTGTGCCGAGCACATTGGAATTATATCCGATATAACCGTTCGCGGCGCTGCCGCCCTCCTCAAAATACGAGGGAGAGAACGCGTCAAACGCCGTCCAGTCGCCGTAAAAGCCGGTGTATGGCATACTCGCTTTTGTAACCGAGCCGTCTTTGGAACTTAAGTTTATATAGCCGTCCACCCAAAAGCCGTTCGTGAAAATTTGCTTATTTGCCGCGGTCTGAGCGCTGTTTAGAGTAATTTTTATCTCTATATCCCGCGTGTCCTTGGCGGGAATTGTCACTTCCTCGGGCTTTTGTACGGCAGTAATTTCAAGAGGCACCGAGTCCGAGATGAGATTTTCGCCGTTTACGTTTTCATAGCCGTCGGTGAGCGCGCAAACCGATATGTCGTCGTAGGTCACGGGACTGTCCGTCAGGTTTTCAGCCGTGAATTTAAGCGTTATCTCGTCGCCGAGCATATCGCCGAGGCTGAGCTTCGACTTGCCGCTGTCCCCCTTTAAGATTACGGGAATTGTCAGCGCATCGTCTAAATTCGCAAGTCCCGCGCCCTGCTTGCGCGGCGACAAGGGGAGCGTCTTTGCATCGTCTGAGAACATAATGCTCGCCGAGCTCATCATAATGTTTTCCATAAGCGCGACCTTGTCCGCCCCCGAGACGTCGGGATATTCCGCGTCGACAAATCCGCTCATGAGCGCCATCGCGCCGGTTATATGCGGAGCCGCCATAGACGTGCCGTTGTTGTTTTCGTACATGTCGCCGTTCACCGACGACAGAATATTGCCGCCCGGCGCAGTAATCTCGGGCTTGAGCTCAAGATTTGAACCGGTCGCCCAGTTGCTGAAATAGGATATGCCCGCGTCGGGAAACTCCTTGTAGAGCGTGCATATTTCCGCGTCGGTCTTAAACCGCTTGTCATCGGCGTTTATCAGCTTTTCGCCGTAGGACTTACGCACCACCAGCCCGGGTATTTTTTCATCGCTTACGGTATGCAGTCTGCCGTCAATCTCGTCGTTTTCCACAAATATCATTCCAATAGCGCCGCAATCTAAAAGATACCTGCTTGTTATTCCGCTGTTTAGAACAGAGATAACGATTTTTCCTTTTACGACCTCCTCGGGCGGGGTTGTCTCACTGCCCACATACACATAGTCGTAAAATTTATCCGAGAATTTTTTGAAAAACAGCTCGCTGTACACCTCTTGATCAACGACAAGTTTCTCTCCGTCCGAGAGGGTTATTCCGCCGCCGACGAGCCACCTCTTATCCGTGTCGCACGACGCGACCGAGGTCGACGCCGAACAGCCCGCCGGATAGTCGACGTAGCTGTAATCGGGATTTTCGGCGGTCTCGGGGTATCTGTCGTCATTTCCGGCGGCGCTGACGACCGCAATTCCCGCGTTTCTCAGGTTATCGCAGGCGGTTGTGTACGCCGGGGAATTTGCCAGCGTTGAGCCCAAGCTCAAATTTACCGCGCACACATCCATTTTTGCCGCATCGTCCATCGCGGCGATGATAATGGAGTTATATGTGCTGCCTTCCGAGTCGGCAATTTTCATCAAGATAAGCTGAGCCTCGGGCGCGACGCCGGAGAATGTAGTTCCCTCAAACACGCCGTTCTTGCCCGCCGCGATGCCCGCTACATGAGTGCCGTGCGACAGCTGAGGGTAATACACATCCGCGTTATTGTCTCCGTAATCATAGGCGAACGGGATCTTCGCGTTTTTATAAACCTGATTTGCCTCAGCCTTCGCGTTAAGCTCGTTGTTTTCGATAAGGTCTTTTACATAGCTTTTGGATAGTCTCGGGCTTTCAATCGGTGATGAGAAAAATTCGTGAACGACATCAAATCCCGCGTCTATAATCGCCACGGCTTGCCCGCGTCCGTCAAAGCCGTTATCATACATAGCCTGCACGTTCATCATCTGTGCGCTGAGGCTCGGCTCGCCGTCCTCGCCCGAGATTGGCGTGGGAATGCTTGCGGCTTGGGATATATACACGTTTTTAACGCCGTCTATCGACTTTATTTTTTCAATATCGCTCTCGCGCGCCTCCATTGAAAATCCGTTTAAAACGCTCGTGTAGGTAAAGCCCTTGTCGGCGCTTACACCCGTGCGTCTTTTGATGTCGGACTTGACCTCCGCCTGAGCACTCAAAAGCTTCGCCTCGGTGTTCTTTGCCTCGGCGGTTTTCATAAACTCCGACGCGCCTATGCGGACGGCGTTTTTCGTCGCCAAAAGCGGAGCGCCCTCGGTCTCGACTATAAGCGTTACCTTTTCGTCTTCGCCCGCCGCAAATGTCGGAACGTATGCAACTCCCAAAATCAGCGCCGCCGACAGAAGTGCCGAAATAATTTTTTTGAACATAGCAATCACCCTCTTGATTACATTTTTAAGATAAATTCAGAATGTCTTTAATGCCGATTACTTTATCAGCTCTTTTCTTTTGGCAATACCGCAGCGGACTATGACCGCGCCGTAGGCGGCGGTGAGCACGCCGGCAATAGTATAGCTTGCCGCCCACGGCAGGTTAAAGCCGATAGCCGCGTTTAAAATAAAGCTCGAAATTACGAACATATAGAACATTCCCGGCACAAGAGCCATTATAAACGGCTGTTTGTGGCGCATCATATAAACCGTAATCATTGCGAACGCGAACACGGCTATGGTTTGGTTCGCCCACGCGAAGTAACGCCAGAGTATGTTAAATCCGCCCGCGTTCAGCTTGGCAAACACCAAAATTACCGCCACGACCGCGAATATGGAGCAGGAAACGGCTAGACGGTTCCTCTTGCCGCTTTGGTCTAATTTGAGCGCGTCCGCGATTATGAGCCTCATCGAGCGCAGAGCCGTGTCGCCCGAGGTTATCGGAAGCACTATAATTCCGATTATCGCTATAATTCCGCCGACGCTTCCGAGCAGGTTATTTGAGACAATGCCTACTATGCTTGTGGCTTCGGTATGCGCGTCCGCAAGACCGAGCTTAATAACGCCCATAGCGGCTGCCGCCCATATCATTGCGATAAAGCCCTCCGCAATCATCATATTGTAGAACGTCATACGTCCCTCTTTTTCGCTGCTTATGGTTCGGGAAATCAGCGTTGACTGCGTGGAATGAAAGCCCGAAACTATGCCGCACGCGACGGTTACGAAAAATATCGGTATAAAGTGAAGCCCCTCGGGGTGGACGCTCCTAAAGCCGGTCGTCCATATGTTGTCAAGAGGATAGCCCTTGACGAACAAGCCGATAAACACGCCGATTGCCGACAGAATGAGCAAGCCGCCGAAGAACGGGTAGACCTTGCCGATAATTTTGTCGATGGGGAACAGCGTGGCGATTATATAATATACGAAAATCGCGCCGTACACTATCCAGACGATTGGGTTTGCGGCTCCGTTGTCGACTCTTAAAATCTGAGTGATGAACAAGTCGCCGGGCGTATATATAAACACCGTGCCGACGAGCAGCATCGTGAGGCATACGAACACATTATAAATCGGGTATGCGTATTTGCCGAGGTACTTGCGTATCAGGCTCGGCATCTGTGCGCCGTCGTTTCGCACCGAAATCATACCGCTCATATAGTCGTGAAGCGCGCCGCCTATTATACAGCCTATGGGTATGGTCAAAAATGCTATGGGTCCGAACAAGATGCCCTGTATGGGTCCCAAAATAGGACCCGTACCCGCAATATTCAAAAGCTCGATAAGCGCATTTTTCCACTTTTTCATAGGGACGTAGTCCACGCCGTCATTCAGACGCACGGCGGGCGTTTCGCGGTCGTCGGGTCCGAACGCCTTTTCGCACACCTTGCCGTACAGCGCGCCGCCCACGGCGAGAATAACAAGTCCGATAATAAATGTAATCATTGCATTTCAACTCCTCAAATAATGTATTTATAATTGGATTTAATAATTTAACAATTTAATTTTGTTCGAGTTCGTTCTGCGCGTCAAAGCGCTTCATCGCCTCGCGGAGTATGCCGCCCTCGTCCGCACCGATTATATCCAGCCCCTCGGCTGAAATAAAACGGGTTTCTCCTATGCCGTAAAACTCTTTCGCTAAGGCGTCGACGTATTCAAAGCCGAAGTTGTGAACAATCTCTCCGCCCGACGTCGTAACGTAATACAGCTTCTTTGCGCGGCACAAGCCCTTCGGTACGCCGTTTTCGGTATAGTAAAATGTCACTCCGCAGACCGTGACGTTTTCGAGATATATCTTGAGCAGAGACGGAAAGGTCAAATCCCAGTACGGCGCGGCTATCAGTATTATGTCGGCTTTGGCAAACTCCCGCGCCGCGGCGAACTCCGAAGCCGAAAAGTCCTTCGCCTCAAGCAATTTGTCGCGTCGGGCGAGCGAGGCTTCGTCCAACGGGTCAAACCCCGTCAGGTCCGGACGAACCTCGGTCACCTCGCCGTCGAGCTTTTCGAGAATATACCGCGCCAGCTTGCTTGTGCGTGAGTTTTTTCGTACGCAGGTGTTTATAAACAAAATTTTTTTCATAATCAGTCCTCCGTAAGCAGTGAACGCTTTTCTTGATTTCCGCCGAAAGCGTAAAACAAAACCATACACTTTATTTTATCACAGTCACTACCGCCTTTTCAAGAGTAATTCACGCCATATATGCCATATTTCGCGCTGTAATACCCGACTTTGCGGCGGCTCTTTGGCATAAATTACCCCTTTTTTGACGTGAAACGTGTAGACATCGCGGCGGTTTTGTGATAAAATATACTGATGAAATATATTATTGTTCACGGATTTTTTGAGAGTTATCCGTGGGTCGATAACGAAAAAACGAAAAGAGGTAGCGTTATATGAAAAAAGTGTTTGCAAAACGAATTACGGCGGTTTTGCTTGCCGCGGCTGTGCTTTCGGTTTGCGCGCCGTCCTTTGCGGCGGACGAACCCGAGGCGGAGCTGCATTTTGCCGCATATTACGACAGCGTGGGCAAGCTCATAGGCGCGAGAGCGGTAAAGGGTACGCTCAGTACGGATGAGGTAGATACGTTCGTCGATATTTACGAGCCGGAAAACACGGCGGTGGCGAAGGTCTTTGAATGGACCAAGGAAATGAAGCCGATAAACGACAGCGGCAGAGAGGTTGACGTATCGGACGACGCCGACGTTGTTATTTTGCACACGAACGATATGCACGGCTCGCTTGCCGGCTCGTCGTCGGTGATAGGCTCCGACAGCGTTGCGGCGCTTAAAAAGTTAGACGACGCCGTTCTGGCGGACGGTGGAGACGCGACGCAGGGCATAGCGCTTGCTTCCCAGTCGAAGGGAGAGGACGTAATAAAAATTATGAACGCGGCGGGATACGACGTTATGGCGGTTGGGAACCACGAGTTCGACTACGGTCTTGACCAATTCGCAAAGCTCAGAGGTATGGCGGAATTTCCAATCATATCAGCCAACACATATGCGGGAGACAAGCTCCTGTGCGCGGATGAGGAAAGCAACGGCGCGAATGTTATTATAGAGAAAAACGGCGTAAAGGTGGGCTTTTTCGCGCTCACAACGCGTGATACGGCGACTGCCACAAAGCCCGAAAATCTGCTCGGCGTGGAATTTAAGGACGAGGTTGAAACGGCGAAGGCGCAGACCGAGGCTCTCGACGAGGCGGGTGCGGACGTAATAATCGCGATTACGCATATGGGCGTTATGAAATACAACTCATACACAAGCGAGGAGCTTGCCGAGGCTATGGCGGGCACCGAGCTTGATGCAATCATAGACGCTCACAGCCATACCGAGATAAACAAAAATGTCGACGGTATCACCGTCGCGCAGACCGGCACGGGCGGCGCAAAGGTCGGCAGAATGGAGATAGACGTCGCCGAAAACGGAGAGGTTTCGATAAACGAAACAATGCTCTCCCGCGCGTTTTTTGACAACATAACTCCCGACCCCGAGGTTACCGAGGTAATAAACGGCTTAAACTCGGAACTCAGTGAAACGCTCAAAAAGGAGATAGGCGAGACCAAAACCACTCTTTGGGGCGGCTCGATAAGAAATGTTATAGCGGAGGGGCGAGTCGGCGAAACTAACTTCGGCGACCTAATCTGCGATGCGATGATAGAGGATGCAAAGGGTATCGTCCCCGAAGAATATAAGACCCTCCCGATAGTGGCGATTGAAAACGGCGGCGGCTACCGCGCAAGTGTGCCGAACGGCAAAATCACGCTCGGACATATTATAAACGCACTGCCGTTTTCCAACACGGTAAGAATTAAGGCGATTACTCCGAAGATGCTGTACTCGGTGCTGGAGGAATTTGTCTCGTCGGTAAGCGCGCAGGACGCGGAAACGGGATTTCTCACCGCGGGTTACAGCGGTTCGTTCCCGCAGATAGGCGGTATGCGTTTGAGATACAATCCGAATAATCCAAAGGATGAAAAAATCGAGAGTATTTCGCTGATTGCGGGTAACGAGGATTTGGACAGAAACGACGATACGACAAAGCTCATTATCGCCTCAAACGATTACGTTATGGGGCTTGACGAGCTTGCAAACTTGCCGATGATTGCTGAGGGAAGCGGTCTTACCGAGGCTGTTATCTCCTATGTCAACTTGCTTACCGAAAACGGGACAGAGCCTCTTGATATACCCGTTAGTATGGGCAGAATTGCGGCTGTTGCACATACTCCCGACAACTACACATATACCGCTCACATCAGCCTTTTGAACGCAGGCTCGCTCTCCGACGGAGATACGGTCGCGGTGTATGTTGACGGAGAGCCTTACGATAAGGCGGGAACGGTACGCGGCGGCTTGCTCGATGTTGAGCTTCCCGACGGACCTCACGCAATAAAGCTGTTCCCGGAGCAGGAGGAAGTATATGTAAACAATTACAGCGGCAACGGCATAATCGACGTATACGGCGATTTGCAGCTTGGCTACCCGCAACTTGAATACAACCCCGTCGGCTAAAATTAAATAAAGCAAAAACGAAAGCCTTGAAGCTCGGAGAGCTTCAAGGCTTTTTAAAATTAGTTTATATTATTCATTTACCTCGCGCACGTCGCTTACTATGCCCGAGGTTTGCGCGAGCTTGCCGGCGAAGGTATAGCTCGAACCCGGGGCGATCTGCTTGTTTTGCTTGGTGTAAAATCCGTCGGCGGAGACCTTGCCGTTTACACGAACGGTCACGGTAACGTCGTACCTGTCGGGTACTTCGGCGTTTTTATAAGTGCCGTCTGCCATAACGTGAGTGTCATATGCGGGTCTTTCCGCAACCGAAACGATCTCGCCCATTTCCTCCTTGGTGGTAACGTCCATAACCGGTCCGCCCGCTTTGAGAGCCTCAACGGTGCCGATACGAACCGCGTTTACGTCTATGTCGTACTCGAATACCGACGAGGAGACACCCGTGTCAACACTGGTGGCGTCGGGCTTTACAAACCGCATATATACGCCGACAGCCAGAACCAGTACGGCGACGATTGCCAGAATATCTATAATGCTGACCTTTCCGAACAGCTTTCCCTGCTTATTTATTATCATAGCCTTGACCTCCTATTCTTCGGTATACATTTGGGTGATATAGCCTGAACCCGCACAGTCGCGTCCTTTTACGACCGCTTGCATACCGACGCGTATCGCCGTGCCGTTTGAGCTGACCGCACCCACACCGTCGGTTCCCTCTGACATAAGCGTTACGGTAATATCATATCTTCCGGGGATTTCCGTATTGACAAACTCTCCGCTCACTCCGTCGAACGAGCTTTTAACCGCGGGTCTTACCTCTCTCTTTACAATGGTTGCCGGTATCTTTTCCTTTTCTCCGATCGATACCTTTTCGCCCTCGGCAAACCGGTCGATGAGATATTCCTCGCGATCCGTAATCTCAACGTCATAAAAGATTTTAACATTTTTGCCGGTCGACACGGTCTGCGAGCGGTTGCCAAGGAACAGGAAGCCCGCCGCGCCCACTGCCAGAATGAGCAGTATTATTACCGCGTCAACAACATTAAATTTAGCCTTCACTTGAGTTACCTCCTTGCTTTTCTTCGTAAACGGCGTCATAGACAGCCTGTATATTTTCAGCATATTTTTCGGATGTGAACACCGAATTGTAGATTTCGCGGCTCTTTGCGCTCATTTTTTTATACAGAGCTTCGTCCGAGAGCAGACGAATTATCGCCTGCGCCGTTTCGCCCGCGCTGTGGGTTGGGACGAGGAAGCCGTTTTGTCCGTTCTTTATAACTCCCGGGTTGCCGCCGAAATCGGTGACAACGGCGGGTTTTCCGAGGCTCATTCCCTCCAGAAGCGAAAGACTTGTCGCCTCTGTGCCGAAGGAGCAGTTGATCTGCACGTCCATCAAATTCATAAGCGGCGTTACGTCCGAAACAAAGCCTGCCATAACGACCGTATCTTCCAATCCCAGCTCCGCGATGTGTTTTTTGATGTTTTCCTCCTCATCGCCGGTACCCGCAATTATAAATTTAACGGGTATGCCGCTGTCCTTGACAATTTTCGCCGCCTCGACAAAGTATTTATGCCCCTTGACCTCGTTGAGCCGAGCTATGATTGCGGCGACGCGCTCGCCGATTTTTACACCGTACCGATTTTCGGCGAGCAGAAATTCCGCATCACGCCGCATCTCCTTGAGCGGGTCAACGCCGTTTAACACGACGCGGATTTTTTTCTCGTCAACACCGGTGTCGGTCAGATTTTGCTTTGCCGCCTCGGCGACCGCGATTATTGCGTCCGCCGTGTGGTTGTTGACAAAGCCGTTTATCCTTTTGCCTATCCCCGATGACAGTCTCTTTGAGGGAGGGAAAACGCTGTGCCGCGTGTAAACTATTCCCGCGCCGCAGAGCTTTGCGGCGATACGTGCCGACATACTCGCGTGGGTATGCACTATGTCGG
This sequence comes from uncultured Clostridia bacterium, assembly GCA_947589045.1. Classification (GTDB taxonomy): domain Bacteria; phylum Bacillota; class Clostridia; order Monoglobales; family Monoglobaceae; genus CANQBQ01. Next base: position 7,358 of record CANQBQ010000012.1, on the reverse strand, counting down.
GCTTCAACTCTTTAAAGCACTTTTTCAGCTTGCCTATCGAGCCGATACTGAGCGACTTTTCGGCTATGCCGTCTATTTCGACCACGGGAACGTCAAGCTCCTCGATGAGCGGCTTTAAAAGACTGTCGGGCGGCAGAACTGCCGTAATGTCGAACCTTTTTCTGTCATAGTGCCGCAAAAAGGTGAGAATACATTTTCCCGCGCCGCCTATATTGGTGTCGCTCGAAACCTGAACAACCTTTATCAACCGCACTCACCGCCAATCTTTTTGATTTTGGGGTCTGCACAATCTTTCGCTATATTAACGCCGACCGAGCCGAGCGCGATAACCATCCAGAAAATCATAAACACGCGGTAGTTATAGAAACAGTTATCAAACATTCCCTGTACCAGAAAACCGCCGACCGCAGAAGCGATTGCGACGAGCGCCGTCGCGACCGGCGCACCCTTGCCGCCCGCGGGGCGGTGGGATGAGCAAATCCTCTTGAAGAAGAAGAACAGCAAAATCAGGAATACCGCCGTTCCGACTATTCCGAGCTCCACGGTTATCTGCAGGAACAGGTTGTGCGAATGGGGCGCGACCACCGCGTTATACGAATAAAACGGGTAAACCTCGGTGAACGCGTCGCTTCCCATACCTATGCCCGACACGAAAAAGTCTTTGAGCAGTGCGAGAGTACCCATCCAGATATACACTCGGTAAGAGGTGGAGGAGTCCTTCATATTTCCTATACTCGTAAATCTGCTGATTATGCTTTCGGGAATTACAAACGGCAAAATCGGAAGCGCAATAAGAGCCAAGCCCCACAGCTTTCCCGCCGCAAACGTGATAAACACCGCCGCGCTTGCCATAAAGCCTATCCAGCAGCCGCGCGACATCGTGAGAATGAGCGCCGCGAAGTCAACACAGAAAATCGCCGCGTAGACAAGGCGCGGAAACGCCTTTTTGTTTTTGAAGAACAGCGCGGCGCACACCGGCATAACCAGAAGTATGTACTCTCCGAGCACGTTGGGGTTGCCGAGCGTGGAATAGATACGCATTTTAAGGTCGGAGAACATTCCCTCGTCCAGCCACGCCTGAGTCACGTCCCAGCCGAAGAGGTACTGAGCTATACCGTAGGCGCATACGCAAAATCCCGATATTGTAAATACCGTGAGCAGGTCAAAGAACTGCTTTTTGTTCTTGATTACATTGGTGATGACAAAGTAGAACGCCATAAACACAAAGTATATTGCGAAAATTTTAAGACTGCTTTCGGGAGCGAACGACAGTACGCCCGAAATGAGGTAGAGCACGAGCATTGCGACAATCAAAAGTCCTACCGCGTCAAACCTCCACACGAATTTTTTGGTGGTGAGCACCCGTATTATAAGCGATACCATACAAAGAAGCGCAAGCCCCGCCATAGCCATTGTCGGAAGAAGCGGAGCGAAGAACACCGCCGCGAATACTCCGACCTCTACCTTATATAAGACGAGGAATACCGCGAAAGAGCCGACCAGAAACGCCGCGCCGTACAGCGGGGAGAAAAACGCCGCGATAAACGCCGCCGCTGCTCCGAACAATATCGCCGCGGGGATCCTGTTTTTGGAGATACATCTCGATTTATAGAAAAAGTTAAACGAAAATTCGGTGCCGAGGGCGTACTCGATAAATTTTACGAGCAGCGAGCCTTTTAAGAACTCGGTCACGTTTACGCCGTCTATGAGATACAGTATAACGCCGACCGCAATTCCCGCGAGCGCGGCGGTCGAAAAGCCTCTGCCCGCCAAAAGTCCGAAAATGATATAAAACACCGAGCCGGACGTACACAGCGTACCTATAAAGCGCAGATTTAAGCCGAGCAGATTGTGAAGATACAGCTTGCACAAAAGCACGATGCCGCTGTTTTCCGCGAGGTCGCTTATGCCGTCGCCGCATTTTCTGCCGACAAAGCTCAAAAACGTAAACACAGATCGCGAGACGCGTCCGAGGACGCTCTGCGATATGCAATCGACCGAAAAATGCTCTTTTCGGAATAGGTTTGTTATAAAGCTCTGCCGCCACTTGCGCGAGATAAAGTCATACACTCCGCGTATAGCTTTATAGATAAGGCTGTTTTGAATTATGCCGAAGATGAAAAACCAGACTGTCTGAAAATATCCGACCTGTTTGTTCATAGTATCTCTGTCCCTCTTTGTTTTCTTTGATTATCCGCCGTTTACCGCGCGCCCCTGCCGAAAAATTTCCGCATCGACGCGCACTCGTCCGTCTTTAAAATAAATGTCGTAATTAAGTATATCACAAGAGCGGGCGCGGACGCAATACAAAGTTTTAAAAGCAGCAATAAAAATGTGTTCGCGAAAAGTTCGTCCACCCGGATATATATCAGCTTTGCCGCCGCGAACGCCGCCGCCGCGCCGATCAGGGTCTTTACAATATTAAATATGAAGTGCGGCGTGACCACGCCGGGCTTGCGTTTGTTTATCATAATCACCAGCATAGCCGCTATTGCGACCGAGCTTATCGCGCTTGCGAGCGCAAGTCCGCCGATTTGCATATTAAATACGCGAACCAGAAGCAGAGCCGCCGCGAAATTTACCAAAATTCCGAATATAGAGCTGAGCATCGGTGTTTTGCCGTCCTCGATAGCGTAAAAGCTCTTGTTCAAAACCTCGCACATCGCGTAGCCGACCATACCGAACGAGTAAAAGAACAGAGCCTCGCCGGTTATGCTCGCGTCGCTCGCGTTGAAGCTGCCGTGCTCAAATACGACCTTGATAATCGGGTTCGCGAGGGCGAGAAACAGCGCCGAAACAAATCCGATAATGAATACCACCCAGCCGATAGAGACGCGCGTCGCCTCGGCAAAGCCGCTTCCGTCGTCGTCGGACGCGGAAAGGCGGGAGAGCTTCGGAAATATGAAGTTGGTTATCGCGTAGGCGAAAACTCCCACCATTATAATATATATCTTGTACGACCAGTTGAGCCCCGAAACTATACCGTCTCCCATCTCGGAGCCGAAGCGCATATTTATTATACTGCAAATCGGGTTTACCCACGAGCTTATCAGCACGGGCAGAGCGAGCTTTGCCGCGTCCTTTATTCCGCTGTCCTTAAAGCTCAGCGTAAAGCGGTAGCGAAAGCCCTTTTTTGCGAGAGAGGGTATCTGGATGAAAAACTGTAGCGACCACGCGATAAGCATAGAGATTATCACGCCCTGCAGACCGTACTTGTTCCCGAACACGGCGAGATATAAAATCATCACCATATTTGAAACAAGGCTTATGAGCGACGGCACCGTAAATTCGCCGAACGACTGCAAAAAGCCGACCGAAACGTATGCCATTGTCGTAAATATAATCGAGGGGAAAAGTATTTTAAGCAGCGCGCCCGTCTGCGCAACCTTAGCCGCATCATAGCCGGGAGCCATAATATGCACTATCGGGTTTGAGAAAATCATACCCAAAAGAGCCGCCGCGCCCGCGATGAGAGTGACTATCGTGATAAAGTTGTTCGCAAAATCCATCGCGCGCTCCCGCCCCTCGCGCTCGAGCCGCTTGTTGAAAACGGGGACGAAGGTGGAGAGTATGGCGACCCCGAGAGTCATATCGAAAAACAGGAGCGGAATCTGAGTGGACGTGTTTATAATATCCGCCGCCTCGCCCTTGCCGTAAACAGCCGCAATCATAGTTTCGCGCAGAAGTCCCGCGAACTTTGCCACAAATATTATAACAGCCATAATGCTTATGGTCTTGACAGCCTTTTTTTGTGTAGCCTCGCCCAAAATAATCACCTTGTTAAAGTTTGATAAAAATACTAGATGATTTTATCATAACGCATTTGAAATGTCAAACCCGCACGCGCGATTTCGGCAGGGCGTAACCGTTTTGTAACCTCGCCTTAAAAAAGCCGCAAACAAGCCATAATACTTGCGAAAAATTTTTTCGGTGTACATAAATATAAAAATGACCCCGAAATTTAAACAAAAAAATCGGAATTTATCGCAAAATTGCCGAGAAACGCGGATTTACGGGCTTTTGCGCGAACGAAAAGGATGGAAATTGAGCCCGAGCCGTGATAAAATATATATACAATCAAAAGTAAAACGCGTTTCACGAAAGAAAAATACAAAGCGGAGGAGATAAAGGTGTATTTTGTAAAAAGCGTATTGATAGAAGAAATAGGAGATACGGCGGACTACTTTATAACAGTTGACATGGACAACATAAACCGTCCTTTCGGGATTAAGGTACAGCTTCGCGGCGGGGAGAGCGAGGAGGCGCGCCACGCCTACACGACTGCGGTCGAGGCGTACTCGGCTGCCGTCCGTTTCGCCGAAAATCAAGTGCTGCCCAACACCCTGCGCGATATAATCAGAGACGAGCTTGTGTCCTCGATATGTTAGCGTGCGTGGTATAATTTACAAAAAACGCTCGGATATGCGCGCCCGAGCGTTTTTTGTTTATGTAAAATGCACAAAAAGTCGAAGCGGGACTTGAAAAATTGTGAAAAGTGTGGTAAAATAATACTGCGATATACCGTTTTATAAAAAGAGCGGAAATGAGGGAGTTGAAAATTTGCGCTTGGCGCGAAGGAGGGCTTACTTTGCGAAGAATTATAATTACAATAATTACTTTGGTTGCGGCGGCTGCAATGATGCTCACGCCGACGGTCGCGTTCGCCTCTTTTCCCGACATTCCGCTTAACGCGGCTTACAGGAACGCAGTCGATTTTCTTGTTTCGGACGGCACGCTGACCGGCTATTCCGACGGTACGTTCCGCCCCGACGCGGGCATAACCCGCGCCGAGTTCTCGACCGTATTGTCGCGTGCGATGAGGCTGGACACCGATTTCAGTTCAGCATCCTTGAAAAACATCCCGTTCAGCGATATAGATTCGTCGAGCTGGGCGGCGCCGTATATTTACGCGTGCTATGCAAACGGCTACATAGACGGTATGGGAGACGGCACCTTCCGTCCCTCTCAGAATGTGACGCTCGAACAGGCGGTAAAGATGATTGTCTGCGCCGCCAACATTTCGGTCGACGGTGAAAGCGGTTCGGGCAAATGGTACGACAAATACATATCCGCCGCTAACCGAAACGAGCTTCTGACAAACGTCAACAGCTCGACGGGTACGGCGATTTCGCGCGGAAACGTGGCGCAGATAGTTTACAACACCGAAAAGAGCGTTTCTTCGGAGTCCGCTTCGGAAGATGTATCCACGCCTACGCCCGTTCCCACGGTCGAGGCTACGCCGACACCGACGCCGACACCGACGCCGACAGTAGCTCCGACAGTCGCGCCGACGGTTGCTCCCGCGGCAAAGCCCGCGGTCAAGCCCACGGCGGCTGCCACGGCGAGCGCAACGCCCAAGCCCACGTATGCGCCCAAAAATCCGAATTTGATAGTTCTGGACGCGGGTCATAATTATTCGGGCGCGGACACCGGCGCGTCATCTTCCGACGGCACGGTAAAAGAGCAGATAGCGACGTGGAGAATAGCAAGCAAGGTCAAGGAGCGTTTGGAGAGCAGCGGGTACAGCGTCATACTGACCAGACCGAGCGAAACGTCGAACATCGCAAATACCTCGGTAAATGACAGCCTGCAGGCGCGCTGTGACGTTGCAAACACCAACGGAGCGGGGCTGTTCGTTTCGATACACTGCAACGCGGGCGGCGGCACGGGTACCGAGGTGTACTACTATGACGGCAACGAAAGCGGCGAAAGTCTGGCTAAGCTCATAGCAAAGAAAATCTCGGAAAGCACAACGCTTAGGAACCGCGGCGCGAAAAGCACGACGGGCTTGTATGTCATAAAAGGCACCCTCTCGACCTCGGTTCTGGTTGAAACGGCGTTTATAGACGCGGAGGAGGATTATCCCGACGTTGACCTTTTGTCGACAAGCGACGGACAGACAAAAATAGCAAATGCGATAGCAGACGCTATCATTGAATATAAGAAAAAGAATTAAATTGAGCAACAAGTTCAGAACAGGCGACAGACGGAAGTGATGGAATTATGAAATCTTTTAAAAAACCCGAACTGCTCGCTCCCGCAGGAAATCTCGACAAGCTGAAAACGGCTGTGATATACGGAGCGGACGCGGTTTACGTGGGCGGAGAGGAGTTCTCTTTGCGCGTTGCCGCCGACAACTTCTCGACGGAGGATATGAAGCGCGGGGCGGAGTATGCCCACGAGCGCGGAAAAAAGGTATATCTTGCCGCAAACATAATTCCCCACAATTCCGACATAAACGAGTTCCCCGACTTTCTCTATGAGATGACCAAGGCGGGAATAGACGCGGTAATTTTGTCGGATTTGGGAATGTTTAAGATAGCGAAAGAGGTGTCGCCCGAGCTGGATATTCATATCAGCACTCAGGCGAACATAGTGAATAAACGCACGGCGCAGGCGTGGTACGATTTGGGCGCGAAGCGCGTCATAACGGCGCGGGAAATGTCGCTTTCAGAGATTGAGGAAATGCGCCGATATGTGTCCGACGAGCTTGAGATAGAGGCGTTTGTCCACGGCGCGATGTGCATTTCGTACTCGGGCAGATGTCTTTTGAGCAACTATATGGCAAACCGCGAGAGCAATCTCGGCGCGTGCGCTCACCCGTGCAGATGGAAGTACTATCTTATGGAGGAGCAGCGTCCGGGCGAGTATATGCCGGTGTTTGAAAACGAGCGCGGGACCTTTATATACAATTCAAAGGATTTGTGTATGATAGAGCATATAGACAAGCTGATACGCGCGGGTGTTGACAGCTTCAAGATAGAGGGCAGGGTAAAGTCGGAATACTATGTTGCGGCGGTCGTCAAGGCATACCGCGAGGCAATCGACAGATGTATGGAAAATCCCGACGCATTCCGAGCCGACCCCGAATGGCTGGAGGAACTGGAGAAGGTCAGCCACAGAGGCTACACCACCGGCTTTTATCTCGACCGACCGTCCGAAACCGAGCAGAATTACAAGAGCAGCTCGTATATTCGGGAGTACGACCTTGTGGGAATTGTAAAGGCGTATGACGAAAGGAGCGGGATTGCCGACGTTTTGCAGAAAAACAGGTTCTTCAGAGGCGAGACGATAGAGTTTGTGCGTCCGGTGGGCAGATTTTTCGAGCAGAAGATAGATTATCTGACCGATGACAGCGGAATTGACATTGACGTTGCGAACAAGCCGCAGAGCATTGTTAAAATAAAGACGCGCGAGCCGCTTGAGGAGGGCAGTATGCTCCGCCGCCGCGTCTCGAAATAAGATGTATATATAATAATGTAAGTTTTTCTGAATTTTTCCAAAGACGGCGAAGATATGAATGCTTCGCCGTTTTTCACACCTTTGGGACAAAATCGGAACAGACATTGACTGTTTAT
>CANQBQ010000011.1 GCA_947589045.1 uncultured Clostridia bacterium | reverse complement strand
CATTGGAGATGATGTTATGACGGTAACATACGAATGTTTTAATTCATTATATGTTAATATAACGAACAGGTGCAGTAACAGATGCACATTTTGTGTGCGCGACAAGCACGACAGCGTCAACGAGGGCGGCAATCTCTGGCTGGAGCGCGAGCCGACCGTTGACGAAATAAAGGCGGATTTTCTGACGCGCGACTTGAAAAAGTACAAGGAGATAGTATTCTGCGGTTACGGAGAGCCGTTCGAGCGGTTTGACGACGTTATGACCGTTTCAAAATGGCTTAAAGAGAACAACGAGGGAATAAAAATACGCGTCAACACCAACGGACAGGGCAGTCTTATAGCGGGGCGCGACATCACCCCCGAAATGAAAGGTCTGATAGACACCGTTTCAATCAGCCTTAACGCCGAGAACGCCGAGAAGTATCAAAAGCTGTGCCGCAGCGAGTTCGGCGGCGAGGAGGCATACGAGGGGATTTTGGAGTTTGCGCGGCGGGCAAAGAGCTTTGTGCCGAACGTGATTTTTACGGTGGTTGACATTATGCCGCCCGATGAAATTGAGGCGTGCCGCAAAATTGCGGAGGACTGCGGCGTTGGGTTCAGGGTCAGAGAATTTATAAAATAGGAGCATTTGAATGATAGAGCTGAAGAAAATTTCATTTGACAACAAAGAAGAAATCGACCGTTTTTTAAGTAAAGAAAACAGCAAGAACTCTGAGTTTACTTTTACGAATTTATTTATGTGGCGAAAGAGCTACAATATGGAGTACGCGGTTATAAACGGAATGTTTTGCATCTTCCCGAAGCACGAGGGAGGACCGCGAAGCGCGACCTTTCCGATAGGCGACGGCGATATAGTGCCCGTTATCGAAGAAATACTCAAATATTTTGAGGAAATCGGAGAAACGCCGCTCATAAGAATATATGACGACGAGGCGGTGAAAAAGCTGCTTGACACATATCCGAACAAGTTTGTGCTGACCGAAGACGTAAACAGCTTTGACTACGTTTACAAAGTTGAGGATTTAATAAATCTCTCGGGCAAGAAATATCACTCAAAGAAAAATCACGTCAACCGTTTTATGACGATGTACGACTGGGAGTACAGCCGTATGACGCCCGACGACCGCGAGGAGTGCAGACGGCTGTACGAGGCGTGGTACGACAACAAAAACGCGGCAATCGAAGGGCTTACGGAAGAAAAGGAAGCGGTTTTTGAGCTTTTGGACAACTGGGAAAGGCTCGACATAGTGGGAGGCTGCATCAGAGTTGACGGGAGGATAGTCGCGTTTTCATTCGGCGAAAAGCTGTGCGACAATATGGTTGTTATACATCTCGAACACGCCGACACCGAATACCGCGGCGCATTTGCGGCGATAAACAGGTTGTTTCTGGAAAACGAATGGAGCGGCTTTGAGCTTGTCAACCGCGAGGAGGATATGGGTCTGCCGGGGCTTCGCACGGCGAAGGAGTCGTACTGCCCGTGCGAAATGATAAAAAAGTATGTCGCAACTTTGGCATAAGGATTGCATTTTCCGACAATATGTGATAAACTGTTTTAAGCATACTTTAAATTTTGAATATATATTGTGAAGGGGTTTATATATGATTATTGTTTTAAAACCGCAGGCAACTCGGGAGCAGACAAATTCAATCTTGTCAATTCTCGAAAAGGACGGGTTCCGCCACAATTACATAGAGGGTGCGAACCAGACAGTTATAGGAATTATAGGAGATACGACAAAGCTGGATGAGGACTCGTTCCGCACCTATGACTTTATCGAGGATATAAAGCGCGTTTCGGAGCCGTACAAGCTGGCGAACCGCAAAATGCACCCCGAAAACAGCATATACAACATTGCGGGCAGAGAGGTCGGCGAGGGTACGTTCAACGTAATTGCGGGACCCTGCTCGATTGAAACCGAAGAACAGGTTATAGAAATTGCGAAGGCGGTCAAGAAAAGCGGCGCGTCGTTTTTACGCGGCGGCGCGTTCAAGCCGAGGACCTCTCCGTATGCGTTTCAGGGCTTGCACGGCGAGGGACTTCGCCTTTTGTCGCTTGCGAAGAAGGAGACGGGACTTCCGATAGTGACCGAAATTATGTCACAGCAGGATCTGCCTCTTTTTGAGGACGTAGACGTTATACAGGTCGGCGCGCGCAATATGCAGAACTTTGAGCTTTTAAAAGAGCTTGGCAAAATTGACAAACCCATACTTTTGAAGCGCGGTCTTGCAAGCACGCTTCAGGAGTGGATAATGAGCGCGGAGTACATTATGGCGGGCGGAAACAGCAGGGTTATTTTCTGTGAGCGCGGAATAAGAACCTATGAGACCTTTACCCGAAACACGCTTGACTTATCGGCCGTTCCCGCGCTTAAGCGTCTGTCGCATCTGCCGGTCATAATCGACCCCAGCCATGCAACCGGGCTTCCGTGGATGGTGGAGCCGCTCTCCAAGGCGGCTGTTGCGGTCGGCGCGGACGGACTTATGATAGAGGTACACAACAATCCGCAAAAGGCGTTGTGCGACGGTGCGCAGTCGCTCACACCCGAGCAGTTTGACAATGTTATGAAGAAGGTCGCGGCTCAGGCGGCTTTTGAGAACAAGAGGTTATGGAAAGAAAATTAAGGGCATAGCCTTTGCGGGATAAAAAATCGAAAGGTGGAAAATCTATGCTTTTCGGAAACGATAAAAACAAAAAAATAATCGCGCTTGTATTTTGCTTTACGATAGTGATAAGCTCATTTCTCGGAGTTACCGCCGCCAAGAAGCTGTCTATGACCAGCTTCGGCGCAAAGCTCGGCGAGCTGACCTCTACCGATAAATATAATCCGAGCTACGGTCTTTTAAATATTCTTTTGCTCGGTATCGACGAAAGCGGCGCGCTTTGCGATACGATTATGCTCTTTTCGATAGACCAATATTCGAGCGAGGTAAATCTGCTGTCAGTACCGCGTGATACCCGCGTTATGGTGGGCTCGAGTCACGTTAAAATCAACTCGACGCTGGGCATAGGCAAGCAAGAGGTAGCAAAGGGCAGAATAAACGAGCCGGAGGACTATGTTATATCCAAGGTGAAAGAGGTCACGGGTATGCCGATACACTATTTTGTGTCGGTCAACCTCCAGGGCTTTAAGGATGTTATCGACGCGCTCGGCGGTGTTGATTATGACGTACCCTACGATATGAATTACGACGACCCGACGCAAAATCTGCATATACATCTGCAGGCGGGCTATCAGCATTTGGACGGTCAGGCGGCTCACGACTATGTGCGTTACCGCCACGACACCAACGGGCGTTCGCCCGGCAACTATGTAAAGGGCGACGAGGGTAGAATTGAGGCTCAGCAGAACTTTATAAAAGAAGTAATTTCACAGAAGCTGACCGGCGCAAGCGTTGCACACATCACAGAGCTTTACAAGATTTTGAACAAGTATGTGCGAACCAACTTCACGGGCGCTGATTTGGCGAAGTACACCTCGCTTATAACCACCATTCGCCCCGAGAAGATTACGACCTATCAGCTTCCGGGCGAGGCGCAGTATATAGGCGGAGTTTCGTATTACATATACGACCCCGTGGCAACTCAGGAGCTTGTGAACACAGTGTTCCAGCCGAGAAGCGCGGCGGATTACGACATTGTAAACGACCGCCCCGTAGGCGAGGGAGAGCCTGATGCGAGCGCGGAGCCGACCGATGCGGCGGAGTAAAAACAAATATTTCTGTAAAATAAAAATCCCACGGAATTATTCCGCGGGATTTTTGTGTGTGTAATTAAATTACTTAAGTTCAACCTTTGCGCCGACTTCTTCGAGCTTAGTCTTGATTTCTTCAGCTTCCTCTTTTGCAACGCCTTCCTTAACCGGCTTGGGAGCGCCGTCAACCAGACCCTTAGCGTCCGCAAGTCCGAGACCGGTTATTTCTCTTACAACCTTTATAACCTTAATCTTCTGTGCGCCTGCCTCTGCAAGAATAACGTCAAATTCGGACTTTTCATCCGCACCTGCGCCCGCGTCGCCGCCTGCCGCACCGGCTACCATAACCGGAGCTGCCGCGCTTACGCCGAACTCTTCCTCGAGAGCCTTTACCAAATCGTTTACTTCAATAAGTGTAAGTTCCTTGATTTCATCAAGAATTTTTGTTACATCAGCCATTTTTATTAACCTCCATTTTTAAAAATTTAATATTCTGATTATTCGGCAGTATTTTCTTCTGCCGGTGCCGCTTCTGCGGCGGGAGCCGCTTCTTCAGCGGGAGCTGCTTCTGCAACCGGAGCCGCTTCCTCAGCCGGAGTCGCTTCTTCAGCGGGTGCTTCTTCCGGCTTTTCAGCCGCACCGCCGTTGTCTACAATAGCCTGAAGAGTACGAGCGAGCGCACTGATAGGCGACTGCAAAGAGCCGAGCATCTTCGAGATAAGAACTTCCTTTGACGGAATTGAAGCGTAAACCTTAACCTCGTCAATCGAAATTACCTTACCGTCCACAAAACCCGCTTTGATTTCAAGCGCATCGTTCTCCTTTGCAAAGTCCATAAGAACCTTAGCGGGAGCAACAACGTCGTCCGCGCTTGTTGCGAGAGCCGTGGGTCCGTGAAGAATAGGGTCAAGGTCGCCGAGACCGGCTTCATCCGAAGCAAAGCGGAGCATAGTGTTCTTTATAACACTGTACTTAACGCCGCTCTCGCGGAGCTTTGAACGGAGCTTGGTGTCCTGTTCAACGGTAAGTCCTCTGTAATCTACGAGAACACCCGCGGCAGAACCCTTTAAAAGCTCGGTTATGTCTGCAACGTGCTGTTTTTTGCGTTCAAGAATTTTCTCACTGGGCAATTCAAAATCCTCCCCTCAATATATTTTTTCCCGAAAAGGCGGGACGCCTTTTGCCGCTTTCGCGGCGGCGAGGAATTAAAAATCCCCCGCAAACATGTGCGAGGGACAAGTCATTCAAATAAATAAAATAATTATATAAATCTGATAACTTATATCTGTCCTCGGCAGGATTTACGCCGCAAGGCACCTGCTGTCTCCGAACATGTTTTTGATTTTGCCGCTTATCCAAACGGCTCATATATTGTACCACAGCCGACGAGGGCTGTCAATACCGAATTTACGCCTCAATCTTTGCGCTGTTGATTTTAATACCGGGACCCATTGTCGAAGCGATGGTTACCGATCTTAAATACTGACCCTTTGCAGCCGCCGGCTTTGCCTTAACTACCGCACCCATAAGAGTGTTGAAGTTCTCGGCGAGCTTCGCCGCGCCGAACGACGCCTTACCTATCGGGCAGTGAATAATATTGGTTTTGTCAAGACGGTATTCAATCTTACCTGCCTTTGCCTCCTGAACGGCTCTCGCAACGTCGGGAGTAACGGTACCCGCCTTGGGGTTAGGCATAAGACCCTTAGGACCCAAAATCTTACCTATTCTTCCGACAACGCCCATCATATCGGGCGAAGCGATAACAACGTCGAAATCAAACCAGTTTTCGCTCTGGATTTTCTGAACCATATCCTCAGCGCCGACAAAGTCTGCGCCTGCCTCCTTTGCGGCATCGGCCTTATCCTCTCTTGCGAAAACAAGCACACGGACGTCTTTACCCGTTCCGTTGGGAAGTACAACCGCGCCTCTTACCTGCTGGTCTGCGTGACGGGAGTCAACGCCGAGCTTTATATGAAGCTCGATCGTCTCGTCGAACTTAGCCTTTGCGGTCTTGCAAACCAACTCAAGAGCTTCGGCGGCATCATATAACTTTCCTTTTTCAATGAGCTTTGCGCTCTCTTGATACTTTTTACCTGCACTCATGAATTTTTCTCCTATCTGTGGTTAAACAAGGCAAAGTATGCCTCTCCCACTAATTTCAAGCCGATTGGGATTACTCCTCAACCGTAACGCCCATCGACCTTGCGGTACCCGCAATCATGGACATAGCCGCTTCAACCGACGCGGCATTTAAGTCTGCCATCTTGGTTTCGGCAATGGATTTAAGGTCGGCCTTTGAAATCTGAGCCACCTTGGTCTTGTTCGGCACGCCGCTTCCGCTTTCGATTTTGCAAGCCTTTTTGATAAGGACTGCGGCGGGCGGAGTTTTGGTTATGAACGAGAAGCTTCTGTCCTGATAAACCGTGATAACAACAGGGATTACAAGACCTGCCTGCTGAGCGGTTTTCTCATTGAACTGCTTACAAAAGTCCATAATGTTAACGCCGTGCTGACCGAGCGCGGGACCAACCGGAGGAGCCGGTGTAGCCTTTCCCGCGGCAATTTGAAGTTTAATGTAACCGGTAATTTTCTGAGCCATTTAAAACACCTCCTTTTATTCACAAACGTGGTATTATCGGAGCGGTCAAAGCCGCCCCTCCCACCTTGCCGAAGCAAAACGCTGCGGCTGATGAAACGTCTGCCGTGCAGACGCGGTAGGTTCTTAAGTTAAGACAGCGCTTCGATTTGGTTATACTCAAGCTCGACGTCGGTATCTCTGCCGAACATCGCAACCTTTGCCTTTACGCGCTGTTTTTCGGTGTCGATTGAGATGATAACGCCGACAGAGCCCTCGAGCGCACCGTATTTGATGCGGAAGGTATCGCCGACATTAAAGCTGAGCACCACTTTCTTGTCGCTTTCAAGACCGATTTTGGCAATTTCCTCCTCGGTCAGCGGAACGGGCTTGGACTCGGGTCCGACAAATCCCGTAACGCCTCTGGTGTTGCGGATGACGTACCAGCTTTCGCTGGTCATAATCATCTTTACGATGATATAGCCCGGGAATGTCTTACGCATAACCTTGCGCGGCACGTCGTCCTTTATCTCAACGACTTCCTCCATCGGAACGCGGATGTCGAGGATAATATCCTGCATATTGCGGTTCTCGATGGCCTTTTCAATATTTGCTTTTACTTTGTTTTCATATCCTGAGTAGGTATGAGCTACATACCATTTCGCTTGTTCAGCCATAATTTCGGGAAGGTCCCTGATCCCTCCCTACTTTATAATTAAGTTGATGAGATAGGTAAACACCCAGTCAAGCGCCATAATTACAACGCCGACAAGAAGGACGTATATAATTACGATAACGGTATTCTTTCTGACCTTTGCAAACGAAGGCCATACAACCTTTTTAAGCTCGCTTTTAATCTCCTTTGCCCAGCTTACAATTCGTGAGCCTATATTTTTCTTAGCTTGTTCCATAAGTTTTACACTCCTAAAATAACCGATTTGCGTATCGCTTCGGTACTACTTTGTTTCTCTGTGCAGAGTATGCTTTCTGCAAAAAGGACAAAACTTGTTCATTTCAAGTCTGTCAGGGTCGTTCTTCTTGTTTTTCATAGTGTCGTAATTCCTCTGTTTGCACTCGGTGCAAGCAAGCGTGATCTTAGTCCTCACCCGTATCATTCCTTTCCGAATTATATTATCTTATATCAATTTACATTATGCAAATCTTTTACAACACAAATAAAGCCTCTTTCAGAGAGGTATAGTTATGATAACACAATTTTTGGTCGTTGTCAAGTTTTTTTGTCCAAAAAATTCAAATTTTTCGCATAAAACCCGCACTTTCAATATATAGTTATTTCATAAAAGCAAAGCACAAGTTATAGGGGGTGTGTCGTTTGAAGGAGGACTTAAAAAACGGATTTAAGATTGCTTTTGTCTACGTCGGGCTGGTGATTGGAGCGGGTTTTGCTTCGGGTCAGGAAATAATGCGCTATTTTGTGAAGTACAACACCCGCAATTTGAGCGGGGTCGCCGCGGCAACACTTATGTTTATATGCGTGGCATTTCTGATTTTGAAAAGGACTTACAAATACAACATAAAATCCTTTGACGAGTACATACGCGCCGTCGCGGGGCGCGCCGCGCCGATAGTGCGCGCCCTCGTGACGCTTTTTATGTTTGCGGGGTTTTTCACTATGCTGTCGGGCTGCGGCACGCTTATGAGCGAGCTTTTTAATATCGGCAGAAGCCGCGGAATATGGCTTATGGCGGCGGCGAGCTTTATCGCGCTTGCCGCGGGAAACCGAGGGATAGTCGCGCTTAACACGGTTTTGGTACCCGTTATAATTTTGGGTATGAGCTATCTGTGCGTTGCATCGGTGACACTGTGGAGCGTTCCCGCGTTTTCGCTCGCGGCTGCGGACAACTATATGACCGCGGCGTTCAGATACGTCAGCTACAACACCATAACCGCCGGCGCGGTACTCGTGCCTTTGCGCCCCTACATCAGCAAACGGAGCGCGAAGGCGGGCGCGTTTTTGGGCGGCGGCATTTTGGGCGTGCTGATTTTTTTGGTGTGGTTTGCGCTTAAAACGAACTTCGCCTCCGCCGTCGGCGAGCTGCCCCTCTTTACGCTGTCGGGCTTCGGGGGCGGCGCGTTTGAAAAGTTTTACGCCGCAATTTTGCTTTTGGCGATGTACACGACCGCCGCCGCAAACGGGTTCGGCATTTTGGCTCAGACAAACGCGAAGGACAATCGGGAGCGCATTTTATACAGCCTGCTGTTTTGTCTCGCGGCAATTCTGCCCGCCTACATTGAGTTTTCGTCGCTGGTGGAGCATCTGTACGGATTTTTCGGCTGGGCGGGGCTGGCGTGGATGCTGATGATTATCGCGTCCGAGTTTTTTGAGAACAAAATTTAAAAACCGAGCCGCAGGTTTTTCTTGCGGCTCGGTTAAAATCAATCTTCATCTTTCTTATTGTCCTCAACGGGATTTGCGGTCACTTCGATTTCGAGAACGTGGCGGGAATCGCATTTTGTAACGCGCACGTCTAAGTTTTCGTATGTAAACGTGTCGCCTATTCTCGGAAGCCTGCCTATCGTTTCGATTACCCAACCGCTGACGGTCGGAATATCGAATTTGTTTTCGAGGTCGAATTTCTCAAACATATCGTCAAGACTTGCGGTGCAAAGTATGCGGTACTTGTTCTCGCCCGTCTTTGAAAATTCTTCGATTACTTCGTCGTGCTCATCCCAGATCTCGCCCACAAGCTCCTCCAGGATGTCCTCCAGCGTGACAATTCCCACGGTGCCGCCGTACTCGTCGATAAGCACCGCGATATGGGTCTTGCTCTTTTGCAAAATCGCGAGAAGCTCGGATATTTTGGTGGACGGTATCGCGTAAATCGGAGCGTGCATAAGGTGCCTGATGTCTTTATCCGCGTTGTTGGCATTGTAGAAATCCTTTTGATTTACTATACCTATAATATTGTCAATCGTTTCTTTATAGACCGGCAGACGCGAGTAGCCCGACTCGCTGAACACCTCGTCCGCCTCCTCGCGGGTCGAGTTTACGTCTATTCCGACCACATTGACTCGCGGAGTGTGTATTTCGTCCGCCTGAATGTCGTTAAATTCAATCGCGTTGCGGATGAGCTCGGCTTCGTCGTCGTTAAACTCGCCGCCGCTCTGTGCTTCCTCGACAATGGTTAAGAGCTCCTCCTCGGTAATGCCGTCCGAGTTGGGAGGAAATATCTTCACAAGCATTTTTTTCCAAAGCTCAAACAGAAAGTTTAAGGGAGTGAGGATAACCGTCAAAAACTTCAGCGGACGCGCGAAAAGCATAGCAATCTTTTCGGGCGAGTCGGTAGCTATGGTCTTTGGGGAAATCTCTCCGAAAATGAGGACCAGTATAGTAATTACAGCGGTCGATATAGACGCGCTGTGTACGCTCAGACCCTCGGGCAGCAGCTTTATAAACAAAATCGTTGCCACCGACGACGCGGCAATATTTACAATGTTGTTTCCGACAAGTATTGTCGAAAGCAGACTGTTATAGTTTTCCGAAAGATTAAGCGCAACCGCCGCGCGCTTGTTCCCCTCGGACGCCAAATTCTTAAGCCTTATTTTATTCACAGCGGTATATGCGCTTTCGGCGGCCGAAAAAAACGCCGAAAGAATAAGACAGACAATCAAAAAAATAATCTTGGTACTACTGTCACTGTCCATAAAGAACAACAACACCTCCGAATAAAAATTTATTTGACGACAGTATATCACAGTATCGCCGAAAAGTCAAATAAATTATTTTTTTACCTCGGCTTAATTCGACATATTTCTGTTGCAAATAAAAGGGATATATGATACAATATGCCCGTCAAGCAAAGTTAATAAAGTGCTAATCTGGTCACGAAATGACAGGGTTATACATTTACTTGGTAAAAATGTATGACTCTTTCATAAAAACGTACTCTGGCATTTCTGACAGAAAAGCGCTTTTATGGCTTTGCTTGACAACAAAGGAGCCATGCTTTTTACGGTGCGTGGCTTCGGTCACGCATTTTTTTATTGGGAGGCAAGGTCATATGAAGCAGTTTTATTTTAAGAGAGAATTGGACAATGCGGGTAGGGTGACGATACCCGTAGACGTAAGGCTGTATCTCGAGTTAAAGCCGAAAGATACGCTCATTTTCACATTGGACGCCGACAACGACGTTATATACTTAAAAAAGCGCGAGGAAACAGGCGCCGAAAAATGCTGAAAACAAAAAGTCGGGCAATCGCCCGACTTTTTGTTATATGCCGCTTGTTCCGAGCGGGACAGTCTTTTAAAATCTTTTTCAAATACCTTGGTATATTTAAGCTTATACATTGTCAATATCAATTCCCATATCCCGAAACATATCCTCTACGCTGTCAAAGGCGGTCTGCTGCTTGACCTCCTCTTTTGAGCTTTTTATAAGCTGCGCGAGCTGCTCCATTTTTTCCTTGGGATAGACGACAACGGGGCAAAGAAATATACCGCCGTCCTTTTCCATAATTTCAAACTTATCGCCCTCGGTAATCCCGAGCTTTTTTATAATGTCCGCAGGAATGGTAATCTGCGAACGACCCCTGATTTCCGCTAACATTTCATTCACCTCTCCGCTTTTCGGAATTTCAGAAATTCTTACAAATATATTATATGACGTATTATTAAAAAAATCAAGTGTTTTTATCATAAAAGCATATTAGTCGCCCACATCGACAAATGCAGCGACTAATATAGTCAATATTTTGGCGAGCCGTTCAAAACAGACTGCCTTTTCTATCTTTATTATATATTTATTTTTTGTTTTTGTCAACTTTTATTTTCTGTCCTCGATGTCCACGTAGGGGCGGTGCTTTGAAACCGCCATATAAGCGGGGCGGATAATTTTACCGTTGCCGATAAGCTCTTCGAGACGGTGTGCGCTCCAGCCCGCAATTCGCGCGACCGCGAAAATCGGGGTATAAAGCTCGGGCGGAAGTCCGAGCATATCGTAAACAAAGCCGCTGTAAAAATCGACGTTTGCGCTCACGCCCTTGAATATTTTGCGTTTGGACGCGATGACCTCGGCGGCGAGACGCTCGACCGTCGAATAAAGCTCAAACTCGGCTTCTCTGCCCTTTTCGCGGGCGAGTCCCTGCACAAAGCTCTTGAAAACACGCGCGCGGGGGTCGGACAGCGAGTAGACCGCGTGACCCATACCGTAGATAAGACCCGTTCGGTCGAACTCCTGCTTATCGAGTATTCTCGAGAGGTAGTCGGCGATTTCGCCCTCATCGCTCCAGTCGGAAATCTTGGTTTTTATATCCTCAAACATTTGAACGACCTTTATATTCGCGCCGCCGTGCCTCGGACCTTTGAGCGAGCCGAGAGCCGCGCTGACCGCCGAGTATGAGTCGGTTCCCGACGACGACAAAACGCGTATCGAAAACGTCGAGTTATTGCCGCCGCCGTGCTCCGCGTGGAGCATAAGCGCGATGTCGAGAATTTTGGCTTCAAGCTCGGTGTATTTCTTGTCGGGACGGAGCATATACAGTATATTTTCCGCGGTCGAAAGGTCGGGACGCGGGTCGTGTATGTAAAGGCTCTTGCCCCTGTAATAATGATTGTAGGTGTTGTAGCCGTAAACCGCGAACAGCGGGAACAGCGCAAGCATACGAAGCTGCTGGCGCAGTACGTTCGGTATAGAAGTATCGTTCGCGTTTTCGTCATACGCGTAGAGTGTCAGAACCGAGCGGGACAGCGCGTTCATCATATCCGAGCTGGGAGACTTCATAATTATATCGCGCACAAAGTATTTGGGCAGAGTGCGCAAATCGGAGAGCAGCTTCGTAAAGTTCATAAGCTGTTCCCGCGTCGGAAGCTCTCCGAATATGAGCAGATAGGCGGTCTCCTCAAACCCGAAGCGGTTTTTAAGCTCGTGCCCGCGCACAAGGTCTTCAACGTCGATGCCGCGGTAATAGAGCTTGCCGTCGCACGGCATCAAAACGCCGCCGACGTTCTTCTTTGCGATAATCTCCGAAATTTCGGTTATGCCCGTAAGCACGCCCTTGCCGTCCAAGTCGCGCAGACCGCGTTTTATATCGTATTTATTGTACAGGGCGGGGTCGATATTGCTGTTTTTGATGCAGAGCTGCGACAGAGCCTTAATCTCATCCCGCACGGTGTTTATATTATTTGTCATAATTCTGCCTCCCTTCGACAGGACTGTATTCCATAATATATTTTAAAATAAAATATCATATAAATATATCGAAAATTATGAAGAATGTGTTAATTTTTTATTAAGAAAACGTCCGCGTATTTTTATTTTGCGCGGACGCTTTGTTAACACTATCTCAGCGGAGTGACGAGCTTATAATTTATTCCGTATTCATCTGCGCCAAGCAGCAGGTAACGGTAATTTTTAAGGCTCGCGGCGTTCGACGCCGAAATTCCCGCCGTGCCGCTCACTCCGAAGTAATGCACTCCGTTTTGCGCGTATATGCTGTCGCGGTCGTTTTTGAAAATCACGCATATGTTTTTGCCGTTTGACGCCGCCCTCTCGGTAAGTCCGTCAAACCTCGCTCTGTCGTAATATCCGCCGATGCTTTGGTAGTAGCTTTCGGGGAGCAATATAAATATGTTGTTACCGTAGGCGGACGAGAGAGCGTTTTCGAGTCGGCTCCACTGACTCTCGTCTGTCGCCGAAATACCGCCGCCCGAATTATCTATCCTTATTATATGCGCGTCGCCGACCGTCTTTTCGTCATAACCCGTGCCGTTTACGACGACGGAGTTGAGTTTGCTGCCGTCCGACTTTCCGAACAGGACTGCCGCGTCCGCGCCGCTTTGGTTGACGTCGGCGGCTATCTGCGGAGATGCGAACACTTTTTTATAAAGGGTATCCGCGCCGAGCTCTCCGAGCACCGCAATTTTTGTGTTTTTATCAAGAGTGTTCGTCTCAAGCGGGTCGATAAACCGACTGCCGCTCGGAATTACCGAGGTGTTTATACCAATATATGCGTACATATCGCCGATATATGCCTTATATGAGTCTGACGCGGGATTGAGCACTCTTATTCCGCCGTTTGTCGGCTCTATGCCGTCGCTTTCCTGCCAGTTTACCTCATCGCTCGAAATTAAAATTCTGCTGCCGCTCGGAGCAATTCCGTAAACCGACGGGTTTAAAACGTCGCCCGCTTTAACTCCGGTATAGGTCGAGGGGCTAAACTCAAACGCGGTGGGGCTTTCGTAAACCAACAGCTCCTCCTCGGCGGTCATATCGCCGTATGTCACGGTTACCAAACCGTTTCCCGCGGACGTGGGCAGGAATACCGAGCCGTTCCACGTTCCCTCTATGCCCTTTACCGAGAAGCTGACAAGAGAGGGGTCTATTTCGCTCTCGTTATAAAACACGTCTGTCGAAATCACTTTAAATTCACGCGCCCCGCCCACAAACGTCTCGTTTTGGTCAACGCGCAAGTCTATCGAAATCGGCTCCCACGCCGATTTATTTACGACAACGCCCACGCCTGTCGAAACCGGACGCTGGTAATTGTCGCTTAGCTGATTTTTGACCGAGGGCTCCGCCTCTTCTATCGTTTTTGAGACATACGTTGTGGAGCCGCCGCCGTCAAAGTTTATCGCGTTATGGCAGCCCAAATTCAACATAAAGTCGGCGAGTTGCGAGAGGGTCATACCCTTTGCGTTATCGGCTCTGCCGTCTACCGTTACGATATACAGCGTTTTGCCGTCCGCCGTCGCGCCCATAGCGGTGCGCGGATTGTAGCCGCCTATACCCGTGCTGTGGGTTATCTCTGCAGGCGCGCCGTCTTTTACAAGCAGGGTGCCGCCGCCGACCGCCATTTTATAATCCTTATAGTCGCTCGGCGTTATTTCATAGTCGATTTTAACCTTGTCGCCGACCTTGAAGTGGTCTGCCAAAAAGGTGTTGGTATATGTATTTGAAGCGATTACAAACGAGCCGTCGGGTATTTTGAGCACGCCCGCGTTTTGAAACGAGTCGGTAACGACGCCTTCGCTGTTTACGATAATCTCATAGTCGCCGCCTATCGAATTTCCGCTGTAATCCGACGTAATCAAAATCAGGCCGCCGTCGTCGTAAAATTTATTTATATGGTGTATCTTCGTGCTTGCGCCGTCGGGCGCGGTCAGAGTTATGTTCTGAGACCAGTACGAAAATCCGACGGTGTTGTCGTTTTTAATTCCCGCCGTGGCGCAAACGCCTTCGTCGAGCGACGGAGTTGAAAGGAGCTTGCCGTCCGACACGAGCGTACCTGTCGGGGTCGCGCTCATAGAGTCGGAGCCGCTTGTTTGGAAAAAGTCGGCGTTAATTGCGACAAACGAGCCCGAATTTTTCGCCATATTCAAAACGGTGCTTCTTCGGCTTACGCCGTCGGGCGAGAAGAGCGCTTCAACCTCTATGTAGTCGCGCGTTAAGTCCACCTCCGCGACGTAGATATTCTGCATACCGTCATATAATTCCTTTTGGAGATGGTATTCGTTTATGCCGTAGGCTATTTTATTTATCTGTGCGCCGCTTAAGACCGAAGGCGCCGCATACGCCGAGGGCGCCAAAGCCGCCGCAACGCAGAGCGCGGTCAAAAGCGATGATATTCTTTTTGTTATCTTCAAAGCTGTTTCCCCCTGAGAAAAAAGTAATACTATTCTAACATAAATTTGCGATTATGTCAATCAGGACGTTATTTATGGTAAGTTCTGCCGTTTAAAATAGTGAGCGCGCGGTATATCTGTTCAAGCAGTATCACCCGCATAAGCCGATGGGGAAAGGTCAGGCGAGAAAAGCTGAGACGCAGGTCTCCCAACGCCTTTATCCTCTTTGCCAGACCGAGCGAGCCGCCTATTATAAACGTGATTGAGCTTACGCCGCCGTTCATATTTGAGCCGATTATTTCGGCAAGCTCGGGTGAGCTGCACTCCTTTCCCTCCACGCAAAGCGGGATTATAAAGCTGCCCTTAGGTATTTTATCTGTTATCCTCCGCGCTTCCTTTTCGAGAACGTCCTCTTTTTCTTTTTCGGACAGACCCTCGGGAGCGGGCGCGTCGTCAACCTCAATGATTTTCAGGGCGCACATACCCGAAAGCCGTTTCGCGTATTCGCTGCAGGCGTCGGCAAAGTAACGCTCCTTGAGCTTTCCGACGGCAATTACTGTTATATTAAGCAAAATAAATTCCTCCGTATATTTTTGTAATAAAATAAATTAAACGGCGCGGGGAGCCGCGCCGTGTCTTGATTTTGGTATCAGAAAGCGAAATAGTAGCCTATGCCGCGTTTTGTCATAATATATTTCGGCTGAGAGGGGTCATCCTCGATTTTCTCACGCAGACGGCGCACGGTCACGTCCACCGTTCGCACATCTCCGTAATATTCGTAATCCCACACGTTTTCAAGCAGGTGCTTGCGCGAAAAGATTTTATTCGGACGCGAAGCCAAAAATTTAATAAGCTCAAACTCGCGTATGGTGATGTTGGGTATCGGCTTGCCGTTTTTGTAAAGCTCGAACCTGTCGCCGTCGAGTAGAAATTCGCCAATCTCCAGCTTGTCGCTCGGCTCAGCCGTCGCCGGATTTTTCACGGCGGGCGAGTTGCGGCGGATATTCGCCTTAACTCTTGCCATAAGCTCGCGCACGCTGAACGGTTTGGTTATGTAGTCGTCCGCGCCAAGCTCCAGACCGAGCACCTTGTCCACTTCCTCCTCGCGCGCGGTAAGCATAAGTATCGGGGTGTCCGAGGTTTCGCGTATTTTCTTGCAAACCGTGAAGCCGTCCGCTTTCGGAAGCATAACATCAAGCAAAATCAAGTCGGGGTTGAGAGCTTCGGCACGCTCCAGCGCCTTTTCGCCGTCGTATGCCTCGTAGACCTCGTAGCCCTCTTTCAAAAGGTTAAATCTAAGTATTTCAACGATTGCCTTTTCGTCATCCACAACCAATATCTTCTTTGTCTCCACGTTCATTTCACCGCTCTCTGTATATTGTATATTCTGTATTAAACAACCTATAAAATTATATTATCATTAACTTATATCAAAGTCAACAAAAAATTAAACTCCGAAATTATGCGCCCTCTAAAAATCCAATGCCGCACATGGATAACCTTGTGCGGCCTTGGGAGGAGTTATGTAATGAAAAGTCAAAGAGGGGTTTGCTTTTCATACTGTCATTCTACAACAGAATTGTTAATAAATTGTTAACAAAGTATGAACAAAATGTTAACAATTATATAAAATTTACAAATACAGCGGTTTATTTTTGAAAATTTTATGACAAAATATCCAAAAATTATCCCTCTATTTTTTCAAGACCGCGCATATAGGGACGGAGAACGTCGGGAATGGTTACGCTTCCATCGGCGTTTTGGTAGTTTTCGAGTATTGCCGCAACGGTTCTGCCCACAGCCACGCCCGAACCGTTTAAGGTGTGGACAAACTGAGCCTTATCCTTGGGTGTGTTCTTATATTTTATATTTGCGCGGCGCGCCTGGAAGTCCTCAAAGTTACTGCACGACGAGATTTCGACGTAGCGGTTGTAGCTCGGCATCCAGACCTCTATATCATATTTGAGCGCGGCGGTAAAGCCGAGGTCGCCCACGCAGATTTTTACGACGCGGTAGGGAAGTCCCAGTCTTTGCAGAACGTCCTCGGCGTCCGCGACCAGCTTTTCAAGTTCGGCGTAGGACTCCTCGGGCTTGGTGAACTTAACAAGCTCCACTTTATTGAACTGGTGCTGTCTTATAAGACCGCGGGTGTCGCGTCCCGCACTGCCCGCCTCGGCTCTGAAGCAGGCGGTATATGCGACGTGCTTTATGGGTAGCTTATCGCCCTCGAGTATGTCGCCTCGGTACATATTTGTAACGGGCACCTCGGCGGTCGGAACGAGGAAGTAGTCGGTGTTCATTACCTTAAACGCGTCCTCCTCGAACTTGGGGAGCTGACCCGTGCCGACCATACTGCTTCGGTGAACCATAAACGGCGGGAAAACCTCGGTGTAGCCGTGCTCGGCGGTGTGCGTGTCGAGATAAAAGTTGACTACCGCACGCTCCAAAGCCGCGCCCGCGCCCTTATAGAAGTGGAAGCGTGCGCCGGTTACCTTTGCCGCGGTTGCGGGGTCCAAAATACCGAGAGTCTCGCCCAAATCCCAATGCGCCTTCGGCTCAAAATCAAATTTTGTCGGCTCGGAAAAGCGTCTTACCTCTACGTTGTCCTCGTCGGTGTCGCCGTCGGGCACTTCGTCATTCGGAATATTCGGTATGGTGAGCATAATCTGTTCGATTTTTGCGTCAAGCTCACGCACCTTGTCGTCAAGCGACTTTATTTCGTCGGACAGCTTTTTCATCTCGGCGAAAATCTCGGTCGTGTCCTTACCCTCTTTTTTGAACACGGGAATTTGCTTTGAAACCGCGTTTTGCCGACCTTTCATCTGCTCAACCTCAAACAGCGTCTCGCGTCTTTCCTTGTCGAGCGCGAGCAGACCGTCGAGGTCGACGTTCTCCTTGCGTCGGCTCAGAGCTGCCTTAACCTTATCAAGGTCGTTCCTGAATAATTTGATGTCTAACATATACTTTCCATCGCCTTTCTGCCCGCAAACAATAATGAAAATATTTAACAGCCTTATTACGGGCAGATAAGGCGTTAAACGCTTCTGAAAAATTTTAATTATTAACCTGATTAAAGTATATCGAGCAGACGTTCAAAGTCGTCTTTTGTGTAATACTCAATCTCGATTTTGCTCTTTTTGCTTCCGCGCACTATGCGGACTTTGGTGCCGAGTCTGTCGGACAGATTTTTCTCAACGTCCTTATAATATCTCAGCAGAGCCTTTTCCTCCGAGTTTTTCGCGGGAGCGGGCTTCTTTTGGGAGAGCCGCTTTACAAGCTGCTCGGTTTGGCGCACGCTCAGTCCGTCGCTTACCGCCGTCTGTGCGAGCCGAATTTGCTCCTCGGCGTTTTGCGCGCCCAAAATCGCTCGCGCGTGTCCCGCCGAAAGCTCTCCGCTTGTCACCATTTTTTTGACC
This sequence comes from uncultured Clostridia bacterium, assembly GCA_947589045.1. Lineage (GTDB taxonomy): Bacteria > Bacillota > Clostridia > Monoglobales > Monoglobaceae > CANQBQ01. The sequence goes on along the minus strand of CANQBQ010000011.1, from coordinate 51,299 downwards.
TCGGGCGGAAGATTGTTAAGACGGAGCGCGTTTGCCACCGCGCTTCGGCTCTTGCCGACCCGCGTACTTATCTCCTCCTGCGTCAGACTGAACTCGTCCATAAGATTTTGATAGCCCTCCGCTTCCTCAAGCGGATTTAAGTCCTCACGCTGAAGGTTCTCGACGAGAGCAAGCTCGGATATTTCCCGGTCTTTATATTCGCGGACTATGCAGGGTACGGTTTTAAGCCCCGCGAGCTTTGCCGCCCGCCATCGTCTCTCGCCCGCAATTATTCGGTAGGTTTCGTTGCCGGTCGGGGAGACCAGTATCGGCTGAATTACGCCGTGCGTTTTTATGGAGTCGGCAAGCGCTTCGAGCGGCTCCTCGTCAAACGTCTTTCTCGGCTGCTTCCGATTTGGCTCAATATCTATGAGCTTTATCTCGGCAACCTCGCCGTTTGCGCTGTCCTTGCTCTTTGCCTTTTTCCGCGGAGGCGGGTCAAAAAGCTCGTCGTCGGCGTCTATTGCTTCTATAACGTCGTCGCCGTACAGCGCGCCGAGACCTCTGCCCAGCCCCTTTTTACTTTTTGCCATTTATTTCACCGCCTTGGGTTTTATTTGTTGTTTTTAATAACCTCTTTTGTGAGATTTATGTATCCCTCCGCGCCCTTTGAGCGGGGGTCGTATTCGATTATGGGCTGACCGAAGCTCGGCGACTCGGCAAGTCTCACCGAGCGGGGTATAACGGTTTTGTAAACCTTTTTGCCGAAGTATTTTTTTACCTCGTCAACGACCTGTATCGAAAGGTTTGTCCGGGAATCGAACATAGTTAAAAGCACGCCCTCGATAGCTATGTCGGGATTGAGCGATCTCTTTATAATCTTTATCGTGTTTGTGAGCTGGCTCAGACCCTCGAGCGCGTAGTATTCGCATTGGATGGGTACCAGAACCGAGTCCGCCGCGGTAAATGAGTTAAGGGTTATAAGACCGAGCGAGGGCGGACAGTCGATAATTATAAAATCGTAGTCGTCCTTTATTTTGGAAATCGCCTCTTTAAGGCAGTATTCCCTCTTTTCCTTTGAGGCAAGCTCCAGTTCCGCGCCCGCGAGGTTAATGTTTGAAGGACACACCCAAAGATTTTTGAATTCGGTTTTTATCGCCGCGTCTTTTATAGGCGCGCTGTCAATCAGGCAGTCGTAAGTCGAACGCTTAACGCGGCGCGTATCAATGCCCAGACCGCTGGAACTGTTTCCCTGCGGGTCGATGTCGATGAGCAGAGTCTTTTTGTTCTGCGCTCCGAGACACGCGCTTAAATTTACCGCGGTGGTGGTCTTGCCTACGCCGCCCTTTTGATTTGCTATCGCTATTATTTTACCCATAATTTTCTCCTTGATTGGGAATATCGCAAACGCCGTTTAATTCCGCCGAAAGCGTACAATAAATACGGCAGTGTTTATTGTACCACAGTTTTTTTGAAAAATCAATGTTTCACGTGAAACTTTTAAAAAACAACATCCCGAAAAGCAGTTTTGCTATTCGGGATGTTTCACGTGAAACAATTGAAACAAAAAATCACAGACGCTTAAAAACGAAGGTATATTTTACAAAATTGGTCTCGTCGGCGTACGAGTGTACGGTAGAGAGCAATTTTGTAAAAAGCAAGTAACAACGCGGGGATTTCGATAAGCCCCGCGTTGTTGTTTCCTCTGATTTTGATATTTTCTCAAACTCATTTTTAATCTTCCCGCTTGCGGTAGACCGAGTTTTTAAGTGTCCGCGAGTTACATATCGAATAATGACATCTGGCTGCTTTCCCGTAGACCATTGAGGCAGCCTTGCTCGGCAAGCGTTTCGATTACCTTTTTGTTGACCTTTGCGCGAGCCTTGAGGTCCTCCCGCGACAGAAACTCGCCGTCCTCCCGGGCGTTCATAATGTTTTCCGCCGCCGCCGTTCCCACGCCCGCAAAGCTGTTGAGGGGCGGAAGTATGCAGCCGTCAACCTTTTGGAATTTATACGCGTGGGATTTGTAGAGGTCTACGGGCAAAAAGCTAATTCCGCGTTCGTACATCTCCACAACGACCTCCAAAATGGTCTGGAGGTTCTTGTCGGTTTGAGACAGGCTTTCGATTTTGGATTTCTGGTCGAGCCGCCTCAGCTCCTCCTTTGCCTTGGTCTTACCCTGCGCCATTATCGCGCTGTCAAACAAATCTGCGCGGACGGTGTAGTAGGCGATATAGAACTCCACGGGGTAGTGTACCTTGAAATACGCGACACGGAATGCCATAGTCACATATGCCGCCGCGTGTGCCTTGGGGAACATATACTTGATTTTTTTACAGGAGGCTATGTACCATTCGGGAACGCCGTGCTCCCGCATAGCCGTTTCGTATTCTTCAGGCAGACCGTTTTTCGCGGCGTTGCCCTTTCGTACCAGCTCGGTGATTTTAAACGCCATACCCGGCTCAAGCCCCTTTTGGATAAGCGCGGTCATAATGTCGTCACGCACGCTGATAACCTCCGAAAGCGTCGCGGTCTTGTTTCTTATAAGCTCCTGCGCGTTGCCGAGCCATACGTCGGTGCCGTGAGACAGACCCGCTATGAATATCAGCTCGGCAAACGTAGTCGGCTTGGTGTCGACAAGCATTTGACGGGTAAACGACGTTCCGAATTCGGGGATGCCGAGCGTTCCCGTCTGACTGTTTATCTGTTCGGGCGTAACGCCGAGAATTTCGGGGCCGCAAAAGATTTTCATTGTGTCGGGGTCGTCAAGCGGGATGGATTTGATGTCCACGCCGGTCAGGTCCTCGAGCATTCTCAGCGTCGAAGGGTCGTCGTGTCCGAGAATGTCCAGCTTTAACAGGTTGTCGTGTATCGAGTGAAAGTCAAAGTGGGTCGTGATTATATCCGAGTCGCGCTTGTCCGCGGGATGCTGAATGGGGCAAAAGTCGAAAATCTCGTGCGTCTTGGGGCATACTATAACGCCGCCGGGGTGCTGACCCGTTGTGCGCTTTATATCCTCTATGCCTATCGCGGCGCGTTTTATCTCGGACTGCGGAACGGCAAGCCCCTTTGTCTCAAAATATTTCTTTGCAAAGCCTATTGCGGATTTTTCCGCAATACCCGAAATGGTACCCGCTTTAAACACATAGCCCTCTCCGAACAGTTCCTCAACGTATTTATGCGCGGTCGCCTGATACTCGCCCGAAAAATTAAGGTCGATATCGGGGACCTTGTCGCCGTTGAAGCCGAGGAAGGTTTCAAACGGTATCTCGTGACCGTCCTTTTTCATAGGCGCGCCGCATACGGGACAGTTTTTCTTCGGCATATCCACGCCGTTTTGATACTCGCCGTGAAGGAAAAATTCGCTGTGCTTGCAGTCGGGGCATACATAGTGCGGAGCAAGAGAGTTTATCTCGGTAATTCCCGCGAGGAACGCGACAAAGGACGAGCCGACCGAGCCTCGCGAGCCTACGAGATAGCCCGCGTCGTTCGACTTCTTTACCAGCTTTTGCGCTATCATATACATAACCGAAAAGCCGTTGCCTATTATACAGTCAAGCTCTCGGTCCAAACGCTTTTGAACCACCTCGGGAAGCTCGTCGCCGTAGATTTCGTGCGCCCGCTTTTGGCAAATATCTATTAAATCCCGCTCCGAATTTTCAATGGACGGCGGATATGTGCCGTCGGGGACGGGCTGGATTATGTCAACTTGATTTGCAATGTTGTTGGTGTTGGTAACAACTATTTCGCGCGCTTTTTCGGGCGGCAGGTAGTCAAACTCCGCGAGCATTTCGTCGGTGGTGCGGAAATACAGCGGAGCCTGGTTGTCCGCGTCGGTGTAGCCCTGCGAGCCTTGGAGGACGCGGCGGTAAAACGCGTCGTCGGGGTCCATAAAATGCACGTCGCACGTCGCGGTGACGGGTATATTTAGCTTGTCGCCCAGCTCGACTATTTTGCGGTTCAAATTCTTAAGGTCCTCGTCCGAGCTTACCTGCGGAATATCGGCGGAGGCAATCATAAAGCGGTTATTGCCGAGCGGCTGTATTTCAAGATAGTCGTAAAAGTTTGCGATATTCTCGATTTTTTCCTGCGGCTCACCGCCGAGCACCGCGCGAAAGAGGTCGCCCTGTTCGCACGCCGAGCCGATAATAAGACCGTCGCGCAGACCCGTGAGAATACTTTTGAGTATTTTCGGGCGTTTGAAGAAGTGGTGTATATGCGAATATGAGACCAGCTTGTAGAGGTTTTTAAGCCCCGCGTAATTTTTGGCAAGAATTATTATGTGGTTGGGACGCCTTTTTAAGTCCTCCTCGCTTATCTGCTTTACGCCGCCTTTTTCAAACTCGATTTGGCGCAGTTTAACGAACACTTCCGCCGTCGCGGCCGCATCGTCTACCGCGCGGTGGTGGTTTTCAAGGCTTACGCCCAAACGCTCGCATATAACATCCAGCTTGTGCGTCTTTTCGTCCGGGAAAAGGGTGCGCGACATTTCGAGCGTGTCGAAAACTTCGTTTTTAAACGGCAGACCGAGCCGAGCCGCGTTTTCGGCTATAAACGAGGTGTCGAACCTCGCGTTGTGCGCGACCACGGGTCGGTTGCCGCAAAATGCCAGAAATTCGGGCAGTACCGTGTCGATTTTCGGCGCGTCTTTTACCATTTCGTCGGTTATTCCCGTGAGCGCCGTTATGTCTTCGGGAATATGACAGCCCGGGTTTACAAGACTGCTGAAAACCTCGGCTTTGCGGTTGGCAATCAGCTTTACCGCGCCTATCTCGGTTATCGCGCAGTTTTGCGGGCTGAGACCGGTCGTCTCTATGTCGAAAACAATAAATTCCTCGTTGGGCGCACAGTCGGTATCGTCCAGAAGATAGCCCTCCACGCCGAAGATAACTTTGAAGTCGGGATTGTTTTTGCGCGCCTCGACCGCTGCCTTATGCGCTTCGGGGAACGCCTGAACCACGCCGTGGTCGGTTATCGCAACCGCGCTGTGACCCCAATCCGCCGCGCGCTTTACCAAATCTTCCGCCGAGGTTATCGCGTCCAGCGCGGACATCTTTGTGTGCAGATGAAGCTCGACACGCTTTTCCTGCGCGTCGTCGGTCTTTTTGGGCAGAGAGGGGAGCAGGTCTGCCGAATGAACCTCCAAAATGTCGCTTCGGTCAAACGTGCTGAAATTGTAGTCACCCATCACTTTAAGGCGCACGCCGCGCTTTACAGCCGAAATAAACGGCGAAACCGCCTCGGATTTTCCGAAAACCTGGCATATAAGAGACCACTCCCCGTCGGTCATATAAAACGTCAGCTTTTTAAAGCTGTTTTTGCCCTTGTTTATATCGCGCACATCTTCGGTATAGAATACCTCGCCCTCAACGATTACCGCGTTGTCGCCGCTGTTGACCGAAATCATCGGAACGGGGTCGCCCGAAAACGGTTTTCCGAATATATGTCCCTCCGACGGAACGGCGACAGCCTTTTTCGCGGCGGGAGCGGGCTTTGCCGCCGCGGCCTGCGCCGCAAGCCGAGCTTCGTTTTCCTCCTGCTCCTTAAAGTATTCTTCGTCGCTTTGCGAGAAGTATTCTATTTTAATGTTTGCGTCAATTCCGAAAAGACGCTTTATTATGCCGCCGAACGCGTTTTCGCACTCTCCCTCCGCAAAGGTGTATGCTGTGCAGGTCGTGTCGGACACGACCGCGCTTTCACCGTCGATTTTTATGCGGCTGTTTGCAAAATAAAGCCGATACATCGTGTCGCTTTCAAACAGAAAGTGCAGTATGATTCCGAAGTTTTCCTCGGTAAACAGCGACTTGTCGTAGGTCGGGTTTATTGTGACGCGCGAAAGGTCGTATGTATCCTCTACAAGCCGCGCAAGCTCGTTTAAATCGCTCGGATTTATCGGAACCCGGCACAAAATATCCGCGCTCACCGAAAGACTTTTCGCATCCGCCGCGGCGCGAGTGACCTCCGCCTGCTCAAGAAGTCGGGCAAACGGCTCGGCAACGGTTAATTTATCAAATAAATCAAGTAGTGTAAGCAACTTTATTCTCCGTTCTTAAATTCTGATAATTTACATTTTTTCGATTTCTTCAAGGAGCGCGCCGACTATCTCGCTCTGCTCCACGCGTCGGAGTATCTTCCCGCCCTTAAACAGCATCGCACAGCCGTCTCCGCCCGCAATTCCGACGTCCGCGTCGCCGGCTTCGCCCGGTCCGTTCACAACGCAGCCCATAACGGCTACCTTTATCGGCTTGTCGATGTTTTTGAGCGCGTCATTTACCTCTTTGGCAATCTGTATGAGCGGTATCTTACATCTCGCGCAGGTCGGGCACGACACCACCTCGGCTCCGTCGCGCAGCTCTCCGAGCGCACGAAGTATCTGCTTTGCCGCCTCCGCCTCGCGGAGCGGGTCTTCGGTCAGAGAGACGCGTATCGTGTCGCCTATTCCGTCGGCAAGCAGTGCGCCTATGCCGATAGACGATTTGACAATTCCCGCCTCGTATGTTCCCGCCTCGGTCACGCCGAGGTGGAGCGGGCAGTCAAGCTCGTCCGCCGCAAGACGGTACGCCGCAATAGAGGTTTTAACATCGGAGGACTTCAGCGAAACAACTATGTCGTCAAAGTCGCAGTCGTGCAAAATCTTAATATGCGATTTTGCGCTCTCCACCATCGCGCGGGGCATATCCCCGCCGAATTTTTCCAAAATGCCGTCCTCCAGCGAACCGCCGTTTACGCCTATCCTTATGGGTATTCCGCGCTCCTTGGCGGCTTCCGCGACCGCGCGGGCGCGCTCATATCCGCCGAGATTGCCGGGGTTTATACGTACTTTGTCGATGCCGCGTTTTATACATTCAAGCGCAAGACGGTAGTCAAAGTGAATGTCGGCAACCAGCGGGACGCGGGTCAGCTTTTTTATCTCGCTTATCGCCTCCGCGCTCGGCATATCGGGTACGGCGAGCCGCACAATGTCGCACCCCGCGTCGGTGAGCGCGTTTACCTGCTCCGCCGCCGCCTTCGCGTCCGCCGTCGGCGCGGTGGTCATAGACTGTATCGCGACAGGCTCTCCGCCGCCTATGTATATATCTCCTATTTTGACCTTTTTGGTCTTTTTGATTTTTTCCATAATATATCACCGCGTTTTTATTGTTTTTAAAACTAACAAATATTATATCAGAAGAAATGTGCTGTTTTCAACTCATATTTTTAAAATTTTGACAAATATATGTTGACAATCGGAAAATAATGTATTATTATAAGAATGTTACAGAAATATTACAGGAATGTTACAGGAGGATTAAAATGTTTGGTCAGGATATAGGCATAGATTTGGGAACCGCTTCGGTTTTGGTATATTTAAAAGGAAAGGGTATAGTTCTTAAAGAGCCCTCGGTGGTAGCGGTCGATAAAAATACCGACAAGGTTTTGCAGGTCGGCTCCGAGGCGCAGAGGATGCTCGGAAGAACGCCCGGCAACATTGTGGCTATAAGACCGCTTAAGGACGGAGTTATTTCGGATTATGACACAACCGAAAGAATGATAAAGTATTTTTTGGGAAAGGTCGTTAAAAAGGGTATATTCAAGCCGCGCGTAATTATATGCGTGCCGAGCGGCGTGACCGACGTTGAGGAAAGGGCGGTCATCGACGCGGGCGTACAGGCGGGCGCGAGCCGCGTACACCTTATAGAGGAGCCTATCGCGGCGGCGATAGGAGTCGGCATAGACATTTCCCAGCCGGTCGGCTCTATGGTCGTTGATATGGGCGGCGGCACGAGCGACGTGGCGGTAATTTCGCTCGGCGGAATTGTCGTTTCGGAGTCCATAAAGGTAGCGGGAGATAAATTTGACGAGGCTATTGTAAAATATATAAGAAAGAAGTATAATATAGTTATCGGAGAGAGAACCGCCGAGAATATGAAGATTAAAATAGGCTGCGTTTACAAGCGCGACGACAACCCCGCTATGGAGGTCAAGGGCAGAAGCCTGGTTTCGGGACTTCCGAAAACCATAACCGTGTCGTCGGACGAAATGCTCAACGCGCTTTCCGAAACCGCTTCGATGGTGGTTGACACGGTCAAGTCGGTAATTGAAAACACGCCCCCCGAGCTGGTAGGCGACATAAGCAACCGAGGTATCGTCCTGACGGGCGGCGGTGCGCTGATTTACGGAATGGACAAGCTCATTGAGTTTGAGACGGGTATTCAGACCTATGTCGCGGAGGACGCGGAGTATTGCGTGGCTCTCGGTACGGGACAGGCTCTCGACAACATCAAGCTGCTTCAGAATTACAGCGGAAGCAAGAGAAGAAGACAAAGATAATACGGAGGTAGATTATTATGCAGATGAACACAAGCGAGATAATGGAGATAATTCCTCACCGTCCGCCGTTTTTGCTGGTGGACAGAATAATTGAGATGGACGAGGAGAACCAAAGGGCGGTCGGAATTAAAAACATAACCATGAACGAGCCGCAGTTTCAGGGTCACTTTCCGGGCAGACCGATTATGCCCGGCGTGCTGATGGTCGAGGCGCTCGCGCAGGTGGGTGCGGTTATGATACTTAAGGACCCGAATTATCAGGGCAAGCTCGCTGTTTTCACGGGTATAAACAACTTTAAGTTTAAAAAGCAGGTGGAGCCGGGCGACACTCTCAGGTTAGAGGTGCAGATGACCGCGTTCAAGCGCGTTATGGGCAAGGCGAACGCCGAGGCGTACATAGTAAACGGCGACGAAAAGGTTTTTGCCGCAGGCGGCGAGATTTCGTTCGCAATAGTGGACAAATAAAACAAATAAAATAAAATGCGTAAAATAAGCGCGGTCGATTTATCGACCGCGCTTATTTTGTATCTTAGTTTGCGTGGGCTGCATCAAAGCGCGTTTTTCAAATCGTCGATTATATCGTCAACGTTTTCAATTCCGACCGAAAGGCGAATGAGGTCGGGGCTTACTCCCGCCGCCTCAAGCTCGCTGTCGCTCATCTGGCGGTGGGTCGAGGACGCGGGGTGCAGAACGCAGGTGTGTGCGTCCGCGACGTGCGTCGCTATCATCGCTACTTTGAGCTTTGACATAAATTTCTCGGCAGCCCTTCTACCGCCCTTAACGCCGAACGAAATTACGCCGCATACGCCGTCGGGCAGGTATTTTTGCGCGAGGTCGTAATATCTGTTGCCCTTAAGACGCGGATAGTTGACCCATTCCACGCGGTCGTCGTTTTCCAGAAATTCCGCGACCTTTTCCGCGTTTTCGCAGTGTCTCTGCATACGAACGTGGAGCGACTCCAGACCGAGGTTTAAAAGATACGCGTTCACGGGCGACTGCACCGAGCCCAAATCGCGCATAAGCTGAGCGGTCGCCTTGGTTATATACGCGCCGCCGAGACCGAATTTTTCGGCGTAGGTTATACCATGATAAGAGTCGTCGGGCGTGGTGAGACCCGGGAATTTGTCCGCGCTCGCGAACCAGTCAAACTTTCCCGAATCGACAATACAGCCGCCGACCGCCGCGTCGTGACCGTCCATATACTTTGTGGTGGAATGTATTACAATATCGGCTCCCCACTCTATCGGGCGGCAGTTTATCGGGGTTGCAAAGGTGTTGTCGATAATGAGCGGAACGCCGTGCGCGTGCGCCGCCTTTGCAAAACGCTCGATGTCAAGCACTTTGAGCGCGGGGTTGGCGATGGTTTCGCCGAAAAGCGCCTTTGTATTGGGCTTAAACGCCGCTTCGAGCTCGTCGTCGGAGCAGTCGGGGTCGATAAACGTGAAATCTATACCCATTCGGCGCATTGTTACGTTAAAGAGATTATAGGTGCCGCCGTATATCGCCGAGGAGGCTATAACGTGGTCGCCCGCGCCGCAGATGTTGAAAACTGAGAAAAAGGACGCCGCCTGACCCGACGCGGTGAGCATCGCCGCCGAGCCGCCCTCCAGCGCGCATATCTTAGCCGCGACGTAATCGCAGGTGGGGTTTTGCAGACGCGAGTAAAAATAGCCGCTCTCCTCAAGGTCGAAAAGCTTACCCATATTCTCGCTGGTGTCGTACTTGAACGTGGTGCTTTGTATTATCGGTATCATTCTCGGCTCTCCGTTGCCCGGAGTATAGCCGGCCTGAATACATTTTGTTTCGCGTTTCATAAAAAATACCTCCGTTTAAGTTGATTTTAATTTGTTTTATTTTAACATATATCTCAATTCTTTTCAAGCACCGAGATAAATCAGGTGTTTTTCAGACAAAAAAAGCACAATATTTTGTTACAAAGGTAAAAAAGATGATAAAAATTAAAAAATTTTTGGAAAAACTATTGACATAATGAAAAATCGTGCTATAATATTGTTAAAGGTCAAAGAAAGTCAAAGTCAAAAACGAGGTGAGAAAGATGAAGCTCAGCAATTTGATTGAGCAGTTTATAAAGGATATGCTAAGCGAGAGCGGAGAGATCGAACTTAAGCGAAACGAGCTTGCGAACCGTTTTAATTGTGTGCCTTCTCAAATTAACTACGTGATTTCGACGAGATTTTCACCCGAGAGAGGGTATATTGTAGAGAGCAGGCGCGGCGGCGGCGGTTACATCAAGATTTCTCAGGTCGCGCCGGTCGGCGGGAACTACGTTATGCACACGGTCAATGTGATAGGCGGCTCGCTCGCGTTTGACGACGCCCGAGCCATAGTTCAAAATTTGTACGACAACGGATTTTTGACCGCGGCGGAGGCGAAGATAGTCGTATCCGCGCTCGGCGATAAGGCTATACCGCTGAAGCGTCCGGAGCAGGATATGGTGAGAGCCGCCATATTTAAAAATATTTTGGTAAACATCGCAAAATAAATAAGGGGGTATTTATTATGAAATGTCAAAGATGCGGAAAAAACGAAGCCAACAACCACTTTTCCAGAGTTGTAAACGGAAAAAAGGAGGAGCTGCATCTGTGCAGCGCGTGCGCCAATGAGGAGTTCACTTTTTTACCGTTCGGCGGCGACCCGTTCGGAGTGAACAACTTTTTATCGGGTCTTTTCGGCGGCACAACCGCCGATATGCAGACGGGCGTGCAGAATGTCTGCCCGACCTGCGGCATTACGTTTGACGAAATTTGTCAAAAGAGCAGGATAGGCTGCGCCGACTGCTACAACGTATTTCGTTCGCGGCTGGCAAATACCATAAAGCAGATACACGGCAACGCTCAGCACACCGGCAAAATTCCGGGCAGAGCGGGCTCGGAGATAAGCCGAAACCGCCGCATAGAAAAGCTCGAAACCGAGCTGAACCGAGCCGTTATGAAGCAGGAATTTGAACAGGCGGCGAAGATACGCGATAAAATCAAGGAGCTTAGGGGGGAATAAATTATGTGGTACACCGAAAACGGAAATATGGGCGATGTGGTACTCTCCACAAGAGTCAGACTGGCGCGCAATATTGCTTCGATACCGTTCGCGCCGCGTATGACGAAAAAAAATCAGGGCGAGGTCATCGAAAAGTGCCGCAAGGCGTTTGAAGGTGACAAGGATATGAAGTTTATCGACATTTCCGCAATGCGCGACTACGAGCGTCAGGCTCTTGCAGAAAAGCACATAATAAGCCCCGAAATGGTATCGTCGACACGCAAGACGGGACTTTTGCTGAGCGGCGACGAGCGCGCCGCAATTATGCTGAATGAGGAGGACCATATCAGGATACAGTATATGTCGTCGGGTCTTGACAAGAGCTGTCTTGCCGAGGCGAACAGGCTGGACGATAAGCTGGAGGCGAGCGTGGATTTTGCGTTTGACCCTCAGATAGGCTATCTAACCTGTTGTCCCACAAACGTCGGCACCGGCATGAGAGCGTCGGTAATGGTGTTTTTGCCGGCTATGGTTATGAGCAACAACGCCGATAGGATTTTCCGCTCCCTTTCAACGCTGGGTATGACGGTGCGCGGACTTTACGGCGAGGGCAGTAATTCGGCGGGCAACATATTCCAGATTTCAAATCAGGTGACGCTCGGCGTTTCCGAAGAAGAAATATGGAACAAGCTGGAGCAGATAACCGGAGAAATAGTCGAAAAGGAGCGGGAGCTTCGCAAAAAGCTGTACGAGAGCAGTAAATATGAAACCGAGGACAGAGTTCTGCGCTCGCTGGGCATACTTACCAACGCAAGACTTATGAGCGGGCAGGAGGCGCTGGCGCGGCTTTCGGATGTGCGGCTCGGAATTTCTCTCGGCATAATAGAGGGCGTTTCGGTCGAGATGCTCAACGACGTTATGTACCGAACTTTCCCCGCGACCATAGTAAACACGTTTAACATTTTCAGCGCACGCGAGAGGGATTTAAAGCGTGCGGAAATAACAAAGGAGCTGACAAAGGCTCCCTGTTCGGACGGTTTAAACGGTTCGGACGGTTCGGATAAAGAAAATAAAACCGCAGAGTGTGCGGAGCAAGGAGATGATTTAAATGCTTGACAACAGATTTACCGAACGCGCTCAGACCGCGCTTAACCTCGCGGAGGAGGGCGCGATGGACCTGGGTCACAACTATATCGGAACCGAGCATATTTTGCTCGGACTTACGCAGGAGGGAGAAGGCGTGGCGGCACGCGCACTTTCCGAGGTGGGCGTAACTCCCGAAAAAATTATTGATAAAATCTCGGCGTTTGTCGGAGTCGGCGAGCCGACCGACATTCCGCCCGAGGGTATGACTCCGCGTACAAAGCGAATACTTGAACTCAGCTACAACGAGGCGGCGCGGCTCGGACACAGCTATATCGGAACCGAGCATATCTTAACCGCCATATTGCGCGAGGGTGAGAGTATCGCGGTCAGAATACTCGGCTCGCTCGGCGTAAGCTTGCAGGGTCTTTATAACACGGTTATGAACTTCATAAACCATCAGGAGGGCGACGAGGAAACACCGTCGGGAATTTCGGGCGGCGCGCCCTCCCGCGGCGGCAAGACCCCGACGCTCGACCAGTTCGGCAGAGATTTGACCAAGATGGCAAAGGAGAACAAGTTTGACCCGATAATCGGACGAGACAAGGTTATAGAGCGCGTAATTCAGGTGCTCAGCAGACGAACCAAAAACAACCCCTGTCTGGTCGGCGAGCCGGGCGTCGGCAAAACCGCGATAGCCGAAGGCTTGGCGCAAAAGATAGTCGCGGGAAGCGTCCCCGAAACCCTTACCGACAAAAAGGTGGTTGCACTCGATTTGTCGTCTATGGTGGCGGGCGCGAAGTACCGCGGCGAGTTTGAGGACAGGCTTAAAAAGGCTCTCGAAGAAATACGCAAGGCGGGCAACGTGATTTTGTTTATCGATGAAATCCACACCATAATCGGAGCGGGCGCGGCGGAAGGCGCGATAGACGCGGCGAATATTTTGAAGCCGTCGCTGGCGCGCGGCGAAATTCAGCTCATAGGCGCGACCACGCTTGACGAGTACCGCAAGTATATCGAAAAGGACGCGGCTTTGGAGAGACGTTTCCAGCCCATCACGGTAGACGAGCCGACCGAGGAGGAAAGCATCGAGATTTTAAAGGGTATCCGCGACAAATACGAGGCGCATCATAAGGTAAAAATTACCGATGAGGCGATAGAAGCGGCGGTTAAAATGTCGGTAAGATACATTTCGGACAGGTTTCTGCCCGACAAGGCGATAGACCTCATAGACGAAGCAGCGTCGAAAATAAGGCTCAATCAGCTTACCGCGCCTCCCGACGTCAAGGAGCTTGAGGAAAAGATAAACAAGATAAAGCAGGAGAAGGAGGAGGCCATAACCGCTCAGGAATACGAGCAGGCGGCGAAGCTTCGCGATAAGGAAAACGAGCTTGTCGGCGAGCTTAATTCGGTAAAGGATAACTGGCGAAGCTCCGCGAACGCGAACGAGGTTCAGGTCACAAAGGACGTTGTGGCTCAGCTTATTTCCTCGTGGACGGGCATACCCGTAAAGTCGCTTGAGCAAACAGAGAGCGAGAGACTTCTCCATTTGGAAGAGGAGCTTCATAAGCGAGTTATAGGACAGGAGGAGGCGGTCAGCGCCGTTTCAAAGGCAATAAGGCGCGGCAGAGTCGGTCTTAAAGACCCGAAGCGCCCGATAGGCTCGTTTATATTCTTGGGACCCACCGGCGTAGGTAAGACCGAGCTTTCCAAGGCGCTTGCCGAGGCTATGTTCGGAGACGAGGACGCTATGATAAGAATAGATATGTCCGAGTATATGGAAAAGCACACCGTTTCGCGTCTTGTCGGCTCGCCTCCCGGATATGTGGGCTACGACGAGGGTGGTCAGCTCACCGAAAAGGTACGCCGCAAGCCCTATTCGGTAATTCTCTTTGACGAGATTGAAAAGGCGCACCCCGACGTGTTCAACATACTGCTCCAGATTTTGGACGACGGTATTTTGACCGACGCGCAGGGCAAACGCGTGGACTTCAGGAACACGGTCATAATTATGACCTCAAATCTCGGTGCACGTTCAATAACCGAGGATAAGTCGCTCGGCTTTGCAACGGGCGGCGAAAAGGATAACGACAGCAATTACGAGAAAATCAAATCCAACGTAATGTCCGAGGTAAAGAGAGCGTTCCGCCCCGAATTTTTGAACAGGGTGGACGATATAATCGTGTTCCATAAGCTGACCGAGGACAACATACGCGAAATCGCTTCAAAGATGATGAAGACTCTTATCGACGGTCTTGCGTCCAACGGAATTACCGCTCACGCGGACGACAGCGCGATAAGCGAGATTGCAAAGCAGGGCTTCGACCCGATATACGGCGCACGCCCGCTCCGCCGCGCAATACAGTCGAAAATCGAGGATATGATAGCGGAGGAAATGCTCGCGGGAAAGATAAAGGCGGGCGACAATATAACCATAAAGGCGGAGAATGAAAAGTTCTCGGCGGTTAAATCCGAGGAGTAATGTAAAACAAAAAAGGCGGCTTTCAAAATGAAAGCCGCCTTTTTATATTTATTTACGCGTCCGCGTTTTGAACATTCTGCATATGGTAGAAAAGTCCGCGCTTTGCCATAAGCTCATCATAGTTTCCTATTTCGCGGCATACGCCCTCCGAAATTACCGCTATTCGGTCGGCGTTTTTAATTGTTGAAAGTCGGTGCGCCACGATGAACGTCGTCCTGCCGTCCTTTAGGTTTTCGAGAGCCTCTTGTATTTTTCGCTCCGAAACGGTGTCGAGCGCCGAGGTTGCCTCGTCCAGAATTATAATTTTGGGGTTTCGTATCAGCGCGCGGGCAATCGACACTCTCTGCCGCTGTCCGCCCGAGAGGTTGTTTCCGTGCTCGGTTATCGGGGTGTCCCAGCCGTCGGGCAGGCTTTCTATAAGCTCGGTGAGGTTTGCGTCCTCGATAACGCCTTTGAGCTCCTCGTCCGAAACATTGGCTCTGCCGTAGGTGATGTTGTCCTTTATCGTACCCGTGAACAAGATAGAGTTCTGCGGCACGACCGCGATATGCTTTCGGTAGCTTTGCAGATTTATGTCGGTTATGTCGTTGCCGTCAATCAAAATTTTTCCCTTTGACGGGTACATATATCCGATGATAAGGTTCAAAAGCGTGGTCTTGCCCGCGCCCGACTCTCCGACGAACGCTATGGTTTCGCCCGCCTTGACGGACAGAGTGAAGTCGGACAGCACCGGCGTGTCGCTTCCCATATATGAAAATCCGACGTTTTTAAACTCAAAATTACCGTCAACGTCCTTGAGCTTTCTTTTGTGCTTGCTGTCCTCCACGTTTTCCTCAAGCAGTACGTCGCCTATGGAGGTGACCGACTCCAAGCCCTTGGATATGATAGGGAGCAGGTTGGTTATTGCCAAAATCTGGCTCACAATGGTTGAAAAATACGACTGATACATAGCGATGTCGCCGACCATTATACTGCCGCGGTATGCCAAAAGACCCGTAAATCCGAGACAGATGACCTGAAATACCATAAACACGGTCCAGCTTATATCTCCGAAAAGCGACTGTATTATATCGAGACGGTAGCCCTTTTCGGCAGTCTCGACAAGCTGATTTGAGATACGCGCTATTTCGTAGTCCTCAAGCGCGTGTGCGCGGGTTATCGGAACAAGGTCTATCATTTCGACCACCTTCGCGCTGGTAAGCTCCATTTCCTGCCTGAACTCGCGGTTGCGCGTTTTAATATCCTTTTTGAAATAAAACATTACCGCCGCCGCCACCGGAACCGTCGCGACAAAGAACAGGAAAACGGTCACGCTTTTTGAAAGCGTGAAGCCTATCGCAATCGCAAGGCTCATAATCACGTTTACGATATTTATAAAAAGCTGATGCGACAGCGTTTGTATGGCTTCGACGTCGCGCATAACCTTGGAGAGCAAACGCCCCGACTGCATAAGGTTGTGATACGATATTGAAAGCTGCTGGAGCTTTCGCGTTATGGAGTTGCGGAGCGCCGCCTCGACAAATCTTATCGCGCGGGAGTACAGCTTTGTGTGGAAATAGTTTGTGGGAACGTGGATAATCAAAAGCACGAGCATAAAAATCACGTTTAATATTATGACGCGCATACTGTTTCCGACACCGTAGGTCGCCGCGTTGATAATGTTCGCGGTCACCGCGGGCAATAAAAGGGTGGGCAAATGCTTTATAAAGTACAAAAACGACGAGCCGGACAGCTTACCGTAATTGCCCTTGTAGAGGCTTGCCAGCGTTCGGAAGCTGTGGTTTCGGTTTTTTGAAAATCTCGGTATAAAGTCAAATTTCTCCATATCCTGACTGGAGAAAGAAGCCTTGCCGCCAATTCGTTTGAGAACCTTCATAATACATACCCCCTCCAAACGCTATTATACACCCCTGTTTTTGCAAAGTCAATTTGACGGAGCGCCAAATATATACAAAAATAGTTGAACGCAATCAAAAAATATTGTATAATTGTATTGGTGGTGGCTTTAATGATACGTCTTGCGAGGGAGGATGAGACGAAGCTTATAGCGAATATGTGGGATATATGCTTCGACGACCCTCCCCATTTTATAAAATGGAATTTTTCACGGAACTACTCCCCGAAAAACACCCTTGTTTTTGAGGAGAACGGCGTTTTGTGCGCGAATATGCAGCTTATGCCGTACACGCTCAGCCTTTGCGGTCGGGCTGTACCCGTGTCATATATTTCGGGCGTTGCAACGCTCCCCGAATATCGTATGCGCGGCTGTTACAAGAGCCTGCAGGCGGAGGCGTTTTCGCTGATGGCGCGGCGCGGCATACCGATTGCGATTTTGGTGCCGTTCAACTTTGAATTTTATGAGAAGCAGGGCTTTTCGGCGTACTGCGACAAGACGGTTTACACTCTGTGCGGCAGACATTTTAAGAGGGGCGGCGCGCATACGGCACCGCTTTCGGACGAAACCGCCGCTCGGCTTGACGAGATTTACAGACGTTGTACGGCGGCGCTCAACGGGTTTGTCATTCGGAGCGGGCAGGACCTACGGCTTATCCTGGAGGACGTAATATTAAATTCGGGCGGCGGCTGTGTGCTTGCCGACGGCGGTTACGCGCTGTATCGGCTCGACAAAAGCACGAATACCGCCGAGGTGTTTGAGATGATGTGCGAAAATCCGTGCATTGCCGAGAGCTTGCTCGGCGAGATTGGCGCGGAGAATTTTAAAATTACCGCTCCGCGCTCCGCGTTTGAGCGCGGTTTTGCCGAGGCGGAGAGCAAACGCTTTGCGATGATGCGTATTGTCGATGTGCGGGCGGTTCTTGAAATTTTGGCGCGGGATTTTGAGGGAGACATTCGTATAAAGGTTACCGACGAAAACATAGAGCGCAATAACGCGGTCTTTCAAATATCGCGGGGGTCGGTGGTGCGCGTCACGGGACACGCGGACATTTCGGTTGACGTGAAGCGGCTTGCCGAGCTCGCGTCGGGGTATGAGGAGGACAAGTCCTTCGGGGGCTTGTTCAAAAAGAGAGAAAATTTTGTTAATTTGTTATTATAACCGATATGTTGACTAAATTTATATAATATGCTACAATGATAACGATTGATTAGCTTTTGGAGGGGATTTATATGGCGCAGTATTATTCCGATGTCAATAATATAAAGCACGATGTTTTCAAGTGCGTTGCAAAATTTGCGTTTGAAGGAACGCTGGAGGAACATAAGGACGAAATTCCTTATATGGTCATTCCGGGAATTACTCCGAAATTCAGATGCTGTGTCTTTAAGGAGCGGGAAATCGTGCGTCAGCGCGTCAGGCTTGCCACGGGCAAGCTCCCCGCGGGCGAGGAAGGCGGCGAAAATATAGTTCATGTAATACGCGAGGGCTGCGAGGGCTGTCCGCTCAGCAGATTTCACGTAACTCCGAACTGTCAGAAGTGTATCGCAAAGAAGTGCGTTAAGGCTTGCTCGTTCGGCGCGATAAGCATAACGCCCCACGGCGCGTACATAGACCAGCAAAAGTGCCATGAGTGCGGCAGATGCGCCAAGGTATGCCCATATAACGCGATTACCGACCTGGTGCGCCCCTGTAAGGCGGCGTGCCCCGTCAACGCAATTACATATGATGAAAATAAAATCGCGAAAATCGAGGAGGACAAGTGCATAAACTGCGGCGCGTGTGTGCGCGACTGTCCGTTCGGTGCGATTTCGGACATTTCGTTTATGACGAGCGTTATCGAGGAACTGAAAACCGCGATGACGCACGAGGAGTTTGTAAACGAAAACGCGGACGCGTCCGCCAAATCGGACAAGAAAAAGGTGTTTGCGATTTTTGCGCCGTCTATCGAGGGTCAGTTCGGCGCGGAGGTGACCGTGACAATGATCAAGGCGGCTCTTAAAAAAATCGGATTTACCGACGCTTTTGAGGTGGCTCTCGGCGGCGATGCCACCGCGTACTATGAAGCCGAGGAGCTTGAGGAGCATATGGCGGAGGGCAAGCCGCTCACCACGTCCTGCTGCCCCGCCTTTAAGCAGATGATAATCAAGCACTTCCCTCAGGTCTTTGAGAATATGTCAACGACTCTTTCCCCCGCCGCCGCGCTTTCGAGATATTTGAAGGCGATGTATGAGGGCTGCTCGGTGACGTTTATCGGTCCGTGTATCGCGAAGAAAAACGAAATAAAGAATTTCGGAATATCGGACAACGCCGACTATGTTCTCACGTTCGAGGAGCTTTTGGGAATGTTCGACGCAAAAGAGATAGAGTTTGAAAAGCCGGACCCCGAGGAGGACGACGGCACGTATTACGGCAAGGAGTTTGCGGTGTCGGGCGGCGTTGCGGCGGCAGTCGGACAGGTTTTGAAGGAAAAGAACTTTGAAAAGCCGGTCAAGGTCGAGAGGTGCAACGGCGCGGAGGAGTGCAAAAAGATGCTTATGCTTCTCAAGGCGGGCAAGCTCGACGCGGATATTTTGGAGGGTATGGCGTGCGCTTACGGTTGTATCGGCGGACCCGGAATAATCGAGGACCCGCTCGTTACAAAGCGTAACCGCTCGGTGCTTCTCAAAGCCGCAACAAAGCATAACATAAGCAAAAACGTGAGCGAGGACTTTGACTTCGGCAAGATAAATATGCATGTAGATTAGGTTTTTATGTTCTTTTCTTGATAGCAAGAAAAGAACCAAAAGAACTATTCAAGGGGACACCCCTTGAAAAACCCCGTGCTGTCGGTAAAAATCCGATGATTTTTACCGAACTAAATCGGAATAAAAATTAAAAATCAGTCTGTCGGTTCGGCGGGCTGATTTTTTGTTTTGCGGAATTATTGTTTTATCGGGCGCATAACATTAAAAACGGGAAACAAGCAGTGCCGAGGGGGATGGCTATGAAAAAATTTTTATACTTCAAAATACTTTCGATTATTGTTATGGCCGCGCTGACGTTTGCGGTAAATTCGCGCTGCCCGCGCCAAGGCGGAGAGGTGTCGGGCGAGAGCGACGAAATGCGCGGGGTTTGGGTCTCGACGGTGTTCGGCATAGACTTTCCGTCCGCCGAAGGGCTATCCGAGGCTCAGCTCAAAAGCGAGCTTGACGCCATTGTGCAAAACGCCGCGGATATGGGCTTTAACGCGATTTTCTTTCAGGTTCGCCCCGCCTGCGACGCGATGTACAAGTCGGACATTTTTCCGTGGTCAAAATATCTGACGGGCAGGCAGGGCGCGGAGCCGCCGGACGGCTTCGACCCGCTCGAATACATTATCGAGCGGGCGCACGAGAAAAAAATTGCGCTTCACGCGTGGATAAATCCTTTCCGCGTATCGTCGGACGAAGCGGAGAGCGCAGCCCTCGCGGAAAACAATCCCGCGCTCTCGGACGGCTTTTCGGTCGAGTGCGGCGGCAAGCTGTACTTAAACCCGGGGCTTCCCGAGGTTCGCGACCTTGTGGTGAGCGGCGTTTCGGAAATTTTGGAGCGGTACGACGTGGACGGTATACATATGGACGATTACTTCTATCCGAGCGGCGAGTTTGACGACAGCGAGGCGTTCGCAAAATACGGCGGCGGCAAAAATATCGAGGACTGGCGCAGAGAAAACGTGGACGCGCTCGTGAGCGCAATCTATGATACCGTAAAGTCTAAAAAGCCAAATGCCAAATTCGGCATAAGTCCGGCGGGAGTGTGGGCGAACCGCTCGTCAAATCCGCTCGGAAGCGACACGAAGGGCGGCAACGAAAGCTACTACGCCGCGTCCGCCGACTCGCGCGGCTGGGTGAAAAAGGGAATAGTGGACTATATCGCGCCTCAGATATATTGGAACATAGGCTTTGAGCTTGCGGACTACGCGACGCTGTGCGACTGGTGGAGCGAGGTGACGGACGGCACGGACGCGGAGCTTTACATAGGAATGGCGGCGTATAAGGCGGCGCAGGAGAGCGACGAGAGCAGCGCGTGGTACGGCGAGCGCGGAGTGGAGGAGATAAAGGCGCAGATAGAGAGAAACCGCGCCGAGCCGCGCATAGACGGCGAAATAATGTTCACATATCACTCTCTTATTGACTCTCCCGCCCTCCGTGAAATGCTCACCGCCGAATACGGCGGATAAACATTTTTTGAAATATTAAATTTGTGTTGCGAACGTGTAACATATCTGTTGCGTACGTTGACAATATACCCAAAATAAGTAAAATAATAATAAGCATATTATTGCCGAAATTAACGGCTATTAAAAAACAGGGAGGAATGATTGTGAACAAGAAAAGGTTATTGGCAGCGATACTGAGTGCAGCTCTTACGCTTACAACCGTTCCCGCGGCGGTTTTCGCGGCGGATGAGCAGGACACGGATATAACCGGTTCGCTGCACGCGACACTGCGTTTTGACTATCCGCAGCTTCTTGCGACTGTGAGTGAGAAGAATATCAATGTTACACTGTATGACAAAAACGGAAGCGCGATAGGCGAAATTCCGTTTGACGGCGGTGTGAGCGGAGAGATAAGCGACAGGGCGGTTGTTACAAAGAAGAATACCGAGGGCGGAGTTATGAACGGCGAAAAGGAGATAGGCTATCTCGACATAACCGTTCCGGGGCTTCCGCTCGGCGATTACAGCTTTGAGTTTAAGGGCGACGGATACGTTCCGTACAAGACCCCCGTCATCAGTATAGACGACTACTCGCGTCAGGTGATAGTCGGCACGGGCGGCGCCACATTCTCGATAGGCGATGTAAACGGCGACGGCAAGGTGAATAAAAAAGACAGAGATTTGATGTCGGACGAGCTCGGAAAGACGGATAATCTCGACGTTTATGACTTAAACGGCGACGGCGAGGTCAACATCGTAGACCTCGCGTACGTCAACCACCAGATAGACGGCACGGGCGATGCACAGATTTTTGACACCGCGCTTATCGCTCAGAAGGCGGTCAAGACCGATGTTATAAACGATTATGTCAATGTAGAGGGAAGCATAAGCGATATATTTGCGGAGAACAACCAAAATCCGGTTTCCGTCACCTCAAAGAGCGAGGGCGGAGAGCTTGCCATACCGATAGAGTTCAACAGCGCGACCGAAATGGAGCAGATAGAAATTGTGGCTCCCGATGTTACGGGCGCGATAACGGCGGGCGTTGCGGACGTCACCTATGAGGACGAACGCGGAAAAGAGATTACCGAGAGTATAGCGTTCGACGAAACCGTACCCGAGGGCGTATCGCTTCTGAGCGTCTTTGACTCATCGGCGAGAAGCGTCGTAATTCCGCTCGGCAAGCGGGTTGCGGTAAAGAAGGTCGTAATAAATGTTACAAAGGCGGAGGGTGAGGACGGCACGCCCACCTTTGCGGTAATTCAGGAGGTAAAATTCCTCAAGGATATAGTACCCGAGAACCCCGTGCTTCAGTCTCTCAGCGTTAAGAACGTAAAGGCTGAGCCGAGAAACGAGAGCGTTATGCTCACGTGGGATAAATTCCCGAACATCACGGGCTACACCGTATATTACAGAATGGAGGGCGAGACCGAGGAGCTGCAGCTCACGGTCAGCACAAACTCTGCGCTTGTTACAGGGCTTAAAAATCTTAAAACGTACCACTTTAGCGTGGTTCCGATAAGCGACGACTGGAGCGGCGGACGCTCCGAAACGGTCAGCGCGATACCCCAGCCGACCTCGCCGCCGCTTAAGCCCGATATGATAGTCGTAACTCCGATGGACTGTGCGCTCGGACTGTCGTGGAAGGCGACCGAGGACGCGACATATTATAAAGTATTCTATAAAAAGGCCTCGGATAAAGACTTTGTGCAGTGGGGCGACAAAATTTACGAGCCCAAGACCTCGATAGGCGGACTTACCAACGACGTGGAGTATGAGCTGTACGTCGTAGCTGGCAACGATATAGGCGAGGGACCGAAGTCGGATTTGACCACCGGCGTGCCCAAGAAAACCGAGCTTGAAGCTCCCGAAATACCCACGATGAATATGATAGACCTCAGCAACATAGAGGACGTTGTTATGACAGACCCCAACAACGTACTGCTGAGCGAATATCCGAACGGCTTCGACGTTCACAACGTCGCCGACGGTGACTACGCGACCCACTGGACGGCACGCGTATTCTGGGAGAGTAATGAATTTACCTTTACCTTTAAAGAGGCAAAGGAGATGGACTATATGGTATATGTACCGAGGCTTGACGGCAACTATCGCAGGAGTCTCGACAGGTACAGCATAACCGTATGGGACGAGGCGGGCAACCAAAAGCAGGTTGTGTCCGGACAGGCAATACCGATAAATTCCAACGAAACCGGATATATGATACTGCCCTTTGAGAGAACCAAGGTAAAGAAGCTCGCGGTAAGCATAGCCCAGTGGGACGGTTCGCCGACCGGCGTGAGCCTTTCGGAGGTCGCATTCTATGAGGCGGACGATTTGGAGGGCGAAGTACGCGAGCTGTTTGCAAACGACATATACACCGAGCTTTCGGAGTCGGCAAAGGCGGATAAAGACGCGGCGCTTCAAAAGATAGAGGCGCTCCGCGCCCGTGCAAACGACGCGGCGGGTTACTATGTCGATAAAAACGCACTGCTTGACGAGCTTGCGCTCGCAGAGGCGCTGCTCGACGGCGACACGTCGGCTCTCGGAATAGTTAAGTTCGGAGCCGAGTCTCGCAGCACAAGCCCTGACAGGGAGAAGTATATGCAGTCGGCAAGCGACCTTCAGCCGCTCGGCGCGGTCGCTTATGCCACCGACTATGCAGTCAGAACCAACAAGCCGCAGACCAAGGTCACGATATATGCCCACATACCCGACGGTGAAGAAGTGTATCTTGTTCCGACACAGTACTTTGCCGAGGCAAACGCTTGGCAGGGCAGCGGAATACCTTTGCAAAACGGCAGAAACATTATAGATATTCCCAAGCTCGGCACGCAGTCGTCCGAGCGCGGCGGAGCTTTGTATCTCAGGTATTCGGGCTCAAAGGCGGATGAGATTTCGCTTCATATACGCCTCGGCGTAACGAAAATTCCGCTTCTGGAGCTTTCGGACTGGTACAGCATAGACGATACCGAAAGGCGCGCGAGAATAGCCGCTTACGTTGAGGAGCTTGAGGCGCACACCAAGGCGTACAGAATGACCGAGACGGGAATTTACAACTCGACCGAAATTTCTATGCCGAACGTGCTTTTGTCGGTTGCGGCTTCGCCGGTGCTGTCGGCAATAAAGCCGACGGGCGCCGACAACGCGGCAGCCGCCGAAACCCTCTATAACAATGTGCTTGCGTGGGAGGAATTTATGCACGTTGCAAACACCACGCAGGGCATCGACAACACTCTTGAAAACAGCGATATGCAGTCCCGACAGAATATCAGATATATGCGTATGTTCGCCAAGGCGTTTATGTACGCGGCGGGAGCGCATATCGGTATAGGCTTCGGCTCTGTCGGCGGCACGGCGGTCGGCAAACCCACATCTATGCTGGATGTCGGTGCGGAGGCAAACGGCTTGTTCGGCTGGGGACTTGCCCACGAGGTCGGACACAATATGGATAAGCTCGGAAAAGCCGAGATAACCAACAACATTTACGCAATTCTTATGCAGACCTATGACGGCGACAAAAACATACTCCCGTCACGTCTGGAGCTTGAAAATAAGTACGACGACATTTATCAAAAGGTTGCCGAAGGACGCCCGGGAATGGCGAACGACGTGTTTGTTCAGCTCGGAATGTACTGGCAGCTCCACCTCGCGTATGACGACGGTGACGCTCCGCTCGACTTCTATAACCGCTTCTTCAAGGAATGGAAGAGCGGCGGCGCGGAGGGCTCATATGACGAAAAGGTCGCGCTGACCGCGAGCAAGGTGGCAAACAAGAACCTGACCGACTTCTTCACAAGCTGGGGAATGGTTCTGAGCGACGAGGTAAAATCTGAGCTTGGAGCATACCCCGCAGAGGAGAGAAGCATACAGTATCTCAACGACGAGTCAAGACGTTACCGCTTGTCGGGCGGCGCAGAGGGCAGCGGTACGACGACCGCCGAGGCGGCGCTTGACGCGGACAACGAAAAGCAGGTAAATCTCACGTTCTCAACCACCGCGGATAAGGCGGCTGTTCTGGGCTTTGAGATAAAGCGAAACGGCAGGACGATAGCGTTTGTTCCCTACAACGACGGCGAAAACGCGTCGGCTCAGGCGGGCGGCGAATATACGGATTTGATAGGCTCGGCGAACAACAGGGCGTTCGAGTACACCGTGAGCGCATACGATATGCTCGGCAATATGATAGACGAGGCAGACGCGGGACAGGTGCGCGTTTCGTATGTTGACACTGTTGACCCCTCGGAGTACACCGTTACAAAGACGGCTGACGGTCTGACCGCGGTAATGAACGAGCGCACCGCTGTTTCGGGCGTTAAAATCACAAACGCTCCCGAGGACGGAGAGTTTACGGTAACGATAACCCGCACCGAGAACAGCGAAAGCGTTTCGGCGGTCGCAAAGAACGGCGACTTCACGAAAAACGAGACGCCCGACGCGGGCTACTATGTCGCGTACTTTAATAAGCCGGGCGCGGCGAGCGATGATACCCGTATCTGGACTTATGACGCGGAGGAAATCACCGTGACGGGCGTACCCGAAACGGCAGAGGTCGAGTTTATCAGCTATGCGGGCGACGATATAGGATTTTACGAGGATGCGGCGGTCGGATACCTCAAAGACGATTATATATACGGCGAAGGCGAGGACGAAGTAATAAAGGCGGGAACGCTGGTGGTTACGGGTACTTACCGAGGCGACCCGCTCTACAACACCATTCAGGTAAACGGAAGATTTACGTCGGTGAACCCCGAGACGAACGAGGAGAGCGTTATCGAGCGCGCGATAGACGGTTACAGCCTGCTGTTCGCGGAGATACCCGAGGACGGCGAAGTGAGCGATATAAGCGACGGCTTCTTCATATTTGTGCCCGACGTTCAGGCGGAGGCGGAGCTTCAGGGCGAGGTTCCCGACTG
This sequence comes from uncultured Clostridia bacterium, assembly GCA_947589045.1. Classification (GTDB taxonomy): domain Bacteria; phylum Bacillota; class Clostridia; order Monoglobales; family Monoglobaceae; genus CANQBQ01. Next base: position 25,463 of record CANQBQ010000011.1, on the reverse strand, counting down.
CTCCGCGGAGAGTCTGCTCCCCGCGTGGATAAAGGCGGAGATTTACCGCACCGATACGATTGAGAGTGCGGACAGCAGACGTTTGACGAGCGACACCGTTTGGATAAGCTCGCCGTCTGAGGACTCTATGCCCGAGATTATATTGAAATGAGGTGGAAACGTATGAATAAAATTGCATCAAAAATAATTTCGATTATATGCGCGCTTTGTATGGCGCTCGCGGTATGCCCCGCCGCGTTTGCGGCAAGCGGCGACCCGGAGGTATCGGTATCGCTGGACCAGACGGGCAAGAACGCAACGATAGCACTTAAAAATGTCGGCTCGGTGTTTTATTCGGCGCAGATTACGCTGAACATAACCCCCAAAAACGCATCCTACACGATAACGCCGAGAAGTTCTTCGGCATACGGCGTGGTAAAGGCGGACAGCGGAAGTGTAACGCTGTATGTGGACTCCACCGATCTGCTCGACGGAACCAAAACGGTAACTCTTGCGACGCTTAAGGCAGACCGCGCGATAACGGTGGCAAAGACGGCGGATTTGACGCTGGTTGACCGCTCAATGCGCCCGGTTTCGTATGACGGCGTAAAGGTGAGCGTCTCCAAGAACAGTTCGACAAGCGGCACGGGCGGCGGCTCGGGCGGCGGAGGTTATTCGGACGGCGGTAACGTGTTCCATACCGGCAACACGGGAAACACAGGCAATACCGGCAATACCAATGGCAACAGCGGCGGCAACAATACGGGAAGCACACCGACGGTCGGCGGTTTTACCGATGTAAGCGGACACTGGGCGGAGACTGACATTCGCTATGTGACCGAAAAGGGTCTGTTCAACGGTATGAGTGCGACGACGTTCGAGCCGTACTCAAATATGACCCGTGCGATGTTCGTCACGGTTTTGAGCAGGCTCGGCGATAAGGTCGACCAAAAGTGGAATATTCCGTGCGACAATCCTATGAAATTTGACGACGTTCCCGACGGTATGTGGTACTCCGACGCAGTTGCGTGGGCGGGCGGCACAGGCGTGGTAAACGGAATGGGCGAAAATATGTTCGCTCCCGACGCCGCGGTTACTAGAGAACAGATGGCGGTAATGATAGTAAACTTTGCCGCGCTCGCGGGCACCGAGCTGCCCAAGACCAAGGACGCGGCGGACTTTACCGACGAGGCGTCAATAAACGGCTGGTCCAAGGACGCGGTACATGCGGCTCAGCAGGCGGGAATAATAAACGGACGCGACAGCGGCGCGTTTGACCCGCAGGCAACCGCGACCCGCGCGGAGGTTGCGGCAATACTCCACCGCTTCGCAGAAGCGTTTTAAGCCGATTTTATAACGAAGAACTTTTCGAGGGCGCGGCACAAAGTGCCGCGCCCTCGACGCATTGAAATAGATAAAACCATAACATAAAATTCTTGACTTTGGGACATAATTATAGTATAATTATAACACAATAATATCATAAAGGAGTGGATATTATGCCGCGGATTATTCCTATCAAAGATTTAAAAAACACAAGTGAAATATCGGAAAAGTGTCACAGCCTGAACGAGCCTGTGTTTATAACGAAAAACGGTTACGGAGATATGGTCATTATGAGCATAGAGGCGTATGAAAAAATAGCTTATATGAATGACATTTACGAAAAAATCAAGCAGGGAGAAAGCGCGATTGACGATAATCGAACCATAACGGCAAAGCAGTCGGTCGATGCGCTCAGAGAAAAATATGAAATATGACGTTGTTATATCCGAGGAAGCGCATAACGATATTGACAATGTACTCGGCTACATTGTAAATTCATTAAAAAATCCGATTGCGGCGAAAAATTTGCTTGAAAAAATAGAGAATATATATTTTTCTCTTGCGGACAGTCCGCTGATGTATTCATATTGTGCGGACAGCCGCCTGAAAAAGCAAGGTTACAGAAAGGCGGTAATTAACAATTATGTTTTGATATACCGCATTGACAAGACAAGGAATATAGTTTATATCGTTCGTTTTTTCTACGGCAGACAAAATTATATAAAGCTGATTTAAACAAAGACGCCGCGAACATTATAATGTTCGCGGCGGCGTGGTGCCCGAAACCGGGATCGAACCGGTACGGAGATTTCTCTCCACGGGATTTTAAGTCCCGGGCGTCTGCCAGTTCCGCCACTCGGGCACGCAAGCTATATTTTAACACTTAATCTTTGGGTTGTCAATATTTTATTGCCGTCGTCTATTTACTCGAAGTCTTTCCTTTCTTATCGAGCCACTTGTTATGGAGCAATATTCCGAGTATGCCCAGCACTCCTATGACCGTGAGCATAATTACAGAATTTAGGAATTTTCCGTCGTCCAGCGCAGAGCCTATGTAGGTCGAAGAAACCACGGCGGGTATTCGCGCAATCGTGGTTATTATGAGGAAATCGCGCTGCTTTATCTTGGTGAGGGGCGCGATATACGTCAGCATATCCTTTGGCAGCCCGGGTATGAAGAACAGAATGAATATTATTATTTCCAGCCGTTTGGTATCGTTCAAAAATTTAAACTTAGAGAGCTTTTCGCTCGCAAACACCCTTTCGACGAGCTTATGTCCGAAAAATCTCACAAGGCTGAAAACCGACATACTTCCGAGAATGGTTCCCGCAAGCACGAGAGCCGCGCCGCCGAACGTGCCGTATATAAGTCCCGCCACGACCTCGATGGGACCGCCGGGGATTATCGCAATCACGACCTGCACGATTTGGATAGCCAAAAGAATCAGCATATCAAAAGGACGGTACTCCAAAATCGCGTCCTTGAGCGCGTCGCGCGAGCGTTCGTCTCCGAACGATGAGAAGTATCTCCAAAAGTGTGCGACGAACCATACCGTCATAACGATGAGCGCGATGGCAATCAGCCACATAACGGTATTTACAAACGCTTTTGATGTTATAAACTTCTTTAATTTTTCCATACGAAATTCACATTCTTAAGTTTTTTGGTTTATTTTTTCGTTTCTATTATTTATATCACGTTTTTGGGCTTTCGACAACATTTTTATTGAATTTATTTAAAATTTAATTTATAATTAATGTAAATTTAATAAATTCTTAATTTTGGGGGTATAGGTTATGCCCGATTGCTATATAGTCGGAGCGGGAGACTTTAACCGCGAGGCGTTTTGCCCCAAGGACGGCGATTTTGTCATAGCGGCGGACGGCGGCTGCGGCGCGCTGGAAAAGGCGGGAGTTGTTCCCGATTTGTGCGTGGGCGATTTTGACTCGCTCGGCTTTGTTCCCAATCTGCCCGACGTAATAAGCGTAGACCCGATAAAAAAGGACGATACCGATACTATGCTTGCGATAAACGAGGGTCTTGCGCGGGGATTTAAAAGGTTTTATATTTTCGGAGGTACGGGCGGAAAACGCCCCGACCATACCGTTGCGAATATTCAGGCGCTGTGCCGCCTTGCGTCGCTCGGCGCGTTCGGCTGTCTTGTCGGTATGAGAGAGGTGTACGCCGTGATAAAAAACGGCTCGCTTCGTCTGCCGCGACGCGACGCGGGAACGGTGTCGGTGTTTTCGCTCGACGAGGTGTCGTGCGGGGTGACCGAGACGGGTCTTTTGTATTCGCTTAAGGACGGCGAATTAAGGCGCGATTTCCCGATGGGAGTAAGCAACAGCTTTGTCGGCGGCGACGCGGAAATTTCGGTGAAAAACGGCACGCTGCTGATTATGTGGGAGGACTTTTCTTAAATATGGACGTTAAACACAACTGCAAATGCGCGATTTTTGATTTGGACGGCACGCTCATTGACTCGATGGGAGTCTGGGAGAGCATAGACATTGAATTTTTAAGTAAGCGCGGAATTTCGCCCGTGCCGAGCGATTATATGCAAACGGTCGCGCCTATGGGCTTTTGGCGCACCGCTGAATATACAATAGAGCGGTTCGGGCTTGACGAAAAGCCGCAAAGCCTGATTGACGAGTGGACAGAGATGGCTCACGAGAGGTATTCTTGCTCGGTGCCTCTCAAGCCCCACGCGAAGGAGTTTTTGGAATACTTAAAGGCGCACGGAATTTTGCTCGGACTTGCCACCGCGACTATGGAGCATCTCGCGGTACCCGCGCTCAAAAATACGGGTATATACGGCTTGTTCGACTGCATTTCCTCGACCGACGCGGTAAAGCGCGGTAAGGGCTTTCCCGATATATATTTGTATGTTGCGGACAAGCTCGGCGTTAAGCCCGCCGACTGCGCCGTTTTTGAGGACATACCCGACGGCATACTCGGCGCGCGTGCGGCGGGTATGTACGCGGTGGGAGTTTTCGACAGTTACAGTGCGGAAAAGCAGGCACAGCTTAAACAGCTCTCGGATAAATATATCCTTGATTTTGCGGAGCTTATTAAATAGGAACAAATAGGAACTGAGAAACAATGAAAGCAAAAGCGCGGCTATCGCCGCGCTTGTTTTATTGCTTTGCTTTTGCGACCGCCTTGCGGATTTTAGGTCCTGCCAAGGCGGCAATTGCCGCTTTGAGCAGGTCAAACGGAATAAACGGGATAACTCCCGCCAAAAGCGCCTGAGAGAGCGTCATATGCGCCTGATACATAAGCCACGCCGTGCCGAAGGCGTAGCACACTACCACTCCCGCGAGCATACCGAAAAACGGAATGAGGCGGTTTTCGGGGAAACGGTCTATGAAAAATCCCGCAATCAACGCGAGGAAAATATAGCCTAAAATATATCCGCCCGTGGGACCCAGCACCTTTGCCTCGCCGCTTCCGAAGCCCGAAAAAACGGGCACTCCGATAAAGCCTATCAGTATATACAAAAGACAGCTTATAAGACCGCTTTTCATACCGAGGACGTACAGCGCAAAGAATATTGCGAGAATTGTCATTGAGACGGGTACCGCGCCAATCGGAACGGTAAAAGGGCTGACCGCGCATATTACGGCGGTCATAAGTGCGATGAATACAAGCCGGTGAATTTTTTGTCTGTTCATAAAAGTTCTCCGTTTCCGTGGGGCTTGCCGCCCCGCTTTCCCCAAAATAACAACTGAATTATACACCGCTTTATGACGTTTGTCAACCTATTTTCAAAATAAGTTGACAAAGGGTATGCCCGCGCAGAGTGCGGAAATATTTTTAAAAATAACTGTAAAATTTTAATATTTTAGAGGGTTTTTGAAATTTATGGAGAATAATATAAACAGTGATTTTAAATTTAGCGGGCAAAATGAGCGTATTTTTGCCAATTCGCGGAAAAGAGGTTTACATAAATGAGTGAAGAACTGTTTGACGTATCAAAACTCAAAATAAATCCTGTTGAAATCAATCAGGAGATGAGAAAGTCGTACATCGACTATGCGATGTCGGTTATCGTGGGTCGTGCGCTTCCGGACGTGCGCGACGGATTAAAGCCGGTTCACAGGCGAATTTTATACACTATGCACGAGGCGGGACTCACCCCCGACAAGCCGTACAAAAAGTGCGCGGCGACCGTCGGCGACGTTCTCGGTAAGTACCACCCGCACGGCGACGCTTCGGTTTACGATGCGCTTGTGCGAATGGCGCAGGACTTTTCGCTGAGGTATCCTATGGTTGACGGTCACGGAAACTTCGGCTCGGTGGACGGCGACCCGCCCGCGGCGTACAGATACACCGAGGCGAGAATGTCGAAGCTCTCGCTTCATATGCTGACCGACATAGACAAGGACACGGTTGAGTTTATGCCCAACTTCGATGAGAGCCGAAAAGAGCCGGTCGTCCTGCCGTCGAGATTTCCGCACCTTTTGGTCAACGGTTCAAACGGTATCGCGGTAGGTATGGCGACTAACATACCGCCTCACAACCTCACCGAGGTCATAGACGGAATAGTTGCGCTTATCGACAATCCCGATATGAGCATTGATGAGATTATGGAATACATTAAGGGCCCCGATTTCCCGACGGGCGCAAAGATTATGGGTATGAGCGGCATACGAGCGGCTTACCATACCGGACGCGGCAAAATAAAAATGCGCGCCCGCGCCGAGGTCGAGGACTGGAAGGACAACCGTCAGAGGATAGTCATAACCGAGATACCTTATATGGTAAACAAGGCGAGACTTATCGAGAAAATAGCCGAGCTTGTACACGAAAAGAGAGTTGAGGGAATTTCGGACATACGTGACGAGTCCGACCGCGAGGGTATGCGTATCGTGGTTGAGCTTAAGCGCGACGTGAACGGCACGATAGTTTTAAATCAGCTCTATAAGTACACCCAGCTTGAGGACACATTCAGTATGATTATGATTGCGCTTGTGGACGGCGAGCCCAAGACGCTCAATCTTAAAGAAATATTGACGCACTACATCAAATTCCAGGAGGACGTCGTTACCCGCAGAACCGTGTTTGATAAGAAAAAGGCGGAGGCGCGCGCCCATATACTCGAAGGACTTATCAAGGCGACCGACAATATCGACGAGGTAATAAACATTATTCGCTCGTCAAGCACAATAGCGGTAGCAAAGGAGCGTTTGATTGAGAGGTTTGAGTTTACCGACGTTCAGGCTCAGGCGATAGTTACGATGCAGCTCGGCAGACTCGCCGGAATGGAGCGAGAGAAAATTCAGAACGAATTTAACGAGCTTACAAAGCTTATTGCACATCTCAACGAGATTTTGTCGGATGAGAAGAAGGTGCTTCAGGTCGTAAAAGAGGAGATAATCGAAATCCGCAACAAGTTCGGCGACGATAGACGCACCTCGCTCGAGCCTGCGGAGGACGATATTGACATCGAGGACCTTATCGAGGAGGAGGAAAACGTCATCACCCTCACCCACGTCGGATATATAAAGCGTCTGTCGAGCGACACCTATCACAGCCAGAGACGCGGCGGCAAGGGTATAATGGGCTTGCAGACCAAGGAGGAGGACTTCGTAAGCACGATGCTTACCGCGTCCACCCACGCGCATATCCTGTTCTTTACCGACAGGGGCAGAATGTTTGCGATAAAGGCGTACAGAATACCCGAGACCGGCAGACAGGCGAAGGGTACTCCGATAGTCAATCTAATTCCGCTCGAGCCGGGCGAAAAGGTGCAGACAATGCTCCCGGTGCGCGAGTATAAAGAGGGCTGTTATCTGACGTTTGCGACCCGAGGCGGCGTTATCAAAAAGACCGACCTTATGGAATACGAGCATATCCCCAGAGGCGGTAAGATAGCCATTAAGCTGGACGAGGGCGACGAGCTTATCCGCGTTGAACTGACCGACGGCAAGAAAGACATATTCCTCGGCACGCACAGCGGAAAAATGATAAGGTTCAAAGAGACGGACGTGCGCGTCACCGGCAGAGCGTCCCGCGGAGTGCGCGGAATAATGCTGGAGGACGGCGACTACGTTGTGGGTATGGCTCTTTACCGCGAGAACGCGAAGCTGCTCGTCGTGTCCGAAGGCGGCTACGGCAAAAAGACCGAGCTTTCGGAGTATAAGGTGCAGTCGCGCGGCGGCAAGGGCGTAACCACCTACAAGATTAGCGGTGACACCCGCCTTGTCGCGGGATTTGACGTTGTGGGCGACGATAAGGACGTTATGCTCATAACCTCGGAGGGAGTTATCATAAGAATAGACACCCGCGATATATCGACGTTCGGCAGAGCGACCAAGGGCGTGCGTCTTATGCGTCTGCCCGAAAACGTGAATATTTCGTCTGTCGCGCTCGCGGAGCGTTCCGACGAGGAGACGGAGGAATAATCAGACAAAATTAAATGGGAATATAAACCCGCGCGGTTTTCATAAACGCTTAAATTTTAAATTCACGGAAAATCCTTTGATTTTCCGTGAATTTATTTTACTAACGAGCCCGAAAACAGGGCATACTACCAACAGGCAAAGGAGGCGTTTGTATGAAAATCGCGTTTTTTGATACCAAGGAATATGACCAACAATCTTTTGAGCCGTATGTTAAAAACGGCATTGAATTTCAGTTTTACGACACAAAGCTGTGTGAAGCGACGGCGGAACTGGCACGCGGCGCAGACGCGGTATGCGTGTTTGTCAACGACGACGTAAACGCCGCTGTTATCGAAAAGCTGTGTTCATTCGGAATAGGGCTTATCGTTTTGCGCTGTGCGGGATATAACAACGTAGACCTCGCCGCCGCGTCGGGAAAAATCCGCGTGGCGAGGGTTCCCGCGTACTCGCCGCACGCGGTCGCGGAGCATACCATGGCGCTGCTGCTCTGCTCTGTAAGACGTATTCACAAGGCGTATAACCGCACAAAGGACTTTAACTTCAGCCTAAACGGGCTGACCGGCTTTGACCTCTACGGCAAGACTATGGGAGTAATCGGCACGGGAAAAATCGGCAAGGCTCTGATTGAAATATGCAGGGGCTTCGGAATGAATGTTCTCGCATATGACAAATACCCGTCCGAGGCGACGGGCGCGCGCTACACCGAGCTTGACGAGCTGTTTTGCGAGAGCGACATAATATCCCTCCATTGTCCGCTTACGCCCGAGACCGAGCATCTCATAGACAGAGACAGCATCGAAAAAATGCAAAAGGGGGTCGTGCTTATCAACACGTCGCGCGGCGCGCTTATCAACTCGGAGGACTTGCTCGAGGGTATTAAGGAGCGGAAAATCGGAGCGGCGTGTCTTGACGTGTACGAGGAGGAGTCCGACCTGTTTTTCGAGGACTTTTCGGGACATATAGTAAATGACGACACTCTCGCGCGGCTTATCACGATGCCGAATGTTATAGTTACCTCTCATCAGGCGTTTTTGACCGAGGAGGCTTTGTCGGGCATAGCAGAGACCACCGTGAGCAATATTCTCGATTACTTTGAAGGCAGAGAGCTTGAAAACGAGGTTTGTATGCGCTGCGGCAACGCCGAAAACCGCATCGAAGAACCCGCCCCGATAGGCGCGGGGGTATAAAAAAATCCCGTCCGCATTTGCGGACGGAATTTTTGAGTTTTTATACTCTTTCTTGAATTTCTTTTGTGATTTTTTTGATGAAGTCGTCAAGCGGCATTGTTTCGGTTTGAGCGGTGTCGCGGTTTCTGACCGAAACCGTACCGTTTTTCATCTCCTGCTGACCTATGACCACCATATAGGGTACACGGTGAACCACCTGCGCCTCTCTTATCATATAGCCGATTTTTTCGTTTCTGTCGTCAAGCTCACAGCGCACCTTTGCGGCTCTCAGAGCCTCATAAACCTTTTTACCGTAATCGGCAAACTTCTCCGATACCAGAAGCACCTTCGCCTGGGTCGGCGCGAGCCATACCGGGAACTTGCCCGCGAAATGCTCGGTCAGAATACCGATAAACCTCTCGATAGAGCCGAAGCATACGCGGTGAATCATAATCGGGCGCTGTTTTTCGCCGTTCTCATCAACGTACTCAAGCCCGAAGTTGAGCGGCATCTGGAAGTCAAGCTGAATTGTGCCGCACTGCCACTCTCTGTCCAAAGAGTCTCTGAGGTGGAAGTCTATCTTGGGACCGTAGAACGCGCCGTCGCCCTCGTTTATGGTGTAGGGCAGACCCAGCTTTTCAAGCGCGCCCTTTAAGCCTTCGGTCGCCGCCTCCCAGTCCTCATCGCTTCCCATACTGTCCTCCGGGCGGGTGGAAAGCTCTACAAAATACTTAAATCCGAACTTTGTGTAAACCTCGTTTATAAGGTCTACAACGCCGATAATCTCATCCGTAATCTGGTCGCGGCGCATAAATATATGCGCGTCATCCTGGGTGAAGCATCTCACGCGGAAAAGACCGTGGAGCGCTCCGCGAAGCTCATGGCGGTGGACTATTCCAAGCTCGCCCACGCGCATCGGAAGCTCGCGGTAGCTGTGCGGCTTTGAAGCATATACCATAACGCCGCCGGGGCAGTTCATCGGCTTTACGCAATATACGTCATCGTCAATGGTCGTGGAATACATATTGTCCTTATAGTGGTCCCAGTGACCGCTGGTTTCCCACAAATGACGGTTCATTATCAGAGGGGTGGAAATCTCAACGTAATTCTGACGCGTATGAATTTCGCGCCAGTAATCTATAAGTGCGTTTTTGAGCGCCATACCCTTTGGCAAAAAGAACGGAAATCCGGGAGCCTCGTCGCTCATCATAAAAAGACCCATTTCTTTTCCTATTCTGCGGTGGTCGCGCTTTTCCGCCTCCTCCAAAAGCACGAGGTAGTCGTCAAGCTCCTGCTGAGTCTTAAACGCAGTGCCGTTTATACGGGTGAGCATAGTGTTGTTCTTGTCGTTCTTCCAGTACGCGCCCGACTGACCCATAATTTTAAACGCCTTTAAAGCCTTGGTATAGCAAAGGTGGGGCCCGACGCACATATCCACGTACTCGCCCTGAGTGTAAAAGCTAATCTCGGCGTCCTCGTCCAAATCGCCGATATGCTCGACCTTGTACTTTTCGCCCCTGCTCTCCATCAGCGCGATCGCTTCCTCGCGCGGCAATATTGACGGTCTTATCGGGATATTCTCCTTGACGATTTTGCGCATTTCCTTTTCGATGTTTTGCAAATCCTCGTCCGAGAGTTTCTCGCCCTTTAAGTCAACGTCATAGTAAAAACCCTTTTCGGTTGCGGGTCCGTAGGCAAAGTCCGCCTGCGGGAACAGACGCTTTATCGCCTGCGCCATAACATGTGCCGCGGTGTGGCGTATGACGTGCAGTTCCTCCTCGGGCGCACACTCCCCGACCTGTCCGTTTTTATAAATAACCTTCATAAAACAAAACCCCTAATATAAATGATACTCCATTTTATCACACTTTTTTAAAAAATACAAGCTATTTTTATTTGTATTGCGAAATGCCGCTTTTTAAATTAACAAATCTTTCTCTTTTGCATAAACTGTATTTAAAACAGAGTGGGAGGTAATGGCTTATGGCGGAAAACAGTTACAGAGTGAAATTGAGCGGAGTGCCGTTTATCTCGGAGGACGGTTCGGGCGGAGTGCGGGTTTATTCGGGCTGCTCCGCGTACATAACCGCGTATAACACGACCGCGCGGACGGCGGACGCGGACGGAGTTTTGCCGCTTTGCGCGGCGGTCGGCGGCGCACGGAATATGACGCTGGAGAACAACTCGGTAAAGGTCGGCGGAGAGGGGGTTTACAGCGTTTCGTTTTCGGCACGCCTGAACCCCGGCTCAAACGCGTCGGTGGCTCTTTGCAGAAACGGCGAGATACTCGACGGCACGATTTTGTCCGCCGCGTGTGGAGTGAACAGCTTTTCGTACAGCGGAGTTTTTTCTCTCGGCGCGGGCGACGTTATGACGCTCATAACCGATTGCCCCCGCACTTCTCTCGCGGGCGACACGAGCGTGGTGCTGTCGCTCTTTCGGATTGCACAATAAAAAATAAGCCTATAAAAAAATAAGCCTATATTATATAGGCTTATTTTTTGTATTTACATATGTCCGAGCAGGTCATCCACGAACTGTCTCGCGGTGCGTCCGCTTCTGCCGTTGTAATTTACCGCCCACGACCTCGCGCGTGCGAGAATTTCGTCGGTCACTTCGATGCCCTCGGCTTTGAGCAGGTTTTCAACGATTTTAATGTATTCGGTCTGGTTGGGCGACATAAAGTAAAGGTTTATTCCAAAGCGGCGGGAGAGCGAAACCTTTTCGTTCACCGTGTCGTTCTGATGAATGTCCTCATACGCGCCGCTCCTGTCCGCGGACGTTTCGCGGACAAGGTTGCGCCTGTTTGAAGTTGCGTAAATCAAAATGTTGTCGGCGCGCTTTTCTATCTGTCCGTCCAGCGCGACCTTTAGCTGTTTGTAGCTTATGTCGTCGTGCTCAAACGAGAGGTCGTCGATAAATATTATGTATTTCATCGCCTTATTTTTGAGAATGTTCATCGCCTTGGGAAGCGAGGGTAAATCGGTCTTTGCGATTTCGACAAGGCGCAGTCCGTCGTCGCCGAACATATTCATACAAGCCTTGACGCAGGACGATTTTCCCGTACCGCTCGAACCGACGAGCAAGACGTTGTTGGACGGCTTGCCGAGCATAAACGCGCGTGTGTTTTCGATAAGGATTTTCTTTTGCGCGTCAAGCCCCGTCAGGTCGTCAAAGGTTATTTTGTCAGCGCCCGTGATACCGACGAGCTTGCCGTCCTCCCATTTGAGGGCGGAATATGCGGCGAGGTTCCCCGTGCCGTATTTTTTGCAGTGCTCGCATATGCGGGAGAGCAGAATGTCCGCGCCCCGGGAAGCCGCCGCCTGCATAATCGAAGCGACGTAGCCGCCCGCGCTCTCGTCGGGGCGCGTCCCCGGGCTTATATGAGAAATCGGAAGCACGCCGCATTTTTTGCACAGCGCGTCCCAGTCAACGGCGAAAATAAGCTCGTATATTTTTTCTATGTCGCTTTTGAAGAAGGGATTGTCCTCGCCGTATGAAATCAGCGTTTCGTCCTCGACGATAAGGCGCACGGCGTACTCCGCGACGGTGTTTGCGGAGTACGCGCGCTCTGCCGAAAATTTCAAAAGACCGCGAGCCGCGGCATAGTAGTCGGGCAGGCTCTCTTCTTTGGCAAACGCGCGAAGCGAGGCGATAATTTCGTCGGCTCCGAATTTATTTAAACAGTACAAATTCATAAAAATTCCTCCTTGGTCGTCTCAAAAGCTCAGCCCTCGATCAAGCCGATAGCCATATCGGTGTTTTCATATGCCAGATTGCGGAGCTTTTCGCTGCTCTCGGTAAGCGAAGCGCACAGCGCATCCCGCTCGCTCATAATTTTGTCCGCAAAACGCTTTAACTTGTCGGTATCGAGCGCGCGGACGCTCACCGTCATATCCTGACCCATATAGCTCATAACCGACGGTATTTTCGGGTCGTAGATAAGACCTATCGACGGCACCGAACGGCTTGCCGCGTATATCAGAGTGTGCAGACGCATACCCGCGATAAACTTTGCGCCGCTTATTATTCCGATGATTTGCTCGGCGTTTGTGAGCTTGTCCGCAAGAATGCCTTTATGCTTCATAAGTGAGATCGTGCGCTTTGAAATTTCGGTGTCAAAGGTCGGCTGCATAGGCACAAATACCGCCTTGAGAGAGTATTTCGCGCTCACATAGTCGGCAAACTCGGCGATTTTTCGCTCAAACTTGCCGTCCAGCATTTTCCAGCGCCGTATCGAGATGACGAAGTAGTCCCCCTCGGTTTTTAAGCGGGAGTCCGAAGCGGTCAACGCAAACGCGGGGTCGGCGGTCAGCTTGATGCTCGGCGAGGTCACGCCGAGCGCGCTGAGCTCGTCAAGTGAGGAACGCTCGCGCAGGGTAATCAGCGAAACTCCGTTTAATACCCGCTTTATCTTACGGTGGTTCGCGCGGTTTTCAATCGGACCTATTCCGTTGGCGTAAAGCATAGTCCGCGCCCCGCCGCACTCGGCAAGACGGATAATGTTGAGATAATAATCAAGGGAGCGCGTGCTCGTGACGTCTTGGATAAGACTTCCGCCGCCGCTTATGAGCAGCTTTGTGTGCTTCATAAGCCGGGCTATTTTGAAAAAGTTGTATCGGTGTATGGCGCACACATTGTAGATTTTCCTTGTTTCGGCGGGCTTTTTTGATAATACCGTTATGTTTATGTCGGGCTTTTTTGAGCGCAGACCGTTTATTATAGCCTTTAATACCGCATCGTCGCCGCTGTTTTCGTAGCCGTAGTAGCCCGATATTGCAACGTCGAGCGGACGCTCGGCGAGATACTCCGAAATCTCGCTCTTATACATCTTTTCCGCGTCGTTTGCCATCGCTCCCACCGAATAATATTTCTCGACGGTTTCGCGGGAGTAGCGTCCCAGCTCCGCCAGCTTTTCCTCGTCGGGATTTTCAAGCAGGCTGAGAATATCCCGCTTTAATTTTTCCTCGGTGGTGTCTCCGCAGTCGCGGCAACAGAAGTTTGTGGAGATTGAAACGTCGAGCTTGTCGGGCGCGAAAATACCGATATAGCCCTCGTTGCCCGCGATTATGCACGGCTTTTCGGAGGACATAGCCTCAAGCGCCGCGCGGCTCACGCCGACAAAAATTTTGCCCGAAGCGATAAGTCGGTTTATGTCGGTGCGGCTGCCCGTCAGTTTTATTGCCTCGCGTCCGATTTGCGCGTTTTTCGCGTTCGCTTCGGCTTTGATGTTTTCAAAATCGTCGCCGCCGCCCACGATGAGAATTTCCATATCCTTGATTTTTTTGTCAAGCTCGTCGGATATTGCGATAAGCTTGTGCGCCGCCAGACTTCGGTCGGCGTCCATACGGCTGATATACACGATGCGCGTCTTGCCGCGCTCCAGACCGAGCTCCGCCGCCGTCTTGCTCCAGTCGGTGTCGGGAGAGAACTTCGCGCCGTCTATTCCGTTATTCGTAATTCCTATCTTGTCGGGCTTTAGACCGTAGTTGTCAATCAAATACTGCTTTATGTCCTCGCTGACCGCCAGCGAACGGTCGCCCCAGTCGGTGAGGATATTTAAGGGAAATTTCACGTTGAAAACCCAGTGCGCGGTCGTAACAAACGGGAATTTTACGCGCCGCCTGACCATTCCGCACAAAAAGGCGGGTATTCGCGCGTGGGCGTGAACTATGTCAAAGCTGTTTTCAAGTATGATTTTTTTCAGCATACGGTACGCGCGTATCATATTTGAAGGACTTTTGCTCTGGAGCGGCACCTTGCGGTGGGTTATTCCGCTTTCTTCAAGCTCGCGGACATAGCTTCCGCCGTTCGACACGACACAGACGTCGTGTCCGCGTCTTTTGAGCTCCTTTGAAAGCTCCACGATATGAGTTTCGGCACCGCCTATGTCCAGCTTCATTGTGGTCATCAGAATTTTCATATTTTATCTCCCAAACGCTTTTCTTTTATAATATTACAAATATAATTTATAGTCAAATTATTTTTTTAATGTTCTTTTCTTGCGTAAGAAAAGAACGAAAAGAACGGTCAGGGCTCTGCCCTGACAACCCGCCGCGCATAAGACTGTTGTCTAAAATGCGCGGCTAAAACCCAAGGGCGGTAAAGCGGTTGCCTTACTTTACTGCTTCTGATTGAGTTTTCGCGTGAGTGCATCCGCAAGCGGGCGCACGCGGTGCGCCCCTACAAATTTATCAAAAACATATAATAAATGCCACAAACTATTTAAAAAGATATTCGGTGCGTTGAGGGCGCCGCACCCTACATTGTCGCGACTAGCGCTTTTTGTGAGATTACTCGTCCGCAAAATGGATTAGCGAAAAAAGCAGAGCTATTCTTCCTTTATCAGCTTGTTTATATTGTTTTTGTACTCGCGCGGGGTGGTGCCGTAAGCCGCCTTGAACATTCGGTTAAAGGTGCGCGGACTTTCAAAGCCCGCGAGGTTGCTCACCGTGATAAAGCTCTCGTCCGTCGTGCGGATAAGGTTTGCCGCGTACTCGGCTCGCATAAGTCCGAGGTAATTCCTGAAATTCATTTTAAATTTTCGGGTAAATATCTTTGAAATATAGCCCTCGCTCACGTTGAACTTTTCGGCGAGAGATTTTCGCGTTATCGGCTCGGTGAAGTTTTCCTCAACATATTTCATTATTTTATATGTTATGTCGCTTACGGGCTGTGCGTCGCGCCGCTTTAAATCAAGCGCCTCGATAACGTACGACAAAATCACGCACGCCCACGAAAATCTGACCTCAAAGCTGTCGCTTGGGTCTATGCAGTCGAGCGCGGCTTTAAAGCCGCCGTTTATGTACTCGGCGGGTATGAGCGGGTATTCTGCCGAGAGGTTTTTAAGGTCGGGAAAAAGATTTCCGAACAGCTTCGGGCTGCACATCAAAACCAAAACCTCGCAGTCGGGCGCGGAATGTTCTTTTTTGTCCGATTTGCCGGATTTTTCCGTGCTGAAAAAGGAGTGCAGAGTGTCGGGAAATATTATGGACAGGCAGCCCTTTTTGAGCGTGTACTCGCTGCCCTCGATTTTAAGATGCTGAACGCCTTTGTATGTATATACTATTTCAATATATTCGTGCATATGCTCGGGAAAGACAAGCTCATATGAGTTTCGCTTTACCGTAAGCTCGGAATTTCGTATTTCGTACACGGGCAGCATACCGCTTTCACCTCTTTGTGCATTTTTTGTCTTGTTTTCTATACATTGTGACTTTAATTATAGCACATTATGAGGTATAATTCAAGTAGACGATTTTTCGGACAAAATTTTTCAAGGGGGAATTTTAATGAAACTGAAAAAGCTCACCGCTTTTCTGACAGCCGCGTTGACGCTCGTATCGGTAACGGTACCCGCGGGAACGGTTTTCGCGGAGGAAGAAAGCGCGGAGGTAGGCACCGCGGCAGTCCTGCCCTATCAGGATACTACGCTCTCGTTTGAGGAGCGCGCGGCAGACCTTGTGGCGCGTATGACGCTCGAAGAGAAGGCGGCGCAGACGGCGGCAAAGAGCACGCCCGGCATCAGCCGTTTGGGAGTACACGCGTACTACTACTGGCGCGAGGGTATCCACGGCGTTGCGCGTCAGGGCGGCGCGACCAGCTTCCCGTCCAGTCTTGCTATGTCGAACACCTGGGACAGGGATTTGGTGTACGAGATAATGGACATAACCTCGACCGAGGCGAGAGGCAAGAACAACAAATACGATTTGAACTACTGGAACCCCACAATAAATATGGCGCGTGACCCGCGCTGGGGCAGAAACGAAGAGAGCTACGGCGAGGACCCGTACCTGACCGCGCAGATAGCGGGTGCGGCGGTACAGGGTATGGAGGGTACCGACGAAAAGTACAAGAAGACCATTTCCACGCTGAAGCACTACGCCGCGAACAACTGCGAGGGCGAACGTCAGACCGGAACCTCGATTATGAACGAGCGCACGATGCGCGAGTATTATTCGAGAGCTTTCGGAGATATTATCGAGGCGTATAATCCGGGCGCGGTTATGAGTTCGTACAACGGCACGACCATATACCGAAACGGCGAAATCCTGGAGGCGAGAGACGGACAGAAGATAGACTATATCGCGTCGAGCGCGAACTCGTATCTTTTGAGCGACCTGCTCCGCCGCGCTTACGGCTTTGAGGGCTTCGTTGTGGGCGACTGCGGCGCGTGGGACAACGTATACGGCAGAGCACCGCTTCGCAAGAAGCTTTATCCCAACGAAAATTTGGACGATATAACCGCAACAATGACGGTTTCAAAAATTATCGGAGCGGGTTCGAGCCTTGACTGTAACAGCGGCGGCAACGGTACGGCGCAGGTGCTTGCGGCGGTCAAAGAAGGCTTGATAAGCGAAGAATTTTTGGATGTTATGGTTTACGAGCTGTTTTTGCAGAGAATGAAAACGGGCGAGTTTGATACCGATGTTGCATATCAGAAAATCGACCCGAAGCTCATAGAGTCGGACGCGCACGTTGCCAAGGCGGAGGAAGCAGCCGAGGAGACGTGGGTACTGCTTGAAAACAAAAACAACGCTCTCCCGCTTACGGCGAGCGCGTCGAATATCGCGGTTGTGGGCAACCGCGCGGATCAGGTCATTCTCGGCGACTACTCTGCCGAAATGGAGTATATGACCTCCAAACTCGTAAGCCCCATCGACGGTATAACGAGCGAGATAAAGAAGATAAACCCGAATGCGACGGTTAATTTAATAGGAAACATAAGCGACACCACACCGCTGTTTAACATTAAGAGCATAACCCTTGTAAAGAGCACCGGCAAGAACACAACGCTGGATTTGTCGACCGTGACAACCGCTCTTAATATGGATAAGGCGGACGGCGAGCTTAAGAATATAACCAAGGCGGGTACGGCAATCATACCGAACGTGGATTTTAAAGACGTTACCGACATCAGAATAGAGGCGTCGTCTCTCCCCGGTATGCCCAACGTGAGCGTTGCGATAGGCTACGGCAGCGCGTCTCAGAACGCGGCGAACGTTCCGATAGCGAACACAAGCGGCGCGGACGATTACAAGACCAACACCGGCGTATATAACGGCGCGACGGGCGGCTACACCGAAACGCGCGATATGTATATAACCGTAAGCGCGAGCGCGGACTTCTCGGTTGACAACTACAAGTCGGCTCTTGACGCGGCAGACGTTATAATCGCTTACGGCGGCACGACCACCGACGATTCGAGTGAGTCGAACGACAGAGCTTCGATAGATTTACCCAAGAGCGAGTCGCACGTTCAGCAGATTTGCGACGTGTACGGCGACAAGACAATCGTTGTTTTGCAGACCGTCGGTCAGGTCAATGTGGAGGGCTTCAAAGATAAGTGTGCGGCTTTGCTGTGGACGTCTTACAACGGTCAGACGCAGGGCTAGGCTCTCGGAAAGGTATTGACGGGCGAGGTAAATCCGTCGGGTAAACTCTCGACCACGTGGTACACCAAGGCAGACCTTGACAAAATGCCGATAGGCTCGGCAAAGCAGAAAATCGACGGCATAGAATATAACTTCACAAACTATGAGCTGGCGTCGGATATAAACAATCCCGGAGCCGACTATCCCGGCAGAACCTATCAGTATTACAGCGGAACACCGGTTTATCCTTTCGGCTACGGCAAGAGCTACACGACGTTTGAATATTCGGACGTGACAGTAGATAAGCAGAGCGCGGGCGCGAACGACACCGTGACGGTAACCGCAAAGGTTCGCAACACCGGCAGCGTGGCGGGAACCGAGGTAGCACAGCTCTACGTCAGCGTGCCCGGCGCGGACGGCAAAAATATTCCGCTTAAACAGCTCAAGGGCTTTGAGAGAGTGGAGCTTAATGCGGGCGAGGAAAAGACTGTTACGTTTGAACTGAACGTGGCGGACGTGTACTTCTTTGACGAGGCTACTCAGAAGAATTATGTAATACAGGGTAGTTACACCGCGGCAGTAGGCGGAAGCTCAACTGCCGACAAGACCTGCACGTTTAACGTCAGCGGCACGCTTAGCGACGCGCTGAAAAGAGTTACCGTTATTCCGTCGGGAATTAAGGTATATCTTGCGACGGACGCATCGGGTCAAAACCCCGCCGTTGCGGGCAACTCTGTTGACGCGGGCGCGACCGTTGTACTTAAGGACGGTCAAATTGTGAGCGACTTCGCGGCAAACGGCATTACGATGAGCTATCAAAGCTCCGATGACAGCGTTGCAAGCGTAGACGAAAACGGCATTGTAACCGCGGGTACGAAGGAGGGAACGGCTACGATAACCGTCACCGCTTCCAAGGGCGGCGAAGAAGTAAAAACTTCTTTCCCCGTTGTAATGCAAACCACCGCGAGAATGAGCGACAGCAAGAAGGCCGAGTATCTCGGTATGCTCGAAGCGGCATATAACAGTTGTGTTGAAGAGGCGTACACCGCTGAGGACTGGGCGCTCATAAACAGCATATACAATGAAATGCACGAGAAGATAGAGAACGCGGCGATAGAGGGCACTCTCTCGGTAGAAGTTGCGAAGGCGGTCGAAGAAATCAAGGCGGTACCCAAAATCTCGCTGACCGAGGAATACACCATAGCTTCGGTAAATCCGAACGTGCTTGTAGGCGGCGTGATAGATTATTCGGCGGAAGGCATAGGAGAGTACAAGGCGGACACGACCTCGATAAGCGGCACCTTTACGGTTGACAATCCGTGCACCGTTGAGCTTGAGGCGTTAAACGGCGGCGCAAAGGTTGACTCAAACATAGTATGGTCTGTTGAACAGCTTGACGGCTCGGCGGCACGACGAGACGCGGAGATAGATATAAACAGCGGTGTGCTGAAGCTCTACGAGAACGGCATATTTAAAGTCACCGCAAACGATTACGCAAACGGAAAGAGCGGCTCGGCGACGATTTACGCAAATCTCCAGATAGAGGGCGAGAGCGCGGATGCAAGCGGCGGCGCGAAGCTCGACGACGTTAAAGACGGCGCGTCGGGCGGCGGCAAAAACGCGGGCAACACAAACGCTTACTGGCTGCGTTTCGACGGCGTAAAGCTCGACAGACTGACCGAAATCACCTTCCGCGTATCTCAAAAGGATGTATCGGCACCCATAAAAGTATCTCTTATGGGCAACAGCGACTGGATAGTTGCAACGGCAAGCTCGCCCATAACAGGCGCGTGGACGAACTGGGCGGAGGTGACCGCGCAGGTAAACGAGCAGGAGCTTGCGCGTCTGTCTCTTGACGAAAACGGCTGCGGCACGATTTTTGTTCAGACCAACAAATCAAACCTCGACTATATGAAGCTGAAGTACAACACCGACGATGTTTACACGGTAGTTGCGCCCGGCGGCAAGGTCGGCGTATCTGTCGCATACGACAAGAGCGCGGTTTTGGCGGCGGCTTATGACGGCGACGACAAGATTACAAAGGGCGAGGCAAAGGAATTTGCTTCGGCGGGCAGATACGACTTCGGCGGATTTACAACAGGCGACAAGATAAAAATTCTTACGTGGAACGGACTCGACATTATGAACCCCCTTACAGCTCCGATAGAGCTGACATATGAGATAGCCGAACCCAAAGAGCTTTTGGTTTACAACTTCAGCGACTCGGTATTCGATTCGTTCTTTGACACCGCCGAGGGAGCGAAGCTCTCAAGCGGTCTGGGAATGGACGGCGACGGCGGCTGGCAGACCGACAAGGGCGGCACATTCAGCTACGGCGGCAGAACATACAGCTTTACCCGAAGCCTGAAAGGCGGCAGAGGCGAGCCCGGAGCACGCAGAGTTTGGTTCACGCCCGACGCCGACGGCGTGGTTACAGCCGTGTTTAAAGCGAGCGACGACAGATATATGAATATAGAGCAGGACGGCAAGACGGTATCCAAGTACGGCGACAACACCATATGCGGCGTTCAGATGAACGTAAAGGGCGGAATACCCGTATATGTTTACGGCGGCGGCTCCAACAAGACTTTGTATGCCGTGCTGTTTGAGGCGGGCAAGTCGGGCACCGAGCCCACTCCTCCGCCCGAAAAGACCGAGGAGCCCACGCCGCCTCCGGCACAGACGTTTGAACCGTTTGACCCCGCGGATATTATAGCGAAGTTTAATGTAGAGTTTGAGAGCTGTGCAAAGAAGTGGGCGAAAGAGGCGACGACGACCGGCAATATTGTGGAAAACACAAGAGACGGCGACATATTCTATTTCGGACCACGCGATATGAATAATTTGGCTGAAATAAGCCTGCACGCGGCGATAAGAAACGATGCGGGTACGGCGACGGCGGAATTTTTCGCGGTAGATGTTTCGTCGGTTGATGTCGATACGGCGAACGCGACCGATATAGGCAAACTGCTGACCTCGGAAAACAGCATCGGCAAGGTTACGCTTGTTGCGGCTAAGAATTGGGACACTTATTACGACCATCCGATACGGTTCAGCAAGAGCGGAACTCTCGGACTGTTCGTCAAACTGAACACCGACGGAAAGTATTGCGGCAACCTTGACTATATGCAGTTTACCTACACCAATGGCGGAAGCACGTCGTCGGTAAGCTCCGCGGAGACGCTTTTTGCCGAGAACGATTTGGCGCAGGTGAGCGTTTCGGGCGACGAAATAACAGCGGTTGACAAGTTTGGCGGCGAGACAAAGACGATAAGCTTTAACTCGGAATACGGCAAAAACGTGGCGTTTAAAAAGCTGACGAATTGGAATGATATGATTGCCGCGCTCGTGTGCGATTTGGGCGACGGAAGCACGAGCATATATACAAGTGCGGCAGGCACGGTCTGGACGGATATGACTCCCGAATATTTTGCGGAGAGCGACAAGGGCGCGCCAAGCAATCCTTCGGTGATTGATATTTACGCGGTGGACGACCAGATGTACCTCGGCTGTAAGGACGGCTGGCTCATAACAATGCCGCCTTGCTCCAAGTGCGCGACGCTCAAAAAGGTATGCGATTTTGATATAGAGAGCATATCGTCCGATGACGGCAAGCTCGTTTTGACGGGCGGCGAGTCGGAGCAGACCGTGGACTTGTCCGACGTAAGGCAGGACGACATCGAGGCGGAGGCTGCTCTCGCACTTGCGGCGGAGGGTGCCAAGCTGGTCGATTTGCGAAGCGCGGCGGAGTTTGCGGCGGCGAACTATGAAGGCTCGCTGAACGTGCCGTTTGACGAGTTCGAGGGCTGGCTCTCGGAGCAGTCGAAGGACGATACGATAATCGTTTACTGCGCGTCGGGACTGCGTTCCGCAAAGGCGATGAAAGTCGCGGAGCGCCTCGGCTATACAAAGGTGTATAACCTTGGAAGTATAAATAAAATAAAATAGAACAGAAAATTAAACAGGGAATTGAAAGTTTAAAGGAGCCGCGCAAATGCGCGGCTTTTTTTTGTTAACCTTTTAGGCAACAAAAAGAGCAACCGTTTTTCGATTGCTCTTGATTTTGGTGTTTAGTTTTTAACTGTTTGACAAACGGGGATGCGCGGCTTTCCTAATTTATACGTTTGACTCAATGCCCTGCCGGTTTCCTTTCCTTCAAAGCCTTTTCTCCGACAAAATCCGCATAGAGAAATACGCCAAGCAAAATGCCAAGCGGAAGCAGGGTCGCCCAAATAGCCTTTTCATCTGCCGAATTACACAGGAGCGTTCCTATTACGGCTCCCGCGAGGAAAAACATCAGCATAGCAAGGTGTTCTCGTAATTTCTTTCGATGCGTTTTATCCTGCAGACGAAAATGCGCAATCTCTTTTGCCAAACCTATTCCAATCTGCCTGATATGATTCGTGGCAAATGTTGTTGCCATCGGTACGCCCTCTGCCTGACGAAAGGTATTGTACTGCATGGAAGCAACAAAATTAATTGTAACCTGAGCAATTTGAACGGGTGCTGACAAGGGAACAAATCCCAGAGCCAGCACTGCCAGCATCTCTATCGCAATCAGCAGGGTGTCCCAACGGACAGGAAGATGATGTTTAACCGGATTGGGAAGAAGCTCAGATACAAAGGCGCCGAGCATATAGGCAAAAATCGGTATCAGATAATACAACGCATCTCTCCATTTTCCCGCGCCCAAAGCCATACCCATCAGCACTACATTCCCTGTCTGGGCATTGCAGAATACATTACCTCGGAGCAAAAAGGTGTATGCTCCGAAGAATCCGGCTACAACCATTAAAATATGATAAATTTCTTTTCTCTCACACATAAGATAATACGAATTATTTCCCGTTTTCTTATCTTCCATGTCTAAATTCATTCCTTATTTAACATTATTGAGTTTCGGGTTGCCGGTTTTTTCGCCGCAAGGTTTGTTGCGTGAAGCTTATGGCAAAAATCCGATTTGTCAATTTGTTTGATTATGGAAAGATCATACCATATCCGCCGCAGAAAATCAACAAAAAGAGCAACTTATGCGTTGCTCTTTTTGTTTTGCTGTTTTATTTTTTGCAGTTCAAAGGAAAAAATCTGGATAGTGAATTTCACCCCCTATTTTAACCCCTTTTGTCACAATGTACATAGTAGTTTTGAGATTTACTTCAATACGATTTGTACTTCTTTTCCCAAAGATTGTGCTATCTTTGTCAGAAAATCAAGCGATGGATTATACGTCCCGCTTTCCAGCCTGGAGATGTTGGATTTTTGCGTCCCGACTCTAAATGCAAGTTCCTCCTGCGTGATATTCTGTTTTGCGCGTTCCTCTATGATTTGAGATACAATGTCGTATCTCGGCTTTAACTTTTCGTATTCTTCCTTAAACTCAACGTCTTTCATCAGGATATCTTTCACTTCCGAAAATTTCGCTCCCGCTTTACTCATCACAGCACCTTCTTTCATAATCTTTTTTGTATCTCATTGCTTTGTCCAACTCATTTTTCGGTGTTTTACCGGATTTTTTAGTAAAGCCGTTAAGCAATACAAAGGTATTATTTTGAAAAGTAAAATAAAATATTCTGCTAATATCGGATGAGAATTTTATTCTAAGCTCAAACAGTCCTTTATATTTTTCGCCCCTTACCGGCTTTACATAAGGTTCTCTGAGATTTAATCCGTGTTTTTCCAACAATTCAATTTCGGAAAACGCCTTTGCTCTCATTTTGGGATTTAAAGTGAGTAAAAAATCCAAAACGGGAATATTGCCATTTTCCTTTTTGTAATATTCAATTTGCCAATCCATTGTGCAACTCCCAATATAGTATATGTTATATCTATATATTATGTTATCATATATGATAACATAAGTCAAGATTTTTTTGTTTTTACAATAGTAATATCCCTCAAACCGCACAGTCAAATCGTTGCACATAAAAAACCCCAAAGCCGCAAGACTTCGGGGTTTTGGTGTTCTTTTGTGAAAATTATCTCTTTGAGAACTGCGGAGCGCGACGTGCGGCTTTGAGACCGTACTTCTTTCTCTCCTTCATTCTCGGGTCACGAGTGAGGTAACCTGCAGCCTTAAGCGCGGGTCTGAACTCCTCGTCAACCTCGAGAAGCGCTCTTGCAATTCCGTGGCGGATAGCTCCTGCCTGACCGGTGAAGCCGCCTCCGCTTACATTTACAATTACGTCAAACTTGCCTATCGTATTTGTAAGAACCAAAGGCTGATTGAGGATGGTCTTGAGCGTTTCGAGACCGAAATAATCGTCAATGCCTCTGTTGTTTATCGTAACAATTCCGCTGCCGGGAACGAGTCTCACTCTGGCAACGGACTTCTTTCTTCTTCCTGTACCGTAATACTGAACTGAATTTGCCATTTGTATCCCCCTCCCTTATATCTCGCCTGTCCAGGCAACAGGCTTCTGTGCTTCGTGGTTATGCTCCGCGCCGGCATAAATCTTGAGCTTCTTAGCCGCTTTTCTGCCGAGCGTGTTGTGCGGCAACATTCCCGTTACAGCATACTCCATAGCCAGCTCGGGACGTGTTTCCATTAAGTCTTTGTAAGAAACTTCCTTCAAGTGACCAATATATCCGGTGTGCGAATAGTGCTTCTTTTCAAGGAGCTTGTTACCCGTAAGAACAGCGTCCTTTGCGTTTATGATTATCACATAATCGCCGCAGTCAACATTCGGGGTGTACTCCGGACGGTGCTTTCCTCTTAAAATGCTTGCCGCCTTCGCCGCAACTCTGCCCAGGGGCTTGCCCGCAGCGTCAATGATATACCATGTTTTCTCAAGCGAACCGTTTTTCGCCATATAAGTAGACATTATATCTTTACCTCCTAAAATTTATCAATTTCTCGTGAGCGTTGTCTATTATATTACGCTCCGCCGCATTTGTCAAGTGTTTTTTGCAAAAAAATAATTTACCTGTACCCAAACTTTAAAATTCGCCGTTATACTCTCTCATACTCTCTCATACTCGCCGATGAAATACAATTTTTTTGCACGGAGCCGCCGACCGAAAAATAATATATGTATATATTATATAAGGAAAGGTTTTAAAATTTGCGTTCCAAGATGGCGAAATTACCAATCACATCGGATAAAAAAGCCCGCCCGTTTGTGCAAGGTGTAAAAATGAAAAAAATTCAAAAAAAGTGTTGACAAAAGGGAAGAAAGGTGGTAATATAATAAAGCTGTCGCGAAACGCGGGGG
>CANQBQ010000010.1 GCA_947589045.1 uncultured Clostridia bacterium | reverse complement strand
CACATCGGAGTCGTCTATAACCAACTTACTTGCGATATCGGGGTCAAGATCGTCGGTTACTTCCGCACCCTGTTCAATGTATTGCTCTCCGACTTTCAGCGTTACCTCGCTGCCGCCTTTTAGTTTGATTACAGGTTTAATATTGTCAAACCACGTTATTTTTATCGGAATCATGCTGACATTTCCTGCCAAGTCAGTTATCTTAAATGTACTATCGGTATTACTGCCCCAAGTTTTATTTGTACGTTCTTCAATTATTGGTTCAGATGGAATTAACTTTACATCTACACTTCTATTAGTCCATGTCGAAGGTGTATAAATCACTTCCGCGGTTGGTGGAATTTTATCTATCCATGTTACTTCAACCGTCCTTTTTGCAGTATTCCCCTCTGCATCCGTTAAATCAAAAGTGTACTCGTCATTTTCCGTAAAAGTGTGACTAAATCCGGTTTCAGAGGTTACGCCCTCATATGGAATAAGCGTAACTGTTACATCTTGATTGGTCGGCTCGGTTGCAGAATATTGTATATCCTTGATGAACGGGTCAAATACTGTAACCGTCCGCACAACTTGCTTTGCCTTATTCCCAGCGTGGTCTGTGGCATTATAGTACACAGAATATGTCCCTATCTTATTCGGATTTACCTCAGAACTGTCTATAATGAGCTTGCTCTCAATATCGGGGTCAAGATTATCGGTAATCTTCGCGCCGGGATCAACGTATTCTTTACCGTATTCCCATCTTATCTTGCTGTCGCCGTTTACCTTGATTTCGGGCGGGGTGCTGTCAACATAGACTATGGGCGACGTCACACGGGGCGCGGGAATAAGTCCGTTTACCGCCGTACCCGCGCCCAGCGTTATGCTTACCCAGCCATCGCCGCTCGTCCATGGTATATGTACTTTTACAATACCTGTATTCTCGCCGGTGAGTTCATATTGAGGATAGGCTGCCGTTATATCATCTTGGTTTGCAGAGTCTGCTTCACCAAAGTTATTTACTATATAATTCCTCCCTTTAATATAGCCGAAATAAGGACCGTCCACCATAAACGGCACATCGGTATAGTTGTCATAAGTAATTTTATATGTGATTGTTCGGTTGTATTTTTTTGAATTTGTCCCGGAAAACAAAGTGACCGCAGAAACGTCCGGCTCTATTTTTACCGTGGGCGGCGACGGTATATCCTCTATATCTTTAAATCCTGCCGTTATGGTCGCCTTTTCGCTGTCTATTGAGTTGACTTTGATATATGCACCTGTGTACACATCATTATAAAAATTGCTTGAGGGAGTGGTTTCTGCGGAAAATTCGTCACCTGCAAAATATAAATCCTTTGGCGGGTCATATTTATTCCCGCTGTTGCTTTTATATATTGGTCGCATAAATGTTATTTTTTCCTTTCGTACATCATCTCCTATAGGGCGGGTAGCATCACAATCCGTATCACAATGCCAAATTAAAACACCCGGACTGTCAGAATAATCATATCCCATATATTCCACTCCTCCGGCCCTGTATTCAATAGCCCAAAATTCAGTAAACGGAACCAGCGTTTTGTCCGGAACTATAAATACTGCTTTAAGTTTTTCCGATGAAGATTCGCCACGTGTTTCCGCGGCGTATAGTTCAATATCTTTTAATATTTTACCATCTATCACATCATCATAGGTTAAAAACAAAACACTTCCTTCTTCTTCACTTATCCAACCCAAGAGATATTTCAGATACATATTGAAGTACATACCTGTACTGGCTGTTATATCTCCAAGATAACGATCTTCAAAAGATATATTGTTATCAGAAAATCCTAACAAATGAGCTGTTTCATGTGCAATTGTATAAGTGCCTGAATAAACTGATTCTCTTGCCATAAATCTTATTTTTATTTCCTTATCGGGTGATGTTAAATTAACCACGCACATAGACGGCCAAAAAAGTGAACCATAACCTGATTCTTCGCCGGCAAATATCATATGTAAAGCATCCAGATATCCATCCCCATCCGAATCATACTGCGAAAGGTTGTTATGCAGGAATTCATATGAATTCAGAGCTTCATTTACTATTCTTAACATAGTATCACCGTAATCGCCCTCACAATCCGATCTATTTATATTTGCTGTATATACCGGAAGTACATCTCCCGATATATGTAATTTCCCATATGAATATGCTTCATATTGAATTTTCAAAGACTGAAACCGCCTATTCGCATCATAGTCTCCGAAAAAATTATTTTTTATATCAGAATATTCCTCGTCCGATATTTTGCAATCAACAAATTCTATCGGGAGCACGAGCATTTTTACATTGCCCGTAGATGGCATTCTTCCCCTATAGTAATCAAATCTATTATCCCATATTGACATTAAGCTTATACCATCAGAGTGATTTTCGGTAATATCATTAATGAGATTACTATTCAATTCATTGAACTCAGTTTTGGTGCCGCAATGAAAATATATGTCATCGTTTGCATATGCGTGTACACAGATAAACAACGAAAAAAATGCACTCAATAATACTATTATTTTCTTCATATTGACACTTCCAAACTATATAATATTTACCCCTTGCAGGAAAGCGTCTATAAGCTCCCTGCAAGAATTATAATCGCGTTTTGACATTATATTTGCGGGGGAATTTTCGCCCTTTATCGGGATTATTATATCCGCCGAACATTTAAACTCGGCGCAGCCTCCCATTCTTTCGGGCGCACCGCAAAGCTGTATTTTAATATTTTTCTTTTTCGCTGTATTTTTTAACATTTCAAGCATTTTTTCGGAGGCGATACCGTTTGAAAAAACGGTCGGCAGTGCCGCGCCTTCGCCGAGCTTTACACCATCTCCGCAGTCAAACGCGTTTATATTTATGGCAAAATCCGCGTCAAGCCTCTTGGCGGCGACCGACAGTCCCCTGTTTTCGAGCTTTCCGTGGGCCGCAAAAACCGCGTAAATATCCGAATTATACTTGTTTTTGAGCAGTTCGGCAATTACGGCGCAGCCCGCGCGGCTGTCAAGCGCTTTGGCTTTTATAAAATCTTCTCCGATTTTCTTAAATTCGGAATAAAATCCGCCCATATCTCCGACTTTTACATACTTTTCCGCGTCGGAGCGGCTTTTTGCGCCTATATCAATCAATAAATCGCTGAATTTAAAAGTATTTTCGCGTTCCTGCTTCGTGGTAAGGTGAATGGCCTTGAACGAAATAACCCCAAAAATATCGTTTATTTTCACACGCTTTGAAATCACTGTTTCGGGAGGTATGCTTGCGATGGGTCTGAACTTCAAATATCCGTCGTCGGTTATATGCGAAACGATAAATCCCGCCTCGTCGGTATGGCAGGAAAGCACAACTGTGTGCGCCGATGTTCTGCCCTTTTTGAACGCAATCAGATTTCCCATATTGTCAACATCTATTTTGTCAACATACGGCGCAATCTCGTTTGAAATTATGCTTCTCACTTCGTTTTCAAATCCCGCGGTCGCAAAAGCCTCGGTAAGCGTTTTAAGCATTAAAATCACCTCCGAGCAAAAATTCGCAAATCAGGTCGGCGACAGCCTCAACGTCCGAAACATCGATAGTTTCAACGGTAGTGTGCATATATTTGAGCGGAATTGACACGAGCATAGTCCTAACGCCGCTTCCCGCCGTCTGAATTGCCCACGCATCGGTACCGCTGTTCCCCGCCGCGACCTCTATGTCATATTTTATCGACTTTTTCTCGGCTGTGTCAATAAGCTTATTTGTCAAATCGTAATCCAGGCTCGGACCTCTGCAAATTATTGCGCCGCCGCCCGTTTCAAACGCACCGTCCTCTTTCTTTACAGACGGAGTGAGCCCGTGAGTCACGTCCACGGCTATCGCCAAGTCGGGCTGAATTTCATCCGCGCCCGAATATGCGCCGTGCATACCAAGCTCCTCCTGAGACGAAAACATAAAATAAAGGTCAAAATTCAAATTTGCATTTTTAATTTTGTCCATAACCATAATGAGCGAGGCAATACCGGCACGGTCGTCCAAAGCCGCGCCCGCAAGCTGACCGTTGCAAAGCGAGGTGGGCTTTACATCGAAAACCACAGGGTCGCCCACCGATATTATACTTTTCAAATGCTCAGAATCAAAGCCCGTAAAAACAGACATATCCTCAATCTTTGGCAGCTTTTCTTTATCGTGGGATTTTGCTTCTATAACGCCGCACACCCGCTCCCTGCCGAGAATAACGCAGTCGGACGCAGGCAGAATACGGGGGTCTATCCCTCCCACGCTGACAAAGCTCACGGTTCCGTCGTCTTTTATTTCGGATACCATAAGCCCGATCTGGTCGATGTGAGCTTCAAGCATAACCTTGGGCGCACCCGCCTTTTCAGACTTTACAGCCGCTATGACATTGTTAAACCTGTCAACCGTTACGTCCTCGGTGTATCGCTTTAAAATATCGCAAAGCTGCCCGGTAAATCCGTTTTCGTATCCGCTTACCGCATTATATGATGTCAGGTTTAATATAAGCTCCGATGTGTTCATAAATACTGCCTTTCGTGTTTTTAATGTAAGCTTATTTTATCACATATACATACACAACGCAAATATATTTTGCGCCCGATATATAAAACATATCAAACATATCAAACATATCAAACAAAAAAAAGAAGGACAAGCAACTCGCTTGTCCGAAGGCATTTAGAAATTACTTTCTAAACGAAGGGAAATGAAAAAAGTTTGTTAATTGTGGTATGTATATATAATAACACCTTTTTTCACGAATTTCAATAGACATTTTGTGAGAACTATACTATATAGCGGCGCTTTTTTTGTGCATAAACCACAAAACTACTTCTTTATCACCTTTAAAAACACCTTTTTCCCCTTTTTCACAATCATTTCGCCGTCGTTAAAAAATGAATTATCTATAATAAGGTCGATTGCCGTTACCTTTTCGTTATTTACAGAAAGTCCGTTTTGCTGAATTAAACGTCTGCCCTCTCCCTTGGACGGGATAAGCCCTACCTCCAAGAGCAGGTCAATTATGTTAACTCCCGCTTCGACGGAAGCCGCGGAAACCTCGGCTGTCGGCATATTTTGCGTGTTGAAGCCGCCGCCGAATACGGCACGAGCCGCCTCCTGAGCCTTGTCCGCTTCTTCTTTTCCGTGGACGAGAGCGGTCACTTCATACGCGAGTATCTGCTTCGCGCGGTTTAGCTCCTGTCCTTCCCACTTCTCCATTTCGCGAATTTGCTCCATGGGTACAAAAGTAAGCATTTTAAGGCACTTTATAACGTCGGCGTCCTGCACGTTTACCCAGTATTGATAGAAGTCGTACGGGCTTGTTTTTTCGGGGTCGAGCCATACCGCGCCCGACTGGGTTTTACCCATCTTTTTGCCCTCACTGTTGGTGAGCAGAGTAAACGTCATACCGTAAACCTGCTTTTGGTCTTTTCGCCTGCAAAGCTCTATTCCGCCCAAAATGTTGCTCCACTGGTCGTCTCCGCCAAGCTCTAATTTGCAGTTATACTTTCTGTTTAGCATCAAAAAGTCGTAGCTTTGCATAAGCATATAGTTAAACTCCAAAAACGAAAGACCTTTTTCCAGTCTTTGCTTGAAGCACTCGGCGGTTAGCATCTTGTTTACCGAGAAGCAAGAACCTATGTCGCGCAAAAACTCAACATAGTTAAGGTCGAGCAGCCAGTCGGCATTATTGACCATAATAGCCTTATCGTCCGAAAAATCAATGACCTTTGAAAGCTGTTTCTTAAAACATTCGCAGTTGTGGTCGATTATCTCTTTTGTCATCATCTGGCGCATATCCGTTCTGCCCGACGGGTCGCCGATATGTCCGGTACCGCCGCCCACGAGCGCGATAGGCTTATGTCCCGCGTTTTGCATATGGCGCATAACCACCATCTGCAAAAAATGTCCGACGTGCAGGCTGTCCGCCGTGGGGTCAAATCCTATATAGAAAGTCACTTTCTCTTTTCCGAGTAATTCTCTTATTTCATCCTCATGCGTGGTCTGAGCTATAAGACCGCGCTCCTTTAAAACGTCAAAAACATTCTGCATTTATAATTCACTCCTAATATATTCTCTAATCCTCGGTTTTTGTAATTTTAAGGCTAAGCTCTCTGAGCTGTTCGTCATCAACACCTCCGGGTGCATCCGACATAGGCTCGGACGCGTTCTGCACCTTCGGGAACGCCGTTACGTCGCGTATGGAGTCGCTTCCGGTCATCAGCATTGCGATACGGTCAAGTCCTATTCCCATACCGCCGTGCGGCGCGGCGCCGTACTTATACGCCTCTACCAGAAAACCGAATTTTGCGTTTATTTCCTCCTCGGTAAGACCGAGAGCCTTAAACATTTTTTGCTGCAGTTCGTAGTCGTTAATTCTGATTGAACCGCTCGAAAGCTCAACTCCGTTTAACACAAGGTCGTATGCCTTGGCGGTAACTCTGCCCGGGTCGGAGTCTATATATTCAAGACACTCGTCCATAGGCATTGTAAACGGATGGTGCATAGCTATCCACGAGTCGCTGTCCTCATCGTACTCAAAGAACGGGAATTCGGTTATCCAGAGGAAGTGATACCCGTCGGGGATAATGTTCAGCTTCTTCGCCACTTCCAATCTGAGCGCACCGAGTACGGGAAGGGTAACCTTGTCCTTATCTGCAACAATCAGCACGACGTCTCCCTTTTGCGCACCGGCTCTGTCCAAAATGGCTTCAATCTCTCCCTCTTTCATAAATTTGGAGAACGAGCAGGTAGGAGCGTCGTCTATCCATCTTATAAACGCGAGACCCTTTGCGCCTATTCCGCGCACCATTTCGGTCAGCTTGTCAATTTCCTTTCTGGTCAGAACTCCTGAAGCGTCTTTGGCGGTTATCGCGCGCACGCTTCCGCCTGCGGCAACTGCAGAGCTGAATACTCCGAAGTCACTGTCCTTAACCAAATCCGAGAGATTTACTATTTCCATACCAAAGCCGACATACGGCTTATCGGAGCCGTAACGCTCCATAGCGTCCCTGTATGTCATACGGGGCAGGGGAAGCGGTATATCAATATCCAAAACGTCCTTAAACAGCCTTTTTATAAAGCCCTCTATCATTTCGAGAATATCCTCGACCTCCACAAACGACATTTCAAGGTCTATTTGAGTAAATTCCGGCTGTCTGTCCGCTCTGAGATCCTCATCTCTGAAGCAGCGGGCAAGCTGAATATATCTGTCAAAGCCCGCCACCATCAAAAGCTGTTTATAAATCTGCGGCGACTGGGGCAGTGCATAAAACTTACCCGAATGTATGCGCGACGGCACGAGATAATCTCTTGCGCCCTCAGGCGTAGACCTTATAAGCATAGGCGTTTCGATTTCTATAAAACCGTTTTCATAGAAATAATCCCTCGCGCTTTTTGCGATTTTGCTTCTCATTATGATTTTGTCCTGAAGCGTCTTTCTTCTTAAATCAAGGTATCTGTATTTGAGTCTGAGCTCCTCGTTTACATTTGTATTGTCCATAATCTCAAACGGAGGCGTCTGAGCCTTTGAGAGCACCCGTAGCTCATCAACGTATATCTCGATATTTCCCGTTTTGATTTTGTCGGTCTTGCTCTCACGCTCGCGTACAACACCCTTTGCCATAACCACATATTCACTGTGGCAGTTTGATGCTTTCTCAAACACGCCCTTGTCGGTGTTTTCATCAAACGCAAGCTGAACTATTCCGCTTCTGTCGCGCAGGTCGATAAATATGAGCGCACCCATATCACGCACCTTCTGAACAAACCCGCCCACAACGACGGTGCTTCCGATTTGCTCAACATCTCCGCAGTAATGCGTTCTTTTAAGTCCCTTAATTGTTTCAATTTCCATAACTTTCGCCTCCATGTAAAATGTCTGCTATATTTTGAGCCGATAAAGCAATCTTATTTTGACTGCCGTCGTTCATATTTTTAATAACGGCTTCTCCCGAATTTATTTCGTTATCGCCCAGCACTATGCTGTATGACGCCGACAGCTTGTCCGCATATTTCATTTGAGCTTTAAGACTTCTGCCGGTCAAATCCCGCTCCGCACTCACACCGATATTTCGCAGCTCAAAAACCAATTTCTGAGCAAAATTTTCCGCGTCTTCTCCTATTGCCGCGACAAATACTTCGGGCGCGGTGTTTACCGAATTTACCGCCGAATTTTGAGCTTTTATTTGAGCTTTTAGTTGAAGAATAAGACGTTCAATTCCCATTCCGAAGCCTATTCCGACAGTCGGCTTGCCGCCTATCTCCTCGATCAATCCGTCATAACGTCCGCCGCCGCATACCGTGGACTTCGCGCCGTCTATATCGGCAATAAACTCAAATACCGTCTTGGTGTAATAGTCAAGCCCGCGAACTATTTTCGGATTTACCTCGTAATCTATACCCATTATTTCAAGTTGATTTTTCAGCTTTTCAAAATGCTCTCGGCACTCGTCGCACAGATAATCGAGCATTTTGGGCGCACCCGCCGCAATCTGTTTGCAGATTTCCGACTTGCAGTCGAGAATACGCATCGGATTTTTATTGAGACGCTCCTTGCAGGTGTCGCAGAGCTTGTCCTTATTGCCCGAAAAATACTCGGTTAAAGCCTTGCTGTACTCGCTTCGGCACTCGGGGCAGCCTATGCTGTTTATGTTCAGCGTCAGGCCGCTCACGCCCAGATTTTTGAGCAACGTATATGCAAGAGATATTACCTCCGCATCGGTTGCGGGAGTTCCCGCTCCGAAGCACTCAACTCCGAACTGATGAAACTCGCGCAAGCGCCCCGCCTGCGGTTTTTCATATCTGTAAAACGACATTATATAATAGAGCTTTGTGGGCTGAGGGTTTGAAAACAGCGAGTGCTCCACAAACGAACGCGCGACCGCCGCCGTTCCCTCGGGGCGCAGCGTTATTGAGCGTCCGCCCTTGTCCTCAAAGGTATACATTTCCTTTTGAACCACATCTGTGGTATCTCCCACGCCGCGCTGAAAGAGTTCGGTCGCCTCAAATACGGGAGTGCGTATCTCACCGTAGCCGAAGTTTTTGCAGGTATTGTGAATTGTGTCCTCAATATGCCGCCAAAGCGCGCTTTCTTCGGGGAGTATGTCCTCGGTTCCTCTTTGTCTTTTAATCATATTGCTACCTCTCTGTGTTCTTAGACGGTGCGGCTACTGTATTTTTAAGAGTGCCTATTCCGTCTATTTCTATTTCAATAACATCTCCGACCTTCATCGCACCAATTCCCGACGGGGTTCCCGTTGTAATTATATCGCCCGGATAAAGCGTCATAATTTTTGAAATCGTGCTTACGAGATAGTTCGGTTTAAATATAAAATTGGATGTGTTTGAAGACTGCTTCACCTCGCCGTTAAGCCTTGAACAAATTTTCGCGTTGTTGGGGTCAAGCTCGTCCGAAATAACGGGACCTATCGGGGCAAACGTATTAAAGCTCTTGGCGCGCATCCATTGCGAGTCTACCTTTTGCAAATCGCGGGCGGTTACGTCGTTAAGACAGGTATAGCCAAGTATGTACTTTTCGGCCTCGTTTTCCTCAACATTTTCCGCCTTTCTTCCAATTACTATCGCAAGCTCTGCCTCGTAGTCCACCTGCTTGGACATTTCGGGATATATTATATCGTCTCCGTGTCCTACAACGGCAGACGAGGGCTTTAAAAACAACGCCGGATAGTTGGGGATTTCGTCTCCCATCTCGTCCGCGTGGAGCGCATAGTTAAGCCCGACCGCAACGATTTTGGTCGGCTCACACGGCGGAAGAATTTTAACGTCGTTAATGTTTACGGTTCGGTCGGTCTGATAGCAATATTTAAAAATATCGCCGTCGATTTTCCTTATCGTTTCTCCGTTTAAAAATCCGTAGGACGGCGCACCGTCATACATAAATCTAATTATTTTCATAACTTTCGTCCTCAATTCCGAGAATTTCTTTTATTATTTCCTGCATATCTTCTTTGAACAGCTTTTTTTCAGCCGAAAACGGCAGTAAAATCGAATTATCGTCAAGATTGAGGGAATTATATATCACCTCTAAATTGCCGTCCAGCTTTGTCTTGGCTATCTTATCGATTTTTGTCGCGACGACTATCGGATAAAATCCGAAACTGCGTATCCAGTCAAGCATCGTTATATCGTCTTTTGTCGGCTCGTGCCTCGCGTCAACAAGCTGAATTACCTGAACCAGATTTTCGCGTGATGAAAGGTAGGTTTCTATCATTTTTGCCCACCGCTCTTTTTCGCCCTTTGAAACCTTTGCATAGCCGTACCCGGGCAAATCCACAATTCTTACCTTGCCGTCTATATCGTAAAAGTTTATTGTGGCGGTTTTTCCGGGACTGCTGCTCGTTCTCGCGAGATTTTTTCGGTTTATAATACAATTTATGAGCGAGGACTTTCCTACGTTCGACCGTCCCGCGAGCGCGATTTCGGGTATTCCGTCCGACGGATACTGACTCGGATTTACCGCCGTTGTAAAAAATGAAGCGTTAAGAAAATTCACAGATATCCTCCTAAATTACCCTTCCGGGCTGCTTGCTTATATTTTTGTTCGGCTTGTCGATAAAATTCATATTACCGTCAACGCCTTTAACGCCGTTTATCTTACGGCAGAGCGCGGTGCGGATAACCGTATCCACCGACTTAGCGAAAACAAACACGATGTTGTCTTTTACGCACTGAGGCAGTTCTTCGTAATCCTTGCGGTTATCATAGGGGATTATAACGGTTTTAATGCCCGCACGCATAGCCGCAAGCGTCTTTTCTTTAAGACCGCCTATCGGCAGTACCTGCCCGTGAAGCGTTATTTCACCGGTCATCGCGACATCACATTTGAGCGGTATGCCCGTAAGCTCCGAAATAAGTGCGGACGCCATTGTAATTCCCGCGGAGGGACCATCCTTCGGTATCGCGCCTTCGGGAATATGTATGTGAACGTCGTGCGTCTTGAAAAAGTCGGCATTTATACCGAGCTTCAGCGAGTTAGCCCTGATATAGCTTATAGCCGCAAGAGCGGACTCCTTCATAACGTCGCCGAGGTTTCCTGTAAGCTCCACCTTGCCGCTTCCACTCATTGTGTTTACTTCAATAAAAAGTATCTCTCCTCCGCTCTGGGTCCAAGCAAGACCCGTTGCGATGCCCACGAGGTCCTCGCCGTTTTTGATGGTTTGGAAATACGGGGGCGAGCCGAGCATAGACTGAAGCATTTTCGTATTTATGTTAACCGTTTTTACATCTTCTTCAACTATTTTTCGGGCGGCTTTTCGGCAAAGCGCGGCGATATTGCGCTCTAAATTACGAACGCCGGATTCTCTCGTGTACTTTGAGATTATCTCTTTTATCGCAAAGTCCGAAATTTTAAAATTTTTGGCGCTGAGACCGTTCTTTGCGCGTTGCTTGGGCAGAAGATATTTTTTTGCTATGCAGAGCTTTTCCTCGTCTGTATAGCCCGAAACCTCTATCACGTCCATTCTGTCAAGCAACGGTGTCGGAATGGTTTCAAGAGTGTTTGCCGTGGTTATAAACATTACGCTCGACAAATCAATGGGTATCTCCAAAAAATGGTCTCGGAACTCGCGATTTTGTTCCGTATCGAGAACCTCCAGCATAGCCGCCGACGGGTCGCCCCTGAAATCGCTCGACATTTTATCAATCTCATCGAGCAGGATGAGCGGATTGTTGCTTCCCGCGAGTTTGAGCGCATTTACGATACGTCCCGCCATAGCTCCGACGTATGTCTTGCGGTGACCGCGTATCTCGGACTCGTTTTGAATACCGCCGAGACTTATCCTTACATATTTGCGGTTCAAAGCCTCCGCTATCGACTTCGCAACAGAGGTTTTACCCGTTCCGGGAGGTCCAACAAGGCACAGTATGGAGCCGGAATTTTTATTTGACAGGCTCTTGACCGCTATGTATTCAAGCGCGCGCTCCTTGACCTTTTCCAAGCCGTAATGGTCGCGCTCCAGAATTTTCGATGCTCTTTTTATGTCAAAACTTTCCTCGGTTGAAATTTCCCACGGGACGGACAATACTGTCTCGATATAGTTCTGTATCACCGAATATTCCTGTGACTGAGTCGGCTGCTTTGAAAGGTGACCTATTTCCTCTCTCAGCTTTTCAACAACGTATTCCGGAAGATTTCTTTTCTCAATCTGTTCAATATATCTGTCTATTTCCGAATAGTCGTCATCCTCTCCCAGCTCGTCTCTTATAACCTTTATCTGCTCGCGCAAAAAATACTCGTGCTGATTTCGGTCGAGATTGGTTTTTACCTTTGCGTAAATCCCGCGCTCCATCTCGAGTATTTTCAGCTCATTTGTAATAAACTCAATCAAAAGCTCAAGACGCTTCCCGACGTCAAGCTCCTCTAAAATAAGCTGCTTTTCCTGCGGCTTTATCGGGAAATTGGCGGCAGTTGCGTCGGCGAGCTCGGCGGGATTTTCCACCGACATAATCGACGACATAACCTCGGGAGTTATTCTGTCGTACAAATTCATATAATCTTCGAGCAGATGATGTATTTTACGCACCGCAACCTGAATTTCAATCGAATTTTCAGGTATAACTTCGGTTTTTGTGACGCAGTTTACCTCCATAAACTCGTCATCCGAAACAAATTTCGTTATCTTGGCGCGTTCCACTCCCTCTATCAAAATACGGATGCCTTCGTCAAAAACTCTTAAAACCTGCTTTACCTCGGCAATAGTTCCGAACTTTGCAACGTCATCGGGCGTGGGGTCGTCAATCAAAACGTCCTCCTGAAATGACAGAAAAATCAACTGCTTGTCTGCCATCGCACGCTCTACCGCTTTTATTGATTTGCTTTTGCCTATATCAAAATGAAGCACCATTCCCGGAAATACGGTTATGCCCTTGAGCGGCAAAAGCGGTAATCTGTATCTTCTGTTAGGCATAATTTTCTCACTTCCTGCAATTTATGTAAACAAACATAAAATCATACAATATATTTTACAATTTTACCACATTAATGCGCAAATATCAAGCATTTTTAACAATAAAAAGACGCGGCATGCAAATATTGCACACCGCGCCCGTTGATAATTCAAAATTGCCGAACGACTTATATACCCTCGTACATCGTATAAACCCTGTTTATACCTCCGTCGGAATAATCACCTGAGTTGTAAAGCTCGCGGCATACAAAGCCGTTCTCCTCGCTGAGATAACTGAAGCCGAGCAGCTTAAGGCTCGCGCCTGTCGAGATTGTCAGATTAATGTTGGGAACTGCCGTCCCGTCGCTTTGGTAATAATCCGCAACCTCAAAGTATGCGCCGCCGTTATTTATATACTGCTCAAAAAGCACATATGTCTCGCCGCTCACTTCGGCGTACAGTACCCAGTTTTGCCCGTCGTTTAACATTATTTTACCGTCCTTGCCCACTTCCGCGTCGGTGCAAAGACCCACATAGTCATCTGCTCCGTCGCCGTCAAGGTCGTACTCATATTCTCCGACGGTATATAAATCGTCAAAGCTGTCGTCCGAAGCCGTGATTACGTTCAGCTCCTCCGCCTCGTCCGACGGCGCCGCATCGGCAGCGGACGCGCTCGGAGAAGCGGCTGTATCGCTGTCTGCGGAATTGTTACCGCTGTCACAGCCCGCAAACACAGCCGTGCAAATTATAAAAGCAAGAAAAATACTTAAAAATTTCTTAGGCATAACAATATCCCTCTTATCCTGCGTTCTGGTTATCCATAATGCTCGTACCGGAAGCCCGCAGTGTTCTTTTTATCTTCTTTTTGTTATTGTTTTTGATTATTTCGGGCGGAGCGCCGTTTAAAACGCAATCCTTGGTTATAATAACCTTTTCTATCGTATCGTCGGACGGGATGTCGTACATAACGTCGAGCATTATGTCCTCAACGATAGAGCGGAGTCCTCTCGCACCCGTATTTCTGTCATATGCTTTGTTGGCAATAGCCGCAACAGCCTCCTCGTCAAAATCCAGTTCAACGCCGTCCATTTTGAGAAGCTGGCGGTACTGCTTAACAAGCGCGTTTTTAGGCTCTACCAATATTTTCTTGAGAGCGTCGACATTTAGAGAGTCGAGCGTCGCCACAATGGGAAGTCTGCCTATCAGCTCGGGAATAAGACCGAATTTGAGCAAATCCTCAGGAATGATATTTTTGAGAATATCCCCTCTGTTCTTATCCTTTTTGCTCTCAATCACCGCGCCGAAGCCCATTGTTTTATTCTGCGTACGGCTTTCGATGATTTTGTCTATACCTTCAAATGCACCTCCGCATATAAACAGGATATTGGTGGTGTCAATCTGGATAAAATCCTGATGCGGGTGTTTTCTTCCCCCCGACGGCGGAACCGACGCGACGGTACCCTCCAAAATCTTCAAAAGCGTCTGCTGAACGCCCTCGCCGCTCACGTCACGGGTAATCGACGGGTTCTCGGACTTTCGCGAAATTTTGTCGATTTCGTCGATATAAATTATTCCGCGCTCAGCAAGCCCTATGTTATAGTCAGCCGCCTGAATGAGCTTCAAAAGGATATTTTCAACGTCCTCACCGACATAGCCCGCCTCGGTAATAGAGGTGGCGTCGGCAATTACAAACGGCACGTTAAGCATCTTGGCAAGCGACTGCGCCAGAAAAGTCTTTCCGCAGCCGGTAGGTCCTATCATAAGAATGTTGCTTTTGCTAAGCTCGACATCGTTCTTCTTATCGCCGTGATTTATTCGCTTATAATGGTTGTATATAGCGACCGAGAGAACCTTTTTCGCAAGCTCCTGCCCAACTATATAGTTATCGAGAAACTGTTTTATCTCCTTGGGGGAGGGCAGAGCTTCGTCGTACTTTTCCTCGGGCACGCTTTCCTCAAACTCATCATAAAATATGTCGTTGCAAAGCTCGACACATTCGTTGCAAATATATACTCCCGGACCCGCTACCAGTCTTTTTACCTGATCGTCCGATTTTCCGCAGAAAGAACATCTGAAGTGCTGTTTGTCATCAACTTTATTAGGCATTTAATACTGACACACTCCTTCGCAAAGCTATTTATTTCTTGGTAATTATTTTATCTATAATTCCGTATTCGAGCGCCGCCTCGGCGGTAAGGAAGTTATCCCTCTCGGTGTCGCGCTGTATAACGTCGAGCGGCTTTCCGGTGTTCTCGCTTAAAATTTTGTTCAGGTTTTCCTTAATTTTAATCATTCTTTCGGTATGAATTCTCATATCGGTAGTCTGACCCTGGAAGCCTCCGAGCGGCTGATGTATCATAATCTCACTGTTGGGGAGAGCAAATCTCTTGCCCTTTGCGCCCGACGAGAGCAAAAACGCGCCCATGGAAGCCGCCATACCCACGCATATCGTGGAAACGTCAGCCTTGGTGTACTGCATTGTGTCATAGATTGCCATTCCGGCAGTTACCGAACCGCCGGGGCTGTTTATATAGAGATTTATATCTTTATCGGGGTCCTCGCTGTCAAGGAACAAAAGCTGTGCAACGACAAGACTTGCGGTTGCATCATTCACCTCGTCCGACAAAAATATAATTCTGTCCTTTAAAAGTCTTGAAAATATATCGTATGAACGCTCGCCTCTGCCGGTCTGTTCAATGACATATGGTACCAAACTGCTCATAATGCAAAACCTCCGTAAAATTCTGAATTTTTAAATATTATTTTATCGACGCGTTGTCAACTATAAACTTAATGGTCTTTTCAACGCGGACTTTATCTTTGATGTCGCTTTCGTTGACATACTTTTTAATATCCTCGGGCTTCATACCGTTTTTATCGGCAATATTTTTATATTCAGCCTCGACGTCGGAGTCCTCCGCGGTAATATTTTCCGCTTTGCCTATCGCTTCGAGGACGAGCGAATTTTTAACTCGTTTAGCCGCTTCTTCCTTGTACTGCGCCTTGAGCGAATCGAGCGTCATTCCGGTATAGCTCAAATAGGTCTGAAGATTTAAGCCCTGATACTGCATCTGCATATCAAAGTCACGAAGCATACTGTCAACCATATTATCTACCATAACATCGGGTATGTCTACCTCGGTGCTATCGCATATTGTTGCCATAATTTTATCTTCCAATTCATTTTTTGCCTTTGTCTGGTTGGCTTCCTTGAGATTTTTCTTGATATCCGCCTTAAGCTCATCCAGAGTGTCAAACTCACTTACGTCTTTCGCAAATTCGTCATCAAGCTCTGGAAGCTCTTTAGCCTTTATCTCGTGAACCTTTACTTTAAATACCGCCTTCTGTCCTTTGAGTTCCTCCGAGTGATATTCTTCGGGGAAGGTCACGTTAACTTCAACATCATCGCCCGCGTTTGCGCCGATGAGCTGTTCCTCAAATCCGGGGATAAAAGAGCCGGAGCCTATTACGAGGTCGTAATTCTCGCCCTTGCCGCCCTCAAATGCAACGCCATCTTTAAAGCCTTCAAAATCTATTGTTGCGGTGTCGCCGTCCTGAACGGGTCTTCCCTCAACGGGTACCATTCTCGAGTTTCTCTCTCTCATCTTGTCCAGCTCGGCGTTAATGTCCTTCTCGGTCGTGCGGTAGGTGACCTTTTTGACCTCCACACCCTTATATGTACCGAGCTTGACTTCGGGCTTTACGGTAACCTTGGCGGTAAAAGTAACGCCGTTTTCCTTTGAAATTTCCTTAATGTCTATTTCGGGCTGAGAAACAACGTCAACTTCGTTTTCTTTTATAAATTCATCATATGCTTCGGGAAGAACAATGTTTACCGCGTCCTCATAGAAAACTTCTTTGCCGTAATAATTTTCAATTATGGCTCTCGGCGCTTTGCCCTTTCTGAAGCCCTGAATATTTATCTTGCTTCTGTTCTTTTTGTAAGCCTGCTCGACCGCGCTTTCAAACTTAGCGGCGTCAACCTTAAATTCAAAGCTTACAACATTCTTTTCAACATTCTCGATTTTGCTTTTTTCCATCTTAATACGTTCCTTTCTTAATACGTTCCTTACAAATTTCTGATTTTTGCCAATTCCGTAACATTCTAATTCTAACACGGATTTCCGAAAATGGCAAGTGTTATTGTAAAATCTTACACAAATTTAACATTTTTTTATTAAAACAGGCGTAAAGTTTATATAATCACAGGAGACAAGGCTCAA
Organism: uncultured Clostridia bacterium; assembly: GCA_947589045.1. Classification (GTDB taxonomy): domain Bacteria; phylum Bacillota; class Clostridia; order Monoglobales; family Monoglobaceae; genus CANQBQ01. Next base: position 53,337 of record CANQBQ010000010.1, on the reverse strand, counting down.
ATCAACGCCCGAAACCTCTCCCCGGATTGCAAAATTCTGCGCGGCAGCGTGCAAATGACCGTATATGCACTTTTTAACTCCGTACTCCTTCATTATATCCAAAAAGTCGGTACACGGATTATCCCTTTCAATCGGCGGATAGTGCATCGCGACAATTATTTCGTTCACTTTTGCCTCGCTTGCCGCCTCAAGCGACGCTATAAGCCTGAGTTTTTCGCGCTCGAATATACGAATGTCTTCCTCGGAAGAGCCGCTTGAGCGTATATTCCATCCTCTTGTGCCACACACGGCGGTGTCGCCGCATATCACGGTATTGTTATGCAGGAACGAAATGCTTTCAAATCGGTTTTCCGACAGAAAAACCGCCAGCTTGTTCATAGTCGTCCACCAATAGTCGTGATTTCCCTTTAAAATTATCTTTTTGCCCGAAAGACTGTTAATATAAGAAAAATCAGCCGACGCATCGCTGAGGTAAGTAGCCCAGGAAACGTCGCCCGGAATTATAACAAAGTCGTCTTCCTTTACAGTAGCGTTCCAGTTATCGCGGAGGCGTTCGGTATAATCCTTCCACTTTTCGCCGAAAACATCCATGGGTTTGTCGGTATTTAAAGATAAATGTAAATCCGAAATTGCGTAAATCATAGGTTTTCCTCGTATATTCTCGTATTAAAAGTGATAAAATATCACCGAAAGGAGTGACGTATAATGACAGAAAAATGCAACGATTGCCTGAGCGGCGTAACTTGCGAAGTAGTCGAGTGCCATTATCATCAAATCGGGGATAAATGCTCCGCTTCCGGGATTTCCGTTTCCTGCTGCGGAGACGGCGACGCCTGCACCTCGGAGGGTACCGAGTGCAGAACCTTTATTCCGAAATCTTAAATACTTTCAGGGGCTCTTTAAGAGCCCCTGATTGGTAACACCCTATCTTTTATAATCCTATATATTCAAAAACTTCTTTATCTCATCGAGCATATCGGATTTTTCGCAAGTGCCGTTAAACCTTTGCTCTTTGTTTTTAAGTTCCTCGAGCGATTTCGGTATGGGCATTTTCGACTTGCCGCAAAGCGCATCCAAAAGCTCAAAATCGTCCTTTCCGTCAATACTCTCTCCGAGCGCGGTAAGCACGCTGTCACCGAACTTGAACGGACTTGCGGTAGACGCGATCACGGTCTTGGTCTTGTCGCCCGTTTCGCTCACGTATTTTTCATATACGTTTACCGCAACAGCCGTGTGAGTATCAATCGTGTAGCCGTATTTTTTGAACGTATCGGCAATTTGCGCCTTTGTTTCGTTGTCGTCACAGCAACCGCCGTAGAACAGCTCCGAAACCCTTGCCTTCATAACGTCGTTCAAAGTGTATTTGCCGTCCGCCGAGAGCTTGTTCATAAGATTTTTAATAAGCTCGTCGTCGCCGCCCGAAATATCGAACAGCAATCGCTCGAGATTGCTTGAAATGAGTATATCCATAGACGGAGAAATCGTAGTATAGAACTTACGGTTTTTGTTATACTCGCCGGTTCTTATGAAATCGGTCAAAACATCATTTCGGTTTGACGCACATATCAGCTTCGCAATCGGAACGCCCATTTTCTTTGCGTAGTATGCGGCAAGGATATTGCCGAAATTTCCGGTCGGAACGCATACGTTGATTTTATCGCCCATGGAAATTTCGCCGTTTTTGAGCAAATCGCAGTAAGCCGAAACATAATACACTATCTGCGGGACAAGTCTGCCCCAGTTTATCGAGTTGGCAGACGAAAGTATAAAATTATTTTCAAACAGCTCTTTCTTTGCGTTATCGTCTGTGAATATAGTCTTAACGCCGGTCTGAGCATCGTCAAAGTTGCCGTTTATGCTCGATACGAACACATTTTTGCCCGACTGCGTAACCATCTGGAGTTTTTGAATGTCCGAAACGCCGTCATTGGGGTAGAATACGGCAATTCTTGTACCCTCAACGTCCTTAAAGCCCTCAAGAGCCGCCTTTCCAGTATCTCCCGAAGTGGCAACAAGAATAACTATTTCCTTGCTCTCGCCCGTTTTACGCATAGCCGCCGTTAAAAAGTGGGGCAGGATTTGAAGCGCAACGTCCTTAAACGCACAGGTAGGACCGTGCCACAGTTCAAGAACGCTCGCGTTGTCGCTCAGCTTGTGAAGCGGCACAACGTCGCCCTCTCCGAACTTATTATTGCCGTACGCCGAGCTTACGCACTTTTTAAGCTCCTCGTCCGTAAAATCAGTGAGAAACTTTTTAAGTACATACTTGGCTCTTTCGATATATCCGAGGTTTACCAGGCTCTCAATTTCAGAGCCGGAGAGTGAGGGCATACTCGAAGGAACAAACAGACCGCCGTCGTCCGACAGCCCCTTTTTTATAGCCTCCGCAGAGCTGACGCTGAGAGATTTGTTTCGCGTGCTGATATAGTTCATAAAATCAAACCTTTCAAAATAACTGTATAGCTTTTAAAACAACCAATCCCGCAAAAAGGGGAGCAAAACTGCTCCCCTTTTGAGATTTTGCTTTAAAATATTAAGTATTTCCTTAATGTTTAATACAAAATTAAACTATATATTTCTTAACATTGGGAGTTGCGGTGTCCTCAGCCGCGCTCACCATCATTGTAAATGACACATTGTACTTTTCCTCAAGAACTTCAAGCGTTTTAATGAAATCGTCAAGATCTTCCATATTTTCATTGGGGACGCTTTTGAAAATGCTGTCAATAAATATGTGTGTAACGTCGTAGTCCTGCGCAATAATGCCGCACAAGAGTCCGCTGAACATATCAAAGTTCTTTATGTCGAAAGACTCAGTATTGACCATTCTCGCCTCTCTGTCGATGTCGTGCATAAGCCTGTTGCCGTCGGTAATGCAAACGACGTTGCCCTTTTCCTCTTTTATCGCAGTATTAACAGCGTCAATAAGCTTTTTTGTCTTTCCGCTACCCTTTAAACCAATGTTAATAGCTATCATACCAAAAACCGCCTTTCTGTTCCGTAGAATAATTATTTATTTTCTATATCATATCATATAGTTTAATTTTTAACAATACTTTTTTGCAAATTATTTCAATCTTTTCTCCAGAGCCTCTTTTTCGCTCTCATATCCGGGCTTGCCCAAAAGCGCAAACATATTCTTCTTGTAGCTTTCAACGCCGGGCTGGTTAAACGGATTAACTCCGAGCATATATCCGCTTATACCGCACGCCTTTTCAAAGAAGTAAACGAGCTGACCGAAGGTGTATTCGCTCAAATCCTTGAGCTTTAATATAAGGTTAGGCACCTGTCCGTCGGTGTGAGCAAGCAGAGTACCCTCAAAAGCTCTCTTATTTACATAGTCCATGGTCTTTCCGCTCAAGAAGTTCAAGCCGTCGATATTGTCGGGATCCGTTCCGATTTCAACGTCGGTGTTGGGATTTTCGACATAGAGCACGGTCTCAAAGAGGGTTCGTATACCGTCCTGTATAAACTGACCCATTGAGTGGAGGTCGGTCGTAAAGTTTACGCCCGCCGGGAAAATACCCTTCTTGTCCTTGCCTTCGCTCTCTCCGTAAAGCTGCTTCCACCATTCGATGAAATACTGAAGTTGAGGCTCATAGTTTACAAGGATTTCAATATTCTTGCCCTTGCGGTTCAAGATGTTTCTTACAGCCGCATACTGATAGCACTCGTTTTCGCTGAGCTTGTCGCTTGAATAAAGCTCACGGGCGTCAGCCGCGCCCTGCATCATCTTGTCGATGTCGGCGCCGCATACCGCAATCGGCAAAAGTCCGACAGCGGTCAGAACCGAGTATCTTCCGCCTACGTCGTCCGGAACAACGAAGGTTTCATAGCCCTCCTCGTCGGCGAGCTTTTTGAGTGCTCCGCGAGCCTTGTCGGTGGTCGCGTAAATTCTTGATTTTGCGCCCTCTTTGCCGTATTTGTCCTCAAGGTACTTCTTAAATACTCTGAACGCTATGGCAGGCTCGGTCGTAGTACCCGACTTAGAGATTATGTTAACCGATATATCCTTGCCCTCAATAACTTCGAGAAGGCTGTTTAAGTAATTCGGGCTTATATTGTTGCCCGCAAAGAAAATTTGCGTTTTTGCATTATAGTTTGCAAAAGGACTTGTGAGAAATTCTATTGCGGCTCTCGCGCCGAGATAGGAACCTCCGATACCGATGACTACGAGGACGTCGGAATCCGACTTGATTTTCTCCGCCGCCTTCTTAATGCGGGCGAACTCTTCCTTATCATAATTCACGGGGAGGTCGACCCAGCCTATGTAGTCGTTTCCCGCGCCGGTTCCGCTGTGAAGCGTGTCATGAGCGACTTTTACCTGACCGCTTATGTTCTCCAATTCCTCCTGACTGATAAACTCCAGTGCTTTTTGGTACTCAAAAGACAGATTTTTTGACAATTTAAGCATCTCCCTAAAAAATATTTGTTATATAATTCTAACATATATTTAAGACAAATGCAAGAAAAATAAGTAAAAATAAACAAAATTTATGTAAGGAGCGCTGACGCTCCCGTTATTCCTCATTATTGTTTACAAATCCGTCGCCGTCCACGTCGCCGAGAGTTTTGTGTTCTTCGCCCTCCGCGCCGTCCGCTCTCATATCATTTGCAACATTTATGCCCGTATCCATAACGTCGTTGGTGATATTTCTTATTCCGCCTACCGTGTCCTCCGCCGCGTCTTTTACGTCATTTCCCACGTCGGAAGCTCCGTCTTTGACCGCGTCCGTAACGTCCTCGGTCATTGAGCGCGCCTTATTTGCCATATCTTCTCCGCTGCTGTCAGAACCGCCCATATTATCTCCGACCGCCGTTCCGCCGTTTCCGACGCCCGCGAAGCCGTTTTCATTTGTCACGTTGTTTTCGGCAATTCCCGACTCGCTGTCGGTTATTCCGTTTCCGTTATGGTCTGAGAACGTGTTGTTATTATTTGTATCGGCGTTCGCAATAGCAGTAGGTGCGGCGGATGCGTTCATAGTCGTATCGTCCGCCATTGATGTCGTTTTGCCGTTGTTGCCGCACGCAGTAACGCTGAGCGCAAATACGGCTGAGGCTAATATAAATAATGCTTTTTTCATAAACATAGTCCTTTCTCTGCTTTTTCTTTTTATTATTCCACGTTATCGGGCAAACAAACAAGTAAATTTTGGCAAAAAAACACCCTTTTGCGCTTATGCAAAAGGGTATTTTGTGAAACACAGTATTATTTTTTAAGATACTCAACGATTTTGTCGCCCATCTGAGTGGTGCCGAGGAGTTTTCCGCCCTCGTCCATAATGTCGCCGGTACGATAACCGTCGTCCAGCACCTTTGCGACCGCATTTTCAATGCACTCCGCCTCTTTCATAAGACCAAATGAGTCGCGAAGCATCATAGCGCAGGACAAAATCGTGGCAATCGGGTTTGCCTTGTTCTGACCCGCAATATCGGGTGCGCTGCCGTGGATAGGCTCGTACATTCCGAGGCTCGTGCTGCCGAGCGACGACGACGGGAGCATACCTATTGAACCCGTGGTCATACTCGCCTCGTCCGAAAGAATGTCGCCGAACATATTTTCGGTCACGATTACATCAAACTGAGCGGGGTTGCGAACTATCTGCATAGCGCAGTTGTCAACCAGCATATCCGAATACTCAACCTCGGGGTATTCCTTTGCAAGCTCGTGCATAACCGATCTCCAGAGTCTCGATGTTTCAAGAATGTTAGCCTTGTCTACAGAAGTTACTTTTTTACGGCGCTTCATCGCCATTTCAAAGCCTACGCGTCCTATTCTCTCTATTTCCTCGCGCGAATAAGCAAGCTCATCAAACGTCTTGCCGTTTCTTTCGCCGCGGTCGCCGAAGTAAATTCCGCCCGTAAGCTCGCGCACGATAACCAAATCAATGCCGTCGCCCGCAATTTCGGGTTTCAGCGGACACGCATCCGCAAGAGCGTCATAGAGCTTTGCGGGACGAATGTTGGCAAAAAGACCGAGTCCGCCGCGAAGTCCCAAAAGCGCCTTCTCGGGTCTGATGTTTCCGGGGAGATTATCCCACTTGGGTCCTCCCACCGCGCCGAGCAGAACGCTGTCCGACTTTTTCGCAATTTCAAGCGACTCGTCGGGAAGCGGAACGCCGGTTTTGTCGATTGCCGCGCCGCCTGCCAAAATATCGGTGTACGTGAATGTATGACCGTACATTTCGCCGATTTTATTCAATACCTTTTCACCTTCGGTCACTATTTCAGGACCTATTCCGTCACCTTTGACAACTGCCAGATTTATCTGCATATAAATTGCCCCCTTTTCCGCCTCTGCGGATATGTTTATTTCTTGATTGAATTGAGAAGTCCGTTCGCCGCAATAATTTCCTTTATAAAATCAGGGAACGGCTCAGCCTGATAGCTTTCGTTTTTCGTTAAGTTTTTGATAACGCCCGTGTCAAAGTCGACCTCGACCTCGTCGCCCGCCTCGATTTTTTCGGAAGCCTCGCGGCACTCCAAAATCGGAAGTCCTATGTTAATGGCGTTTCTGTAAAAAATTCTTGCAAACGTAGCTGCGATAACGCACGAAATTCCCGATGCTTTAATCGCAATCGGAGCGTGTTCTCTCGAAGAGCCGCAGCCGAAATTATTGTGCGCCACCATTATGTCGCCGTCTTTAACATTCTTGGTAAAATCCGCGTCAATGTCCTCCATACAATGCTCCGCAAGCTCGGAAGGCACCGAGCTGTTGAGGTATCTCGCGGGAATTATAACGTCGGTATCGACATTATCCATATATTTATGAACCTTACCTTTTGCAATCATTGAAAAAACCTCCTTTTTAAATTCGGCATAAATTCAGCCTTAAAATCAGTCAAGCTCGTCGGGAGAACCCACTCGTCCGAGAACAGCCGAAGCCGCCGCAACAACAGGGCTTGCAAGAATCACCTCGGATTCGGGATGTCCCATTCTTCCGACGAAGTTACGATTTGTGGTAGAGATAGACCTCTCACCCTTTGCCAAAATTCCCATATGTCCGCCGAGACACGGTCCGCAGGTAGGCGTTGAAATAGCGCAGCCCGCGTCGAGGAATATATCAAACAGACCTTCCTTCATAGCGTCTCGATAAATCTGCTGTGTTGCGGGAATTATAAGAGTCCTGCAATGCTTTGCAACGTGTCTGCCCTTTAATACCTCCGCGGCTTTCCTCAAATCCTCGAGTCTGCCGTTGGTACACGAGCCGATAACGCACTGGTCAATCTTCATATCCTTTACTTCATTGACCGGCTTTGTGTTCTCGGGCAGATGCGGAAGCGCAACCGTCATTTTTATCTCGCTCAAATCAATATCGTAAACCGCGTCATACTCCGCATCGGCGTCGGCGGTGTATTCTACGTAATCCCTGTTAACTCTGCCCTTCATATATTCGCGGGTAACGTCGTCAACTTCAAAAATACCGTTCTTGCCGCCCGCCTCAATAGCCATATTTGCCATGGAGAGCCTGTCGTCCATAGAGAGATATTTAAGTCCGTCGCCGCTAAACTCCATAGACTTATAGAGCGCGCCGTCAACTCCTATCATACCGATTATGTGCAAAATTATATCCTTACCCGAAATCCACTTTGACGGCTTGCCCGTCAGATTAAATTTGAGCGCGGACGGAACCTTGAACCACGCCTCGCCCGAAGCCATACCGGCCGCCATATCGGTGCTTCCCACGCCTGTCGAGAACGCGCCGAGCGCACCGTATGTGCAGGTGTGAGAGTCTGCGCCTATAATCACCTCGCCCGACGCAACAAGTCCGCGCTCGGGAAGCAGAGCGTGCTCTACGCCCATTTCGCCGACATCGTAAAAGTTTGTTATGTCGTGCTCAATGGCAAATTCGCGTATGTACTTACAATGCTCCGCCGACTTTATGTCCTTGTTGGGCGTAAAGTGGTCCATAACGATTGAAATTTTATCCTTGTCGAACACCGAGGAAAAGCCATGCGCCCTGAACGCCTTTATCGCGACCGGCGTTGTAACGTCATTACCCAAAACCATATCGAGCTTTGCGCGAATGAGCTGTCCCGCCTTAACTTCGGGCAGACCTGCGTGTGCCGCAAGGATTTTCTGAGTCTGTGTCATACCCATTTTCAAAAACCTCCTGTGAATAGTTTATAAATATGTGAAAGTTTAATTATTATCGAAATTATTTAAGTCCGTCCTTTATCAGCTTGTATTCTATCGCGTCCACAAGCGCGTGCCAGCTCGCGTCGATAACGTCGGTGGAAACTCCGACGGTAGTCCACGAGGAGTCATCATCGGCGGACTCTATCAAAACGCGCACCTTTGCGCCCGTAGCGTTCTTTGAGTCGAGAACGCGCACTTTATAATCGGTCAGATAAACCGACGAAAGCTGCGGATAGAAAACCTCAAGAGCCTTTCTGAGCGCACCGTCGAGCGCGTGTACGGGACCGTTTCCTTCCGACGCGGTTATTTCGGTCTTTCCGTCAACCGACACCTTTATTATAGCCGATGAACTGAATTCGCTCTCGCTCGGCTCGTCAACCGAAGTCTTAAAATACACAAGGTCGAAAAAGCTCTTATACATTTTAAGCTCTTTACGCACGAGTATCTCAAAGCTCGCATCCGCGCCCTCGAATTGATAGCCCTGATGCTCAAGCTCCTTCACCTTATCCACTATCGACTGTATTTCGGGCGAATTTTTGGTTATGTGGGGAGCTATTCCGCTGATTTTTTTCAGAACGGTCGAGCGTCCCGCAACCTCGCTCATAAGAAAACGTCTTTCGTTGCCCACCGTGTCGGGGTCTATATGCTCAAAGGAGTAAGACAGCTTTGAAACGCCGTCTATGTGCATACCCGCCTTGTGGGAAAAAGCGCTCTTTCCCACATACGGCATAGAATTTTCGAGCTTCAGATTTGAAATCTCGGCAATGGCGCGCGCCGTATCGGTAAGATACTGCATATTATCCTTCGGTATTGTTTCCAAGCCCATCTTCAAAGACAGCGCGGGAATAATCGAAGAAAGATTTGCGTTGCCTGTGCGTTCACCGTAGCCTATATATGTTCCCTGCACCTGAGCCGCACCCGCTTTTACAGCCATAATCGAATTTGCGACCGCGCAGCCCGAATCGTTGTGACAGTGTATTCCGATAGGAACGTCAACCTTTGACACAACCTCCGAAACGATATCAAAAATCTCGTCAGGCAGACAGCCGCCGTTGGTTTCGCACAACGCCACGCAGTCCGCACCGCCGCGCACAGCCGCAAGAATGGCGGCAAGCGCATATTCGGGGTTGCTTTTGTAGCCGTCGAAAAAATGCTCCGCGTCGAATATTACTTCTTTGCCGTGAGATTTAAAAAACCTCACCGTGTCGCAAATCATATCCAGATTTTCTTCAAGCGTGGTATTTATAATTTTCAAGACGTGCAAGTCCCATGTCTTGCCGAAGATTGCAACGGCATCCGTCTCCGCCGAAAGAAGCGAGGCGCAGCCTGCATCCTCATCGGGAGAAATCCCCTTGCGGCGCGTAGAGCCGAATGCGGTCAGCTTTGCGTGCTTCAGGGAAAGCGACTTCGCGCGTTTGAAAAAGTCAAGGTCCTTGGGATTTGACGACGGATTTCCCGCCTCTATATAATCCACGCCGAGCTTATCAAGCGCACGCGCAATATTCAGCTTGTCCTCTACCGAAAAGTTTATCCCCTCGCCCTGCGCTCCGTCGCGCAGAGTGGAGTCAAAAATCTGAATTTTTCTCATAAAATAAGTCCATCCGTTTCGCTTTTAATCCGCACCCGACGCAAACGCGCCGAGCGCGGACTTTTATGCGTTTGTATTTATTCTTTTACACTTTACACTTTCAAAACCGCGCCGGTCGAAGCCGAGGTGACGAGCTTTGAATATTTTGCAAGAACGCCCGTTTTTATTTTGGGTTCTTTCGGCGTGAAGCCGCTTCTGCGCTTTTCAAGCTCCTCATCCGAGACCTTAAGCTCCAGCTTGCCGTTCGGTATGTCTATGTAGATAATGTCGCCGTTCTCAACAAGACCGATGGTGCCGCCTTCCGCCGCTTCGGGGGAAACGTGACCTATCGCCGCGCCGCGCGTCGCGCCCGAAAATCTTCCGTCTGTTATAAGCGCAACGTCTTTGTCAAGACCCATTCCGCAGATTGCCGAGGTCGGCGAAAGCATTTCTCTCATACCGGGACCGCCCTTGGGACCCTCGTAACGTATAACCACAACGTCGCCCTTGACGATTTTGCCGGCATATATCGCGGCGATAGCTTCGTCCTCGCTGTCATATACCTTAGCGGGACCTTCGTGTACCAGCATTTCCTTTGCTACCGCGCTTCTCTTTACGACCGAGACATCGGGAGCAAGGTTGCCCTTGAGCACCGCTATTCCGCCCGTCTCGCTGTACGGATTGTCAATCGGACGTATAACCTCGTAATCCAAAACCTTATGTCCTTTTATGTTTTCGCTCTGAGTTTTGCCCGTAACGGTAATTATATCCGTTTTCAAAATATTTTTCTTTGAAAGCTCGTTCATCAGAGCGGCAATTCCGCCCGCCGCGTACAAGTCCTGAACGTGATGCTCTCCCGCAGGCGCAAGATGGCAAAGATTAGGAGTTTTTGCACTTATTTCGTTTGCATAATCAAGCGTAAACTCCGCGCCCGCCTCGTAAGCGATTGCCGGCAGATGAAGCATAGAGTTGGTGGAGCAGCCGAGCGCCATATCGACGCACAGCGCGTTATATATAGCGTCGGGCGTTAAAATATCCCTCGGCTTAATGTCCTTTTCAAGAAGCTCCATTATTTGCATACCCGCCTGCTTTGCAAGACGTATTCTTTCGGAATACACCGCGGGAATGGTGCCGTTGCCGGGCAGAGCCATTCCGAGGGCTTCGCACAGGCAGTTCATAGAGTTTGCCGTAAACATACCCGAGCACGAGCCACAGGTCGGACAAGCCACGTTTTCAAGCTCTTCCATACCCTTGTCGTCTATCTTGCCCGCCTTAAACGCGCCGACAGCCTCCATACCGGTATTAAAATCGCGGTAGCAGCCCTTAAAATTAACCGACAACATAGGTCCTCCGCTAATAACTATTGAAGGGATGTTCACTCTTGCCGCCGCCATAAGCATACCGGGAACGATTTTGTCACAGTTGGGAATAAGCACGAGCGCGTCAAACTGATGCGCCCTTGCGAGCGTTTCAACCGAGTCGGCGATAATTTCACGCGACACAAGAGAATATTTCATTCCCTCGTGTCCCATCGCAATACCGTCGCATACGGCTATCGCGGGGACTTCGATTGGAGTTCCTCCCGCCATTCGCACGCCGTCCTTGACCGCCTTCGCTATCGTGTCCAGATGAATATGTCCCGGCACTATTTCGTTCTGAGAATTCACAACGCCTATAAGCGGGCGTCGAATTTCCTCGTCGGTAAGTCCGAGAGCCTTGAGCAGAGAGCGATGCGGCATTCTCTCCGCACCGGTCTTAATATTGTCACTATGCATAACAAAATTCCGCCTTTCCGAGCAAAATTAAAATGGTTTTTAATAACGCTTGAGATGTCCGCGTCCTTTCGGAGCAAAACATCTCAAACGAATTTTGAATATTTAAAGCTGATAATTATTACTTATCCCACGAGTACATCTTGCGGAGTTCCTTACCTACCTGCTCAAGCTGATGCTCGCTCTTGATGCGTCTTGTAGCGTTGAAGTGAGGTCTGTTCATCTTGTTCTCGTTGATCCAGTTAAGCGCAAATGTACCGTCCTGAATTTCGGAGAGGACCTTCTTCATCTCTTTCTTTGTCTCGTCGGTGATAATTCTCTTACCGATTTCATAGTCGCCGTATTCAGCGGTGTCGCTGATTGACGCTCTCATTTCGGAGAAGCCGCCGTGATAAATGAGGTCAACGATGAGCTTCATTTCGTGAATACACTCAAAATAAGCGTTTCTGGGGTCATATCCCGCTTCAACGAGCGTCTCAAAGCCTGCCTGCATCAAAGCGGTAACGCCGCCGCAAAGAACAACCTGCTCGCCGAACAGGTCTGTTTCGGTCTCGCACTGGAATGTGGTCTCAAGAACAGCCGCACGGCTTCCGCCGATACCCGCCGCATATGCGAGCGCGATGTCTTGAGCGTTGCCGGTAGCATCCTGATATACAGCATAAAGGCAAGGAACGCCTTTACCCGCAACATACTCGCTGCGAACGGTGTGACCAGGGCCCTTGGGCGCAATCATAATTACGTCAACGTCCTCAGGAGGAATTATCTGCTTGAAGTGAATGTTAAATCCGTGAGCAAACGCAAGCACTTTGCCGGCGGTCAGGTGAGGCTTAATGCTCTCCTTGTAAAGATCCGCCTGCTTCTCGTCGTTTATAAGGATCATTATAATGTCGGCTCTCTTTGCAGCTTCGGCCGCGGTATAAACCTCAAAGCCCGCCTTCTCGGCAACAGGCCACGACTTGCTGCCCTCGTAAAGACCGACGATAACCTTAACGCCGCTCTCCTTAAGGTTGAGCGCATGAGCGTGTCCCTGACTTCCGTAGCCTATAATAGCAACGGTTTTGTTGTTTAAAAGACCGACGTTGCAATCGCTTTCGTAAAATATTTTTGCCATTTTAAAAACCCCTTTTTAAATAAAATATAAAATTTAATAATATTTACAATGTTTTAACCGCGCAAAAGTCCCGTAAGACCCGTTCTGACAAGCTCCACAAGCTCGTGGTCGCTCATCAGGTCGATAAATGCGCTGATTTTCTGCGGAGAACCCGTAAGCTCCGCCGTTATTGTCTCTCTTGATATGTCCACTATGTTCGCACGGTATATCTCGCAAAGCTGCATAACACCCGCGAGATTGTCGGCTCTCACCTTTACAAGGACGTGCTCGCGGGTAACCGCGTTGCCCTTGCAAAGACCCGTAATCTCTATTACCTCGACCAGCTTCCTGAGCTGACTCTGAATTTGCTGGAAGGTCGCTTCATCCGCGTGAGTTACAATGGTAATTCTCGAACAGTCCGGAGTTTCACAGGTACCTACCGAAAGACTGTCGATATTGTACGCTCTGCGCGAGAAAAGCCCCGATATTCGGCTGAGTACACCGGGGTGATTTTCCACCAAAATCGAAATGATGTGCATATCCTTATCTTCTTCGTTTCCGTATATCATATATCACCCCTCCTATTCCGCGTCGTCTATTTTAATTTCCATAATCGGCTCTTCGATAGACTGTCCGCCCGGAACCATGGGCAGTACGTTCATATCCTTGTCGATTATGCAGTTTATAAGCGTTGGCTTGTCCTTTGCCGCGAGAGCCGCGTCAAAGGCCCGCTCCATTTCCTCTTTTGTTCTGACGGTAAACGCCTGCGCGCCCAGACCTTCGGCAACCTTTTCATAATCCGTCTTTTTATCAAGAGTTGTATGCGAAAATCTCTTGCCGTAGAACAGTCTTTGCCACTGACGCACCATACCCAGAACATTGTTGTTCATAACGACCTCTATTACCGGAAGCTCTTGCTTCGCCGCGGTCGAAAGTTCGTTCATATTCATATGGAAGCAACCGTCTCCCGCTATGTTGACAACCGTCTTGTCGGGATTTGCGACCTTTGCTCCTATTGCGGCGCCCAAGCCGTAGCCCATCGTACCCAAGCCGCCCGACGAGAGAAAATGTCTGGGCTTGTTAAACTTATAGAACTGAGCCGTCCACATCTGGTGCTGACCCACGTCGGTGCATATTATCGCATCACCGTCGGTTTTTTCGTAAATCGTCTCGATTGCCTCCTGCGGGGTAATCGTACCGCCCGACGGATTACCGACCGGATACTCGGATTTCCATTTTGAAACCTGCTCCAGCCATTCGCTGTGCTTTTGTTGTTTTAACATCTTGTTTATCTCGGTTAAAACCGCACCCGCATCTCCTTGAATTGAGTGGTGGGGCATTATGTTCTTACCGATTTCCGCCGCATCAATGTCAATATGTATTATTTTTGCGTTTCTCGCAAAGGATTTCGGATTGCATATAACCCTGTCCGAAAACCTCGCGCCTATCGCGATAAGCAAGTCACAGTCCCGCACGCACCTTGCGGTGGTCTTTGAGCCGTGCATACCTATCATACCCGTATACGCGGGATCGTCGGCAGGAAACGCTCCGAGACCCATAAGCGACAGCGTTACCGGCGCGTCGGCGAGCTTTTGGAAAGTTTTGAGCTCATCCGATGCGTTTGAGGTAATAATTCCTCCTCCCGCATAAATAAGCGGTCTTTCCGACTCCGAAATCATACGGCAGGCGGTTTCGATACACGCCGCTTCGGACTTTATGTACTTGTTGTCCACCTTTTCGGGTATCTGCTTCTCGTATTCCGCCATATTCGCGGTGGCGTCCTTAGTTATGTCAACCAGAACAACACCGGGGCAGTCGGATTTTGCGATTTTAAACGCTCTGCGTATGGTCGGCGCAATATCCTCGGGCTTCTTTATAAGAAAGCCGTGCTTTGTAATAGGCATTGTAACGCCTACTATGTCTACCTCCTGGAAAGTATCCTTGCCGAGCATATTGGTAGCAACATTACAGGTTATTGCCACCATCGGAACCGAGTCCATCTGCGCGGTGGCTATTCCCGTGACAAGGTTGGTCGCGCCGGGACCTGAAGTTGCGAAAACAACGCCGACCTTTCCGGTGCTTCTCGCGTAACCGTCTGCCGCGTGCGATGCGCCTTGCTCGTGAGCGGTCAGAATATGCCTTATTTTATCCGAATATTTATAAAGCGAATCATAAATATTGAGGATAGAGCCGCCCGGATAACCGAAAATGGTGTCAACACCCTGTTCGAGCAATGCCTCAATAAGTATGTCCGAGCCTGTCAGCTTCATAAACATCTCCCCTTCCGTAAAAGCCTTTGTCAACATTTATTCCTAATGTCGTGCTATCTTTAAATTATACAGCTATACATTCAGTTTGTCAACAGAATAATACGCAAATTTTTATTGAATTTGAAACATAAATTTAACATACATTTTACAATATATGTGTTATAATTATAGTAGTCTTAGTATATTAAGGGAGGAAATTACTTTATGGAAACGCTTAAATACATATTGCTCGGCATAGTTCAGGGACTCACCGAGTTCCTGCCCGTATCGTCGAGCGGGCATCTTACAATATTTCAGCAGGTGGCTGGAATGGAGCTTTCAAACCCGATTTTGCTCGATACCATACTGCATATCGGAACTCTGGTTTCGGTCGTTTTGGTATTCTGGAAGGATATACGCGAGCTTTTTGTGGAATTTTTCGGGCTTTGCCGCGACTGTATAAAAGGAAAGCCCAATCTGAAAAATCCGTACAGGCGTATGCTCGTTATGCTTATTATCGCAACGCTTCCTTTGATTATTATACTTCCTTTTAAGGATTATCTCGAAATTATGTTTGAAAACATTATTCTTGTAGGTATAGCGCTCATTGTAACGGGAACGGTTCTGTTTATTTCGGACAGAATACGAGTCGGAAAATATGCCTCGGCAAACGCCCCCTTGGGAAGCGCTGTTTTCGTGGGACTCGCACAGATGATTGCGGTACTTCCCGGAATTTCCCGTTCGGGTTCAACCATTGTGGCGTCTGAAGCCGTCGGTTACTCGCGAAAATTCGCCATTAAATTTTCATTCTTAATGTCGGTAATAGCGATTTTAGGCGCAACGGTAGTACAAATTCCCGACGCCGTTCAAGATATAAGCTCGGCTTCGGGCGGTATGCTCGCGGGATACGCTCTCGGAATGATTGCCGCGGTAATTTCGGGAATTGCGGCAATAAAATTTATGGTAAACCTTATAAACCGAGGAAAATTCCATATTTTCGGCTATTATTGCTGGGCGGCGGGAATTTTCAGTATTCTCTGGGGCGTATTCTTTTAATAACAGACAAGGAGATAAAATATATGGCGGCTAAAAAACCACAAAACAAAAGACCCGCTACGGCGACTTCGCGTGTAAAAGCGAAAAGCGCCGCGACCAAAAGGGCGAGCCAAAGCTCGGCGGCGGTAAAGAATAATCAAAAAAGTAATGAACCGCGCCGCGCACCGGCAGGCAGTTCCAAACGCATACGAAACGAGGTCAAGGGAATTTGCGTAATCGCGATAGGACTGCTTGTGGGAGTGCTTCTTTTCTCAAAAGCGGGCTTCTTCGGCGCGCTTCTCGCAGACTTTATGCACGGTCTTTTCGGACTGTCCGCAAATGTATATTTTGTGTTTATAATATGGACAGGCGTTAATATTTTTATTGATAAGGGTATTGGCAGTAATACCAAAAAATACTGGCTTCTGGCGGGACTTATGCTGTGTGCGTCCGTCATAGCGGCTCTCGGCTTCGGCGACACCGAGTTTGACAGCGGCGGATTTATAAGCAATATAAGCGGTATGTACAGCTACGGTGTAGAGGGCTACGGCGGCGGAGTGTTCGGAAGCGGCATATGCAGACTGCTCGACTCTCTTGTCGGCGAAGCAGGCTCGTGGATTATTATGATTGCGCTCTCCATCGTTCTGCTCGTTCTTCTGACCGGCGTTTCGATAGAAATGATTTTCGCTTCGGTCGCAAAAAGGGTTCAGGCGGCTCGTGACAAGAGAGAGACGCGCGAATACGAGCACAGCGGCGACGAGGAGTACGGCGCAAAATCCACAAAGAAAAGAAAAGGCGAAGATGCCGACATTGAAATTGAAAGTATGGATGAAGCCATTGAAGAATACGGCAAACAATTCGAGAATGTCACGGACAAGAAAAAAGCGAAAAAGGGCGAAGCCGAGAGCGGCGACTACTTTGACGAATATTTCTCCGACGGGGGCAATTCGGACGCCCTTGCGCCCGACGAACAAAATCCGGCGCGCGTACGTACATTTAAGTTTAATTATGACGATGAGGACGACGCCTTGGATATTGAAAAGGATGCATCCGAGGACAACGAAAACGGCACGTATTTTGAGCTTGACAATATGAGGACCGGTGTGCTCACCGAAATACCCGACGAAAACGGAGATATACCGTCCGACAAGGACGATGGGGAGTTTGTTCCGCCGAGTCTCAGACAGATAAGAGAGGCGGCTGACCCATTGACGCAGGCTCAGCTCGATAACGGCGTGCCAATGGACAGAGCCGTTGTTGCGGCAAAAAATGAATTTAACTCCAAGAACACAGATGAAATATTAAATGAAGAAATAAACAAAAAGGTTGAGGAAGAAAAGAAAAAAGCCAAGGTTATAAAGCATTACAAAATGCCTTCGATTTCCTTACTTTCCAAGCCTGCTCCTCGCTCCAAGACCCGCACCGAAATAAAACGCGAGCTTGAGGAGAAAGCGAATAAGTTGCTTGAAACGCTTGCAAACTTCAAGGTTGACGCAACAATTCTAAACGTCGCTCAGGGTCCGTCGGTAACTCGCTTTGAAATCCAGCCCGGAGTTGGCGTTAAGGTGTCAAAAATAACCAATTTGGTTGACGATATAGCGCTGTCGCTCGCCGCAACGGGCGTGAGAATTGAGGCTCCTATCCCAGGCAAGGCGGCGATAGGAATTGAAATTCCGAACGAAAAACCGTCGCCCGTACCGATACGAGAGGTAATAGACAGCGACAAATTCCGCGAGTTCAATTCAAAGACCGCTTTCGCGCTCGGAAAAGACATTGCGGGCAACAGCGTGGTGGCGGATATATCCGGCTTTCCTCACGTTCTGATTGCCGGAGCTACCGGCTCGGGCAAGTCTGTGTGTATAAACTCCCTTATTACAAGCATTTTGTATAAGGCGTCACCGCAGGAAGTAAAAATGATTATGGTTGACCCCAAAAAGGTTGAGCTCGGCGTTTACAACGGCATACCGCACCTTCTTATCCCCGTTGTTACCGACCCCAAATCGGCTGCAAAAGCGCTCAACTGGTGCGTGGTTGAAATGAAGAACAGGTATAACCTTCTCGAACAGAATAAGGTGCGAAACCTCGGTGATTTTAACCGTCTTATGGAAAAGAACGAGACTCCCGAAGAAAAATTGCCGGAGATTGTAATAATAATTGATGAGCTTGCCGACCTTATGCTTGCGGCAAAGAACGAGGTCGAGGACGCGATAAACAGCCTTGCTGCCCTCGCGCGCGCCGCGGGTATGTATCTGGTCGTGGCTACACAACGTCCGTCCGTAGACGTTGTAACCGGCGTAATAAAAGCAAATATTCCCTCGCGTATTGCATTTGCGGTATCGTCGCAGGTGGACAGCCGAACGATTATAGACGCTCACGGCGCGGAAAAGCTGCTCGGCAAGGGAGATATGCTCTACGCTCCCCGCGGTGCTATGAAGCCCGCGAGAATACAGGGCTGTTTTGTCTCGGATGAGGAAATCAAAAACATAATCGGCTTTATTAAAGCGCAATATGTGGCGGAATACGACGACGAGGTAATTGAACATATAGAGCGGGAAATCGAGAGCGACGCGCTTGAAGAAGCCGAAGAAAACCGAAAGAACAGATTTGCAGACCGCGACGAATACTTTATCCCCGCCGTGGAATTGGTTTTGGATACGGGACAAGCCTCGGTCGCTATGTTCCAGAGGAAATTCAAAATGGGCTACCAGAGAGCCGCGCGCCTCATAGACCAGCTTGAAGAATATAAAATAATAGGCGAATACGAGGGCACAAAACCGCGTCAGGTGCTTATCACAAAGCAACAATTCAGCGAAATGCTTATGAATTCCGGCGAATAGTAAAATCGGCATATAAATGTGTAAAATGGCTAATTTTTCTTTGTCAAACAATACTTTTCGGCGTTTTTTTGTTAAAATTGCTGAAAATCTATGTTTTTTATAAAATGTGTTGAAAATTAAATTTATTTGTAGTAAAATATATCAGAAGTTGCTAAAAAAGCAATAAACTATATTGAAAAGAGGTAAAACATTATGAACAAGACAGAACTCGTTGCAGCTATTGCTTCGAAAGCTGACATTTCAAAGAAGGATTCGGAAAAGGCTCTTAACGCTTTTATTGACACTATAAGTGATGCACTTAAGAAGGGCGACAAGGTTTCTCTCGTAGGTTTCGGTAGCTTTGAGGTAAGAACAAGAGCTGCAAGAACCGGCAGAAATCCTCAGACAGGCGCTGAGATTAAGATTGCCGCTTCCAAGTCTCCCGCTTTCAAGGCAGGCAAGGCTCTTAAGGATATTGTAAACAAGTAATTTCTTTACAAACTCTACATTTTAAGTTTTGCAAAACTAAACCACAGGAAATTCATTCCTGTGGTTTTTACTTTTGGCTGCTATCAATCTGTGTTATCTTTTTCAGCCGTTTCCTCTTCTTTATCAATACATTTTGATATAACCGATTTTACTTTTTCAATGGGCATAGGCGCATTATGCTTATCAAAATATTCCTTATTGACAACCCTCACTATCCTGTTATCATTGGAATATCCTACGGGAACCATAACATAATCACCTATACCTATGGTGTCATCATCAGTCAGATAATAATATTCTTTCCCATAACCGCCAAACGTAACGCTTAAAAATATATATTCGTCTTCAAGCAAACCTGTGTTATATATTTTTTCATTAAATAAATCATTACGCCCGCTCAAAGTAAATAAAAGAGCGCCTAAGTCGTCCATAAATTTTTTCCATTCTTTGGGCAAACCATTGCGATTATAGCTTCTCTGAAATCGCTCGGTTTTATCGGCATAAAATACTTCTATTTCAATCTTTGGCGTTTTTTCATCATATTTTGAATTGTCCTCATCAAAGTTCCGAAAAAGCGTACTGTGCTCTTGTATAAATGACGAAGCATTGTGGGGGCTGCAATAGGAATATGTTATTTTCCGTCCGTATTCCTCTTTGCAATAAATTATTTCCTCTGTTCCTCCGTCTATTGTTATCTGTTCTGTATAAAAAGTATGCTCGTCATTGATACTGCTTATTCCGATGTAGTTAATTATAATTTTACTGATTTTCTTGAGTTGAATTAACTCATCGTTGCCCAAATTAACTGTCGATTTCGGTTCTCCGATGTAATCCCAATATTCATCCGATAATATACTCATAATTTTTTCTGTAATATAAAAACCCTGACTGTCAAAAATAACCGTTTGGCTTTCGCAGTATGGGCATTTCGGATAATAATCATCTCGGTTTTTAATTTTATCGGGCGTAAATACCGCTCCGCAATTATAACATCCGCCTACTGTTGCCGTGATACTGTCTTCATAATTTCCGCAAAAATCTATGTTAGCATATTCTTCATCGTGGTAACATACATACTGAATATAATAGCTGATCGCCGCGGCTTCCCGTCTTATGTTATGCTCCTCTGCCGTCAAAGGGTTCTTGAACGCATTCCGGATTTCGGTAGATACGTAGTGTTCTTCCGTTTCCTCTTCTTCAAATTCCATATAGTCAATCCGAAGCAGAGGAATATTGGAAGCCCGACAATATTCCTCTTTTGCTCTGCGTTGTTCCTGAATTTCAGAGTTTGTATTTAAATATTTATAATAATACCCCGCATCATAATCAATCAAAAACAGAAAATCATTTTCACGGTAAACCGCAAAATCAAAAGTATAATCTGAATAAGACACGTTGCGTGTATATCGGCAATATTTAATTCCAAACAAAATTGTTTCTATCTTTAATTTTTCCTTTGAGTCATTCGGCATTTCGTCATACGGCAAAGCACGTACCACTTCTTTAATCTGCTTTTTTGTAACATCCGATTTCTCATAAATGTCCGACAAATATACGCCGTTTAGAATATCTTGTTTTATTCTGTTTTTAGATTGTTCTATGGACTGCTCGTACACTTTTTGCATAAGCTCTTCGTCTTGCTCGTATTGCCAAATTATGTAGGCTATATTGCCTAACGCCCAATACAACGGACGATGTGAGAGCTTAAAAAATTTATATACATCTTCCAAAGGTCCATCCATTGGCACATATATTAAAGTTTTCAACTCGTCTATAAGTTCTTCCGCTTGTTCCGCTTCTAAACCAAACAACTCGCTTGATTTTAGCCGCGCCTCCGCCTCTTGTCTTGTAACTCCGTAAGGTTCCGCTTTTGAGAAGAATTTAGAAAAACTTTCTTCCCGACTGCGAGTGTCAAGTAAGGAAATTATATAAAACCTATTAGCCTCGTCCGCGCCTTTAAACTGCGCGTCGTTATTCGTTTTATGATTATAGCTGTTTAATAAATCAATATCGTATTCTGTATTGTCACTCAGAGGTACATCTATCGGGAAGCTCAAATCAGTTAGTGTTACTTCTTTTATGTCCTTGCTTTTCACTATTTTAAGAGCTGTATCTAAAAAATCCGGGTATTTATCAAAATCCGGAGATTGACCTTTGGGATTTAAATATGAAAAGAAAAAATTATCATTTTCCATTTCCGAAGCTCCTTACATTTACAACATCAACATACGTATTGATACTTTAATAAATCAATAGTTTGCTTGTCACAACGTGCCGCTTACTTACGTTTTTGTATTTCGTTATTTATCAATTCTATTTTTTGCTCGTCTTGCTTGTTTTTTACATTCTTCCTGTATCCGTCCTTTGCCGACGCTTTATATACCTTTAAGTAATCGTGCAAATCCGGCAAATAATAGCAAACACCATCCTCTTTAATAACGGGGAGCCGGTTTAAATCTATACCGGCAAAGGGCGTCAGACTCTCTATTGAAGCAAATGCGACGCTCAAGCCCGATTTTTCAAATGCGTGCTCGTGCAAATCGTAAAGGGCGTAGCCCGCACCGTTCATTAACGCAACAATACTCTCCCATCTTTCGTTCAGGAAAACTTCGGGAATAAGAATGTCAATATCGTCTGCATTTAAGTTTTTATTAAGTCGTTGTTCCAGCCCCAGCGAACCGAAAAGGAGCGGCACAATATTAAGCCGTTCATTCAATAACCTCGCAATATTTATAAATTCCTTCTTTTTCATTATTTTTTCCTCTGCCGATTTTACTTTAAAAATAATACAGCAAAATCAGCAATACTAATAGCTGTTAATCTTGTCAAGTATCTTATTGAATACTTTTTGTTCTTCCTCGGAAAAGGCTTCAAAATTTGGTAAATATTGAATATGCTCATTTTCGATATATCTGCTATAATAAATCTTATTGCCTTGCTCGTCAATACTGTACCCATTAACAAAGTCTTCTTCGGGTATCGTAATAAAAACTCTGCAAAAATTATTTTTATCTATTACGGCAAAACCTTCTTCCGATGTTACATACAAATTCTTTTTTACAATTTTATATTTCGTTACTTTTTCTAAAATACTGTCAAACGAACCGTTTGTATATATCTCAAGATGATTACTATCCGAATAATGTCCTATTTCATACATATTTTCCCAAATTAAAATTGTGTCCTTACCGCGAACGATCTCGCCGTTTTCAAGCTTTTGCCGGCGTTCATTTTCTTCCTTATTGAGCAGCGTAATAATAAAATTCTGACCAATCTCGGAGCACAAGCTCAATATTGGTTTAACATTTAATGTTAAAACTATGATTATGAGCAATATACTTAAAATTATAAAAAATTTTTTCATTACTGCATTCTCCTCGTCGTTCCAAAAACTGCACTTATAAAAGAGCGCGCATTTTTCCTCTGCCCGATTTTACTTTAATACGGTTTGTCCAACCCTTTAAATTTTACGGGAGTTTCACTTTTATGGGAGACATTCTTACAAGTTTATATGCTAATGCCTGAAGATATATATCGGATTGATCTTCAAAACGCTCATCATAAATGTATTCACTGGCAAAACGCCTGCCGTTTATCTCTGCAAAAATAATTGAAGAGTCCAATACTCCAACCTGTAAATTTTCTGTCGAATTATTTTCAACATCGTTTATCAGTTTATCTATTTCTTTTGCTTTTCTGCGTGAGAGCTTTTTGGTTTTATGCACTCCCGCATTTATTGCGGTAACATCAAGAAGCCCGTCTGATTTGACTTCAAATATATAACTGTCTCTTTCCGGAAAGCCGACATCAGCAACATAAATAACTACTTTTGCGTTGTGTATATTAACAGGTTCGCTGTTGCCGCAGCCGCACAATAAAATCAAGGGAATAATAAATATAACGGTTAGTTTAATATACTTTACCATAATATAAACCTTCTTTCCAAATCGGCATATCACGCTTTAATTTGTTTAAATATTGTCATAAAAGCACCGATAACAAATATTATGCGATGTGACTGGTTTTTGTGAAACAAAAAAATCGGAATGAAGCAAAGTCTATTCCGATGTGGTGCGGGCGAAGGGACTTGAACCCCCACGGTATAACCACCGGATCCTAAGTCCGGCGCGTCTGCCAATTCCGCCACGCCCGCATTTTCGATTTAATTTTAACTTATGAGATTTCTTTTGTCAATACCCGCCGAGCGAGGCAAAATTTTTCGCCGAAAATAATTTGTGAATTTATACAAAAAATTTTAAAAATACTCTTGAAATTTAGCTATTTTTATGGTATGATTTTACTGTAAATTATTAGATTGGTCTTAAAATCTATTGAAATAATATTTTAAGGGGGAGATTTCTATGGTAAAAGGAAATGTTATTGTAGGACAGTCGGGTGGTCCGACTTCGGTTATCAACTCAAGTTTGGTCGGCGTTTATCAGACTGCTTTAAATAACGGAGCAAAAAAAGTTTACGGTATGATGAACGGTATCCAAGGACTTTTGCAGGAACGCTATATCGATATGTCGGATTACATTCGCGACGACCTCGATATAGAGCTTCTCAAGAGAACTCCGTCCGCTTTTCTCGGTTCGTGCCGTTTTAAGCTGCCCGACGCGGAAGAAAACGAGCAGGTTTACATTGACATTTTCAGAATACTCGACAAGCTGGATGTAAAGCACTTCTTCTATATCGGCGGAAATGACTCGATGGACACCGTTAAAAAGCTCTCGGAATACGCAAAAGTTAAAAATTCCGACATTACTTTTATGGGCGTACCCAAGACTATCGACAACGACCTCGCGGTAACAGACCACACTCCGGGCTTCGGAAGCTCAGCTAAGTACATCGCGTCAGTTATGAAAGAAATTATACGCGATGCGCTTGTTTACGGAACCGATGCGATTACGGTAGTTGAAATTATGGGACGTAACGCGGGCTGGCTC
The DNA here is from genome assembly GCA_947589045.1 of uncultured Clostridia bacterium. GTDB lineage: Bacteria > Bacillota > Clostridia > Monoglobales > Monoglobaceae > CANQBQ01. The sequence goes on along the minus strand of CANQBQ010000010.1, from coordinate 29,234 downwards.
ACCGCCGCATCCGCGCTTGCCAAGTCGGAGGACTGCGACGGACCCGACCTCATCTATCTGCCCGAAAAAGAGATTGATATAGGCGAGTTTGTGGAAAATATAAATCAGCTTAAGAAACATAAGAAATCGGTTGTAATCGCGGTTTCCGAGGGTCTTAAAACCACCGACGGAAAGTATGTATGCGAGGTTAACAAATCAACAATACACGAGGACTCGTTCGGTCATAAATCCCTTGGCGGTACCGCTCTCTATCTCGCCGACTATCTCAGCGAGAAAACCGGCATCAAATCAAGAGGTATCATCTTCAGTACGCTCCAGAGATGCGCGTCTCACCTCGTTTCCAGAACCGATATTACAGAGGCGTTTATGGCGGGCGGTCACGCGGTTCACGCGGCGTTCGACGGAGATACGGGCAAGACTATCATATTTGATCGTATTTCGGATAAACCGTATCAAATCAAAACGTCGGTATGCGATGTTAACCTTATCGCAAATATCGAGAAAAAAGTGCCTGACGAATGGATTACAAACAACAATACATATGTTGCAAAAGAGCTTTGCGATTATATAAGACCGCTTACCATAGGAGAGCTTCTCCCGTTCACGGTAGACGGATTGCCCAGACACTTGTTCATCTATAAATAAATCTTTATCAAATCAAACGGCTGTCGAAATTCGGCAGCCGTTTGATTTTGTTTATATTTACTTTATTTGCGATTTACTTCAACTTTAAAAAATTATATTTTCCAAAAACGATTGCTCGGTTTCGTTGCGTTTGTTTCTTCCCATAAGATTTGACACCGCATCCGCGGCAGACTGATTTTCAAACAAGGTCTTATACGCCTCGTTCACAATGGGCATTTCAACTCCGACTCTATGGCTCAGTTCATATGCCGCACGGCAGGTGTTTATTCCCTCTACCACCATTTTTATCTCACTTTGAGCCTGCTCCGCGTTCATACCCTTGCCAATCAAAATTCCGGCTCGTCTGTTGCGAGAGTGCATACTCGTACAGGTAACTATCAAATCGCCTATACCCGAAAGCCCGAAAAATGTCTCGGCTTTGGCGCCCATCTTTGTACCGAGCCTGACTATCTCGGCAATACCACGCGTCATAAGCGCGGCTTTGGTGTTGTCGCCCAGACCGAGCCCGTCCAAAATTCCCGCGCAGAGGGCGATAACATTTTTCAGCGAACCGCCGAGCTCCACTCCGAGCATATCGGGATTCGTATAAATTCTAAAGCTGTCGCACATAAAAAGCTCCTGTATATACGCCGCGAGTTCCATATCGTCCGATGCCACGACATTTGTGGTAGGTATGCCGCGCGAAACCTCCTCCGCGTGGCTCGGACCCGACATAACGGCAATTCGGCAATTTGCCAGTTCTTCCTTTATGACGCTTGAGAGTGTCATATAGCTTCCTTCTTCAAGCCCCTTTGAAATACTTACGATTATCTGATTGTCCTTAATATGCGGAGCAAGGGCTTTAGCGGTATTTCTGACCGCCTGCGACGGCGTCGCCATAACAATGACGTCCGCATCGGCACAATCCGCTATATTATATGTATATCGCACGTTATCGGGAATTTTAACGCCCGAAAGAAACGGCTTATTTTCACGGTACTTTGCCAAGTCCTCGCTTTCGCTCTTTAAATATGACCACAAGAGCACGCTATGCTCCTGCTTGGCAAGCATTATTGCAACGGCGGTTCCCCAGCCGCCCGATCCTACAACAGAAATCTCAGCCATTTATTTATCCCCGCCTTTCGCTCCGAGTTTATTTTCGGTTCCGCTGAGCAGTCTTTTAATATTGGCGTGATGCCTTACTATAAGCAGTCCGCCCAAAATAACACAGCATACCATAACGACAATATCAAATTCGCCCGCCGCAATCATTTTAACCGTTTCGGCTATTATGAACAGCGCGCCTCCGACGACCGAGCCGAGCGACACATACCGAGTGACGGCAATTATCAAAACCGCGGCGGCCATTACGATAAGTCCGACTATCGGGTCAAGCACAAGCACCACACCGAGCGACGTGGCAACGCCCTTTCCGCCCTTAAATCCGAAATACAGCGGAAAATTATGACCCAGCACCACGCATACACCGGCTATGTACGGAAGATAGCCCGCCGCGTTTAGCTTTTTTACGGCAAACGAGGCGAGCAAAACAACCAAAACGCCCTTTAAAATATCGAGCAAAAGTGTTATGATTCCCATCTTTTTCCCGTAGGTTCTGAGCATATTTGTCGCACCCGCGTTGCCCGAGCCGCTTTCGCGTATATCCTTTCCGCTCATAATTCTCGATAAAATAATCGAAAAATTCACCGAGCCTATAAGGTATGACAAAACGGCGAATATCAAGGTTACAGTAATCGTCATTGTTTGCTCTCTCCCTTTTCTCTGATAATAAAATTCAAGGGAGTACCCTCAAATCCGAACATATCTCTGAATTTATTTTCGAGATAGCGCACATACGAAAAGTGCGCGAGCTGCTTATTGTTTACAAAAAGCACGAACGTCGGCGGCTTTACGGCGACCTGAGTAATATAATATATTTTAAGCCGCTTGCCCTTATCCGACGGAGGCTGTACCATAGCGGTCGCCTCGTTTAAAACGTCGTTCAAAAGTCCTGTCGAAATACGGCGCGAATTTTGCTCCAGAGCGCTCTTTATTTCGGTAAAAAGCGTATCGACGCGTTGCCCCGTTTTTGCGGAAATAAACACGGAGCGGGCATACATCATAAAATTCAGACCTTCTTTAACGCGCAGACGAAAGTCGTTCATCGTGTTTGTCTCTTTTTCAACCAAGTCCCACTTATTAACGGCAATAACCGCCGCCTTGCCCTTTTCGTGGACATAACCCGCAATTTTTGTGTCCTGCTCGGTCACGCCCTCCTCCGCGTCAATCATAATTACGCAAACGTCCGAGCGGTCAACCGCCGCAAGCGCGCGTACAACGCTGTAATGCTCTATATTTTCGTTTATTTTGCCGCGTTTTCTCATTCCGGCGGTGTCGATTATAATATACTTCTGACCGTCCTTTTCAAATCGGCTGTCTATGGCGTCGCGTGTTGTTCCCGCAATATCGCTCACTATTACGCGGTTTTCTCCCAAAATCTTATTCACAAGGGAGGACTTTCCCGCATTGGGCTTTCCGACTACCGCAATTTTTATGGCGTCATCGTCCGCTTCCTCACCGCTGTCTTCGGAGAAATACGTCAACACCTTGTCGAGCAAATCGCCGACTCCGAGACCGTGTGTTGCCGATACCGCCATAGGGTCTCCCAGACCGAGATTGTAAAACTCGTAAATTTCCACGGGAGGCTGACCGGGGCGGTCGGCTTTATTGCAGACTAAAATAACCGGCTTTCCGCAACGCTTGAGCATATCCGCGACTTCCTCATCTGCGGCGGTCATACCCTCACGCGCATCCACCATAAATATTATAACATCCGCCATATCTATTGCAAGCTCAGCCTGACTTCGCATTTGCTGAGGAATTTCGTCCTTCACGGACGGTTCTATTCCTCCGGTGTCAATCATAAGAAATTCCTTGCCGCACCACTGAGCCTCGGTATATATCCTGTCTCTTGTGACGCCCGGGGTGTCCTCGACAATGGATATTCTTTTTCCGGATATTTTATTGAAAAGAGTTGACTTTCCGACATTAGGTCTGCCAACTATCGCAACAGTAGGTTTCATAAATTTTTCTCCTAAATATTCAGTCTCTTTTGCTTTCTGTTTGATTATTTAATTAACTCCTCGGCAAAGACGTATCCGTCATTCGGCACGGCGCAAACCTTAACGCCGAGCTCCCGTTCAACGTCGTGTATTGTCGTATCGTCAAGAAAAACAACGTCGTTGTGCCTCAGCATACTGTCGGGTATAAGCAGTTTTTCTCCCAAATCCTTGCATTTTAGCTGTTTTATTATATCTCCGCCCGTAACAAGCCCCGCGACGGTTATATTCTCACCGAAAAAGTCATTCCTGATTTTGTAGACCTTAATATTCGGGCTTATCTTATCCGCAAGCGCGCGTATATGCTCATACGCAAGGCAACCCGTCGCGATTGATTTCGGCGTTTTGACCTTTATTTTCTTCTTGCTTTTTTGACTTAAAAAGTCGTCAAACTCATATTCGAGCGCCGCGACAAGTCCTACGCCGTTTTCAATCTGCGGGAAGCCGTCGTAATGCTCATACGGCGGTATCAGCTCGCCGGCGGTTATATAAAACTCATCTCCGAGATAGACAAACGCGCGCCCCGTTTCGCTCAGGGCTTTTTCCTGCCAAACCTGCGTCTGCCTTATAACGGCTCGGCTTTCCTCCGCGGAGAACAGTTCGAGCGGGGTGAGATTTTGCCTGTACGCGGACAGCCCCACGGGAACTATCGAGACGCTTCCTATTGAGTCTCTAAGCTCGTATAAATCACTCAGCGTGCGGTCAAGCTCCGCTTTGTCGTTATAGTTTTTGCAAAGAACTATCTGGCAATTCATATCAATTTGATTTTCGGCCAAACGTCTCATAATATCAAGCACATTTCCCGCAAATCTGTTGTTTAGCATTTTGCATCTCAGCTCGGGATTTGTGGTATGAACCGAGATGTTTATGCGGGGTATGTTATAGTCTGTTATGCGCTTTATGTCAGCCTCGCTGAAGTTCGTAAGCGTTACGTAGTTGCCCTGAAGGAAAGACAGGCGGTAGTCATCGTCTTTAAAGTAACAAGAGCTTCTCATATTGGGCGGAAGCTGGTCTATAAAGCAGAACACGCATTTATTGCGGCAGGATTTCGGCTCATCTATCAGCATTGTTTCAAACTCCAAACCGAGCGGCTCGTAATCCTCGTTTTCCAAGTTTATCGTCCTATCACTTAGCTTTATCTCAAGCCGGTCGTTGGCGGAGGCAAACATATAGTCAAGATAGTCGGTGGTCGGAATACCGTTTATTTCGAGAATTACGTCGTTTTCTTTAAATCCGGCACGATGCGCTATACTGCCCTTTATAACATTAACAACTCTTGCAGGCATATCACTTTTCCTCTTTTTTCAGTTCCGCGTCCGACATTAACGTATATTCGTGGAGCTTATGCTCAACATTAAAGTTGACGACAAAGCCCCAAAAGCTGTACGCTATGCACACGAGTATTGCCATCACCGCAAACAAAGCGGGTCCGGGCAGCGCGGCTACCGTCAATAGTGCCGCAAATGTCACAAGCAGTATCACAAAAATACGCAGACTGCAAGGGAAATTGCCCACCGCAAAAATCAGTGAATTCTTATAAAGCTCGCGAAGCGTCATCTTAAACGTAACCATCATTTGATAAATATAAAAATGGATAAACGTGTAAGCGATTATCAAAAGGAACACCAGATACCTTAAAACAGACATCGGAGCGGGCATATTTCCGTAGTACATAAATGCGGTGTATAAAACCACCATCATAACTACATCTATTATCCACACGACAATTCCCTGAACGAAGTTTGACTTAAAATTTTGCCAAAAATCGCTCCACAGCCACGCGTGCTCCTCGCGGGCGTAGTTGCGCAAAATATAGGAAAAGCCCGCGGTCGCGGGTCCCATTCCCCAAAACATCATAAACATAAACGAAATTATAAAGCGTATATACAGGTCGATAAGAGCGGCGGCGGCAGCATTCTCTGCCCCGCCCGAAAGTCCCCACATATTTACAACAGAGGACGAAATAAAGCCCGCCGCAACAAATACTACCGCCAAAAAAGGCAGGCAAAACAATACATACAGCAAATTCAGAGTTATCATCTTCCAGAATTTGCGTCCCATAAGCTCGAAAAATGCAAAAAAGCCTCTCTTTTTCGGCTCATTTTTGTCAACGCCTTTTCCTGCCTTATTGTAGCTCGGAAAAAAATTAAATGCCATTTAAATCACGTCCTCCTCCAACAATTTCTTTACCTCACTTCTCATCTGAGCGGACTCGTAATGTCCGCTTCCGAAAACCTTAAGCTCAAAATTTTCGGGCGCACCGCACCTTAAATATTCCGCCTCTACCTCGCGGCGCACTCTTTCAAACGCGGAGACCGGAGACAGAGTATCGTACTTTCCCGTTAAAAGCAACAGCTTGCGCGGTGCGATAAGCGAAAGCATTTTCGGTGTTGAAAAGTTCTTTAAAAACGAAGGTATAGTCAGATAAATGCCGTGTCTGCCAATCTGATTTTTAGCTATAAGCTCGTCAAAATCCGCAAGTGCGGCAATACATACGCAACGCTTTATTCTCTCGTCGAGAGCCGCCGCCCACTGTGACATAAATCCGCCCATCGACGACCCGATAGTAGTCAGATTGTCAAGGCATACGTCGCCGCGCGTTTCAAGGTAGTCGATTGCACGAACTGCGTCAAAGCACATCATACCCCACATAACCTGACCGTAAAATGCCATCTGCTTGTATATTTCTTTTTCCGAGAGTCCCCGACGCTCGCCGAAGCCCCACATATCAATACATAAAGCCGCATAACCCATTTTGGTCAGGAACTCACCGTAAGGCTCGTTTTCGTTCCAATCGGCGCGGCGCAAAAGCTCACTCTTTCCCACCGAATATGCGCCGCCGTGCGCGTGAAAAAACAGCACAACGGGAAATTTACCGTCGCCGTGCGGTTTTACGAATATTGCGGGTACGCTTTCAATGCCGTTCAGCTCAAGCATCAGCCGTTCGGTGACAAAGCGCTCGTTTTCCTCGGTTTTAATAAGTCTTGAACTGACCTTACCTCTTTCGGGCAGATCTCCGAGCAGACCCCAAAGCTCTTTTCTGAGTGTTTCCTTTTCCATAATTCGCTCTCCTCCGACACGAACAATCTACTTAAGCCTAATATATTAGAATGATACCACATTTAGGGTTTTGTGTCAAGACAGACCGCTTCCCGCCCGCTTCTCAAATTCAATCATCACAATGTCACAGCGTCACGGCAAAAACCGTGTCCGTATCCTCTCCCGCAACAATGGGCGGAATTACTTTATAATGTCTTATGTCAACCTTGCCGATGTAACTGAATACACCGGTCGACGGTCTGAACCGGCGCATTTCCGCGCCGATGTAATTTGACAAATCAAGCTCAAACGGCTCTCCTAAAAAGCTGTACGCCAAAAGAAAGCTGTCGCCCGCAAAAACCGCCACCCTGCCGTATTTTTCGCGCTGCCCGCCAATGAGCAAATCGTCCCGCGGACTGCCCGAGGTGAAGTCAACCGAGGTCATCAGTGCCTTTAAATATCCCATTTGTCCGGAGCCGTCGTGATGTATAGCCTCATACCAATATTCCCTCGCTCCGTAGGACGGGACGCGGTTTTCCGAGTAGAACTGCATAACCGCGTTATTGCCGTACGTATGTCCGCACGCGCCCGCAAACACCGACCAATAGGCATACCGCCGTACGTCCTTTGACGACCAATAGGGCTGTGAGGCGTCGTGCAATCCCTGCGGTATTCCCTCGTATGACGGCTCCCCGTCCAGCGTGGGCTTATTGCACAGTTTCAAATCCCGAAGCACATACTTCCAGTTGTCCTCGCCGAAAAATTCCGCGCCGTCGTTGTCATCCCAGCTCCCGAGAGTGCATTGGTCGTATCTCCTGTGACCCGACTGAAACATATTAAAGTCGAGCAAATCACAATCCGCAAACCACATAGATGACGAGCATCTGCCGAACGGGTGAAATCCGATAAGATGTTCGGGCGCGTTTTTCTTCAAAACTTCGGCAAAGCTTCTGTAAAGCTCCTCATAGCCCGCCGCCCTTATATCGCCGCCGAGAAGCCATATTATGTTCTTTCGCCCCTTATATCTGTCCGCAAGAAACTTCGCATATTTCGCGGCGTTTTCAGCGTTTATTATACCTTTTTTAACCAAGCTGCCCCACGACGGCAAAAGAGCCATATACATTCCGAGACTTTCAGCCATACTTATAATTCTGTCACAATGCTCCCAATACTGCGGCGTTCGCACATCATACTCCGAAACGGACATTTTGTTTACATCTGACATATCGGGTACCGAATACGCAAGCACCGCCTGTATTACGTTAAAGCCTTTTTCGGCGCGGTTTTTCAGATATATGTATGCCTCTTCCTCCGTGAGGTTCACAAACAACAGCCACGCCGTATCGCCCAGCCAAAAGAACGGAGTATCTCCGTTTGTCAAATATCTGCGGTTTGCGCTCACCGACAGAGCGCCGTTATCCCAGGGTTTCATATTCCCACCTCAAAGCTAAATCGTCCGTCCAAAACGGACGGACGACAGGATTATTCTATTTATGGCTCTTGCGGAGCTTTGCCAGCTTTACAAGATATATCACAAACGAAATAACTATCCATGCAACGCAGGCGAGCATCAGAAGCCATATTCCCCAGAAGGAACCCGTATACAAGAAGAAGGACGTTCCGAATATCTTGGCAACGACAGCTCTTATATAAACTCTCCACAAAACTATCCACGCGCTCGAAGCCGCTACGATAAACAGAAAAATGCTGTAATTTCGTGCGCGTTTTTTGTTTTTTATAGTACCATTCGCACCAAGCACAAGCAATACAATCGCGCCTATAACAGCCAGACCCGCAACAATCCAAAGCGAGATTTCGTAGCCCCTGATAGTTGACTCTGCGCCGCTCGCCCAGTTATATACCCTTTGGATTATAAACAAGGCGATAATTCCGAAAATACTCCAGCACATATTTATCATATACCAGTTTGTCAGATGTTCCTCCTGCTTCTTCTTAAAAGCTTTTATTTCCTTTTTTTGTTTAGCTTTCTTATCCATCGTTTTCCTCCTGAGTTTTAATATATTCTACATTTCATTATTTTCATACATCAAAATCGCGGTGAGAGCCGCACCTACCGTTTCGGTTCTCAAAATGCGTCTGCCAAGCCCGCAAAGCCGAATACCGAGCGACTTCGCCAAATCCGCTTCGCTTCCGGAAAAACCACCCTCGGGTCCTACCATAATTCCGACGGTCTTACAGCCGCCAACCCCTTTTACAGCCTCGCGAAGCCCCGCGCCGCCCTCGTGCCCCAAAAGCTCATAGGGCATAACCGCGAGGTCGTATTGTGCAAGAAACTCCGCCGCCTCCGAGAACTTCATAGGCAGAGACACCTGAGGTATAATACCTCTGCCGCTCTGTTTCGCCGCTTCGACAGCCACCTTTTGCCAGCGGGCAATCTTTGACTCGGCGCTCTTTTTGTCGCTGAATTTTACGACACAGCGTTCGGTCATAACGGGAACTATGCGGTATATGCCAAGCTCGGTGCATTTTTGAATAATCTGCTCCATTTTGCCCGATTTCGGCACTCCCTGAAACAGCGTAACCTTCACTTTAGGCTCGGATTTTGACTCCTTTTTTTCGTATATTTCGGCAACACACTCATTCTTCCCGATAGTTTTGAGACGGGCGAGATACTCGTACCCGCTTCCATCAAAAACAATAATATCTTCGCCCTCTCCGAGGCGCAAGACCTTGCTTATATGGGATGCGTCGTCGTAAATATACGCCAAATTTTCTTTTATGTTTTCGGGTTCGGTAAAAAATCTTCTCATCTTGCCACAATCGCCGCCCAATCGTCTTGCGTTTCCACATTCAGAATTGTAAGCCCCGCAGCCGAGAGCGCGGCTTTTACCTCATCAATGCGCTCGGTTATTATTCCCGAGCAAATAAACACCCCTTCGGGCTTCATAAAGTCTTTAACATACGGCGAAAGCGCGATAATAACGTCAGCCACAATGTTTGCAAGAACTATATCGTACTTGTTCTCCGAAAGCCTTTTTCTGAGCGCGGAGTCCGAAATTATATCGCCCGCAATCACCTCATATCTGTCTCGCGGCAAATGGTTGAGCGCAAGATTTGAATACGCTGAGTCAATCGCGTTGGGGTCTATGTCAACAGCCACGGCTTCTTTCGCACCGAGCAAAAGCGCAATTATTGAAAGAATACCGCTTCCGCAGCCCAAATCCAAAACACTGCAGCCGTCCGAAACATACTTTTCAAGGCTTTCAATGCACATACGGGTGGTCTGATGACTGCCCGTACCGAAATTCATTCCCGGATTTACGGTAAAAACCGTCCTGTCCGTCTTATGGGTTATAGGCTCCCACTCGGGCTGAATAAGTATCTTTTCGCCCACTTCAAGAGGGTGAAAGTACTTTTTCCAGTTGTCCGCCCAGTCCTCGTCCCTTACGTTTTCAATGAATATCTCAAGCCTGCCGAAGCTGTCGTCCGCGTCAAGCTCTTTAAGTGCTCTTACCTCGGAGCGGGCGGCGCCCAGCATTTCGTGCCCTGCCGCATTGTCGCTCACATAAAAGCGCACGGTGGTTTCTGCGGTTTTCAGGTGTTCAAGCCCCTCATCCACATAATCCCAATATTCGTGATTATTTTGGAGGAACTCGGAAAAATCGTCCTTATCCTCAATTTCAACGCCCGTCACGCCTATATTATACAGCCGACCGCACAACGGCTCAATGCCCTCGGTGGACGTCTTTACGCTGACTTTTATCCATTCCATACGCTTCACCTCAAACGCCTTTATTTAAAAGCGTCCTTCATCTTATCAAAAAAAGTTTTTCTCTGCTTATACTTAGAGCCGTCAACCGTATCGGCAAACTGCTTCAAAAGGTCTTTTTGCTTGTCGTTCAAGTTCTTCGGTATCTCGACAACGACCGTAACATACTGGTCGCCGCGCTGACTTGAATTGATTTTCGGAACTCCTTTTCCGCGCAGTCTGAACTTTGTGCCGGACTGAGTTCCCTCGCTTATGTTATATTTAACTTTGCCGTCGATAGTCGGAACTTCAACCTCCGCTCCCAACGCCGCCTCAACAAACGTAATCGGGAAATCGCAGTATATGTCATAGCCCTGACGCTCGAAAATCTTGTGCTTTTTCACATAAACCGTGAGCAAAAGGTCGCCGCTCGGACCTCCGTTTCTGCCCGCGTCGCCCTCGCCGCGAACCGAAATCTGCTGACCGTGATTTATTCCCGCGGGGACTCGTATCTTTTTCTTGCGCGCCTTATGCACGCTTCCCTTTCCTCCGCAGACCTTACACGGATTTTTAATCACAGTTCCGCTGCCGCCGCAAGCCGAACAGGTGGTGACGTTGGCAAAACTGCCGAACGGAGTTTTCTGCACACGCCTTACCTGACCGGTTCCTCCGCAGGCTGAACACTTTATGCGCTCGCCCGACCCCGGCTCGGCACAGCTTCCGTGACAATGCTCACAGGTTTCCGTATGGTTTATGTTAACCTCCATTTCGGTGCCGAAGCACGCCTGTTCAAACGTGAGTTCTATGCTCTGCTCAATGTCGTTGCCTCTTTGAGGAGCGGTCGGGTTACGTCTTTGACCGCCAAAGCCGCCTCCGAAGCCGCCGCTGAAAATATCACTGAAAATATCGCCGAAGCCGCCGAAATCAAAGCCGCCCGCACCGTATCCCGCGCCGCCGGCACCTGCCGCACCGTCGAATGCCGCGTGACCGAATTGGTCGTATTTGGCGCGCTTTTCTTCGTTACCGAGTACCTCGTAAGCCTCTCCCGCCTCTTTAAACTTATCCTCGGCGGTTTTGTCGCCGGGGTTGCGGTCGGGGTGGTACTCTTTTGCCAGCTTGCGGTACGCCTTTTTTATTTCGTCGGCAGAAGCCGTTTTCGGCACACCAAGCACTTCGTAATAATCTCTTTTTTCCGCCATAATTTATACACCTGCACCTAAACATAACGCAAAGCCAAACCGCAGATAAGGATTTGGCTCTGCACTCTTTTTAATTTTAACCTTTTATTTCGGTAAAGTCAACCGCTATTTAATTATTATTGTCGTCAACATCGGTAAACTCTGCGTCAACCACGTCGTCGTCCTTGGGAGCTTCCGCGTTTGCCGCACCGCTTGCCTGTGCCTGCTGATAGAGCTTTGCCGAAATCTCATAGAATTTCTTTGACAGAGCCTCAGTCTGATTTTTAACCGCGTCAACGTCGATATCCGAGTTTTTGAGAAGTTCCTTGAGCTTATCCGCCTCTGCCTCGATGTCCTTCTTTTCGCTCTCGCTCACCTTATCTCCAAGCTCGCCGAGAGTTTTCTCGGTCTGATATACCATCTGGTCAGCCTGGTTCCTGACTTCGATTTTTTCCTTATTTTTCTTATCCTCAGCCGCGAATTTCTCAGCCTCTTTTACCGCTCTGTCAATCTCGTCATCCGAAAGGTTGGTGTTTGAGGTAATCGTTATCTTCTGCTCGTGACCCGTTCCCAAATCCTTGGCGCTTACGTTAACTATACCGTTCGCGTCAATGTTGAACGTAACCTCTATCTGAGGTACGCCGCGCGGTGCGGGCGGAATATCGGTAAGGCTGAAGCGTCCGAGCGTTTTATTGTACGCCGCCATTTCTCTTTCGCCCTGGAGAACGTGCACCTCAACGCTCGTCTGTCCGTCCGCCGCCGTAGTGAATACGTTGCTCTTTTGGGTAGGAATAGTCGTGTTTCTCTCGATGAGCTTTGTGAATATTCCGCCCATCGTTTCAATTCCGAGCGACAAAGGCGTTACGTCGAGAAGTACAAGGTCCTCAACCTCTCCGCCGAGAACGCCCGCCTGAATTGCCGCGCCTATCGCAACGCACTCGTCAGGGTTAATTCCCTTGTGCGGTTCTTTGCCTATAAACTTCTGTACCGCTTCCTGAACCGCGGGTATTCTGGACGAACCGCCGACCAGCAGAACTCTGTCTATTGAGCTTACCGAGATGTCGGAGTCGTCGAGAGCCTTGCGGGTGGCAACCATTGTCTTTTCGACCAAATCCGCCGTCAGCTCGTTAAACTTCGCACGCGACAGCGTTACGTCGAGATGCTTGGGTCCGGTTGCATCCGCCGTGATAAACGGAAGATTTATATTGGTAGTCGCAACGCCCGAAAGCTCTATTTTCGCTTTCTCCGCAGCCTCTTTAAGACGCTGGAGCGCCATTTTATCCTGTCTTAAATCAATGCCGTTTTCCTTTTTAAATTCGTCGGCAAGGTAATTCATTATTCTTTCGTCAAAGTCGTCGCCGCCCAAGCGGTTGTCACCGTTTGTGGCAAGAACTTCAAATACGCCGTCTCCGATTTCGAGTATCGAAACGTCAAACGTACCGCCGCCAAGGTCGTAAACCATAATCTTCTGGTCGGTGTCCTTTTCGAGTCCGTACGCCAGAGCCGCCGCGGTAGGCTCGTTTATAATTCTGAGAACCTCCAAGCCCGCGATTTTTCCCGCGTCCTTGGTAGCCTGTCTCTGAGTATCGCTGAAATATGCCGGAACGGTTATAACCGCCTGCGTAACCGTTTCGCCGAGATAGCTCTCCGCATCGCTCTTGAGCTTTTGCAAAATCATAGCCGAAATCTCCTGCGGAGTGTACTTCTTATCGTCAATGGCTATTCTGCGGTCTGTTCCCATATCTCTCTTTATCGAGATTATGGTTCTGTCGGGATTTGTGATAGCCTGTCTTTTAGCTACCTGACCCACCAGTCTTTCGTTCGTCTTGGTGAAAGCTACGACCGACGGAGTTGTACGCGAACCCTCCGCATTGGCAATAACCGTAGGCTCGCCGCCCTCCAGAACCGCAACGCAGGAATTTGTCGTTCCCAAATCAATACCTATAATTTTTCCCATAATATATCTCTTCCTTTCTGTTTTATATTTCTGATTTATATTTAAATTTTATATGCCTAAGCATATGGAATTTTTCGGTTTACTATTATTTTTAATTTGCAACCTTGACCATTGAGTGGCGGATAACCCTGCCCTTGTACCTGTATCCGCGCATAAGCTCCTCGGCAATCTCGCCCTCGCCGTAATTCTCATCCTCAACGTGCATTACCGCATTGTGAAGCTCGGGGTCAAAGCCGCTGTCCGTCTCAATTTCTTCCACGCCTATCGAAGAAAGCGTATCCTCAAACTGCTTCAGTATCATCTTAACTCCGTCCAAAACCGAGCTTACGTCCGCACCGTCCGCGGTATCTATTGCCCGCTTTAGGTTGTCGATAATAGGCAAGAACTCGTTAACGGTCTCGCATACCGCAGTAGAATAAAGCTCCTCTTTTTCTTTCAGAGTTCTCTTTTTGAAGTTGTCGAACTCGGCCGCAAGCCTCAGAGTTCTGTCCTTCGCCTCATCAAGACTTGTACGCAAAGCCTCAAGCTCGCCGTCCTCGTTTGCTTTGGCGTCGCCGTCGGTTTCGGTATTCCCGGTCTCACTTAGGGTCTCCTCGTCTACCGTGCTTTCGGGTTCTTGCTCATTTAAGTTTTTTTCGTTATTTTCCATCGTTGTCCACCTCGCTCTCCCTCAGAGCACTTTCAAAAAATTTGCCTCTGAGAGTTTTTTCAACCTGTTTTGTATAATATTCAAGGCTTGAAACCGCCCTCGAATAATTCATTCTCACAGGACCTATAATTCCGATAAAGCCCTTCATTCCGTCGCCGAGTTCGTAAGACGAAAGCACTATGCTGTTCTCCTTGAGTTCGGGTATGTTGCTCTCCTCGCCGATTATAACGCTCAAGCCGCCTCGCGCGTTATCCCTTATCAGCTTGCCGAGATGCTCCTTATCCTCAAAAAAGCCGAGCAGCTCCTTGACGCGCTCTATATCGTTATATTCGGGGAAGCGCAGAATATTCGTAACTCCCTCCAATATAACCTCGCTGTTGTCAAGCTCGCTTATGGCTTCGTGCACCAGCTCCAGCACGGCGGTAAGTATTTCAAAATTGCCGCCTACCGCACTCTGCACCTGCATTATGTTGTCAAGACTTATTTCTGACTTTGTAAGCCCCACAAGGTTTTCGCTCAAAATAACATTCAGCTTTTCAACAAATTCCGCGTCCACCTCGGATGACAGCCTGAGCAGCTTGTTCTTCAAAATATTCGAGCCTGCCGCTATTATTACCATAAGCGTGCGCGGGTCAATCATAACCACCTTTATGCTGTTTACTCTGCCGCGCTCCACCGTCGGCAAGGTCGCAACAGTAGGCATATTCGTAATCCCAGAAAATACCGCCGACAGCTTCCTGACCGTTTTGTCAAGCTCCTCTATCTTCAGCATCATCGCGCTTCTGAGACGGCTTATCTCCGCCGCAGTCATCTTATACTTCTGCATCAAACTGTCCACGTACAAGCGGTATCCAAGCTGCGACGGCACGCGTCCCGCCGAAGTGTGCGGCTGAATGAGCAGTCCCATTTCTTCAAGGTCGCCCATTTCGTTCCTTATCGTAGCCGCACTGAGGTTAAGCTCCGAATTTTTGGCTATTGTGCGTGAACCGATAGGCTCGGCGGTACTGATGTAGCCTTCGATAATCGCCTGCAAAATCTGACGTTTTCTCTCATCCAAGCCCACTTTAAGTTCACCTCCGCTTTTGTTAGCACTCAATGTTTGAGAGTGCTAACGCTTTAATATAGAATAGCACCTCAGATAAAATTTGTCAATATTATTTTGAAATTTTTTCTAAAAAATATTAGTAAAAAACCGTCGGTGCCTTTTAAGACGCCGACGGTTTATGACCGAAACTTTACTTTATTTTACAAAATCGCAAAGTATTGAATTGCTTACATACAAAAATTCGGGTTTGATAAAAATTCTTCCGTTCTTACGGGCTATCGCTCCGACGTTTTCATTTTTTTTGAGTATATCGCCGAAAACGCTGTCAACACCGCGCATAAAACGCTCCGAAAAATCGCTCTCCGCAACTCCTTCCGAAGTACGAAGCCCCAGAAACATAAACTCGCTCATCAAATCCTCGCCGCTCTCGTCTGTACATTCGGGCGGCGCGCCGCTTATATATTTTAAAACGCTCGCTTCATTCGCAAGCCGTTTTCCGTTTAAAAACGAGTGTGCGCCCGCTCCAAAACCCGCGTATTCGTCGAGCCTCCAATATTTTAAATTATGACGCGATTTACAACCCCGACGCGCAAAATTGGAAATCTCATAGCGCGCATAGCCGTGCTTTTCCAAAAAGTCAACCGCAAGGTCGTACATCTCCCGCTGAGTATCGTCGTCGGGAAGATTTAATTTCATTTTTGAAAAAGGCGTGTTTTCTTCAACCGTAAGCGCATAGCACGAGATATGCTCCGCCCCGAACTCCGCCGCGCGTGAAAGCGTTTTTTGCCATTTGTCCGGCGTCTGGTCGGGCAGACCGAACATAAGGTCAAGCGAAATATTGGTAAAGCCCGCCCTCCGAGCGTCGTTGAACGAATTTTCAAAATCGCCGAGGGTATGTATTCTTCCGAGCCTTAAAAGCTCCTCGCCGTTTGCCGACTGAAGTCCCATACTCACGCGGTTTATACCCGAAGCGCGGTATCGGCGAAAGCCCTCGAAATCTACGGTCGCGGGATTACATTCTATTGTAATTTCACAGCTTTCCGCAATCGCGAACTGCTCACCGATCGTGCTCATAACCCGAATTATATTTTCGGGGCGAACCGCGCTCGGCGTTCCTCCGCCTATATATATCGTATCGACACAATATTGCTCTGCGCCGCTCATTTTCTTAATTTCGCCAATGAGCGCGTCAAAATAAGCGTCCTCATACTCCCAAATATCCGAGTATGAGTTAAAGTCGCAGTAATTGCACTTTTTAACACAAAACGGCACATGGACGTAAATCCCCAGATTTTTCATATTCCGTCATCCTAATCCAGCTTCAGCACCGACATAAACGCCTCCTGCGGCACCTCTACCGAGCCGACCTGACGCATACGCTTCTTGCCCTCTTTTTGCTTTTCAAGCAGCTTCTTCTTTCTCGTTATATCTCCGCCGTAGCACTTCGCAAGTACGTCTTTTCGCATAGCCTTGACCGTCTCACGTGCAATAATCTTTCCGCCTATCGCCGCCTGAATAGGTATTTCAAAAAGCTGGCGCGGTATCGCTTCCTTCAGCTTTTCCGCAATACGTCTGCCGCGCGCATACGCTTTATCCTTATGTACGATAAACGAAAGCGCGTCAACTATTTCGCCGTTCAAAAGCATATCCAGCTTAACAAGGTCTGCACGCTCATACGCTTTAAACTCATAATCAAACGATGCGTAACCGCGCGTCCTCGATTTAAGCGCGTCAAAAAAGTCGTATATGATTTCGTTGAGCGGCAAATCGTAGTTGAGCGAAACGCGTTTTTCGTCAAGATACGTCATATCTATATAATTTCCGCGTCTTTCCTGGCAAAGCTCCATAATACTGCCCACATAGTCCTTGGGAGTCAAAATAGAGGCACGCACGATAGGCTCCTCCATATAATCTATCGACGACGGCTCCGGCATATTGGTCGGGTTGTCTATTTCAAGCACCTCGCCGTCGGTCTTTATAACCTTATACTCAACCGAGGGCGCGGTCGTAACAAGGTCGAGGTTGTATTCTCTCTCCAACCTCTCCTGTATTATTTCCATATGCAAAAGCCCCAAAAATCCGCAGCGGAAGCCAAAGCCGAGCGCGACCGACGTCTCCGCGTCGAACTTCAGCGACGCGTCGTTAAGGCGCAATTTTTCAAGAGCCTCGCGCAAATCGTCGTAACGCGCTCCGTCCGCCGGATAAATTCCGCAATATACCATCGGGTTTACCTGTTTATAACCTTCGAGAGGCTCCGCAGCGCCTCCCTCCGCGGTTGTCACGGTATCGCCGACGCGCACCTCGCTCACGTTCTTTATGCTCGCGGCTATAAATCCTACCTCGCCCGCCGCGAGTCCCGATGACGGCGACATACCCGACGGCGAAAGATAGCCGACTTCAACCACGTCAAACGTGCCGCCCGCCGCCATCATTTTAATCGTGTCTCCCGCCTTGAGCTTTCCGTCGATAACGCGCACATATACAATAACGCCCTTGTATGCGTCGTAATACGAATCAAAAATAAGCGCCTTGAGCGGAGCGTTTTCGTCTCCGCTCGGCGGCGGGATAAGCTCAACGATTTTGTCCAAAACCTGCTCTATATTTATACCGTTTTTCGCCGAGATAAGAGGCGCGTCCTCCGCGTCAATACCTATAACGTCCTCAATCTCGCCCTTTACGACGTCGGGCTGAGCCGAGGGCAGGTCTATTTTGTTGATAACCGGCACGATTTCCAAATCGTGCTCAAGCGCAAGGTAGGTATTGGCGAGAGTCTGAGCCTCAATGCCCTGCGCCGCGTCCACAACAAGAAGCGCCCCCTCACAGGCGGCAAGACTGCGGGAAACCTCGTAGTTAAAATCGACGTGTCCCGGAGTGTCGATAAGATTTAATATATATTCCTTGCCGTCCTTCGCCTTGTGTATAAGGCGAACCGCGCGTGCCTTGATGGTTATTCCGCGCTCGCGTTCAAGCTCCATATTATCGAGTATCTGCTCCTGCATCTCCCTTTGCGTCAAGGTGCCCGTAAGCTCCAAAAGACGATCTGCAAGAGTCGACTTGCCGTGGTCTATATGCGCTATAATAGAGAAGTTTCTGATTTTTTCCTGTCGGTCGCTCATATTTTTACCCCTATTCCGTTACTGATAAACTTTTATTTCATTTTCATTGAGATTTGAAACCGCGCAAACATTATGCCTTTTCGTGACAAACACCTGCGCCCCGTTGTTTTTGAGCACGGAGGCGGCTTTTTTCGCCTTTCCCGCGCTGCCGTTTGAAATTACCGCGTAGGTCGGATTTACGAGCGAGAAAAACTCGTCGCTGTTTTTTTCAAATTCGCCGTGACACGGCACTTTCAAATAATTATGTCCAAATTCGCTCTCCCGCGACATAATATCGCTTATGCGCTCCTCTTTTATGTCGCTTGCAAACAGGAATTTGTTGTTCCCGTGCGCCGCGCTTACCACGAGCGACATATTCTCGGATTGGTCTGATGAATAAGCGTCCTTGGTTCCCGAATAAACGGTAAAGCTCGCATCCGAAAGCGTGAAACCGAGATTTTCAACGGCTACATAGGGCGTTATGTCGTTGCCGTCCAACGCCGATATAAGCCTCATATACTCATCATCGTCGGTTTCGAGCGGCAGTACCTCGGGGACTATCACCCGCTTTACATCAAACCTGTTTATCACATTTGACGCGCCGCCTATTCGGCTCTCGTCAAAGTTTGTAAGTATAAAATAGTCTATCGAGTTTACACCGCTTGCGGTCAAAAACGAGATTATGTCGTCGGCATCCTCATATTCGCCCGAGTCTATCATAACCGTACCGCTATCGGTCATAACAACGGTGCAGTCACCGTCGCCAAGTGCAAGCTCGGTTACAACCATCTCGTTCGCGCCTGCGCTCACGGGCGTATTATTCGTGAGCTCCGTACCGCTTCCGCCTATATGCACGCACAGCGCGACGACCGCCGCAACAATCAAAATGAATATGACTGTTATAAGCGCGCATCCGTGCCCTTTTCTTTTGGCGCGTCTTTTTTCCATAATATTTTCCCTCCGAGCCTATATATTATAGAATAATACTTTTTTCAAAATTATACAAGTATTTTTATAAAAAAAGGACAATCATTTTACAGACCGCCCTCTTTTGCGCTTTCGTTATTCACTTCAATGCCGCCCATTTTCCATATATCCACCCACGCCGTCATATTAAAAAAATTTATCACTCCGTCAACGCTTTTCGGATAAATCTTTGACGTGAACACCGCCTCGCCGTCGTTGAGGAAAACTTCAAGCGAAGATACATCCCATAAAATACGCACAGCGTAAAGCTCTTTTAGAGTAATTTTGCTCCTCGGACGGACATTTCCCGCCCCGTCGCACGAGCAAGAAACCGAAAATACGTCTTTGCAATATCTTAGCTCCGCGCACCCGAAAATATCCACCGCGCACACGACCGCCGGCTCGGACAGCTTTATATACGCTTCAAATACCTCATACCCGCATATCTTTGCGTCTTTGTCAACGAAAAACCGCTCGTGGCTCCGCCGCAGTATTTCAAGCTCTTTAATCGGGGACTGAATTATTTTTCCGCCCGTGCATATTATCTCACGCGGCGCGGTCATATTACAATCGCCCTCGGCGTTATCGGAGCTTGCGGCAAGCGCGGTCAAAATATATCTGCCGTCCTCAGCCTTGTTAACGCACGGAAATTCAAAATCACGTTCGAAGTCAAACCGACCTTTATCGGCGGCGGCATTTACCGCCTCCGCTATCATTTCGGCGTATCCTCCGTCAAACGGATTTTTTTCTTTGCGGTCCATATGACGGGTATAGCTAACAAAATCCACGGTTGAGAAATGCTCTGTATCCGAGTGATCATAGCGCGAAAAAAAGAATATGTGATACTCGCCGTCGAATACGCATACCGCGCTCCGGCAGCCTATGTGCGCCCTGTCGGGAGACAGGTGAAAGTGCGGCTTGGGCATCAAATCCATATAAAGCACGGGCAGGGGCTCCTCGGACTCCGCTACTGCGCTTTTGACGTTATTTTCAGCCAAAGGTACTCCCCTCCCGTCCAATATTCTCTCTAAAGTATTATAGACAGTTTTCGGTTAATTATTGCCTTTGGAGAAAATTTATTACATCTTTTCACCGAGCCGATTACACAATTGAGGACGTGGGGCTAATATCCGCTCCGCGTCCTCGATTATAAATTGCCGTTTTTAAGTTTTTAATTTAAAGCCTTAAATCAATATATCCTCCAGCTTGCGCTTGGGTACAAAATGCGTTCCGTCTTTTCTGTAATATTTTGTACTGCCGTCCTTTTCAATTTCTGTTATTTTAACGTTTTCGGCAGGCTTTCCTATAGCCAGCACCAGCTCTATGCGATACCTTTCCTTATCAATTTCGAGAACGTCGTGCAGCCCTTCGCGGTCGATTGCGCCCATTATACAACCTCCGAGCCCTCTCTCCGCCGCGCCGAGCATTATTGTCTGAGCGGCTATTCCCTCGTCCTGCTTATGCTCTTTTCCGATTGCCAAATCGCTCAGAATTATAATATATCCGTTCGGGCGTTCCCCCTCCTTCGGACCGTCCCAGTCGGGGAGAGCGGCAGCCCACTTTAAATTCGGAAAAATTTTCTTATTGAGTTGCGCGTCAGCCGAAATCTTATATTTCAAGACCTGAGCGTTTGCGGCGGACGGAGTGAGCCGCGCCAAATCCACAAGCTCTTTGAGAGTTCCCTCCGAAACTTCAAAGCTTTCGTCAAATCTCCTGTAACTTCTGTTTTTAAGGACAATATCCCGAAATTCCATAACCATACCTCCGAAAAATTTATAACGCACCACGCGCTCTGCTAACAATATATCACATTGCGGCGGTCGGGTCAATCACATACGGCGCATTTTTTCATACAATATAATAATCCCAAAAAAGTTAAAGGAGTGAAATTATGGATAAAAAACAATCTATGGACGTTGCGGCTTGCCCCGTAAACGCAAGTCACGAGACAACGGCGTGCGTCCCCGTAAAAATAAAGCCCTTTGCCAACCCCGGCAAGGTTTCTATGGAATGTTGCGGCTGCCCGATTATCAAAATGGGCGATGACGACTGCGGCGGCACTTTGAACGGCTGCTGTGAGTTCACGGTATCTCAGAAAATGAAGATAGACATCCCGATAACCTTCGGAGCCGACATATCCGTGGGCGAAACCTATGTTAAATGCGGCAAGACAGAGGGAGCCGCAGACGGCGACGGCTGTATATGCAGCTGCACCGATCCGGAAGACGAGTATGTATACTCAAAAGAGCATAAAGAAAAAAAGGAATACAAGGACTATAAGGACTATTCCGATATTTCAAGACAATTTATGTGATTTTAAAACGCCGCTTTCAAACGGAAGCGGCGTTTTTAAAATCCGAAGCACATAAGATTTTTGTTATTTTTTACGGCAAAACAAAAAAGCGTCTATTCTTTAGGAATAAACGCTTTTTTAATTTCATAAACTTAATCAACAATTCTTCTTGCTCCCGCATATCTGAGCGAGTAAGAACCGGTAAGCAGGCTTTCGTATTTTACAACGTCGCCCGTCTGCGGTGCGTGTATCATCATACCGTTGCCGGCATAAATGCCCACATGACTTATGTACGAAGAATCACCGCTTGTAAAACCGATTATGTCACCCGGCTGAAGCTCCGACTTATCAACATATACGCCGTTTTTCATCTGGTCGTCCGCAACGCGGTTGAGCGTCACGCCCACCTGCTGGTAGCAATAGTACACCAGACCGCTGCAGTCAAAACCGCTTGTTGAAGAACCGCCGTATACATAAGGAATTCCGAGGCAGCTTTTTGCAATTTCCAATGCCGCCATTCCCTTCGTCGAAACAGCCTGTCCGCGAGAGGGCATCTCGTCTGTATTTACGGTATATATACTGAGAAATTCTCCCGAAGCATAACCTTCTATACCGTGATACGAAACTCTTGCCCAGTTTAAATCGTCAACCCAGTAAACCAAAAGCGATGAACCGCAAGGCGCCTGAGCCAATATAGCTGATTGTGTGTTGTTTTCTGCCCTTATGTTAAGAAGCGACGCGGTAACAATACCGTAATGCTCCTCCTCTGCAAATGCCGTAACCGTTAAACTCGTTATAACCGTAATTACGACTACCGCCATAGCGATAATCTTCTTACTGATACTCACGATAAAACCTCCAAAAATTTAAAAAAACTTGTAATTGCGCGTTTCCTCTGATTCACCTCACTCTCTGCAATTTTCAAATACTCTGCTATTATACAGCACTATGTAAATTTTGTCAAATAAAATCACTTTGCGTTTTGCATATATTTTCCGCAAATAGACCAAAAAAATTATATATTTTTAACAAAAAACGCGATTTTTTTAAATAAATTTTCCCGTTTTTTATTGCAATGTGCCAAAAATCCACATTTTTTCCAACACCCTCCTCCTACCCGTATTAAATTAGGTGTAATTCTTCAAATAAAATTCTTGCATTTCTTTCACTAATCTGGTAAAATAACATAGTGTGTTTAAAATCAAATGAAAACGAAAATGAAATTGTAGGAGGGGCAAATATGTCAACGAAAGTTGTTATCGGCGCACAATGGGGCGACGAGGGAAAGGGCAAAACCATTGACATTCTCGCGGAACGCGCCGCCGTTGTTGTAAGAACGCAGGGCGGAAATAACGCGGGACATACCATCGAAGCAAACGGGGAGCAGTATAAGCTCCATTTAATGCCGTCCGGCATACTCAATCCCAAAACGCTCTGTATAATAAGCGTCGGAGTTGTTATAGACCCAAAGGTTCTCCTTGAGGAAATAGCGGATATGGAAAGCCGCGGCATATCGACAGATAATCTTTTGATTGATTCCCGCGCACACGTTATTATGCCCTACCATATCGAGCTTGACGGACTTTCCGAGGCGGCACGCGGCAACAGCAGTATCGGAACCACCAAAAAGGGCATTGGTCCTTGCTATATGGACAAGACCGAGCGAAGCGGCATACGTATGAGCGACCTGGTTGATGAGAAAAAGTTTCCCGATATGGTAAGGGAAAACCTTAAAATAAAGAATAAAATGATTGAATTTGTGTACGGCGGCACTCCCATGGACGCCGACAAAATAATAGCGGAATATTCGGAGTACGCAAAGCAGCTTAAAAAATACGTCTGCGATACCACTCCAATCCTCTATAAAAAAATCAAGGACGGCGAGGAAGTCTTATTCGAGGGCGCGCAGGGCGTGCTCTTGGATCTCGACATAGGAACATATCCCTATGTAACGTCCTCCCACCCGCTCACGGGCGGCGTCTGTGTCGGAAGCGGTATAGGTCCGAAAATGATTGACGAGTGCATAGGAATTGCCAAGGGCTACACCACCCGCGTAGGAAACGGTCCGTTCCCGACCGAGCTTGATGATGAAGTCGGCGAGGCTATCCGCCAAAAGGGATTTGAGTTCGGAACGACCACCGGCAGACCCAGGCGCACAGGCTGGTTCGACGCGGTTATTGTAAGATATGCCGTTCGCACAAACAGTCTTACTTCCATCGTGCTCAATAAAATCGACCCGCTCGGAGGGCTTGATACAATTAAAATATGTACCTCATATAAAAAGAACGGCGAAACAATCTACGACTTCCCCGCAACTCTTGAGGAGCTTGCACAGTGCGAGCCTATATACGAAGAAATGCCGGGCTGGAAAGAGGACATAAGCGGAATAAAGGAATTTGACAAGCTGCCTGTTGAAGCTCAAAATTATATCAACAGAATTGAAGAACTTTGCGAGTGTCCTATCTCCACAATCGGAGTAGGTCCCGACAGAGAGCAAAATATTGTAAAGTAGTGAGGCGATAACCTTGACGTATTCAAGAAAAATAGTGGGCTTCGGCGACTCGATAACCAACGGTCACGACTCCCTTTACGGCAACTGGCTCGGCAGAGTGGACGCCAAAATGAAGGAGATTGGCGCGGAGGGCTTTGAGTTTATCAACTGCGGTCACAACGGTAATACGGCGGCAAACGGCATAGACCGAATGGAAAAAGAGCTTTTCGGAGATTTGCCCGCCACCTGTGTCGTTGAGTTCGGCGTAAACGACTGCAACGTCAGAGAGTGGATGTCGGTTAACCGCTCGAGCCTTTCGGAGTTTAAGAGAAATCTTAAGGAGATATACCGAGTTATCACCGAGCGCGGCGGAAGCGTGATTTTTGTGGCAAACCATATATTGGCTCCCGACGAAAGCAGCCGATACTTCGCGCAGGGCAACGGAAAAACATATATGGAAAATCTCATTCCGTACAACCAAGCTGTCCGCGAGGTCACAAAAGAGCTTGACGCGCACCTTATAGACGTTGAAAAATACATACTCGATAACAATATCGACTGCCGCACGATGCTCCGAGACGACGGGGTTCATCTTTGCGAAAAGGGTTACGAAATATACAGCGATATTATTTTCGAGCATTTGAAAGAACTTTTTGATTTGTAATATATGATAATGCTATTTATGCTATTTGGAAAGGAGCGGTTTTTATGCCGGCGAAAAAGAAACCCGAGGTATTGATGTATAAGGGCAAGCCGCTTTTGCGCTGCGGCGACCTTATATACTACGGCAACCCCGAAGATAAGCTCTTTGTGTGCTTCCGAATGGAGGACAACGAGCCTTTGGACGATTTGACTGTTTCAAGAAAGGTAATTATTGAGCTTAAAACCAACGAGGGCGAGAAGTCCCGCCTTTTAAAGCAAGCCGAGAGAGACGGTCTTTATAAAGCACTCGACATAGGCACTTTCTGGCTTGAAGATGCGCTTGAGAGCATAAACCAAAAATAACAAAATATTAACGGGTAATTTTTTACCCGAATATACGCGCCCATAGCTCAGGTGGATAGAGTGGCAGACTTCGAATCTGTTTGTCGGGGGTTCAAGTCCCTCTGGGCGTGCCAAAATGCGCACAGCGGCGGGGTTATAACCCCGCCGCTGTGTTATGTAAAGACTTTGCCGCAAGCAAACCATTATTCAAGCAGCGTTTTGCCCTATGCCACGATAGCCAAGGCGGATTGTCGCTTTTTCCTCTGTTGCCGCTTTGAATTTAATCTAAACTTTTATTGGAAGCTTTATCAACTTTTAGATATACCTCATTAGAAATGGGCTTGGGCTTATGAACGGAATATCCATCAAAATATCCCATATTATGGTTTCCCAATATTATCGTTGTCTTTGCCAACTCACTTAAAATATAATCTTCCGTCAATTCATCATCGGATATCGAAAATTGATATTGGCAAAGGGTTGCTACATAGTCATCACCAAATACTTTTTTACGAGGTTTTAGGGGATATGGATGTACCAATACCTCAAGATAATCATCATCTATAATATCACTTTTTTCTCCAAAAAAGCAACCATCTGTTTGATACTCCCAAAGATTAGGATTTTTCACTTCTATATCTACTCCAACTAACCAGTAAGATAAGTCTTTATCATCTTCGTTATTGATATATTTTATTCCTATATCCGATACACGAATTTCGAGCGGATGCGGATATAAGAAATATATTCCTACAACACTTACTAAAACAATTATCAATATTATTAAAGCAAAAACAACTTTCTTTTTCACGCCTCATCATCTCCCTATATTCAATTTAATATTTCAAATTTGTCGGAATATCGACTGTTGCCGTTTGGGTTTAGATAAAAATCAGTTATTTAAAGCTATTTCCTATCGGCGGGTCACAGTACCAACCAATCACTTTAAAATTATAGTTATCAAAAACTTCTTGTGCTTTATCGGGAATTACATAATATTGCGCCGTTGTATCATAAACTTGAATATGCGGCAATTCGGGTGTACCATAGTATTCGGGCTCTCCCAAAAAATATTCCGCAGTTGCTGTGCCTAAAACAATTTTATATGTACCTATATTTTCTAAAACAATTTTTGTATTTTCTGATGTTTCGTTTCTAAAGGTAAAAATTTCATTGTTTAATTCATTTTTATAAAATTCTTTCCACTTACGTTTTTTGGGACCGCCAACACCAACCACTTCAAATCCGTCAAAATCACATATTAACGTATCTTCAACAATTTTTCTTTCCCCGGATATTTCATATTCAAGTCTGAAGGAAAATTCTCCATGTTTAATTTGAGGGCTTGGCGGATTGGGCGGCAATTGAGTAACCCAGTGGGGTGCAATCGGAAATATATATGTACCGACATATACATATATACTCGCCATAACTATTAAAGCAACACCTATAACTATTCCTAAAATTATATTAAATCGTTTCATCGGTATCCAGCCTCCGTAATACGATAATTATTTATGGTTTTTCTTCAACTTTTACCACTTCCCAAATGCCGTTTCTCTTTTCTATATACCATTTTGCGTAAACATTTGACGCGCCATATATATGCTCGCCTTTATTATTAAATGTTTCGCAGTCATAGCTTACAAACATCACTCCATTATGGAAATTATGTAACACAAATCTCCTTTGCACCTTAACCTCTGCATCAAAAATTTCGTCATTATATAATTCGTTACGATTATAATATTCATAAAGCGCCGTACTTTTTATAGCTTCAGTTTTAGGGTTATCCGCAACACAATCCTTAAAATCGGCTGCTATGTTATCTGTGTCATGTAACATTACAATATAAACTACCGCAATCAAAATAATAAATAACGATATTATTACTTTTTTCATTCACTTAGCTCCTGTTAACATATAGTAACAATTCAAATAAATATTTTTTATAGAGAAACTTCAATAAGCAGTTATCTCGGTCTTAGCCAATATATCACCTATTTTTCTCTTTCCTAAAAGAAGCAATAAAAATTCAACAGGCCAAACAAATATCGTTATGTTTCTTAAAATCAGTCTAAAAATATTTGGTTTATTATCATATAAATCAACAACTTTTATTTTCATAATCCTTTTGCCGATGCTTTGACCGCCGATAATATCTTTGAATATCAAAATAAACATACATGAAAGTAATGCCAAATAATATAATAAATCAAGCCATACTGCGCCCAAAGTGTCAGCGTTTATATTAAGAGGTACAAGGCTTAATAACATCATAAAAAGCATAACCAGCAACTCGTCAATCAAAAAAGCCAAGATCCTTCTCCCTAAAGTGTTCATAATATCCTCCTTGATTTTGGTAACACCGTAAAATCATTTTACCATAAGCTTTAATTTATTGCAATCGGCATTATTCAAAAATATGTCAAATTTCAAGTAAAGCTGCGCAAACGCAAAACTTGCAAAATTTTCCGAAAAAAAACAAATTCCGATTAAATTTAATCGGAATTTGTTTTTCAAATATTCATTTCCGCTGTAAATTTCACGTGGAATTTTGCGCTGATATAATTTAACCGTTTATCTCATACGGCAGGGCAAGCGGAACCATATAATCCAAGTCGCTCCATATAAACAACTTAACATTCTCGGCTTGCGGAGCGTATCCGTCTAAGTCAACCGTCGCTTTGTCTATGTCGAAAAGCCGTATATCCGTCAAAACGCCGCCGCTGTATGAAGCCGCAACCAGCTTTGCGGCACTCGGATTTGCGACTTGACACAAAATTTCGACCTCTAAATTGCCGTCCGCGTCAAAGCCCGCGCTCTTGATAATATAATCATAATCGCCGTTTCTTGATATAACAACCGTCAAGGATTGCGCTTCCGAGTCGTGATAATGTTTATCGTTTATATATCCGCCGACAACCTTATACCAGACCGTATATTCTCCCGCCTCCGTGCCTGTCGGCAAATCCGGCGAGTATGTTTTTCCGTCGAGACTGTACTCCATTTCGCCGTTCATTCCCACGCCGGGTGTTACAAGGCTCTGCGCCGTGCCGTCATACACAAGATTTTTTATCGCCTCGGGAGCCGTTAAAACTTCCGCGAAGCCGTGTGCAATTTTAACCGTCAAAGACTTCGGCGGGAGATCGTTGTAATTTTCGTTGCCCACAACCTTATACCAGACCGTGTATTCGCCCACCTTCGTTCCGGTAGGAATCGCGGCGGTATATTGACCGTCCTCGGTATCGCTGAACATCACCGTAACGCCGTCGGACGCTTCATATTTAACAAGCGCCTGCGGTATTTCGGCGTCATCATAAAGCGCTCTTGCGGACTCCACGACTACTGTCGGGTCGATTTTTGCAATAGTCACCTTTATGCTCTGCGGCGCGCTGTCATTATGGTTTTCGTCGCCGAACACCTTATACCATACCTCATATTCGCCCCCGTTAACTCCCGTAGGAATGTCGGCGGAATATGTTCCGTCCTCGGTATCGCTGTATCTGAGCTCGCCGTCATCCGTACTGCCCGTCACAAGCTCCTGCGCTTCACCCGTGTAGGTTAAATCATTTGCCGTCACATCAGCTTTAGGCTCCGCCCCGGCTATGGTCACAGTTATGCTCTGCGGCTCGCTGTCGCTGTGGTTTTCGTCGCCAAGCACCTTATACCACACCTCGTATTCACCCGCGTTTGTGCCTGTCGGAACGTCGGCTGAATATGCTCCGTCCTCAGTATCGCAGTATCTGAGCTCACCGTCGTCCGTACTGCCCGTCACAAGCTCCTGTACTTCACCCGTGTAGGTCAAATCATTTGCCGTCACATCAGCTTTAGGCTCCGACTTGGCTATGGTCACCGTTATGCTCTGCGGTGCGCTGTCATTGTGGTTTCCGTCGCCAAGCACCTTATACCACACCTCGTATTCACTCGCGTTCACTCCCGTAGGAATGTCGGCGGAATATGTTCCGTCCTCGGTATCGCTGTATCTGAGTTCGCCGTCGTCCGTACTGCCTGTCACAAGCTCCTGAGCTTCACCTGTGTATGACAGGACATTTGCCGTCACATCAGCTTTAGGCTCCGCCTTG
>CANQBQ010000009.1 GCA_947589045.1 uncultured Clostridia bacterium | reverse complement strand
TTATTATACCATATATTTGCAGGAGGCGAAAGCCTCCGTAGCCGCTCGCGAACGTCAGTTCGCGTTGTGGCGGGCAAAGTATGATAAAATGTTCTCTCAGGCGTCAAAATCTTTGATTTTGGTAACGCCGTGAGGTTATTATACCACATTATTGAGAAAAATCGATACAAAAAATACGGCTGCTTTGTGCCATATGCCCGCGCAAAAAAACGTGCCGCAGAATAGCTTCAAACTATTCTGCGGCACGCCGCCTTAAAAATCAAACCTGATTTTGCCGTGCGTCGCTCTCGTACTCGCGCTCGGCTTCGTCGAGAGCGGCGGCAAGCGCGGCTTTGGTGCGTTTTCGCATTATTATAATGAGAACTATTCCCGCCGCGAACAGGAGAGCCGAAATTAGCTGCGAAACTCTGACCGCCCCGAACAGGTACAGCGAGTCGGCACGCAGTCCCTCTATCCAAAATCTGCCCGCTCCGTAAATCACCATATAGAGCAAAAACAGCTCGCCGTCAAATTTTTTATGCGGCTTATAAATAAGCAGTGCGACTATGCCCGCCAAATTCCAGAGCGACTCGTATAAAAAAGTCGGATGCACCGAGCTTGCGACCGTTCTCGCGCCGTGCTTCACGGTCATAGCCCACGGCAGAGCGGTTTCGCTTCCGAACGCCTCGCCGTTGACAAAATTCCCCCATCTGCCTATACACTGACCTATCAAAAGCCCCACCGCCAAAACGTCGAGCAGTGCGCCCAAATTTAAGCCCTTACGCCTTGAGTATATCAAAACCACAAGCATAATTCCGATAATTCCGCCGTAGATTGCAAGTCCGCCCTGACGTATATTGAAAATGTCGATTGGATTATCTATATAATCCGAAATGCTGAAAAGCACATAGTACGCCCTTGCGCATATGATTGCGGCGGGCAGGGAAAGCAAAATCATATTCAAAAAGTCGTCCGTCGAAATGTCGGTTTTCCTGATTTCCCGAAAGCCGTAGACACAGGCGACGGCTATACCCAGGCAAATTATAAGCCCGTACCAGTATATATCTATTCCGAAAACCGAAAACGCCGCGCGGCTTATATCAAAGCTGATATTAAGATTAGGAAAGGAAATATTGTTTATCATCAGTAAAATCTCCCGTCTGCGCCCCTAATGTGTTATTCGATAGGTCTTATAACCGAAAGAGTGCAGTTGTCCGCGTCAAAGTGCTCGCGCAGACGCTCGTTGAGCTCGGCTTCTCCGACGCTCTCCAGGACCTCCGCATAGTCGAGCGGGTTTATTCCGCCTATGAAATCGCGCATAAACGCGTTGCCTATTCCTTCGATGTCGTTAAACCCGCGCAGATACCTGCCGAGCATAACCTTTTTCACGCGCTCTGCGACCGACATATCAACTCCGCTGTCCGCCGCGGCTCTCACCCGCTCCTTCACAAGCTCGAAAACTCTCTGCGGGTCGTCCGACTCGCCCGAAACCGCCGAAAAGCCGTAATCCGGCTCTATTTCGCAGTCCTTGCCGAAGCTGGAGTCGATAAGCCCCTCGTTGTAGAGCGAAATATAAAAGTCGCTGCTCTTGCCGAACAAGACCTCCAAAAGTATGTCGGTCTCAATCTCCTTTTCCAAAAGCTCTCTGCCGCGCATACCCGTCTTTTTTTCCTTAAAGCCTATAAAAAACATCGGGCTGGACACGCTGAGCCTTTGCTCGGTGAAGTCTGTCACGATTTTTTCGGGCTCGGGCGGCATAACTCGCTCGGGTCTGCCCACGTTAAATTCGGGCTTCACATACTTATCTATATACTTTTCAGCCTCGGCGGGGTCAATGTCGCCCACCATAACCAAAAGCATATTCGCGGGGTTATAGAACTGTTTGTGGCACTTATAGAGCAGCTCGGGCGTAATATGCGAAATGCTCTCCACCGTTCCCGCAATATCTATTTTTACGGGGTTGTTGCGGAACATCGCGCCGAGCATATTAAAATACACCCGCCAGCTCGGGTCGTCATCATACATTTTGATTTCCTGACCTATTATTCCCTGCTCTTTTGCCACGTTTTCGACCGTGTAATACGGGTCGTTCACAAAGCTGAGCAGTATGTCCAAATTCTCGTAAAATCTGTCGGTGCAGGTAAAAAGGTACGCGGTAACGTCAAAGCTCGTAAACGCGTTACTGCTCGCACCCGTCTCGGAAAACAAATCAAATGCGTTTCTGCCGTCGGGCTGTTCAAACATCTTATGCTCCAAAAAATGCGCCGTGCCGTCGGGCACAACCGTTTCTTCGCTCTCGCCCGCCGCAATAAACGAGGTATTCATAGAGCCGTACTCGGTGCCGTAGACCGCGTAATATTTGTTAAATCCGCGCTTGGGAATTATATAGACGCGCAGTCCGCTCTTGTGAACGCCGCACAGTATCTCCTCGTCCAAACGCTCGTTTTTTATCCTCTTATATTCCATTACTTCATCTCTCCCTTCAGGAAAAACACCGTGTCAAGCTCTATACCGCGCGCCGCGCGCACAACATCCTCCTTGGAAACATTGAGAATACCCTGGAGCTGTTCGTCAATCGTTACCGAGCTTCCCTCTATGATTTTCGACAGATAAAAGTCCTCGACGCCGCGCTGATTGTCCTTAACGGCGTCATAAGCGGTCTTCATATACTTCTTCGCGGCTTCTGTCTCAAAATCGTCTATCTTTCCCGTTTTCATACATTCGAGCTGAGCCATTATCTCGTTGAACGCCTCGTCGAATTTGTCGGTCTCTATTCCCGAACTGATGAGCATAAACTTCTTTTTCGTCTCAACCCTCGCCGCCGCGTAATACGCAAGGCTGAGCTTTTCGCGCACATTGAGAAACAGCTTTGAAACCGGACTGCCGCCGAAAATACTCGTTGCGAGAAGCAGCGCGTAAATGTCGGTGCATCGGCAGGTAAGACCCATACACAGCTTACTCTGAGACGCCTGCACGGGTTCGGTCACTCTCAGCACGCCGCCGCGCTCCTTTGCGGCAAAGGTCTTGGCGTACTCCGCATCTCTCGGCGCAAGACGCGAGCCTATCTCGCTCTTTATCACGCCGAGCGCCGCTTCCTCGTCCATCGGACCGCTAAAAAATATGTCCGCACGGGAGTTGTTTATAACATCAAGATAATATTCGTAAAGGTTTTTCTCGTTGATTTTGTCCAGGTCCTCAACGTAGCCGTAATCAAAAATTCCGTAAGGGTCTCCCCGAAACATATTTTCAACGCACTTCGCCTGCGCGTACTCCTTTTTGTCGTTTATAAGGCTCTCTATCGCACGGCGCAGATTTTCCTTTTCGCGGCTTACATATTCAGCCGAAAACGCGCCGTCTTCAAGATACGGCTCAAATATCATATTTCGCATAAGCTCCGCCGCGCCGCGCAGGGTGTCCTCTCCCACATATCTCTCCGCGACAAAGTTGTACGAGAAAATCAGCTCGAGCGAATTTCCCTTTTTGCGCGTCGAAAAGCTTTGAGCCGCGCCGTAGAGCTGTTCGAGCCGTTTTGAAACATCGGTTATGGTCGGATATTTCGCACAGCCGCTCTTTAGCACCTGCCCCAGTAGCGACGCGAACGTGATAGTTTCGCGCTCCAGCGGAATGTTAAAGCATAAGCTCAGAAGATTTGTTTTGAATTTTTCGCTCGGTATCAAGCGGGCGTTTATTCCTTTGTCAAGATTATACGTTTTCAGTTCTCTCGCCTCCAAAAAATAACTGCCGAATTGTTTTCATATTGCCAACTAATTATACTAAATATTATAGATGCTTTCAACTCATTTTATCAAAATTTTGCAAATAAAGCAAGAGCCGCGCCACGTCACATTCCGAGAACAAGCTCGGCGAGAAAGACCGCCGCGCTCGAGATAAGAGCGACCGCAATAAGGCTCTTACGGCGGTAAGCCGCGATAAGAGCCGCCGCAAACCCCGCCGCCGAAGCGTAGCTGTTCGACGTAGCCGTCAAAATTGCGGGAAACGTCATTACCGACAGCGTAACATACGGCATATAACATAAAAACGAGCGTATGAATTTATTTTTTATCTCTCTGCGAATGAGCGTGAACGGCAAGAGACGAATAGCGTATGTCACCGCCGCCATCACCGCAATATAAGCATAAACACTTGTGGTCATAAAACTTTCTCCTTTTCCGCGTCCGTGCCGCCGTTTTAAAGCTCCTCCCGCTCATCTCCGTCCGAAATCGGAAAGAGGATTGCCGCCGCGCCCGAAATAAGCAGGGTCAGAATAATTATACGAAATCCCGAGGAAATTTCCCGAAGCAGCGGCGCCACCGTAAACAGCAGGCTCAAAAGCATAGACACGACTATTATACCGGCGAGTTCCTTGCGCTTTCGCGCCGGCGGAACAATTATCGCGATAAACATTCCGTACAACGCGATGCTCAGCGCACTGACGGCGCGCATCGGGAGCAGTCCGCCCGACACAACTCCGATAAAAGTACCGCTCACCCAGCCCAAAACCGAAATCCCGATAATTCCGTAAAAGTAAAACGGGCTGAGAAAGCCCTCGCGGCTCATCGAAACGCCGAAAATCTCGTCGGTCACTCCGTAGGCTATAAAAAATCGGTGGAAAAACGGGGTGTCGCCGCTGATTTTCTGCGACAGCGAGCACGACATCAGGCAGTACCTCAAATTGATAACGAGCTGTGCAACGGCAACCTCTGTAAGAGGCGCGCAGACCGACATCAGCGACAATCCCGAAAACTGTCCCGCGCTCGTCACGTTGGTCGCGGAAAGCAGCGCCGCCTGCCACGCCGAAAGCCCGCCGTTTTTCGCCATAATTCCGAATGTAAAGGAAACCGCCAGATAGCCGAGAAAAATCGGTATGCCGTCTCGGATACCCGCGATAAAAGAAGAATATCTGCTCATATTAACTCCCCTTTTGCAGTCAAAGTCAAATTGCCGTAAACAAACGTCTTTGTCTATTCTACCGCACAAGTCGGAAAAAGTCCACAGCTTATTTGCTCCGCAGACAAAAAAACGCTCCGACGAAAACAATCGCCGGAGCGCTTTTGCGTTTAAAATTACTTTATAAGTCCCGTAATCAAATCAACTACGTTGAATTTAACTATAAGACCCGCAAATACGATGGAAACCATCGACAACAGCTTGATAAGTATGTTTACCGACGGACCCGACGTATCCTTGAAGGGGTCGCCTACCGTATCGCCGACAACAGCCGCCTTGTGGTTTTCGCTGCCCTTGCCGCCGAAGTTGCCCGCCTCGATATACTTCTTTGCGTTATCCCACGCGCCGCCCGAGTTAGCCATCATAATAGCGATTGCAAAGCCCGATATGAGCGCGCCTGCCAGCATACCTACAACGCCGTTTACGCCGAGTATAAGTCCGACAACGATAGGAGCCAGAATTCCGAGAGCCGCGGGAAGTATCATCTCTTTAAGCGAGGAGCGTGTGCAGATGTCAACACAAGTCTCGTAATCCGCATCGGCCTTGCCTTCCATAAGACCCTTTATCTCTTTGAACTGACGTCTTACTTCAACAACTATCTTCTGTGCCGCACGTCCTACCGCCTTCATCGTGAATGCGCTGAACAGGAACGGAAGCATCGCGCCTATAAACAGTCCGATAAGAACCGACGGATTGGTAACCGAGAGACTGAGCGTGCCGCCGAGCGACTCAACCTTGTCGGTGTACGAAACGATAAGAGCCAGAGCCGTAAGAGCCGCACTTCCGATAGCGAAGCCCTTGCCGGTCGCCGCAGTCGTGTTTCCGAGCGAGTCGAGCGCGTCGGTGCGGTTTCTTACCTCTTCTTCAAGACCCGCCATTTCAGCGATACCGCCCGCGTTATCCGCAACCGGACCGTAAGCGTCCGTCGCAAGAGTAATTCCGAGGGTTGCGAGCATACCGACAGCCGAGATACCTACGCCGTAAAGACCAAGCTCAAAGCTGCCTACGCCGCCCGCCGCAAAGAAGCTGACAAGAATTGAAAGACCTACGATTATAACCGGGATAGCGGTCGAATTCATACCGAGCGCAAGTCCGTCGATTATTATGGTCGCACTACCGGTCTGCGAAGAGCCGGAGAGCTTCTGAGTGGGCTTATACGAATCGGAGGTGTAATACTCGGTGAAAAATCCGATAAGCACGCCCGCGATAAGTCCCGAAATAACAGCCCAAAGAACGCCTGTATGCTCAGGCAGGAACGTGAAGATAAGCACGCCCGAAGCAATAGCCGAAATTATAGCCGCTATATATGTACCTCGTCTGAGCGAACCGAGAAGGCTCTTCTGGTTCGCGCCCTCCTTTGTCGATACAAAGAAGGTTCCGATAATCGACGCGATAATTCCGATAGCCGCAATCAGCATAGGAACGATAATTCCGCTGAAGCCGAGTCCCGCCGCCGCGGCAAGCGCGCCCGTCGAAATGATAGAGCCTACATATGACTCGTAAAGGTCTGCGCCCATACCCGCAACGTCGCCTACGTTGTCGCCTACGTTATCCGCAATAACCGCGGGGTTACGGGGGTCGTCCTCGGGAATACCCGCCTCGACCTTACCCACAAGGTCCGCGCCGACGTCGGCCGCCTTTGTGAATATACCGCCGCCGACACGGGCGAACAGCGCCATCGAGCTTGCGCCCATACCGAACGTAAGCATAGCCGCCATAATATCATCCGCGCCGAGCTGGAAGCCGAACTTCAAAATCATAAACCATACGCTGATGTCAAAAAGACCAAGGCCTACAACAGTAAGACCCATAACCGTACCGCTGGAGAACGCTATCTTAAGACCGCGGTTCAAGCCCTTGCGCGCGCCGTTAGCGGTTCTCGTGTTAGCGTATGTAGCGATTTTCATTCCGATAAAGCCGGACAGACCCGAGAAGAAGCCGCCCGACAAAAATGCGAACGGAACGAACCATGTGAGAAGTCCGAGCGACGCCATAACGCAGATAATGATAATCATTACCACGAAGAAAATGCCGACCGTCTTGTACTGTCTCTTAAGGTACGCCATCGCACCCTTGCGTATTTTAGACGCAATGTTTGACATTTCTTTTGTACCCTCATCCTGCTTCTTAACCCAGAAGAACTTGTACATAGCGAATGCCAAGCCTATAATAGCTGCGGCAAGCACCAGGAAGGGGGCTATGTTTTCAAAACCTACCATTTTCACAATACCTCCGATTTTTTTATTATATTTTTTTATTATTATATATTACAAATATTACCAGCGTCAAGTAATTTTTAACAATTTCTTAATTAAAAAGATATTACAATCGTGTAAATTTTAACAAAGTGAATAAAGCGGCATAAAACCGCAAAGAATAAAAATGCGTAAATATAGATGTACGCAAAGTGAAATCCGGGTATTTCATAAATAAAACAAATAAAACGAATAAACGAAGGGAGTTTTTGTTTTATGGACACAGCATCACTTATCTTAATTATCATCGGTGCGCTCAACTGGCTGTCCGTCGGACTTTTCGGCTTTGACGTCGTTTCGTTCGTATGCGGCGGACAGGCATCGGTGTTCAGCCGTATCATCTACACCCTTGTCGGTCTTGCGGGCATCTGGGGAATTACAATGTTGTTCCGAAACAGAGTTGTTGCGGGGCGCGAGTAACCGCGCAAATTATGTTATGAGAACATACCGAAACGGAGCCTGAAACGGCTCCGTTTCGGTATTCGGCGTCGAAAATTCCGCCTTTTCAACATCTGATAAATATTATAAATACGCTTTTTTATCTCTTCTTATTCCTCAGCCCCGAAAGCACCCTCAGCGCGTTGCCGTGCAAAGGCTCCGCGTTTTCGGGAACGCCCGCACCGCTCGGCGTAACGCTCACAACATAGTAAAGAGAGCCGTCGGGAAGTCCGAACACCGAGCTTATATCCTCGCTGTCCTCTATTACATAGGGATATTTGCTCTCAAAGGTTTTGTAGAACGCTCCGTCAATCAGAAACGCGGAAGCCGCTCCGCTCTTTATCGTCTCGCCCGCCTGCTCCGCCAGAGCTTCGACGTCGGGGTCGCACACCGCCGAAATTCCGACGATTTTCTGCTCGGCTTCGTTGATATTTTCGATATATTCTCCGAACGTGTCCTTAAACGCCGTGATAAGCGCCTCGTCTATGTCCTTTGTGCCGTAATATACGACGGTCATATCGTCGCCCGCTATTATATTGTAGAGAGAAACGGCGTTGTCGTGCATTTTTTCGCGCATTTCATCCCCCTGCTCCGCGTCATATACCGACTTGACCGCAAAGTAGAGCGGTTCGTCGCCGAGCCCGAAAAGCTGTTTAAGCTCGACATTTTTGGTTATATCACAGGCAAAGTCAACAGATTCGGGCTGATTTTGCATTGTGAGGTCATAATACGTCTGGTCAAACAAAAACGCCATCGACTCGCCCGCGGCAATCTCCGCCATATATTTGGTGGTCACATTCTCGTCGATACCCGAATAGGAGGAAATCAGCAAATTCCTCTCGCCGTCGGCGTTTATGTCGTCGATACAGTACTCATAGCTGAAAAAGTCGTGCATTTTACTGACCGTGCTCTCGTCGATATAGCTTTCGCTGAAGTAGGATATAACGAGGTCGTCCTCCACCCTTTTTGAGCACTCCGCCAGCGAAAACAAAATAACCGCGACGGCAAACACACAAATTATAACGTGCCATTTATAATAAAAGAAAAAGTTGCGTAGCTTTTCTTTAAAGGGCAGAGCCTTCATCTGCTCCTTGCCCCTTTTAGTCTGCATATCCATAAGTTTTCATAGCCTTTCCGTCAGATGATATAATTACGCGATTGCGCGGAAACACGGATGAGTTCCGTGCGCGGTCTTTAATCAATCATCGTCATCACAGTCATACTCGAAGCACGCGAACTGATTTTTGCCGCGTCCCTTCGCCTTGTACATAGCCTTATCCGCCTTGTTTATCATCTTCTCGTATCTGCGCGTGTCGGTAGTGTAGCCCACGCTCACCGTAACAACTCCGTACGGAGTGCCGCGGTGCGGGATATTCAGCGCAACGACCGCCTCATTGATTTCCTTTGCAATTTTCTCGGGGTCGCTGTCAAAATCCAATCCAACACCCAATATTTCCTCTCCGCCGTAGCGGTAGAAGCGTATCTTGTGCTTCTCGCCAAACTCGGAGAACATCGCACCCACGCGCCTGAGCACGTTGTCGCCTGCAACGTGACCGTAAATATCGTTGTACGCCTTGTAGTTGTCAATGTCTATCATATACATCGCGTAAATGGTAAAATCTCTCTTTGCAATGCGGTTTCTGAGCAGGTCGAAAAGCTCCAGACGGTTATAAAGACCGGTAAGGAAGTCAAGACGCTTATCGCCGTCCGCCTCGTTATAAAGCGTAACATAACGCAGCTTAAAACTCTGTACCCAATAACTTACCAAAAGACCGATGGCTGTCACAAAAAGGTTTATTCCGATAATTACCGACAGCGAATCCGCCGTGCGGCCGAATGAAATATAAATCGAGTGGAGAACGAATATCACGAAAAAGAAAAGACATTTGCGCCCCATAACGTCCATAACCATAACGGGCAGAAGTCCCATCGCCGCCGCAAATATTATAAGGCTCGCCTCGGGCTCAAACGTAAACCTGAGCGAAGTCGCAAGAGCCAGTATAAGTACGCAAAGCACATATGTGGGCAGGATTACGTTCTTTTTCTTCTCCCAATTCTTGGTTGCGGGGATTGCGATAATCGTAACTATCGCTGACAGGACATAAGCCGCCTTCGGACCGTTGACCCTCTCGAATATAAACGCCATAAGCATAAATATAACCGAGAACACAGCCGCGAAAAACAGCAGACTGCGGAAGAGCTGCTTCTGCTCCGGAAATATCTGATCCTTGTACGCATGGAAAGAACTGCGCTGCATTTGAAGCTCCTGTCGCACCGCCCAGTTGGGATTATTCAAAAAATTTTTCATATTTATTCCTCCTAAGAGTATATAAAGCGCAGGGCTTGCCTAATCTTCGGTTTGCTCTACCTTTTCCAGATTAGATACGACCTCATTATAATCTGAGCATACCTTCTCATAAATTTCTCTGTTCATCAGTTCCGCACCGCCGCGCAAATGCTCCGTGAGAGCCGCCGTGCTTTCAAACAGCCTCGTGAAGCTCATATTGAGCGCCATACCTTTAATGGTGTGAGCCGCGCGAAACGCCGCGCTCCAGTCCCGCTCCTCAATTGCTTTTTGAAGCTGATTAAAATTACGATCTCTTAAAAATATTCCGGCAAATCGCATTATTCGCTTTTCATCCTGAAAGCGGAAGATAACATCCTCATAATCGCCGTTTACTTTATCGTAAAACTCAACCAATGTCATATGTAATATCCTCCCCTCTCGGCTTGATAGGCCTCAGTTCACCGACAACTCTTGTATATTGAAGCGAGTCCGAGCGTTTGTGCCATATCGTAAAGCAGTTCACGCGGTACATTTCCTCGGTTTCTTCGGGCTTCAGCCTTATGGGTATATCGCACGATACCGTCGGGGAGTCGGGCGTCGTCGATTTCAAGGCATCGATTATGATTTTTTCGCCTTTGTTCTCGCTCCAGCTTGTCAAAATCTCGTTTTTCCTCGGATTTGTTATTATTGTCGGAACGTCAAGCGTTTCCGCGAGAGACTCGGTAAGCACCAAAGTGTCGGTACCCTTATCGTATTCAAACGAAATTCCGCCGAGCAGAGAGTCCAAAAATCGGCTTTTCGCGCGTTCGTCGGACAGCATCTCATAAATGTGGAGCGAAGAGTCTTTGTCAAAGTTGCGAACGTCATCGATAACCCGCTGTGCGGCTCTGAAGCTGCCGGCGTCGCCGCTGTGGTCCTCACTCATCTCTTTCTTTATCCTGTCCGCCGCATCTTTCAAACATTCGAGCAGCAACGGATTGAACACGCCGCACTCGCCGTTTAAAATCATACTTATCGCCTTTTCGTGAGAATACGCGTCCTTATAGCATCGGACGCTGGTCAAAGCGTCATATACGTCCGCCATGGATACGACCTGCGCCGCAATCGGAATATCGTCACCCGAGAGACCGTCGGGATAGCCGCCGCCGTCCCATCTCTCGTGGTGCCATCTGCAAATCTGGTACGAATATTCAAGCAGCTTTTCATTCTGATAATTCTTCAGATTGCTCATAAGCTCCGCGCCCGCCATCGAATGAGTTTTCATAATCTCAAACTCCTCGCGGGTAAGACGCCCCGGCTTATTGAGTATGTCCTCGGGTATCGAAATCTTGCCTATGTCGTGCAGAGACGAAGCCATACGGATTATCGAAATATCAGCCTGAGTGATTGGATATTTGTCGGTCTTGGTGAGCAAATATCTGAGCAATATTTCGGTGAGCGTGTTGACGTGCAGAACGTGCATACCGCTCTCTCCGTTTCTGAACTCAACTATATGGCTCAGAATTGAAATCATAATTTCACGATTTTTCTCGTTTTCAAAAATCTGCGCCGCGACGGTCTCCATAAGCATCTTCTGCTTACTGTAAAGCATAATGGTGTTTGCTATACGGCAATGTGCGACCTGCGGGTCAAACGGACGGTTGATAAAATCGGTCGCGCCAAGCTCGTAGGCGCGCTTTAAGTAGGTTCCGCCGACCTCGGTGGTAATCATAATAACGGGTATATCCTTTATCCATTGGTTATGATTCATTACCGCGAGCACGTCGTAGCCATCCATATCGGGCATAACTATGTCGAGCAAAAGCAGACTTATCTCGGTTCCGTATTTTTTGAGCGCGGCAATCGCCTCTTTGCCGTCCTCAGCCTCAAGTATGTTGTATTCGCCCTCCAGCATATCCACCAGAATGGCTCTGTTCATTTCCGAATCATCGGCTATAAGTATTGTGTTTTTCGTCTTATCAAGCAAAAGTATCTCTCCTTCGGAGACAAATTTTGTATTTTTATGTTCATTCTGCGGGGCATAGACGCCGCCGTCGTCAGCAAATTATCATCTAAACTTTATTTTATCATATTACCGCCGCTTTTTCAACAGCAAAATTCCGCGATTACGATTTTTTCTCTGTCATATCAAGCGGATTTCTCTTAATAAATATCAAAAACAGCACCGCAAGCGCAACTCCCACCGCACTCATAAGCAATCCCTGCCACAGATACGGGTACGCTATGTATATCTCGGTCGTGCCCGAATTTACATACATAAGGTGGTTGCGGTTCTCGATATTTTTGTCGCTTCGGAACGTGTCGTGCCACGCGAGAGTGGTATTTATATTGTCATGCGCCGACTTAATAACTATCTTGTCGGGCTGATAATCCACCACCAGCGGCACGATTGTCCTTTCGGGGACTTCATCCGCGCGCAAATCCATAGCGCGAGACAGCAGCTTGCCCGTGCTCGGGTCTCCGGTCAGACAGTGGTGATAACCGATGCCGAGACCCACCACGTAGATATTCTCGTTTTCGACGGTGCCGAAAAATTCAAGCCGCTCGCCCATATCGTCGATATATCCCATACATTCGTCAAGACCGTTGACGTACACGGTTTTCCAATCGCTGTACCCCTCGGGGAACAGGTCACAGTCCAAAGTTCCGTCTATGGTGTAGAGAAGCGGATAGCCGTTTGAAAAGTTTATCGCGTGTGTTTCCGCTCCGAGGAAACGCCGTATTCCCGTATGCTTATCCGCCGGTATTCCGCCCGCCTCTATAACAATGCGCACTCCCTCGCGGCTCAGACGGGTTATAAGCTCCTCGGCAGAGGCGCGGTCGTCATATGTGAAGTCCGCCAGATATACCGCGTCATACCCCGAAAGCTCCTCAAACGTATAGTCGTTTAAGTTGCTCGAAATGGTCTCCTCCAGCCCCGGGAACATTATTGAAAGCTCAGCCGCCGCGCTTCCTATTCCTATCGCGCGGTAATGATTTACCGTGCCGAAGCTGCCGCCCGTATCTACGTTAAAAACGATAAACTCGCCGTTATATTCTTTTTCCTTATATCCCACCTGCGCCGCCGCCTGCTTTAAAGCGTCGATGTCCTGCGAGCCGTGCCGAAGGCTGCTTATACGTATTACCACGGTATCGTTGCCAAGCTCCAGACAGCGGTCGAATATGTAAAGGTAAGAGCCGTTCTCCATAGCCTCGTTGAGAAGCATAATATTTCGCGAAATATTCGCCGACTCGTTATCCGCGCCGTAGGTCGACGCAATCCCTTCACCAAACCCCGAAATATAGTACGAAGCGTTTGCACCGTAGGTGTCGCCGTCCAAAAAGGCTATGCGCTGATGGGTCGCTTCCTTGGCGGCGCCTAGCAGAGTTTCCTCGCCGAGCTTATTTAAAACCTCATCCGATGCTATGCCCTGAAAATTTCCGTGCACAAGGCTGAGCGACGGCGCCGCGTCCAGCACCAGAAGCGCGCACAGTACGAAAAATATCGGCTTTTTAAGGCTGTTCCACATAACGAAGCCGTATAATATAAAGCAAAGCGCAATAGAAATAAACCGAAGCATAAGCAGGTTGTCGTGACCCGGCATCACCCCGACCACGGGCATTGCCGAAAGCGTAGTGCAGAGACAGATAAGTATCGCCGTCAAAAATCCCGACGAGGTTTTTCTTCCGCCGAACAGCAGACCAAGCACCGCCGTTATCATCGCCGCAAGCCCGAAATAAGAGGTATTTATTCCGTGGGTCTGACGATAGAACGGATTAAG
Organism: uncultured Clostridia bacterium; assembly: GCA_947589045.1. Classification (GTDB taxonomy): domain Bacteria; phylum Bacillota; class Clostridia; order Monoglobales; family Monoglobaceae; genus CANQBQ01. The sequence continues at coordinate 59,928 of CANQBQ010000009.1, read as the reverse complement.
CGTTATGAATATGCTCTGGAAGAACCTCGAAAATACCTCGGTCGAGCCAACGTCCGCGCTAAAATACGGAACGAGCCACACGCCGCCGCACAAAAATGCGATTATCATACAAAAAACAATGTGCAGACCCGCTCTCCAGCGCCTTTTTATAATTCCGTCAATCACCAAAAATATGACAATCGAAATCGCGACCATCGCCGCAAATTGGATTTGACACATCACAATCAGGAAAAAGCAGATTATCGTCTTTAACAATCCGCTCAGCTTGTTTTCGTCGAGATATATGTATATGCCATGGATAAAAAGCGGCAAAATCGCCACGCACAAAGTCTTGGCGAGATCTCCCTCAAGAAAAAGTATATATAAATTATTGGGCATAAAGAACCACAGTATGCCCAAAAATGCACCGAAATACATTCGGTTATGATATTTTCCGATATACAGCCATATGCACGCGCCGATAAAAAATACCGCTCCGACAAAGATAAGATAGCCGCTGAGCAGATTTCCGCCCATAACGGTACGGCACAGCGCAATAAAAAAGATAGGCAGAGGAGGCTGACACCTTATTATCTCCATACCGTTGTACCACATAGGGTCGTACAGGGGATAACTGCTGCCCTGACCGATATTTCGGCACAGCGCCTCCGCCCGATATAAAAACGACATCGCGTTGGAGTCTGAGGTGTAGACGCCGCTGTAAGAAACCAGCCATGCAATAAGCCCCGCCAGCACCGCGAACAGCACAATAAACAGGATTTGATTTATTCTTTTAACCACCGACTCTCCCTCACAGTTCCAATTGGTCTAACAGCCTGTCGAATATGGTATCGAGTGAATTTTTCGACAGCTTTTCAATACCTCGTATATAATCAACGTCGCGGTCATAGGAGATACAATAGCTTCTCGTGGGCGTTTCGCTGCCCTCGATTTGCAGAAGCTCGCCTCCGACCTCTCTCATAAGAATACGTATTCTTTCGCCGAAATACTCAACCATCGTTTCGAGCGTCGGTATGAGCTTGTCAAACGGCGGAATGTCGTTCAGATTTTTGTTCTGGTACTGCTCAAAAAACTTGCTTACCTCTTTTTCGTACACATTAAATTCAACAAAGCCCTCTCGCTGAATTAAAACGCGTATCACAAACTCCCAGGTGTGCGGGTGCGTCTGACCCTGCATACCGTTTATTATGATACTGTGATTGGCATTAAGGTAAAATTTAAAATGATATTCCCGAAACAGCTTATTCATTCTGCCCCATCTCCTTTTGCTCATTACCGCTCTCGTCCACGCCGAAGCCGCCGCGCTTTATAAGGTCTGCAAGCTCCTCTTTCGCGGTTCCCTCGTCAATACCGACAAACACCAGCCTTATAACGCCGTTCTTCATATTAAAACGGAAGACGTTATCGCTGAGCGCGGTATTACTGCACGCGAGAAAACTGTCAAACATTTCGTCGTCCTTCGTCTCTACGTCGAGGACCGTGACCGGACTTATTTTTCGGTCGGACAGCTTCTTCATGAGTATATCGAATGAATCGCCGCCGAACACGTTTCGTTTAATGTCAAAAATCGCCCTGTCTATATTTCGCCTGTTGAGCTTCTCAATGGTCGCCCGAAGCTCCAGGCACTCCTCTTCCTTGTCCACAAGCTGACTTTGCTTTGTTATGTTATACGCGGTCAGCATAACCAGGAATATAAGGAACACCGCCAAAACCACGGCGATCATAGCGGTCAGGTTGACCTTTGCGTTGAGGTACGCGTTATGGTCCAAAATTACGTCGGGGTTAGTCTCCAGACAAATCTGGAAATTCGCTCCGCCGTACTCGAACGCCACGCCCGATGCTATGTACTCGCTGTCGTCAATCAAAATTGTCTTATGAACTACCCTGTTGACCGAGAGCTGCTCCAAAAATTCCTTTGCACTATCCGAAACATAGTATGTGGCTGTGGTAAAGCCCTTGTACCTGTTGGTCTCCATAACGTCCTTAACGAAAATCAGCGTTTCGTTTTCGGACAGGGTCCAGTATTTATTCGTAGACGCATCAAGCGTGCCGAGGATATTCGTTATATTCTCGGCGGCGTCCTCGCCCTCCTGAAGGTTTATCTGGTCGAGAACGAGCTGAACAAACGCGTCCTGCTGTGTCGCGTAAATTTCGATAACTCCCCTTTCATAGGTCTCAAGCTGAAAATACGCAAACAGCGCGGCGGCTATAACACACAGAAACGCCGCCAGACTGAACTTCCATATTCCAAATTTTAAAATTCTTTTTAGTTTGATATGCTTTTTCTTTTTTATGACCGTTCTCTCCCTAAATCAGTTTAGTTCGGGCGCAAAATTCGCCAAATAGTAATTTGAACGCTTTGAAAGCTCCGAGTTCAGCCACTCAAAGCCGTTTTCCTCCGCGAGCGTCGGCGTGTCCGAAAACAAATCGGTGCCGAGACCCAAGCGGTTGCCCTCTATTTTAAAGCCCATAGCCGACAAAACGGATGGGAATATATCAAGCGTGGTGAACTCACGGTTTTTCGTAACCGTGTTTTCGTTTACGGGCGCGTTTATAAAGCAGTTGTATACCGTGCGGTCGTAGTACTCCACGCCCTCGACCAGCGAGGTATCCATTCTCGGGTGGTCGCCCGTTATGACTATGACCGTATCCTCATAGAACGGCTGCTCCTTGCACCAATCTATGAAATCCTTTATCTGGCGGTCTACACAGCTCACGACATTGGCGGTGACGTTTGAATAATCATTTCCGCAGATGTCGCACATATATCCGTCGATATGGTGCATATCGACGGTCAGGAACGTGAGGTTAAACGGCTTGTCTTCCTTTGACATACGCAAAGCCTCGTCCTTTGCTATCTTAAACAAAATCTTGTCCTCATAGCCCCACCATACCTTGTAGTCGGGCGCAATATAGCCCTTTTCGATGGCAGTGAAGTAATCGAATATATTGTAATTTCCGTGCTGCGTGAAATAGGTCGCGCGTCCCGCAAACGTGCCGTCCGAGCCGCACAAAAACTCCTGATTGTAGCCCATAGACTCCAGCACGTCGCCCAGCGCGGTAATTCCCGACGCAAAGCTGCCCTGGTTTGCGTCCGAGTTTACATCGCCCGGCAGGTCATAAGGCACTCCGGTCGTGGTTCCGAAAAGCGCGCCCATCGTAACGCCCGTGCCGTAGGTCGAATGGAAGCCGCCCAGCTTATCGTCCTCCGAGAAAGAGACGTTTTCCTGCGCGATTTGCGTCAGGTTGGGCATATAGTTCATAGGCTGATAGCCGCCGACGTCGGTTGAGGCGTATGTGGTTTCAAGACTTTCCACATATAAATATATCAGATTTTTCGGCTTCTCGGTACGCGAAATCGCAACCGTCAGCGGGTCTACGTAATAGGTTTCGTAAATTGAGGATGCGCTTCCGCGCGAACTCAAATATCCCACTATGTCGAAGCAGTTATTCGCATATACTGCCGTCGCGAAAACCGAGCAGACGCTGCACCACGCAAGAGCGCTGAACAGTATTTTTCCGAGCTTTCCGGACTTTTTGCCTTCGGCCTCCTTTGCGCGGCTCTTTTTCTGCGCCTTAAAGCAAACCGTTGCAAGCGCAACAAACAGCGCGATACAGCCGAACACTATCGGCAGGCAGGAGCGCAGGGCGGCATATATAACGTCGTGACCCGTACCCTTGAGCGGCGATTTCATAGTTATAATCAAATCGTTAAGGCTTACGCCGTAGGTCAATGTGACCCAATGACACACCGCGGTAAGCGCCGCCGCGATGAGAAATACCGCGCCGATGACGATATACCATCCTATTGACTGCGTTGCCTCCCGGCGCTTTTTCATTTCGGATGGCGAGTAATTTATCCTGTCGCGCACCTTATGTATTCCGCGCATAATTATCGTGCTGTCCTTTTTGAGAACCGCATCAAGCTCCGAGCGCTCCTCGTGCAGCGTCTTTGTCTTCCAGCTGCTCTCCGAGCCTATTCCGTTGATAATGCCCGCAAGACGTATAAAGAACACCATAAAATTAAAGAACGGAAGCAGAGGAATTACCCACCATTGCCGCTTATAATAATCGTGCAGCTTTTCAAACTTCTTCAAAAAGCCCAAAATCGAAAAGTAGTACAGATATCCGCTCACTATATAAAACGCGAACACTATACCCATCGAAAACAGAACCGTTCTTCCCGAATATCCGATATAGGTAAGGCAAATCAACGCCATATACCAGATAAGTCGCGGGAATGCGAAGGTGTGGTCGTACATAAGAGTACGCACGTTTACGTCGGTAAACATCCTCGCAGGGTTCATTCTCTTTTCCATAAACATCTTGGAAACTTCAAGACTGCCCCGCTGCCATCTCTGTCTCTGAGTGTAGAGACGGTCGAGGTTTTCTATCGGGTCAACAAAGAAAATCGCATCCTCACTTATTTTGACTTTCTCGTTCTGCATATACTTCATCTGGAAGGTGATATGCGTGTCCTCGCATATCGTGTCGGTGCTGTAAAGCCACGAATTTAAGATGGCGGACTTTCGAAAGCCCGAAAACGCGCCCGACAGCGTATAAACCGAATTTATTTCGGACGCAAAGTTTCTGCCCGCCAAAAACGCCTGCGCATACTCCGCAAATTCCAGCTTCCTGAACAGTCTCGAAAGTCCGAATTTATATTTCTGAACCATATCCGGACGGGTCAACACCGCGCCCGTCATACAGTTCACCGTCAAGTCGTTTTCAAAATGCGTCACCATATTTTCCAGCGCGGTCGGCTCCAGAACGCCGTCGCTGTCAATATGAATTATGTATTTTCCCTCGCTGTTGTAGAGCGCAAGGTTAAGAGCGCGGGACTTTCCCTGCTCCGCGTTCATCCACTGCATCATCAAGTCGGGGTACAGCTTCTGGCACTCGGTAAACACGCCGAAGCTGTTATCCTTGCCCTGATTGTTCACCAAAAAGACCCGCATCTTACTGTTAGGATATGTGCTGTCCGAAATTGACTTAATGCACGCCCCGAGCGAGTCCTCCGAATTATATACAGGTATGATGAGCGATATTTCAGGAAATATCGCCATCTTCTTTTCGCCTTTGTGTCCCGTTATTCTTCGTTTCCATAAAATAAAAAGGCTGCCGAATGCGGGAATAATTTCCATTATTATAGGAATAATAATCCAAGCAGCCCAAAACACAAATGAATTTAATAATGATTTAATTATGTCCATATGTAAATTTTCCTACCTTTGTACGGATAATCTGCGGTTTGGTGAATACGTAAAAGTACAGCACTACCGACAGGGCATAAAATACCAGTCGCCCTATTATCGTATGAGCAATATAATACATATCCATTCCGCCAAAGTGTATTATCTCGCAAATTACCACAATACGCAAAGCATTGGCAAAAATAATTGCCGCCGTTCCCAGTACCCCCACTATTATCTTTTCGTTCAGCTTATATACCTCGAAAAACGCAAGCAGAGAAACATAGGCTATAATTTCAATAACACCGGAACACTCAAAGTCAATCTGCAACGTTATCGCGCCGCTCTTTGAGTTTATAAACAAAATTCCGTACTTGAAAAACGCCGAAAACGTACCCGTCAACTTACCCACGCCGCCCGCAAGCACCGCAACCAGCCTTGCGAGAGGCTGTATGATATACGGGCGCACCATAAGCATTAAAATCAGGAACAAGCCGAGCGCACCAACGAGGAAACGCCAAAACGGAAGTTCGCTCCTTTTCAATACCCACAGCGCATACAGCCAGGCAACTATAAGTAACAGGTAAATTATCCACTTCATAAATTACACAGCCGTTCCCCTATTTTTTCTCCTGCGGCAGAACATAGTTCCGCCGACTGCAGCGAAGCAAACGCCCAGACCCGTCCACGGAGCCGACGACGTTCCCGCGGTATGAATCCACTGCTGTCCTATTCTTCCGAACTGAGCCGACAGCAACTTTATATCATTCGCATCCAAGCCGAACTTTTCAGCCAGCTTATCTATGTACACCTTAAATTCCATCTCATCAGAAGAAGGTCCTATCGTCATATACATCTGTCCGAACAGCTTATCGGGACCGTCACCCGACTGAAGCTCGGAAAGAGTCTTTGCGGTGTGCCAGCTCTGCGCGTCCACTATATAAAACTCGTATGTACCGTAGTCAAGTCCCGTAAGCTGGGGCGACCAGTTAATGTTGCCCGCCGAATCTATCGCTATGAGGCAGGGATAAAAGTCATACTCGTCATTCGCTCGGATTGTAACGGCATACGCAAACTCGCCGCCGCCCTCCTGCAAATGAGGAGCCATTCTTGTTACAACGTGACCGTAGAGCAAGCCGTTCTCGCTGTAAAGCGCGCCCTCGCCGTCAACAACTTCCTCGTGGGTTCCGGGAGTCGCATACTCAATCTCGGTGTGCGGATAGAATTTCCAGTCGTTATACTGACCGTCATATACAATTCCGCCGAACTCGCCGCCTTCGCTGCCCTGCATATCCGCAACGTCAAACACAAAGGTCTCGCCCAGATACAAGCCGAACGAAATTGTCTTGTTATAGTTCGGAAGCGCGGATGCGGGTATCGCAATCTCGTATTCATACTTGTCAAGACCCCATATCTGGTCGCTGTACGCCGCCTTTACGCCGTCCACACCGCTAACCAGACTGTCGTCCACGCAATATCTGTTATTCGCCTTATTATTGACCTGGAAGATGAGACGTCCGCCAAGGTCGGTTAAAATTTCATATTTTCCGTTTCCGTGAGAACCCGCGCCCGCTACCGCATAGTTGATAGACGAGCTGAGGTAGATGTAAACATAGTCTCCGTCAAATACCATCGCCGCACTGTCAACGGCTTCCGACTCCGGATTTACCTTGGCTACCGCCGCCCAGTCCGAAAAATCGGAATCTATAACAATGCCGTTATATACGGGAGTTTCTTCTTCCTCCTCCTCGTCCTCATCGGGGATTTCGGTGTCAATATCTTCATCGGTATCTCCGCCCGAAACTCCGCCTATCGAAGGCAGACTTCCGCTCGCGGAGGGGATATCCGCGCTTGTGACAGACGTACCGCTGTATGTAATCGTAAAGTTTTGATTGCTGAAAAAGTCCGCAGGAACCGAGAACTCGGTCACGCCGTTTCCGGTTGCCGCCTCAGAACCGGGGATGTCCTGATACCAGCCGCCTTTGACCGCACTCGAATCCCAGGTGAGCTGGATAGCATTCGCGTTCCACTGTGTTCCGTCGTCATAGACAACGTCAAACCAAAGGGGTACCGAATTACCCCACATACAGAAATAATAATTGCTTTTATCCTTTGCTACCGCCCAGCCGATGCAGTTTGCATCGCTCGCAGAGAGCATATGTATATTGTCCCAGTCGGAAGCTGAGCCGTCTATCTGTATTGCGGCGTTTGAAATAACGCTCACCTCGGGCTCCTCCTCAGGCACTTCGTCTTCGTCGTCCGAGCTGACGTTCATCTCGCCGTCTTCGCTCGCTTCGGTTTCTTCCGGCTCGCTTTCGGGCTCGACCGTCGCCTCTGCGTCATCCGCGGCGGACTCGTTCTCATCCGGCACCGCTTCGTCGCTCGGCGCAACCTCCTCTTCAACCACAGCTTCTTCTACGGACTGCTCGACCTGCTCCGTAACCTCCTGCGGTTCTTCCTCGTCAGCGATTACGACGCTGACAGGATAAAGCACGAGACACAGTGAAAGACACAGTGAAAAAATCTTTATCCCTTTACGAATACTCATAAAATCCCCATCTTCTTTCTTTGCTGAATATTTACTGAATATAGGCTGTCTGTTAAGACCCTAATATATGTTCAGATTATTTTACATTATCCATTATACTTTAGGATTTGGGCAATGTCAAGAATTTTTTTGCATTTAATTGTAAAAAATTTTGACATTTTTTTAACAAAAAATATCCCCCGCCGTCCTCGGCGAGGGTCAAAAATCTTTATTATGATTTTTATTTTCTACGAAAACATAGGTGTGGACAGATAGCGCTCGCCCGTGTCGGGAAGCAGAGCGACAATGGTCTTGCCCTTGTTTTCGGGACGCTTTGCAAGTTCTGTCGCCGCATATACCGCCGCACCCGACGAAATGCCCACGAGCAACCCCTCTTTTCTCGCAAGCGTTCTGCCCGTCTCAAAAGCGTCCTCGTTTTCAACCGCGATGATTTCGTCGTATATGTCGGTGTTGAGCGTCTCGGGGACAAATCCCGCTCCGATACCCTGTATTTTATGAGGTCCCGAAACGCCCTTTGAGAGTACGGGGGAACCTGCGGGCTCCACCGCTACGACCTTCACGTTCGGATTTTTCGACTTCAGGTATTCGCCGACGCCCGACACCGTGCCGCCCGTACCTACGCCCGCGACAAATATGTCAACCTTGCCGTCGGTATCGTTGTAGATTTCGGGTCCCGTCGTGCTTTTGTGCGTCGCGGGGTTTGCCGCGTTTGTAAACTGGCTCGGGATAAAGCTGTTCGGAGTCTGCTCCGCAAGCTCCTGAGCCTTCTCGATTGCGCCCTTCATTCCCTTGGCACCGTCGGTCAGAACAAGCTCCGCGCCGTACGCCTTCAAAAGGTTCCTGCGCTCCACGCTCATCGTCTCGGGCATCGTAAGAATAATCTTGTAACCCTTTGACGCTGCGACAGCCGCCAGACCTATTCCGGTGTTTCCACTCGTCGGCTCGATTATAACCGCGCCCGGCTTTAAAACGCCCTTTTGCTCCGCGTCGTCAATCATGGCGCGGGCAATTCTGTCCTTTACGCTGCCCGCCGGATTGAAGTACTCCAGCTTTGCGACAATCTTCGCCGAAAGCCCCTTTTCCTTCTCGTAGTTCACAAGCTCCAAAAGCGGCGTTCCGCCAATCAAATCCGTGATTTTTTCATAAACTTTCATAAAATCTCACCTATTCCTATATGAATTATAGGAATTATTCTAACACCACTCCTACGATTTGTCAACACCTTTTTTAAAATTTTTTTATTTTTTTAAAGGGGTGTCTTAAAATTTTCCAATAACCTCTGCCGTTCATTCCGATTTCCCGTCCCGTTATGCAGAAGCCGAAAAGCATTTTCGGTATAAATCTTGAGGTTTTAATTATTTTATGTTAAAATTTCAATATATTTTTATATCTGCCTGACAACTCCCATTATGCTGCATTGTTTATATCAAAGGCGGGCTATAATAAGCACTGACCGTTTTTACGGACATCTGATATAATATAATGTAATTAAGCAATAAAGAAACTGAGGTGATATTATGGGATTTTTTGATAATCCGTTCGGCGGTTTGTTCGACTTTAACAAGGACGGCAAAGAGGACCTGGGCGAACAATGGATAGCGTATAAAATATTTGAAGAAGCCACAAAATCCACCGAGTCAGATGACGAAGACTACGGTTGGCGTCGGTTTTGCGAGGACGGGTTTGAGTTCGGCATAGACCCCGAAGATTACGAAAACGAGGAATATTGACATTGTATGTTGCGGAATGATAAAATATAAATGTGTAGGGAGGGAATTAAAATGAGTATATACATAACCGGTGACACGCACCGAGATTTTGAAAAAATTTACTATGCCTGCGAGGAGCTTGAAACAACTCCCGATGATATAATGATAATTCTGGGTGACGCGGGAATAAACTACTATCTCGACGAATCGGACGAAGAACTTAAGGAGGAACTTCGTGACTACCCGATAACGCTGTTTATGATTCACGGCAACCACGAGGAATACCCCTCGGAAATTGACTCATACGAGATAAAACGCTGGCACGGCGGGCTTGTATATTACGAGGAAGAATATCCCAATCTGCTGTTTGCGATTGACGGCGAGATTTACGACTTTGGCGGCATAACGGCGATAGCGATAGGCGGCGCTTATTCTGTGGACAAGTATGCGCGTCTTGCGAGCGGTGAGCCGTGGTTTGACACAGAGCAGCCGTCGGAGGAAACAAAAGCATATGTGGAGAGTCAGCTTGACAAGGTAAACTGGCACGTGGATATTGTTTTATCGCATACCGCTCCGAAAAAGTATGAGCCTACACACGCTTTTATACCCGGCTTAAATCAGAATATAGTTGACAAATCAACAGAGGAATGGCTTGACACAATAGAGGAACGGCTCGATTACGACCGCTGGTACTGCGGGCATTACCATATTGACGACGAGGAATGTGCGCTTCGGATTATGTACTACGATATCGGGGGGTTGGACGATGCCGATTTATTCTGAGGCGGCGGGGAATAAAAACTTTGAAAGAAGGTGCCTCTCTTGCCGGAATCTCAAAAAGCGGCAAACAAATTATACCTCTTTAGCGGTAATCTTATAAGCAAAACTTATAAAATGTATTCAAAATCCGAATTGATTTTTTGTCCGGCAATTTTATTTATATCCAAATATGCATTGTTTTTTGAAGGAGGGTTTATTATCAAAAACGAAAAAGATGTAAGAAAGGTAACCTTTGTAATCGGAACCGCGGCTTCCGGAAAAACGTATTTTATCAACCAAAATTACGTTGGCAAGGACGTGGATATTTTGGATGTGTTCGACTATCAGAAGCGTGAGTATGATAAGGCAAAAATTAAAAACTCCGTTCCCGCAGGGTCGGTGTTCCGCAGCCTGCTCAAGGCTCAGAATGATCTGCTCGACGATATTATTGAGAGGCTGCGCTCCGGACGCGACGTTGTGGTTGAGCAAACACTGTTTAAAGCGAAACGTCGCGTAGCTTATATTGATAAAATCAGAGAGGCGGTCGACGCTTCGATTGAAGTATACGTTATGCGCCCGAGTGACGACCGTCTCAGAAAGAATATCGAGGAAAGAGAGATTGACCGGACATTGGAGACGCTTAAGCAATATGCGGATGAGATAGAGTTTCCCAATCCCGCGGAGGGCTTTGACAAAATATACGAGGTCAGGGACGGAGTTATAACACCGCGTATGGACGAACCGAGACCCGAAATCGTAGACGAAGCGCGTGAAGAGCTTGTCGACGAGGCTGCGCGCATACAAGCCGAGGACGATGAAAAACGCAAAAGACAAGAGCTTTTGGAAAGTATGAACACAAGACCGTTTTGGCACTACTGCGAGGTATGCGGGAAAAAGGAGTATCTTACGGCGCAGGAAGCCTTTGAGGGCGGTTGGGACTATCCACCGAATATGAGCTGCGTTTTCGGGGTACTCGGTCCGAGAACGTGCGGTGATTGCACTCTTGTGGGGACCTTGTATCTGAAGGTAATGACTTCGCATAAGCCGCCGATAGTCGTGGAGAGCGAACTCACGCCCAAGGAGCTTGAGACGTGGAGGCGAATTAAGGGCGAACCGGAGAGCTTGCTGGATTGAGTTAAAACGAGGAATATTGACATTGTAGATTACGGAATGATAAAATATAAATGTGTAAGAAGGAAATTAAAATGAGCGAAGAAAAGAAATTAACAGAAAAAGAGATAACGGAAATTTTAGAAAATCTTCCGTTAGAGAAGTTGAGTGAAGAATATTTAAAGAAGCGAAAGGAAGAACGAAATGGATTAAAAAATTATTTGGATACGAAAAAAGATAAAGAAGATGCGGATGGAATCAAAGTAAAAGAGGTATATTCGTTTAATCCGCAAGGTAAAACAAGAGATTGGATTGGTATCGATGTAATAGTTGAGGACAATAACAACGGCGAATCCGCATTTTTTATTTCATTCCAACCGTTTGATTTAGATCCAAGAACAGGTAATTTCCATACCATAATGAACAGAATAGGCTTATACTTATATCATGATCAATATCTGAAAACATATAATAAAGCCAAAGAAAATAATCCGAAAACAAAGAACAAACCGTTAGAAACGGTAAATGGATTTTTGGAGATGAAGTTATTGGAAAACATTCAGTTGCCTCCAAATGACGATAGAAAAAAAGATATATGGGAAGAAATAAAATACATCCATAAACATAAAGATGAACGTAATAAAGAGATTTTGGATAGTACAAAAAAATTAATAATAAATATAGTTAAAAACTTAGACGAAAACACAGTGAACAAAAAAGAATTTATAACGGGACTAACAGAAGAATTAAAGAAAAAATTAGGCAAATAAACGTAACAGGAGAAAAAATGAGCATACATAACCGGTGACGCTCACCGAGATCTTGATAAAGGTTTCTACGTCTGCGATGAGCTTCGTGACTATCCGATAACGCTGTTTATGATTAGCGGCAATTTTATAAGCAAAACTTATAAAATATATTCAAAATCCGAATTGATTTTTTGTCCGGCAACATATATAATATTTATAGACAAATACGCAGTAATTTTTGAAACGGAGGTTTGATTATGAAATATTTGGGCGAGGAAATCAAAAAGCTCGGATTTGGTCTGATGCGTCTGCCGCAGAAGGACGGGGCGACCGATATTGAGCAGACAAAGAAAATGGTTGATATGTTTATGGACGCGGGATTTACATATTTCGATACGGCGTGGGCATACGGCGAGAGCGAGAGCGCGATACGCCGCGCACTTGTGGAGCGTTATCCGCGCGAGAGCTATCAGCTCGCGACGAAAAACGCGGCCTGGATCAACTGCAAAACCCGCGAGGACGCAATCGCGCAGTTTGAAACGTCGCTCAAAAACACCGGCGCGGGTTATTTCGATTTTTATCTTCTGCACAATCTGGGTGAGTTCAGAACAAAGGTGTTTGACGATTTCAATATGTGGGACTGGATCAAAGAGAAAAAAGCCGAGGGCAAAATCAAGCATATGGGCTTTTCGTTCCATTCCACGCCGGAGGAACTTGACGAGATACTTAATAACCACCCCGAAATGGAGTTCGTCCAGCTTCAGATAAACTATGCCGACTGGGACAATCCCGCGATACAGTCGCGCCGCTGCTATGAGGTGGCGCGGGCGCACGGCAAGCCGGTTATCATTATGGAGCCGGTTAAGGGCGGTATGCTTGCAAACCCGCCCGAGCCTGTTGAAAAAGTGTTTAAAGGAGCCGAGCCGGACGCATCGTGCGCGTCGTGGGCAATTCGGTTCGCGGCAAATCTCGAAGGCATTATAACCGTGCTTTCGGGTATGAGCAGCGTCGAGCAAATGGCGGATAATCTAGCCGTTATGAAAAGCTTTAACGGTTTAAGCGAAAAAGAGGAGCAAACGCTCAAGAAGGCACGAGAGGCTCTCGCGGCAATCCCGCTGATACCGTGTACGACGTGCAATTACTGCGCGAAGGTATGCCCCGAAAAGATAGGAATTTCAGGCTCTTTCACCGCGATGAATTACCACACGTTGTACAGCAAGGACGCGGCGGTAGGTCAGATGAACTGGCTCGTGGACGGGCACGGCTTAAACCGCGCGGATAAATGTATCAAATGCGGCAGGTGCGAGCAGGTATGCCCGCAGCATATCAAAATCCGCGAGGAGCTTGAAAAGGTAAGCGCGGCGCTGCTGTAAGCAACGCAGGAAAAGGAGAATAAAAATGGCAAATCTTATTATTTACTATTCGCGCAAGGGCGAAAATTATGTGAACGGCAGCATTAAAAATCTTGCGAAGGGTAATACTGAAATCGTTGCGGAGTTTATTCAAAAAGCGGTCGGCGGCGACCTGTTTGAAATCGAAACCGTGAAGGACTACTCGGCGGATTATTACGAATGTATCGACGACGCGAAGGCGGAGCTGCGCACGGGCGCAAGACCTGAGCTGAAAAAATACCTCGGCGGCATTGGCGGCTACGACAATATCTTCGTTTGCGGTCCGTGCTGGTGGGGTACGTTTCCGATGGCGGTGTTCACACAGCTTGAAAAGCTCGACTGGAGCGGCAAAAGGGTGATGGCGGTTATGACGCACGAAGGAAGCGGTTTAGGAAACTGCGAACGCGATTTAAAGAAAATATGCGCGGGCGCGTTATTCGGAAAAGGTCTTGCCGTTCACGGTGCGGACGCGGCTAAATCAGAAAAAACCGTTGCATTATGGGCAAAAAAGTCGGTTTAATAAAAAAGCTCGGTTTGGTCTGATGCGTCTGCCGCAGAAGGACGGGGCGACCGATATTGAGCAGACAAAGAAAATGGTCGATATGTTTATGGACGCGGGATTTACATATTTCGATACGGCGTGGACATACGGCGAGAGCGAGAGCGTGATACGCCGCGCGCTTGTGGAGCGTTATCCGCGCGAGAGCTATCAGCTAGCGACGAAAAACGCGGATTGGAAAACGAGGTTCTGCGACTGATAAAAGAATTGTAATTACATACATTAAGGAGAAAATAATTATGATTGATGTAAACAAAAACGAAAAGCTAAACCAAAAATTGAGGACTTTGTACTGCGATGCAACCAATAAGTTTCTTGAGGAGTACGAGAAAGCATTTGGGGATAAGGCGCCCGGCATCAACACATTTGGCATCGCTGATGAGGAAAGCTATGACGAGGATAACGGTATACTTGTTATTCTCAAAGAAACAAACGGGTGGAATGACAAAGATTTTCAAGAGAAAACTACATACATAGATTTTGTATATGATGTAATAAAGAAAGGAAGCAGCATCAACGACGGCAGAGAAGCCGCTGAACGCGTGACAATGAATATGTGGTACAACCTTGGCAGATGGATAACCGCCATAAAGGAGCCGGATAAAAAACCTAAAGAAATTGCGGAGATGTATGACGAGGCGATAAAGGCTTTGGGCGCGGCAGCTTACACCAATGTTAATAAAGTGCGCGGTTATGCCCGTTCGGACAAAGAGTTTTGGGAGATAGCGAAAAGTAAGGTCGCAATAAACACAATAAAAGAGGAAATTAAGATTTTAAATCCAAAAACTATTATATTTTGCGGTACGTTATGGATATTTGAAAATTCTTATATTGACGAACTAAGGCAAAAAGGTATAAAAGTCCTGGACATGTGGCATCCTGCCGCAAGAAAATCCAATGTTGAAATGATAGAGGAGGTGAAAAAACAAATGCAAGAGGGCTAAAATACGGTATATGTAATAAGCGATATTCACGGTTTAGTTTCGAGTTTTCCAAAGTAAAAACGCAATAAGACATTTGAGGATTTTGAGTAAATCCGAGAGTGTCTTTTTTGCATAGGTACGGGATATGCAAATCTTACGCATTAAGTTCCGCAGAGCCGTCGGCTGTATTTTTTTGTCGCTTCTTCGCAGAATGTGTCTGTCAAAATTTTTATATAAATTTCAAAAAACGTATTGACACAACGTCAGGATAGTGATATAATCCAATCAATGACACAGCGTCAGAATATGTTTTTTGGGGGTAATTAAAATGAAAAAGAATATTGGTTCACAATTAGCGCTTTATCCCATGCCCGTAACCGTTGTCGGGGCGATGAACGAGGATAAACCAACATGGACGCTTGTGGCTCATGTGGGAATTATCGGACATGACAGAGTTCTCGTAAGCCTTGCGGCTCCCCACTTCATTAACGGCGTTATCAAAAAGACAAATAAGCTGTCGATAAATATGGTGACTGAGGAAATTTTATCGAAGGCGGATTTCTCCGGCTCCGTAAGCGGAGCGAAAACGGACAAGTCGGAACTGTTTGACTATGAAATAGCTGACGGAGCCGCGCCTATCATAAAGAAATCGCCGCTTACCATGGTATGCAGTGTTGTAGACGTGTATAGTACTCCGAATTTTGAGAGCTTCATCTGCACCATAGACGGCACATACGTTGAGGAAAAATGCTTAAACGATACGGGCAAAATTGATTATCGGGCTATGAAACCCGTTCTTTTCGAGTTCCCGACATACGAATATCTGAGAACGGGTGATGTAATAGGTAAATGTTTGTCGTTCAAAAACGGCGGGGAATAATAACCTAGGCACAGATGCCCCGCCTCTGTACGCGGGAACATATGCGCTATATATTATAAAAATTTGAAGGAGGAAAAACAATGTTAGGAAATTTCGCTTACTGCAACCCCACAAAATTGTACTTCGGAGATGAGTCTCTTAAATACCTGAACACGGAACTGCCGAAGTACGGAGCGAACGTCGTGCTGATTTACGGCGGCGGCTCAATCAAGAAAAACGGAATATATGACGAGGTAGTAAAAATCTTAAAGGAAAACGGCAAAAACGTCGCGGAAATAGCGGGAGTTATGCCTAATCCGACGCTTGAAAAGCTCTATGAGGGCGTTGAGATTGCAAGAGCGCACAAGGCAGACCTGCTGCTCGCGGTCGGCGGCGGCTCGGTATGCGATTACGCGAAAGCGGTATCGGTATCGGTAAACTGCGATGAGGACCCGTGGGAGAAATATTATCTGAAGTTTGAGGAACCCGACTGCGAAATCGTCCCCGTCGGCTGTGTGCTGACAATGGTCGGAACAGGCTCGGAAATGAACGCGGGCGCAGTTATCACGAACCGCGAAACGAAAATGAAGATAGGTCACGTGTTTGCGGACGAAAGCGTTATGCCGAGGTTTTCAATCCTTAATCCGAAATATACGCTGACATTGCCGCACTATCAGATGGTTTCAGGCATTTATGACATTTTTAATCATATTTGCGAGCAGTATTTTTCGGGCGAGGACGACAACACAAGCGACTATATCAGCGAGGGCTTGATGCGAAGCGTTATAAATTCGAGCCGTATCGCAAACAAAGACCCGCAGAATTACGAGGCGAGAAGCAATATTATGTGGACGGCAACATGGGCGCTTAACACGCTCGTGGCGAAAGGCAAGTCCACCGACTGGATGGTGCATATGCTCGGTCAGGCGGTCGGCGCACACACCGACGCGACTCACGGCATGACGCTCGCGGCGGTATCGCTGCCGTATTACCGCCATATAATGCCATACGGACTCGCGAAATTTGTAAGGTTCGCGAAAAATGTCTGGAATATTGATACGGCGGGCAAAACGGACGAGCAGATTGCAAACGAGGGTCTTGCGGCAATGGAGGACTGGATGAGAGAGCTTGGTCTTGTTATGAACATCTCCGAGCTTGGCGCAAACGAGGAAATGCTTGAAGCGATTGCGGGAAGCACCATTGTTATGACGGGAGGATACAAAACGCTTGAGCATAATGAAATCGTGGATATTTTCAGAGAAAGTCTGTAATACAGCGTATTCTCGGCAATTTATAATCAGATGAAAGAGTGATTACAATGGAATATACAAAATTAGGCAAATCGGATTTAAACGTGTCGCGGATATGTATGGGCTGTATGGGCTTCGGCAACGCCGCGACGGGTCAGCACAGCTGGACGGTGGACGAAAGCCAAACAAGAGATATAATAAAACGCGGACTTGAGCTTGGCATCAATTTTTACGACACCGCTATCGTCTATCAAAACGGCACGAGCGAGCAGTATGTCGGACGGGCTCTTAGGGATTTTGCAAAGCGTGACGAGTATGTAATCGCAACAAAGTTTACTCCGCGCACGCAGGACGAGATCGACTCGGGCGTGAGCGGGCAGAAGCATATCGAAAACTATCTCAATCAAAGCCTTAAAAATCTCGGTATGGACTATGTTGACCTCTATATTTATCATATGTGGGACTACCACACGCCGATGGAGGAAATTATGGAAGGGCTTAATAACGTCGTCAAGGCGGGCAAGGCGAGATATATCGGCATTTCCAACTGCTTCGCGTGGCAGCTCGCAAAGGCGAATTACTACGCGAGAGCGAACGGGCTCACCGAATTTGTGTCAATTCAGGGTCATTACAACCTCATCGCGCGCGAGGAAGAACGGGAGATGATACCGTTTTGCAAGTCCGAAAACATAGCCGTAACGCCGTACAGCGCGCTTGCAAGCGGCAGACTGTCGCGCAGAGCGGGCGAGAGCACAAAGCGGCTTCAAGAGGACTCATACGCAAAATTCAAATATGACGCGACTGCTGAGGCGGACGGCAAAATCATAAAGCGCGTAGAGGAATTAGCCGACAAGCGCGGCGTTTCAATGACCGAAATCGCGCTTGCGTGGCTGCTTACAAAATCGACTTCGCCTGTGGTCGGCGCGACAAAGCTCTCTCACGTCGAGGGCGCGGCTAAAGCTGTTGAATTAAAGCTTAGCGACGAGGAAATAACTTGTCTGGAAGAGCTCTATGTGCCGCACGCGCTCGCGGGGGTTATGGCGCAAAACGGAAAGCAAAAAGCGGGAAATGTGGTGTAAGTAAATAAAGGAGGAAACTAAAATGAAAAAAATAATATTTGCCGTACTTGCGGCGGTTATGGTTATTTCGCTTGCCGCCTGCGGAGGAAATAACGCCAAAACCGAAGCAACAAGCGCGCCGACCGCCGCCGCGTCGGGCAATGATAATTCGGAAACTGCCGGTAACGTATTGGTCGCGTATTTCTCGGCAACGGGAAATACGCGGACTATCGCGGAGTATATCGCGGACAGCGCGAAAGCCGATATTTATGAAATCACGCCCGAAGTTCCGTACACCGACGCGGACCTTAACTATAACTCGGACTGCCGCGCGAACCGCGAGCAAAATGACGACTCGGCGCGTCCCGCAATTTCGGGAACGGTCGAGAATATGGAGCAATATGATACAATTTTCTTAGGCTATCCTATCTGGTGGGGCAACGCTCCGAAGATAATCTTTACCTTCCTTGAAAGCTACGATTTTTCGGGCAAGACTATTATCCCGTTCTGCACGTCGGGAAGCAGTCCGATAGGCTCTACCGAGGCTATGCAAAACGTAACGCCGGGCGCGAACTGGCTTGACGGACAGCGCTTTAGCGGCGGCGCGTCGAGCGAGGACGTAGCTTCATGGGTGGAAAAATTTGATTTGGTAACAAAATAATAACAAAACAATAAGGAGAAAACTAAAATGAAAAAAATATTGGCTGTAATTTTATCTGTAATTTTAAGCTTGGCGGGTATTGCCGCCTTTGCCGAGGACGGGGATTTGACAATAACACTGCAAATAGGAAATCCCGTAATGACTGTAAACGGTACTGAACAGGAAATCGACCCCGGACGCGGAACCGTTCCGGTGCTTGTAAATGACGCGAGAACGCTTCTGCCCGTGCGCGCTGTGGTTGAGGAAATGGGCGGCAATGTCGAGTGGGAGGACGCCGCAAACACCGCTGTGCTGACATACAAAAATGACGTGATAAGGCTGACGATTGACAGCACAACCGCATACCTAAACAACGCGGCGTATACGCTTGACGTTGCTCCCGCTTTAATCAATGACCGCACCATGCTTCCGATTAGATTTATCGCGGAGAGCTTCAAATTTGACGTAGCGTGGGACGATGAAACGCAGACCGTGACTGTTACAAAAGCGGCTGAAGCAACCGAACCGACGGCAGAACCGACCGCGGCACCGGTCGAGACGGTTGAGCCGACCGCGGCTCCGACGGATGACGAGCGACAGGAGAGTAAAACGCTTGTAGCGTATTTCTCGGCAACGAACAATACCGAAGGCGTGGCAAAGCATATCGCAGACGGGCTCGGCGCGGATATTTATGAAATTACGCCCGAAGTTCCGTACACCGACGCAGACTTAGACTATAACTCGGACTGCCGCGCGAACCTCGAACAAAACGACGACTCGGCGCGTCCCGCAATTTCGGGAACAGTCGAGAATATAGAGCAGTACGACACAATATTCCTCGGCTATCCTATCTGGTGGGGCAACGCGCCGAAGATAATCTTTACCTTCCTTGAAAGCTATGATTTTTCGGGCAAGACTATTATCCCGTTCTGCACGTCGGGAAGCAGTCCGATAGGCTCTACCACGGCGATGCAAAACGTAACGCCGGGTGCGAACTGGCTTGACGGGCAACGCTTTAGCGGCGGTGCGTCGAGCGATACGGTTATGGACTGGGTAAACGGACTTGACTTAGATCTGTAAAGGAAGCAATCACAATGAAAAAATTTATATTTATACTTACGGCAATAGCACTATGCCTGTTTTCTTCATCGGTATATGCGGCAAATTATTACACTGACGGGAATACAATCACCATTTCGGGTGTACCGAATAACGGAAGATTGATTATAGCGTCGTATGACAGAAACGGCAGGCTTTCGGGCTGCAATATTTACGAGCCGGAAAACGGAACGATTGATGATGTAACCGATACCGTTACCGGCAGCGGCGGCAAAATC
The DNA here is from genome assembly GCA_947589045.1 of uncultured Clostridia bacterium. Classification (GTDB taxonomy): domain Bacteria; phylum Bacillota; class Clostridia; order Monoglobales; family Monoglobaceae; genus CANQBQ01. The sequence goes on along the minus strand of CANQBQ010000009.1, from coordinate 39,844 downwards.
AAGGCATTTCTGTGGGATATGACGAATTTGTCTCCGATTGAGATGAACAAGATTGATACACGCCCAACACCGCCCGAGCCGGAGAAAACCAAAACGCTTGTCGCGTATTTCTCATGGACGAACCACACAGAGGAAATCGCAAATCACATTACCGAAATAACCGGCGCGGATAAGTATGAGATTGTTCCGAAAGAGCCCTACGGACCGGAAAACAGCACTTATTATGATCCAAACACTCGCGCCTATCAGGAGCAGTATAGCGACACAGCGCGTCCCGAAATTGACGGAACAGTCAGCAATATGGAACAGTATGATATTGTATTCGTCGGCTATCCGATATGGTACGGCAAAGCGCCGAAAATAATATATACCTTCCTTGAAAAATATAATTTTGACGGAAAGACGATTATCCCGTTCTGCACATCTGGAAGCAGCGGAATTTCAACATCGGAGCTTCAGTGCTTGACGCCGAACGCAAACTGGCTGAGCGGCAAACGGTTTAATATCGGCGAGTCGAAGGACAGCGTTGCCGCATGGGTAGACGGTCTTGGGCTTGATTTCGGAAATAGTGAGGAGGTTGAAAATATGGCACTGATAAACGGCGGCACGTTTCAAATGGGAAGTCCCGCAGGTGAAGCGGAGCGTGACGCGGACGAGACTTTGCACAGCGTCACCGTTGACAGCTTCTATATGGACGAAACAGAGATTACGCAAAGTGAATACAGGGCGGTTATGGGCGGCAATCCGAGCGAGAACGTCGGCGACAATCTGCCCGTTGAAAATGTCACATGGTATGACGCGATAGAATATTGTAACAAGCGGAGCCTTGCGGAGGGCTTAACGCCGTGCTACACGGTTTCGGACAATACGGTCACTTGGGACAAGAGCGCGAACGGTTATCGCCTGCCCACGGAAGCCGAGTGGGAGTACGCCGCGAGAGCGAATACCGATACTCCGTTTAATTTCGGCAGCTACGTTGAAGATACGCAGGCGAATTGCTACAACGCATACGGCTATAACAATGACGCGAGCGGCAGTTGGGTAAACGGTTATCTCAGTCATACTGTGGCGGTTGACAGCTATGATGCAAACAGTTACGGACTTTACAATATGCACGGCAATGTCGGCGAGTGGGTTTGGGATTGGTACAGCGCATACTCCGGCGACGCGGCAAATCCGACGGGAGCGGAAGAAGGACATTACAAGGTTGTGCGCGGAGGCGGCTGGAACGATTTTCCAAAGCATATAAGAAGCGCATACCGAAGCGCGTTCCCCGCAGACGTTCCTCTGTATAGTATAGGCATACGCTTAGTCAGAAACGCGGCGGCGGGAAACGGCAGCGTAAAGAGCGTTAATACCGCCAAGCCCAACGAGAAAGCGAACAAAACGCTTATTGCGTACTTCTCACAGACCGGCAATACCGACGGCTTGGCTAAAATAATAAAGGACGTAAGCGGCGCTGACATATTCCGCATCGAACGCGCGACACCGTATTCGGCAACGAGCAATTCGCAGATTTTATACGCCGAAGCGCTGACCGAGCAACGAGAAAATGCCATACCCGACTTGAGAATATATCTTGAGGACGCAGGACTTAATATTGACGACTATGATACCATTTTACTCGGCTACTGCAACTGGTGGGCGTCTGTTCCCGCGCCTGTACGCAGTTTCCTGACGCACTATGATATGAGCGGCAAAACTATAATCCCGTTCTGCTCAATGGGCGGCGGACGCTTCGGTCAGACGATAAGCGCGGTCGCGAAGCTCTGCCCCGACAGCGCGTTAAAAGAGGGTCTTGACGTGACGTACTCATCGTATAACAGAGATGAAATAACCGCGTGGCTTAAAGCGAGCGGAGTTATGAAATAAAGCTATATAATATAAAGAGCAGGGCTGTTTGAATACGGCTCTGCTCTTTGTTTGACTTGATAAGCGGCAGTTTTAAATTTTGATGTAACCGTTGACATTACAACAAAAATAATATACAATATTGCAAAGAGGTGTTAAGAATGAAGATTACATCAAGATTTACCGTGGCGGTTCATTCGCTGCTTGCGATTTATGTTCTCGGAAAGGAATATAAAATGACGTCGGATTTAATAGCGTCGAGCGTCAATGTAAATCCCGTTGTGATACGGCGCACGCTTTCGAGTCTCAAGGCGGCGGGAATAATCGACGTAAAGGCGGGAAGCGGCGGCGCGACGCCCGTAAAAAGTGCGGACGATATTACTCTTTACGACATTTACACGGCGGTTGACTGCATCGACGGCAATCTGTTTAATTTTCACGAAAATCCGAACCCCGAATGTCCCGTAGGAAAAAACATTCATGCGGTGCTGGACTCGCGCCTTAAGGACGCTCAGGCGGCACTGGAAAACGAGCTTGAAAGCGTAACCCTTGCCGATTTGATGAAGCAGCTGAATATACTTATATAAAAAATATTTATTTTTTGTTGTAACTATTGACATTACAACAAAATTGTGCTAATATATAGTTGTAATCAAAATGATTACAACTATATTATTTTCTGGAGGTCTTTATTATGAAAAATTACAGCAAGGCAAACGTAACCGGCACGGACAGAGTGGAGCTGCACGACACGCTCGGGCTTACCGGTGCGGAGATAAGCGTAAACTTTATGCCTGCGGGCGCGGGTATACCGTTTGTTCACTCGCATAAGCAGAACGAGGAAATCTATATAATTCTCGAAGGCAAGGGCTGTATGGAAATCGACGGAGAAAAGGTTGCTCTTGAAGCGAATGATTTTCTGCGCGTTGCGCCTGAGGCAAAAAGACAGCTTTTCGCGGCGGAAAATTCCCCGATTAAATACCTGTGCGTTCAGGTAAAATCCGGCTCGCTCGAGGCATATACCGCAAGCGACGGTGTTACGGCGTAAGACTTGCCGGAAATCGGAGTAATGCGCCTTATCAAATAACGGATAAACAGCCGTATCGTCGAAGCACAATTTCCTTTGAACTCAACACAAAAGCGTAATCGTGTTGTTCAGATTTAATATTTTCTCCGTTACAATAAAGTTATCAAATGAAACGGAGGTAATAAAAATGAACACAGACAAAATTTATGCGGAAGCAATCGTAAACGAGTATTCCCAAAAGAGCGCGTCGAAGGTTATGGCGCTCAGAAAGCTGGACAAAGCGGCTAAAAGACCGGCGCAGATTTTCACCTATTCCTTTGGAATTATTGCCGCGCTGGTCGCGGGTGCGGGATTGTGTCTGTCGATGAAGGTTATCGGCGACGGCGGCACAGCCATGATGATACTGGGTATCATAGTGGGAATTATAGGCTTTATAGGAGTGGGAGTAAATTATCCCATTTACAACCGTATTCTCCAAAAGAGCAAGGAAAAATACGCGGGAGATATTATTCGTCTTGCTTCGGAAATTGCAAACGAAAACAATTAAGCGGCGGGCGGAAAAGGAAAGAAGGCGGAACGATTGAACAAGTCAGAAAGCAAGTATTTTAACACGGCGGTTCGTATGGATACGGCTTTAATCGAGTTGCTTGAAAAAAAGGAATTTGAATACATCACCGTAAAAGAAATTTGCGAAAAGGCGGGCGTCAATCGTTCTACATTTTATCTGCATTATGAGACAATCGGCGATTTGCTTGACGAATGTGTTGCGTATAAGAATGACGAATGTTTCCAGAGATATGCTACGCACCTTACAGACATAAAGGAACGGCTGCGGTCGGAAAATTTAGATGATTTGATTTTTATTTCACCCGAATATCTGAAACCGTACCTTGAATTTGTAAAGAACAATAAACGCTTATTTAAGGTTGTGCTTTCACACTCCGCTGTATTTAACGCGGAAGAAACATTCAGAAGGCTTTTTACGGAAATATTCTCTCCCATATTAGACCGATTTAGTCTCCCCGAGCAGGACAAATCCTACATTATTTCATTTTACATTGCGGGAATTATGGCAATTATTTCGGAGTGGATAAGAGGGGATTGTGCCGATACCGTTGAACGGGTGACGGATATTTGTATGCGCTGCATTATTCCTTTTGATGAAAAGCAACATTTGCAGCAGCATAAATCGGTGTGACGCTTTGCGTCCTTGTAAGCGGAGTTATGAAATAAATATGTAAAGCAGCGCGGCTTTATAAAGCCGCGCTGTTGTAATTTTTAATCTACCCCTCACACAATACTGCTAAGCAGACGCTTTACACAGCCGTAGGTTATATCATATACCGTCATTTTAGGATAATTCATACCCGCGTCTTTCATAGCCTGCTGTTGCTTGTCCGTCACGACCGCATATGGATATATCCCGAACATAAACGGGAAAAACAGGTATATAAACTCGTGAAGCTGCTCGTCTGTAAGCTGAGGAAAATACTTTTTCACAAACTCCCGCACGGTGCATATCGAGCGGTTGTACGCGACCTTCATATCCGTCAGACGGTCGAGAGAGCTGTTTTCCTCCATATCGTAATGGTTCATCGACAGCAGCTTCAAAAGCTGCGGACGTTTCTCCAGCGAACGCGCGAGCGCGTCGGCAAGCTCGTCCTTAGTCATTGACTCGGTCTTGTGCATCGTCTTTTCCAAATCGTCGCACCAGAGATTGTATTCCCGCTCGATAAGCGCGAGGAAAATCTCCTCCTTGGTCTGAAAATAGTTGTAGATTGACGTGCGCGTAAACGAGGTTGCGCCGCCTATCTCCTTTATGGTTATTTCCTTAAAGCTCATTGTTTTGTACAGCTTCTCGCAGGCGTTTATGATTTCCTCCCTGCGCGCGTTGGTTAATTCGGGTGATCCTTTCGGCATAAATTTTTCTCCTTTAATTCATACTGTATAATCAGTTTAACACATTTCTGACATAATGTCAATATATTTATCCGAGCGGTATGACAAAAACCGTATTGATAATCTGTATTCTTTATGATAAAATCAAGGAAAAGGAGACTTAGCTATGAATTACAGGAAATTAGGCAAAACAGATATAAAGGTAAGCGAGATCGGTATGGGCTGCGAGGGATTTCTCGACAAGAGCGACGAGTTCACAAGCGAGATGTTTGACCTCGCGTTTCGCCACGGTGTAAACTGTATGGATTTATACAGCCCCAATCCCGATATGCAGCGGCGCGTCGGCAACGCGATACGTCCGCGCAGAAGCGAGTTTGTATTGCAGGCGCACCTGTGCGCCGTATGGGAAAACGAGCAGTACAGAGCGACGCGGGATTTGAGCGAAGTAAAGACCGCGTTTGAGAAAATGCTTAAAAATCTCGGCACGGACTATGTGGACATCGGTATGATTCACTACGTCGATTCGCTCGAAACGTGGAATGCGGTGGTGAACAACGGAATTTTGGACTATGCGAAAAAATTAAAATCGCAGGGCAAAATCCGCGCGATAGGTATGAGCTCGCACAACCCTGTCGTCGCGCTTGAGGCGATAAAAACAGGCGCGGTCGAGGTGCTTATGTTCAGCGTAAATCCGTGCTACGACCTGCTTCCCGCAAGCGAGGACTGCGAGGATTTATGGTCGGAAAAGAGCTACGAAAAGCCGCTGTTTAACCTCGACCCGATGCGCGAAAAGCTCTATGATGAATGTCAGCGGCTCGGCGTCGGCATAACCGTGATGAAGGCGTTCGGCGGCGGTGATTTACTGAGCGAGGAATACTCGCCCGCGGGCAAGGCTATGACGGCGGCTCAATGCATACATTATGCTCTGACGCGTCCGGCGGTCGCGGCGATTATGAGCGGTGTGCGGTCGCTTGAGGATTTGCAGACCTCTATCGACTATGAATACGCGTCCGACGAGGAGCGCGACTACGCGGCGGTGTTCGCGTCGTTTCCGCAGATAAGCTGGGAGGGACATTGTATGTACTGCGGTCATTGTGCGCCGTGCCCTAAGGGGATTGATATCGCGTCGGTGACGAAATTTTTAAATCTCGCCAAAGACGAAATTCCCGAAACGGTGCGCGAGCATTACGCCGCACTCAGAGCCCACGGCGGCGACTGCGTAAAGTGCGGCGCGTGCGAGAAACGCTGTCCGTTCGGCGTAAAGATAAGAGAAAATATGCAAAGCGCAAAAGCCGTGTTCGGATATTGATAATGCGGGCTTAAGCTGCAACGCGCGAGTTCTTTCTGTGAAAAAGAATAAACGGGTATCATTGAATTATTGAAGCTGTTGTGGTACAATAACCTCACGGCGTTACCAAAATCAAAGATTTTGACGCCTGAGAGAACATTTTATCATACTTTGCCTGCCACAACGCGAACTTGACGTTCGCGAGCGGCTACGGAGGCTTTTGCCTCCGCAAATATATGTTATTATAAACATATAATTTATACAGAAGTGAGAAGGGATTGATATGATTCAAAAGAGCTTTTGCATAAGATGTCGGATTTGCGCGGCGATAGTTTTGTGCGCGCTTTTTTCCGTTATTGTACCCGTAAACGTAGGAGCAGACGAAAGCGCCGGCGCGTACAACGGCTTTGCGGGAATTTATCAGCGGATTTGTATCGACGGTAAAATTGTGTGTCAAAGCGGCGATAAGTTTATTTTGACGAATAATCCCGCATCCGACGGGAGCGATTTGTTCCTGCCACGCTATATGGGCGACGGCAGCTACGCGTTTGAAAACAAAAAAACCGAAAGACGTATAGCTAAGGCGGAGCAAGGAGAGCCCCTGCCGGCGACGCTTTATAATATCCGCAAATCGCTCACGGCGCAACCCGACGATTTCGCGGGGCTTGACGACGACACCCAACATTGGCTTTTGGAGGAAAATGACGGCTCGAAAACGTACTATCTGAAAAGCCTTGATAACGGGAAATATATGGGTGTGTCGGACAGCGGCGAATTGATCGCGGCGGACGAGGAACAAAAAGCGGAAATATCATTTAAGCCCGTCCCCGATGAAAGTCCGCTTTATTTGCTGTCTTTGCAGCCCGGATACGACACGCTGCCGCAAAATCAGCGTACGCAGATAGAGCGCGTGTATGAGAGCGTTGCGGGAGATGTATTTGAGACATGCAGTCCGTACGGAACAGGCGAAAAGGAGACGCCGCGCGCGGCAATCGACAAATATTATTACGACAAAATCAAGGATAAGAATATGACTGCGGACGCATTTCATAACAGTATTACCTTTAGATTTAAGAACAGTCTCGGCTTTGCCTATGTGACCAAACAGATGACCTCCGGCTATAACGTGAGCATGGATCTTCCCGGAACAGAGGGCGCATACTATACGCTTAACCCCCAAAACAAACCCTTCACCGACGCGCCTGACGGAACCGAGTTTTTCCCTTATATTCTCAAAATTTACGATACAGATGAGGAGGGTCGAGAACGCGTACAAACCATACAAATATCCATTCAGGACAGTACAAACGGTCGGAAAAACGCGAAAACCTTCGGCGAAGTAATGGCGCGCATTCCCTATGAACTCCGAAATCATATTAAAGACGCCACATGTTACAAAAGCCCAACCCCCGGCAGCGGTGTATACCAATGCTACGCAACGCATATTAATATAATACTTTCAACCACGCCGGCTGCCTCCACTATGATAGAAAGTATCGTCCACGAGCTGGGGCACAGTATCGACTTGTGGTATTACGACAACGGGTATTCCCGGTTTTCAACGAAAACGGAATGGAAAAATGCCATGGAATACGATTGCTATACGCTCACCGACTATGCTCATACGAGCAATCTGGAGGATTTTGCCGAATTTTGCCGTTTTTATTTTACCGGCTATACAAAGCAGGACTGGCGGCGGGCAATCATGATTCTCTGCCCGGAGCGTTACAGGCTGTTTAAACGAGTACGTATGGCGGTTATGGACGGATACTCCCTTTGGGACGACGGTCCGGAGGATGATGTTACAGTCCGCTTCGATTATAATGATGGTGGAAACACGCCGCAAATGAGTAAAACGACAAAGCAGTATTCGCTCTACGGCGAAATTATACCCGAGGAACCCACATGGGGCGAGCGGACATTTCTTGGGTGGTTTACAAAAGCGTCGGGAGGTAATAAAATCGCGGATACACAGCGAATTATAGAGGATAACGTTACCGTATATGCCCATTGGAGCGACCTTCCCGGCAAGCTAATTACCATTCATTTCAATCCGGACAACAACGAACCGGAATTTGTTGTACAGGCACGGAAAAACACACGTATTTCGCAGGAAATTCCCGATCCCGAACGCAGTGGCTACAGCTTTTTCGGCTGGTGTACAACAAAAGGGTTCAGCGAACGCTTTGACCCGCGCAACGATATAGTTCTTTTTGATGACGACGAAGTATATTTAAAAGCCCAATGGAACGCGCTCCCGTCTACAACGCCAAATCCGACAGACTCGCCAACGGCAACGGTTACACCGACACCAACGCCAAGTCCGACGACGACGACGACACCTACACCGACAGTAACACCGACTCCGACCACAACGCCAAGTCCGACACCGACAGTAACGCCGACTCCGACCACAACGCCAACCCCTACACCGACAGTAACGCCGACACCAACAGTGACGCCGACAGCGACACCGACAGTAACGCCGACTCCGACCACAACGCCAACCCCTACACCGACAGTAACGCCGACACCAACAGCGACGCCGACAGTGACACCGACATCAACGCCAACGTCAACGGTTACACCAACACCGTCGCCGACATCGGCAGCGACGCCGACACCAACAGCGACGCCGACAGTGACACCGACATCAACGCCAACGTCAACGGTTACACCAACACCGTCGCCGACATCGACAGCGACACCAACGCCAAGCCCGACGCCCACTCTGCGTCCGCAGGTAAATATGGTCTATGAGAACGGAGCACTTACCATAAGCAATCTCGAGGGAAGTGCGAAGCTAATTCACGCGTCATACACGGGCGGAGTGATTTCGGGACTTGAAATCACCGACGCGGAGAATGGCACAACCACTATACCGACGAGAAGCGGCGATAAGTTTATGCTTTGGAACTCGCTCGGAGAAATAATGCCGCTGAGCGAAGCAATTACGGTTGAAACAGCCGCGCCTGCTGACAAAGGCTGTGGAAACAATACCGAAAACAAGGAGGAGAACAATATGGCAGAACTTTTATATCAAGGACACGCGAGCTTCCGTCTGACGCTCGGAACGGGCGAGGTTATTTACATCGACCCGTATGCGGGCGAGGGCTACGACAAGGAAGCGGACTTAATTCTCGTGACGCATCAGCATCCCGACCACAACAAGATTGACTTGGTGCCGCAGTCGGACGGCTGCGTGATTTTCCAAAACAGCGACGCGATAACGGACGACGGCTATAAGACGCTTGACTTTGCGGGCGTTCATATCGAGCCTGTGCAGGCGTATAACAAAAACCACGATGTAGGGCAGTGCGTCGGCTACCTTGTTACGGTGAATGGAAAGACGCTGTATTTCGCGGGCGACACCTCAAAAACAGACCAAATGGCGGAGCTTAAGGATAAGAATATTGAATACGCGTTTTTGCCGATTGACGGACATTTTAATATGGACATACCCGAAGCGATCGAGTGCGCGGAGCTTATCGGCGCGAAGCACACCGTTCCCATTCATATGTCGCCGGGCGAACTGTTCAATCGCGAGAGAGCGGAGCAGTTTGTTACTCCGAGCGCGCTTATAGTCGAAGCCGGAGAAGTTATCGAGCTTTAATTTTAAGAAGATTTGATTGTTGCAAGCAGGCGGCGGTTGTTGTATAATAAAGCATAATTATGTAAAATTATGCAGAAAAGAACGGTTATCCGCCAATAAAACAGCTCTCATATCAATGTGGCTAACCGACTTTCGGTGTCTCAAAGAAATGTAAGCAGAGCTTAACTTAATATGAAACAAAATCATTTTATATGAAAAATCAGGAGGAATTATTTATGAACGCTTGTGACAACAACAGACCCTGTCCGTGTACTTATGACTGCCCGCGTCACGGAAAATGCTGCGCGTGCGTGGCGCACCACCGCGACCACAACGAGGGCGTTCCGGGCTGCTTCTTTTCAAAAGAAGCGGAGGCTACATACGACAGAAGCATTGAAAATCTGGCAAGGGATAAAGGGCTTTTGTAAGTCTCCGCGACAGGCTTATGGCGAATGATACCTATACGGACAGCGGCTTTATGCCGTCCTGTGACCGGATGGATTCCGCTCTTAAAGATTAACGCGACAAAAAGATTAGAGAACATAAAAACGGTAGTTAAAAAACATAAACAGGAGATATAGTTATGGTAAGTAATCGCAGTGAAAAATTCAATTTGTCGGAACAGACGATTGACGAAGTGTCCGCAATCTGTGTGCAGACGCTTTCGGAGGCGGGGTCGGATAAAAAAGACATTATCCGCATACGCCTGTCGTTAGAGGAAATTCTCGGAAACTGGCTCGAGTCTTTAAAGGGCGCGCCGGTCAATGTGGACTGCGGGCGGAAATTCGGACGGGCATTTATGAAAATAAGCGTAGACGGTCCCGCCATGGACGCATGGGAGGGAAATGACGAGGCATTTTTATTAAGCAACAATCTGCTCTCGCAGGCAGGACTTTCATTTACATACTCTTATAAGGACGGAAAAAACTGCTTGGTCTGCAATCCTAAGAAAAAGACATCATCCATGGGGCAGATGGCTTTGCTCTTGTGCGCTGTTTTTCTGGCGGTGGTTCTGGGAGCGGTCGCAAGGCTTTTTCCGCAAATGCAGACGGCGGCGCTTTCGGTCACACAGCCCCTGTTCGATATGATTTTGGGTGCGCTCCGCGCGGTTTCATCTCCGCTTGTTTTCCTGGCGGTCTGCTGCGGAATTGTGAGCATCGGCGATTTGACCTTGGTAGGAAAAATCGGTAGAAAGCTGATTGTAAGAATGATTACGGGAATATTTATTGTAGGGGTGGTTATGGCGCTTGCGGGCTGCCTGCTGTTTCCGATTGCCACGAAAGCGGGAAGCGAAATCTCCGGCAATTTTTCGGAGATATACAAAATGGTGCTGGAAATCGTGCCCTCGGATATTATCTCGCCGTTTCTTAACGGTAATGCGCTGCAGCTTGTTTTTTTGGGAATTTGCGTGGGTGCCGCCCTTTTAATCCTGGGCGGGCGTGTATCGGCAACACAAAATATCCTGATGCAGGCGAACGAGGCGGTTCAGTTTCTGATGGGAGCACTGGGAAAAATCATTCCGTTGTTCGTGTTTTTAGGCCTTTTTAATCTTATGCTGTCCGATATCGACAGCGGAATGTTAATTTTGCTCAAGGTGTTTGCAATTTCAATACCGGCGTGTTTACTGCTGGCACTGGCTTATGTTTTTGTGTTGGCAGCGCGCCTGAAGGTCAGCCCTATCCTTCTGATGAATAAAATGCTGCCGACTTATCTGATTATCCTGACGACGGCTTCCTCGGCTGCGGGTCTTGCGACAAATCTGGAGACGTGCGTAGAGGAACTCGGCATACCGAAAAAGGTGGCGGATTTTGCAATCCCGCTGGGACAGGTGCTTTACAAGCCGGGTTTTGTGGTCGGTATTTTTCCTATGGTTTTGTGTATGGCTGAGTATTATAACGTCCCAATTACGCCGCAGTTCCTTATAATGGGGATTTTAACGTTAGGACTTCTTTCCATGGCAGTACCGCCTATTCCGGGCGGACCGCTTTCGGCATTTACGGTTATGTTTGCACAGCTTGGCATTCCCGGCGAGGCTATTGCGCTGGCGGTCTCAGTTGCCTCAATTCTGGACTTCTTTATGACTGCCGCCGGTGCTCCCTGCCTGCAGGCTCAGGTGGCGCTTGCGGCGAACAATGTGGGAATGCTTGACAAAAATAAGCTGAAAAGGAGCGGGTCATAATGAAAAGCAATAAAATATTCGGAAAACAAAAAAGTCGGCTTGAGCAGCCTTGTTATAAAAATATAATAAAATATAATATACAATAAAATAATTTTTTAAAAAGAAAGAGAGGCGCAGGGATTGATGTTATCAACAGAAAAAATATTTCATATAAAGGAATACGGCTCTTCAATGAAGACGGAAGCGCTGGCGGGAATTACAACCTTTATGACCATGGCGTATATCCTTATGGTCAATTCAAGAATGTTTGCGGAGCTTCCGGGAGTGTCATACAACGCAATCTATATTGCGACTGCAATTTCCGCCTGTATCGGAACGGTGCTTATCGGTCTTCTGGCAAATCTGCCGCTGGCGCAGGCGTCCGCCATGGGCTCCAATGCCTTTTTCGTCTATACGGTGTGCCTTGGCTTTGGACTGAGCTATGCCAATGCACTGGTACTCATTCTGATTGACGGCATACTGTTTATAATGCTTACGGTGACAGGACTGCGAAAGAAAATTTTTGAGGCGATACCGACGTCGGTAAGGATGGCAATTCCCGCGGGAGTCGGACTGTTTATCGCCTTTATCGGGCTTAAGGACTCCGGAATTGTGGTGGCGGATCCCTCCACCTATGTCAACCTCGCATCCTTCAACCTTCTTGCAGGGAACGTGGCGTGGAAGGATATTATGCCGATACTTGTCACGCTTGCCGCTTTAATTGCGATTGCGGTTCTGACCTGCAAGCGGGTAAAGGGCGCTGTGCTCTGGGGCATACTCGGAGGAACTGCGCTGTATTATCTTCTTGGTCTTACCGTTCCCGGATTTTATGAGGGCTTTACAAATAATATGAATTTTAACCCGCTTACGGCATTTGGGGACTTTGGCACGCACGCATTCGGCAAGGTTTTTACCGAAGGCTTTGATTTTTCGCCGTATCTGGCAGATCACAGCAAAACGGAGCTTGTCGTATTGATTGCGACGACCGCGCTCGCGTTCTGTCTGGTGGATATGTTTGATACAATCGGCACTCTGTACGGAGCCTGCGCCAGAGGAAATCTTCTGACCGAAGATGGGGAAGTGCCAAATCTGGATAGGGCGATGCTTGCGGACGCCATAGCCACCACTTGCGGCGCGGTATGCGGAACATCTACGGTAAGCTCTTATGTGGAGGCGTCCACGGGTATTGCGGAGGGCGGCAAGACAGGTATGGCAGCTATGGTGACGGGCGCGCTGTTTTTTATCAGTATGTTTTTATGTCCGATAGCGATGCTTGTACCCGGATGTGCGACTGCGGCGGCGCTCATCTATGTGGGAATTATGATGATGAACTGCGCCAGAAGCATAGACTGGCTGAAAACAGAGGACGCGGTTCCGGCGTTTCTGACCTTGGCGATGATGCCTATGACTTACAATATTTCTTACGGCATCGCCTTCGGCGTGATTTCTTATGTGCTTATCAGCGTGTTTACCGGCAAGGCAAGGAAAGTAAAGATAGGAACATGGGTAATCGCGGCACTCTTTGCCGTTATGTTCTTCGTGACGCATTAAAAGCTCCAAAATCAGCGATGATAACTCTAACTAAAAAAGTGTTGATTTTGGTCGGGTGATAGGAAAATATTACGATAGGACAACAGGAAAGTATTATGATACGACAAAAGCGACAATACATTATGATAGTAAAGGAAATGCTCATATTGTTCCGGCAAGACCTAATGGATTTAAATAAAACGGAGGTATGTAGAAATGAATAATGAGAATTATATTGGCGAATATGCTGCGGCGGTAGGCGATATAGAAGTAATAGAGCCGGGCAAAGATGAAAGTATTCTTATTTACAATGATTGTATTGAGATCTCTCTAAAATGTATTCCTGAAAAAATTTCATTGGAAAATGGCACCGTATTATGGAGTAATCAATAAATTGTTTTTGCTCAAACATAGAAAACAGCTGCTTTTCTATGTTTGAGCTCTATATGTAATTGTATGGCATTAACTCCATTAACTCAAAAACAGCTTGTGAAATTAGCAAAAAATTATTGTTAAAAACGATATTGTATATGGCGCAGCTCCGAGAAAGAGATATTCCAAAAATATGAAGAGGAGGGCATTCACACTCTCTCGTTTGAGAGCGAATTTTCAAAGTCCAGAAAGCAGGTGACTGCTTAATGGGTGCTGGCGCAGGAGGGAATTTCGGAAATACAATAGGCTCAAAGAATATAAAGTACCCTGGGAATAATCCCGGCAAATCGCCGGGAAAAGGTTTTGAATGGCGTGGGAAATCTTCGCCTAAAGAAGGAAAGGATAATTGGTATAATCCCAAAACGGGCGAAAAATGGAACTCTGATTTAAATCATAGTGATCCAATCGGTCCTCATTGGGACTATACTGATAAATATGGAAATAATTATAGAGTTTTTCCCGATGGGCGTGTTGAAAAAAAGTAAAGGAGATTGTCGTATATGAATAACAATGATTGGAGATTAACAAATCAAAAAAATTATCTGTATAAAAAGAATCTTATTAAAGGTAAATTTATTCCATTCAGAGAAGGTTGGGAGCACGAACACTGTGCATTTTGTTCGGAGAGAATTGATGCAAACACGTTGCTTGCATATTCTACTGAAGATAGATATCATTGGATATGCGAGGAATGCTTTAATGATTTCAAAGAAATGTTTGAATGGCATATTGTAGGTGAAGTTTCTGAAAATGAAAAACTATAATTGGATGTAGTTAGTTTACTTTAAAAACATAACTCATATAAAAAGAGATGTTGTTACTCTCATAACAACATCTCTTTTTTCCCAAATACTGCAAAAATGCAAAACAGGAGCAAAAAGCATTTTTAATCCGTCGTCTCGCGCTCGGGGCTGTGGGGCAAATTTGTTTGCAACACGCTGCCTCACCCTCATATACCGCGCTTTTTTCACTTATCAGGTATTTTGACGAGACTTGTCTGAAATATATTGAAAAACCACTCATTAAATGGTATAATAATTATATTGTACCATCTGAGACAAGCAAGGGGGTGTTACGGCGTGTGTGCCGCAGTGCAGAATGAATTAAACAGGCTTTCCGGCATGAAGCTGCTGAACCTTCTGCTTACGGATAAAACCTCAAAGGGCAATATTATTTGGGCGACGGACGTTTACAATGATTTCGGCGAGAATTACCGGCGCGACAAGGAAATTACCGGCGAGCTGCTTATTTGGGCGCGGTTCCGGCTTATCAGCCGCACGGATAAAACGGGAGACGCGCAGGCGAAGCGTACAAAGGCTCACGCCGAAGTATTTACTCCGCTGTGGGTCGTGAAAAAAATGAACGACTATATAGACGCGGAATGGTTCGGCTATGACGGGGCGTTTGATGGGGAACGGGTCGTGTTTCCGAACGGAAAGAACTGGCGGAAATATGTTGATTCACGCCGCCTGGAAATCACCTGCGGAGAAGCACCGTATCTGGTGAGCCGTTATGACGTTTCTACCGGCGAGGACGTGCCTATGGAGTCAAGGGTCGGAATATTGGACCGCAAGCTGCGGGTGGTGTCCGAAAATGCGTCTGATGAGGACGAATGGCTCAAATGGGCATACAGAGCGTTTCAGGCGACATACGGATATGAGTTCCAGGGCGACAACGTCCTGCTGGCGCGGCTTAATCTGCTGCTGACATTTGACGATTATATGCTTGCAAAGCTTGGACGCAAGCCTTCTGTCCCCGAATACAAGCATTTGTTGAATATAATTTCATGGAATATATGGCAGATGGACGGATTGACGGGGACGATCCCCTATTGCAAAGCAGCGGAGGAATATGAACAGTTCTCAATGTTTGATTTATTGGAAGATGAGGAACCGGAGGATCACGGGCAGCCGCCCTGCCGGATTTACGACTGGCGGGCGAAACGCAGTCTGGAATACAGAAAACTAAAGGAGGAAAACCGGAAATGAAATTTGATTTTATAATTGGAAATCCGCCATATCAAGAGGAGTCGGCAGGCGAAAAGATAAGTGATGCTTCACTTTATGCAAATTTTATGAATGCGGCTTATGCTATTTCTGACCGTGTTGAATTGATTACCCCTGCCCGTTTTTTATTTAATAACGGCAATACACCCGCCGCTTGGAATATGAAGATGCTCAATGATGAGCATTTTAAGGTATTGGATTATTCTGCGGATTCCTCAAAGTTTTTTAGTTCTGTTGACATCAAAGGCGGCGTTGCAATTCATTACAGAGATGCAGCTAAGAATTATGGTGCTATTATTCATTATACGGCTTTTGATGAACTGAACTCTATATTAAAAAAAGTGAACGCTTTAAGTAATGACTCTATTATGAGTATAATATATAATCAGAACTATTTTAACTTAATGGAATTATATAATGATTTCCCAGATTTGCGGTCAAAAATAAGCAGTAATGGACGTGAACGGCGAATGACAAGCGGATGTATTGTATTCCCTTGTTTTAGAGACGAAAAACAGAATGATGATGTTAAAATCTTAGGTTATAATAAAAAAAGGATTTACAAATATATAAAACGTATGTATATTGATGAAACCTATGGTAATTTGACTAAGTATAAGGTTATTGTCCCAGCGAATAACGGTTCCGGAGCTATCGGTGAAGTAATTAGCACGCCTCTGATAGGCACGCCTCTGATAGGCTATACCCAAACATTTATCAGTTTTGGCTGTTTTGAAACGAGAGATGAAGCTGAGTCTTGTTTAAAGTATATTAAAACAAAGTTTGCAAGAACGATGCTTGGTGTTCTTAAAGTCACTCAAAATGGCAAAAAACCTGTCTGGAAATACGTCCCCCTTCAGGATTTCACCGCTGCATCCGACATTGACTGGTCGAAGTCCATCCCTGAAATCGACCGGCAGCTTTATGCAAAATACGGGCTTGACGATGCCGAAATCGAATTTATCGAGACACACGTAAAGGAGATGAACTGATATGGCGGCGGAAATAAAGGATTTAATCAAGCCTTCTTACAAAGTGGTTCCGATGATTTACGCCTATACGACCCCGGGCGTTACCTATCATGACGGCTATATCAAGATAGGCTATACCGAGCAGGATGTTGATACCCGTATTTACCAGCAGACACATACGGCGGGAATCATGGCGCACAAAGAATGGCAGGGCAGCGCGGTCTATGACGACGGCTCCGGCGACGTATTTCACGACAAGGACTTCCATGTCTATCTCCGCAGGGTCGGCGTTCGTCAGCCGCAGGACGAGGGAAACGAGTATTTTGACCCGAAGGACCGCAACGAGTGGTTCCATATAGGAGCAAGTGAATCCCGCGCTCACTTTAACGAATTTCGTTCCAACCGCGGTATCCCTGGTGATATTTCTGAGATTTCTTCCTACTCTTTGAGAGAAGAACAGGAGGACGCCGTTTCGCGGACTGTGGCTTACCGTAACGACCATGAGGGCGGCGAGTTCCTTTGGAACGCAAAGCCGCGATTTGGTAAAACACTGTCTGTTTATGACTTTATTATGCGTATCGATGCAAAACGCGTCTTAGTTGTCACAAACCGTCCGGCTATTGCAAATTCCTGGTATAATGATTACGAACGTTTTGTCGGACGCAAAAACGGTTATTTTTTCGTAAGCTCCGTGGACGGAATTAAGGATAAGCCGCAGGTCATGGATTATAAGACGTTTGAGCAAGATGAAAAAAACCGTTCCAAGGATCCCCAAGCTAAGCGCATGGGACTTATAGAGTTTGTTTCTCTTCAGGATTTAAAGGGCTCGACGTATTTTGGCGGATCATATGGTAAACTTAAGGAAATTCGCGACATAGAATGGGACGTTCTTGTTGTTGACGAAGCTCACGAGGGAGTCGATACCTACAAGACGGATATTGCGTTCGACCATATCCGGCGCAAGTTTACGCTGCACCTTTCCGGCACGCCGTTTAAGGCTCTGGCGAATGATAAATTTCCGGACGACGCAATCTACAACTGGACTTACGCTGACGAGCAGCGCAAAAAAGCCGAATGGAGCGGTACGGATGAAAATCCGTATGCGGTGCTTCCGAAGCTGAATTTGTTTACATATCAGATGAGCCGCGTCATTATGGATGAGCTTGAACAGGGCGTGGATATTGACGGTACAACCGAGGAATACGCCTTTGATTTGAATGAGTTTTTTGCTGTGAATAACGGTCGCTTTATGCATGATGAATCGGTTGACCGTTTTCTTGACGCGCTTACCATTCAGGAAAAATTTCCGTTCAGCACGCCGGAGCTCCGCGATGAGCTGCGGCATACATTCTGGCTGTTGGACCGCGTTGAATCCGCGCGCCTTCTTGCGAAAAAGCTGGAAAGCCATCCTGTATTCAAAGAGTACAAGGTAGTGCTTGCCGCGGGTGACGGTAAGCTTGACGATACCGAGGAAACGAAAAAATCATATGACAAAGTGGTTGACGCGATAAAAAAATACGATAAGACAATCACTCTCTCCGTCGGTCAGTTGACGACCGGCGTTACAATTCCCGAATGGACGGCAGTTTTGATGCTTTCAAATGTCAAGTCTCCGGCGCTCTATATGCAGGCGGCTTTCCGCGCGCAAAATCCGTGCCTGTTCCGTGTAGGCAACGGGCTGTATCGTAAAGAGAACGCTTATGTTTTCGACTTTGACCCGGCAAGGACGCTGATTATTTTTGAGCAGTTCGCAAACGACCTGTCCCGTGATACCGCGGCGGGTCGAGGAGACACAGACGCCAGAAAACGCCATATCCGCGAGCTTTTGAATTTCTTTCCCGTTATAGGCGAGGACGATGACGGCGAAATGATTGAGCTGGACGCCGAAAAGGTATTGTCAATACCGCGTAAAATCAAATCTGTTGAGGTCGTTCGGCGCGGATTTATGTCCAATTTCCTGTTTCAGAATATCAGCAACGTGTTCGGCGCTCCGCAGGAGATAGTAGATATTATTTCTCAGTTTACTCCGGTTGAAGAACCGTCAAACAAAGGAAAAATCGATACAGCCGCGATGTCCGATATACCCTTGAACAGCGACGGTGATGTGGAATTGAGCGATGAATATGTTGTGGGGCTGACGCCTGATATATTCGGCGAAAAGCTCTACGGCGATGTTGAGGCCGAATTTGCCGATGAAATCAGTGCCGCAGCCTCCGCGGCAAACGAAAACGGAGCGGATGAAATCGAGGCGCTCAAGCAAAAACTGCATAATGATGTGGTTGCCAATGTGGTGCAGACCGCAAAAGATCATTACGGTGACGACATGAAGCGTTCCGATGAGCGGAGTCTTGAAAAAATGCTGATTTCCGATACCGACAATGCCATTGATAAAGTATGTGGCAATTACACTATCCGGAAAAATACAATCGAGCAGGAGCGCAAGGACGCGCTGCAGCAGGCAAAGGAATCCGGCGCATCGCGTGAGCAGCTCTCGCAAGTCAATCAGGAGCATGACAAAAAGCAGGAGGAGGCAATACAGCAGCTGGAAACTGAGCTTAAAGGCACCGTACAGGATATTGTCGACAGCATGCCCAAGACGGTAGTTGAAACTATGGAAACAAATGTAAAAACCCGTCAGAAAGAAGGCATTGAAAATGATATTCGCGATCACCTGCGCGGTTTCAGCCGGACTATTCCGTCGTTCCTAATGGCGTACGGAACAGAGGATCTGACGTTAGCGGGCTTTGACCGAGTAATTCCGGACGAAGTTTTTATCGAGGTGACCGGTATTTCACTCGCGCAGTTCCGTATGCTTCGCGACGGCGGCGACTACATTGATAAAGAAACGGGCGAGACAAAGCATTTTAACGGCAATTTGTTTGACCCTGTAGTATTTGATGATTCGGTAAAGGAATTTCTGCGTAAGAAGGCGGAGCTGGCGGATTATTTTGACGAAAGTCATACCGAAGATATTTTTGATTATATCCCGCCGCAGAAAACTAACCAGATTTTTACTCCGCGCTGGGTAGTAAAAAAGATGGTCGACGAGCTGGAAGCCGAAAACCCCGACTGCTTCGATAACCCCACTCATACCTTTGCGGACCTTTATATGAAGTCCGGATTGTATATCACCGAAATAGTAAAGCGGCTGTATCATAGCCCGGGCATTAAAGCGGCTTATCCCGACGACGGGGAACGTATACGTCACATACTGCGCAAACAGGTGTACGGTATGGCTCCCACGCAGATTATTTACCGTATTGCCACGAACTACATTCTCGGCTTTGACAAAACGCTGAAAAGCGAAACGAAAAATTTTGTTCAAGCCGATGCAGCGGAGGCGGCAAAGAACGGAACGCTTGAGCAGCTTGTGGAACAGCATTTCGGCGCGTAAACTCACAGCGACGGAAAGCGCAGACTGCTGTTTTACAGAACCGCGTTTGAAACGCCCGAAGTAAGCGGCGATATTCATCTTGACATATATGTTGACGAAAATCTTATAGAAACGTATATAAACGGCGGCGAGTATACGCTCAGCAATATCGTGTATGATTTGGGGAAATACGTCCGCACGGACGGAGAGTGCGAAATTTATACTCTTGCGGGAGGAGAGGAAAATGAAAAAATTTGATGTAACGGCTCTCGGTGAGCTGCTCATAGATTTTACCGAAAGCGGAACAAGTCCGCAGGGAAATCCCGTGCTTGAAGCAAACCCCGGCGGCGCGCCGTGCAATGTGCTCGCTATGCTCAATAAGCTCGGCAAAAAGACTGCGTTTATCGGCAAGGTCGGCGACGACACATTCGGGCATATGCTCAAATCCGCCGTGGAGGAAAGCGGCACGGACGTTACAAATCTGCTTATGGACAAAAGCGTCCGCACAACTCTCGCGTTTGTGCATACATACCCCGACGGCGAGCGAGAGTTCAGCTTTTACCGCAACCCCGGCGCGGATATGATGCTCACGAAAAGTGAAGTAAACGCGGATATAATAAAAAATTCAAAGATATTTCACTTCGGCACGCTCTCATCGACAAATGACGGAGTACGCGCCGCGACGAGGTATGCGATAGACGCTGCGAAAAATAACGGAGTATTTATTTCCTTTGACCCCAACCTGCGCGAGCCGCTGTGGGCTTCGCTTGACGACGCAAGGCGCGAAATCGAATACGGATTATCCGTGTGCGACATACTGAAAATCTCCGATAACGAGCTTGAGTTTATGACGGGCACAAGCGACTACGACGCGGCGGCGCGGATGCTGCGCGAAAAATACAATATCCCGCTTATGTTCGTGACGCTCGGAGCGGACGGCAGCCGCGCGTATTACAAGGATATTGCGGTTTACGCGCCATCGTTTAACGACATTAAAACGATAGAAAAAACGGGCGCGGGCGACACGTTTACCGGCTGTATGCTGAGCTTCTTTCTCGATTGCAGCGTTAAAGACCTTACAGAGGAAAAGCTCAGGGAACTGCTTATATTCGCCAACGCCGGAGCGTCGCTTATCACAACAAAAAAGGGCGCGCTTAGGGTGATGCCGGAAAAAGAGGAAATTGAGGCTTTGATAAATGAAGGAGGCTGCAAGTTATGAAAACAGTTCCTATATTACTAAGCTCTGTTAACAGCGTTCAAGGATTTGTAAATGCAGTAAATAAATATGATTTTAAGGTTGATTTGACAGTCGGCAACCACGTTGTTGATGCAAAATCAATTATGGGAATATTCAGTTTGGATTTGTCAAAACCAATAAAAACGGAAATCCATTCCGACGACTGCGATAAATTCCTCACTGAAATTGATGAGTTTGTTAAATAACATACAATCCGATAAAAATCAGAATATTTCAGTCACCTGCTTTCCACTTTGAAAAGCAGGTGACTGCTTAACCGGGCAAAAAATTTATATTAAAGAAGCACCGCCATTTAAAGCCTCTCTTTTACAGCTTTTACAGCTTTAACAACTTCAAATAAACCTCTCTGATTAGCTCCAAACTCTCAGCTTAGTTTGCTTTAAATACACAACTTATATAAAATGTTATTAGTGTAATAAATATACCTGACACTATTCATTTGCAATTTATAGGGATGTGCTATATAATAGAATAAATTATAATGGAGGAATTTAAATGATATACTGTATTTCTGATATTCATGGCGAATATGACGCATATCAACAAATACTTGAAAAAATTCATTTGAGTAGCGCGGATACCCTTTATGTTCTCGGTGACGTAATTGACAGAGGAAGACATGGAATAAAAATACTTCACGACATGATGTATCGCTCAAATGTTATACCTATTATTGGCAATCATGAGTATATGGCGATGTATTGTCTTAAATTCCTAATGAAAAATATAGACAATGAGAATATAAACGCGCTTGGAAACGAGCAGATTGAAGCTTTGACAGATTGGCTTTTAAATGGTGCTCGACCTACTATTGATGAATTCTATTCATTGGGCAAAGAAGAGCGCCTGGACATAATAGATTATATTGGTGATTTTCGTCTTTATGAGGAAGTGTCCGTGGGTGAGAATAATTATATTCTTGTTCATTCTGGGATCAGGGGTTTTTCCGTTGATAAACCGCTTAACGCCTATTCTCCATATGATTTTTTATTTACGCGTCCTGATTATAGTGTACCTTATTCACATGATGTATTTGTTGTATCGGGGCACACACCGACGCAAATAATACCCGGCAATCCAAATCCGGGACGCATTTACAGGGCTAATAACCATATTGCAATAGACTGCGGATGCAGCTTCGAAGGAGTGCTCGGAGCGATATGCCTAGATACAGGTGAAGAATTTTATACGAACTAGCACATGTTGGTGTTATAATTTTTTGAACATGACTCCGATTTTTGCGTGGTATTGTTTTGATTTTGCATATTTTTCCAATAGTAAAAGTCAGTGTGATTTCTACTGTTTCAAAAGTCGCGCATTTCCAAATACATGACATTTTTAAAATTATCCGGTCTCACATAATTGAGAACACTATAAAAAATAATTCTGTGTCAAGGATAATATTATCGAGATATATCGATTTAAGCGAATCTGCTCTATAACAATAAGATTGCCACCAAACGAATGGTGACAGAAAATTAAAGAATTGCAATAGCGGGAATTTATAAAAACTCATTGAAATTTTACCTCGGATATGGTAAAATAATGTTTAAATTTTGAAAATCACTTCATATGAGGAGGAATAAGAATGAAAAAAATCCGAACTTCATTTTTGTTGGCAATAATTATGACTTTTATGAGTATACATATCGTCCAAGCAGAAGCTGTATACAATGGAAACTTTGATGGTATACAATGGTTGCCCGATAAGGGTTTTATGTCATATGAAAATATGGAATACATTGAAATATATAATCCCGATTGTATGATGGTTGATGACGCAAACATCCTACCTACTAATTTCAAAATAATAGAATATAGTAATCCGACATCTGCAAAATATGCGAGAGAAAATGAGAATACATTTAATAGCTTAGAATTAAATGAAGAAGTCAATTTGGAAAAAAGTAATGCGGAACTTGTATCTTTAATGCCGATGCATTTATCTGAAACATGGCCTGTTGATGATAGCGCACAGGTTTATAATGCCGATGGGCACTTTGAGGGCTATCAAATGTATATGATGCGTGAACATAACTTTTCTAACCCTGATTTTCAAGAGGTTAAAGAGACAGTCCTAAATATCACCAGAGATAAAAATACGGATTATCAAAAGTTATGTGCCATTGTCGAATGGGTCTATAATAATATGGAATATGTGTACTTTGACATTCCCGGGAATAGCCTAAATGGAGTGTATTCTCTATTTTATAATAGACACGGTAACTGTATGGGATTTACTATTTTGACAAATTTTATGCTTGCCGCTGCCGACATACCGTCAGCATCTGTTACTAGTGCCGGGCATCAATGGAGTTTGGCTTTAGTGGACGGAGAGTGGTATATGGCTGATTCAACCATAAACCAAGTGAGCAAGGATTATGACAGCTTTAATGAAGCTGTTCAAATTGCATTTTCCGATGATAATTTATGCTGTATTATAGATAGCTTAAACGGGGTATGGCTTGCAGGTATAGGAGAGGATCCCGAAGATGCGGGTACAATAACAAATGTAACTATTCCGAGGTATATTGATGGTATATACAATACTGCAGTCTCATATTGTAGCGATGAATTGATCATAAATGCCACTGTCGGTAGCGCAGCAGAAGAATTCATCAAGCAAAAATCGTATGAATGCATAAAATACAATGGAAACACTTTTTCAGCACGCTTAAACCACCGGTATGATTATACCGGTGTATGTGATTTGTGTGGAGTTTCCGGCAATTTAGGTTCTGACTTGGGTGGTTCTAATAATAATGGATTCAACCCCTATACGGATTTTGACACGGGTATATCGAATGATGCAGATGTGCCATACGTAAACCGTAGCGAATGGGCCGTGCCGGAAATACAAGCCGCTCTTGACAACGGTCTTATAGACGAATCAACAATCATCAGTTATCAGGCAAATATAAGGCGAGAAGAATTTTGTGATCTTGTAGTGCGTCTATTCGAAAATATGACAGGCGGGGCGATTATCCCCGGTTACTGTCCTTTTGAGGATACCAGTAATCCAAGTGTAATAAAAGCATATAGCGTAGGCATAGTAAATGGAGAATCCGATACTGAGTTTATGCCGTATAATTTAATAACACGTCAGGAAATATGCACTATGCTGGTACGGGCAATAAAAATTATGCGTCCCGGAATTAATGTCGCGGATTACCGATACCATAGCTTTAATGATGCAATGGATATAGCACCGTGGGCGTTTGATTCCGTTCAGTATGCTTATGATAATAACATAATGCAGGGAGTAGGCGATAATATGTTGGCTCCACTTGACCATACCACAATTGAACAAGCAGTAGCCATGATAAATCGTATATATAATAATTACTCAAAGTAAACCGGCAGGGCGCGGTGGGTAATACAAAAACTTACCGCGCCTTTTATGAATTATAATTTGTTTATAAAAGGCTAGCATAGGAGAATAGTATTATGGGTAATTTTACAGAATTATTTAACGGCTGTCATGCTGCTAATGATATGGCGAAATTTTATCTTGAAAATGCCGAAAAAAATGCTTATACGGATTTCCAAACGTCAATGTTGAATGTGCGATTGGCTATAGAAGAATTTAATGAAGAAATTAATTCAATAAGAAACCATAGCGATTATGATCGGATGGCCTTTAGAAATTATGTACAGACTAGGTGGTCGGAACCACGTTATTATTTTAATGAGAACAGATATAGGGATTTCAATAACAATATATGTGATTTCTATAAAAACATGCAAATCGAAGTAATGGAGATATCAGAAGCTGAAGCTAATACATGGTCCAAAGCCCATAACCTCGCTATGTGCTGCTTATACATATATAATGATGACATATATAACAGATATAGCGATATTGAAAAAATAGGTAAGCAACTTATATACATCTATGCATATTCTTGTCATGTGATTCTACACACCGGTGCAGATTCAAATACAATAAGAGCATTAAAAACCTACGCAAAAAACAACAATGCTTATGTGAATTTTAATGATATTGAAAATGAAGATTATTATCTTCGCGTGATTTATGAAGTTTTAAAGAAGCTTTATAAATCTAATTGTGGAGAGTTTAATGATTCGCGTATTCCTGTTTTAGAGCCTGTGGAGGAATGGGTGCTTGAAAACGGCGAAACAATACGAGAGAAAAAATTTGAAAAATATACTACAAAAAGCGGTATATACAAAAAAATAGATAACAGTAATGAATATGCTATGATTACACTGTATAACGCTCAACAATATAATGACGCTAAGAAGGATCTTGATCATTTCTTTTCAACATATAACCAAATTTGTGAAAATCATAGTAATGATATTTTTATGCCTTACTCAAGCAGGACTAAAATAAGAAATATAACGACTAATGACATTAATCGAATTATTTTATATCAATATTTCAACAGTAAACCACTGCATATTAACGATGATTTAGTAAATGATACATCATTTCCTGTAGTCGATCGTGTGAAAATTGCCATAGGAATAGGGAATACAATTAATCATCTTCATGAAAAAGATATTTATATAAGAACCTTAACAAATGATTCCTTTTTGCTTATAAAAAATCATAATGAATATATACCATATATTACCGGATTGATGGAAGCAAAAGATCTTGCTGCCGAGGGTACTGTTATTAACAACGCTATCCAGTCCTTTATCGATATGGGTGTCTATTGCGCTCCTTGGGTTAAAAAAGCACAAAGATCATCGTATGATACAATGGATTGGAGACAGGCTGATATATATTCTTATGGTGTGCTTTTGTCATATTTGCTTTTTGGACAACCAGTCACCTATCGCACAATCTTTACATTGTCGGATGTTGCGGGTAAACTTAGCATATGGAATACAATGGTGACTGATGATACTGAAAATGAATCTATAGAGTATTGTTTAAGACAAATATTAATAGGACCTCCTAATGAACAACGCATTGATAACTTTAAAAAATTGCTTGACAAATTTACAAAGTGGTTACAACGTTCATATAATAACCAAATCATGGAGGAATGTAACGATGACTGATAATATTGATAATAGAGCCGCATTGACTAAAGGTACAGTTATTTCAGGAAATAGCCAAGATAATCAATATGTTATTGATACCATACTCGCCCGAGGTGGGTTTTCTTTGGTATACAAAGCCCATAAAGAAAACGACTCAAGAATTTCATATATTATAAAGGAATGTTTTCCAAAAATGGCTACAAGATCTAAAGATGGGATTATTGATACATATTCATCTAACCAAGAACTTTTTAAACAGCT
The DNA here is from genome assembly GCA_947589045.1 of uncultured Clostridia bacterium. GTDB lineage: Bacteria > Bacillota > Clostridia > Monoglobales > Monoglobaceae > CANQBQ01. Next base: position 13,179 of record CANQBQ010000009.1, on the reverse strand, counting down.
TATGAAGCTTATAAAAATGTTTACAAATGAGAATGAAGTTTATCGGAAATTGATGCTTAATGATGATGGAATTCAAAGTGGGTATTTTTCGTCACAAGAATTGATTTATGCTGTGCCAAATCATAGTTCATATTGCAAACCTACAGATGGAGCAAAAAATGCTTATATTATAATGCCATTCATTAGTGGAAAAACGTTAGAAACAATAATAGAAGAAGCAGAAGAACATCCCGATATATTAAATGATAGCAAGTGCTGTGAATATATTATTAAAATTTTGTATGTACTTCAGCATTGTCATAAAAGGAATTATCTACACTTGGATATTGCTCCTGACAATATATATGTTCAGGACACAACAGAAGGAGATATAAGAGTCGCGTTGATTGATTTTGGCAGCGCGATGAAAATTGAAGAAAAAGACGGAAAAACCATTATTCCGCGCAATGGTAATATCGGCGTGTTTACCTCTAAAGAGAATTTTTCCGCGCCGGAATTAGGAGATCTAAGCGGAAAAGAGCCCGACGGCCAAGAACTGGGATATTCGGCAGACTTATATTCTGTTGCGGCAATTTTTTATTATATGCTTACCGGAGAAAAATTTGAAGGTGACAATATTGAATATGATGCAAATATCCAGCATAACATATTCAATACAATAACTGCGAAATTTTTAAGGCAGGGACTAAATAAGATGCCGGAAAAGAGATTTCAACATGCCTCGGAAATGCGTGAAGCAATAGAAGCGATCAAAATAGCGTTCGAAGAAAATACCAATGGTCAATCAAATTTTTCAAGAAACCAATTGGGTTTATACAGAGAAATTGACACTGAATTGCGCAAATTGGATATCTATGGCACTGATAACGGTCGTATCAAAACTCAAAACTTTATATCGTACATAGCGGCTATTTTAGAAACGTATCGCTGGGATTTCAATGCATTGCAGCAGGGACTTGAAATTAAAAACGCTTGTCCTCTTACATTGCAAACCTTTATTGCTATTTATAACGCTGTCGGCAGTCCGAATAACGCCACATCTTATCTTGATAGAAGCCATTTTCAATTATTGACAGATGGGGTCATTCAATATGTGAATAACGATAATTTGCAAAGCCTGTTATCATATTTTTCGATTGCTATGGAAGAAGGAAAAGTATACGTCCGTCTGAATGAGAAAGGCAAAAGTAATATAACTGCATTTAATACAAAGCGAATATCTGAGGTCTTAGATATTCTTAAAGCCGCATATAATCTTGATGAAACGTTGCATATAGAAAACCCGGGAGAGCAACAAAGTCAAAACAAAATAGAAATTAATATTACAATTTCAAAATATTTAAATTATATTTGCATGAATAACGGTAACTTTTTGAGGGACGATCATAATAAAAGAATCGTTTATGACTTAATAAAGCATTTAGCTGAAACAAACAATCTGGATTCAGATTATTTATGCTTGCTTGTGGAAAAGAAAGATAAAAAGTACTTATTTCCATGCAATGATGAAGGCTCAACGGAAAAGCGAAAAAAATTCATAGAAAAGATTTTCGAGAAATTTGAAATGTACGATGCATTTATAACCGCTTTTTCGAAAAAAGCAGTTACATGGATTAAAGAGAATTTAGGAAAGCAGAGCGACAGATGCTTGAGTGAAATAATAGGTAATGGCTCACTTGATGTGAACGTTTGGAAGGAAGTTTGGAATGTATGTCGTTCAAAAAACACTGATGTATGGAATAAATTTAACAACCCCATCCAACGTGTCATCAATTCTGAAAATAGCCAACAAAAAAGACGTCTTGCAAAACTATTACTCGGCGTGGGGAATTCGTTTTTGAAAAGAATGTGTACTCTTTTCAAAAACCATGATGATAACAGTTTTAATAATTATCTTGATAAATGGTGTAATAATCAAACGTCACAGAATAATGCTAATCAAAATAACAGTATAGAGGAGATAAAAGAAAAATACAATGAAATTAAATTAAAACCGGAAGAGTGGAAAAAACGACAAGAATATTATAAAAAAATTCTGGGATTTAAGAGCGTCAATAAATCCACACTTAAATTCCTTAAACGTGAAGGTGAAGCAGGAAACGATAGAATTTCTCCGCTGGTAATAATAAAGATTTATGAATATTATAAATATAATCAAGATGTCATTAAGTATTTTAATAGTGCATTGTCATGCGCGTATTCACGCATTGTCAAAAATGATAGAATAAGTTTTCGAAATGTGTCACTGTATGCCGTGGAAACACTGATTGGCTGTAACGAAAATAGTGTTAAAAATGAAGATTGTATTTATTGGTGTAATGCCTTTTTGAAAAATCCTGACGGAATATTAGACGAAAGGATGGACAGCGTGCAGGTATTTGCTAATTTTATCGGAATTATCGGTAAAGATAAGTTTATAGAAATAATTAACGATCCAAACAATAAAAAAATAACAAGCGGCTTTATTTCTGTACTTAATAACAATAAAAAGAATGGACGTTACACATCACCGCTTTATGACTTAATATCATATTGCATATCTAAAGAAATTTTTGATAAATTGAGTGATGAAATAAAAATCGCTCTGTTTCATTATGCAAAAAACAATAATGTTGAAAGATTGGATATTGAGTATACTGATGAGAATTCTATTGGAGGTACGAACGACCAAAAGACAATCAAAGATGCAAATACGCTCAAAGAGAAAGCCAAAGAATTGGCTGTTACTTACGCACAAGATGAAAAATTTTGGGAGAACTATGAAAAAGACTTGCCAATGAAAGCTGCGCTTTGCACTTATTATGATGAAGATGTGCTTAAAGATTATTCTTATATTATTGATTTTATGCGCAGCAAAATACTTCCAAATTTGACCGAAACAGAGTATATTACAAATACGTTAAATTATAAATCTGTTAATATATTTGTTTATCATATCATAAAAACACTGTCATTCTGCCCGGATCTTACCGCATACTGTGCTGTGAAATATGCAACTCGTCTTTTTACCGGATTTCATAATCATGACAAAATGATTGATTGGATTAAAGAAAAAAAGGTTGATTCCATTGAAAGAGATTTAAATGATATGCAATTAAAAGCAATATTGCCACATCCGTCAATCAGAGAATATGCTAAATTTGTGTGCACGAGAATATACGACGTTATGTGGGACTATCTTATGGAATTAGAAGCTGATAGAGAAATAATCCAACAGATTATGAATGGAAAGTTTAACTTTATAAAAAATATAAATGATGGTATGGAATTTCCTGCTTGGTTTGGCAATATATACAAATATAATAATGATACGGCCTCTGCTATTAGTTCGGAAAAATATGGCTATCATGGTGTTGCTTTTGAGGATATTGTTCCAGTAGAAATTGAGTATGACAGTAAAACTTCTAATAGTTATAAACGTAAAGAAGAATATTTGGCAAATACACTTGATAATAATATTATTAAGAATAATTTTGAAAATGGTCAACAAAAAGAAGTAAACGAATTCGAATATGAATTGCCGAATTATATTCTCGCATTACAGTATGATGTGAATGGAAAACTTAAAATTATAAGTGGAGAACAGCTATATGTAGCATGGAAAACTTATCGTGATAGTCCCACTTATATGGACCGCAGACGCACCATAACAACAGAAACAAAAAAATCATTAAAAATAAAGGCTTTTGTATTCCCCGCAGAATATACTAAACCTGATGAAATCCAAAAAATTGAAGAAGAAATAAGAGAAAATAACATGGAAATAAAAAAAGCTCTAACGGAAATGTCAAAGCTTCGAAAAGAAATTTTGAATACATATAATAAACGTAAAGGTATTGTAGGTGTTCGCCATTTGTGGCGAATATTTGATAATTTATCAACAAATAGTAACATTTCCTTTGGCAATTCTGAAATAACAAAGGAAAATGTTGAAAAAATTGAAAATATTTGCCAAAACCCATATAATTATGGCAATATAGAAACATATAACCATTATTGTGAAATTTGTACGCAGATTTTGGAAATTGTAAAAACTTCGCTCGAATTGAAAGATGATACAAAATATAATGCAATAATAACACGATTTGGTGAGAAACAAGATGAAAACGGCACTCTGCGGACTTATTATGCTTATTTTAATATAGACGGGATTCTTGGTGAATATAAAATACATATAAATAATGCGCGTAATCTCTCAGATGGGAAAATATATTTTGATGCACTATTTAAAATTGGCGATAGAATTAGAATTAAATACAATGGGTTTGACAAAAAAGGATATACAAACTGGACGATTCTTCAAAAAGAAGATGACGGTTTACCGAATCAAGTTAGCATGTATTTAAACCAATGAAGAAATTCATGCTCTCAAAAGTTCGACTTTTATCAATTTGATGCTACAATGACAGGAATGGTTTATAGTTTACAAAAATAAACATAGTTGGCTCAATCGCCGTGCTATAAGCCGAATTGCCCTGTTATTGTAGCTTAAAAGTAGGTCTTGAACAACACCGGATATGTCTATTTAACTACAACGCTATTACAGCATGCTCTGAAAGAAAAATTTTTCCAGACCATGTCTTATGTTTATTTATCATGTTTATCCATCCTAATTGTCTGCAAACTGGGGGATCAGGCTTTACAACTATCCAAGTATAGTTTCGGTACTGAGTATGGTTATCGCATATTGACAATTCTTGTGGTCATTTACACAGTGGTCATCATTTTAATGACTCATGCACTAAATCAGTGCAGCCTTTTACAGCTTCAACAGCTTCAAATAAACCGCTCTGATTAGCTCCAAACTCTCAGCTTAGTTTGCTTTAAAAACATAATTTATATAAAAAGAGATGTTGTTACTCCCGTAACAACATCTCTTTTTTGCTTTCTCAAATCTGCTCTGCTATTCCTCTATTCCCCCAATGGCTTCATCGTCGGGAACAGGAGGACGTCGCGGATTGAGGCGCTGTCGGTCAGCAGCATAACGAGGCGGTCAACGCCTATGCCGAGTCCGCCGGTGGGCGGCATACCGTACTCCAGCGCGTTCACAAAATCCTCGTCCATCATATTCGCCTCGTCGTCGCCCGCCGCGCGAAGCTCTACCTGACGCATAAAGCGTTCGCGCTGGTCAATCGGGTCGTTAAGCTCCGAGAACGCGTTTCCGAGCTCGCGCCCGGTTATAAATATCTCAAATCTCTCGGTCATTTCGGGGCAGCCCGGCTTGCGCTTGGCAAGCGGCGAAATTTCAACCGGGTACTCGGTTATAAACGTAGGCTGAACCAGCTTGTCCTCAACAAATTCATCGAAGAAAAGCGCGATTATGTCGCCGCGCGTATTCTTATTTTTCTCCACCTCAAGGCCCTTCGCCTTTGCCGCCGCCACGGCTTCCTCGTCGGTCTTGATTTCTTCAAAGTCCACTCCCGAATACTTCTTGACCGCTTCAATCATCGTCATCCTGTCGAAATGCGAAAGGTCGACCTCGGTACCCTGATAGCTTATTTGAAGCGTTCCGCACACCTTTTCGGCGCAATATTTAAACAATCCCTCGGTCAAATCCATCATATCGTTGTAGTCGGCAAACGCCTCATATATTTCAACCGTGGTAAATTCGGGGTTATGGCGCACGTCCATACCCTCGTTGCGGAACTGGCGTCCTATCTCATAGACCTTTTCCATTCCGCCCACGATAAGCCTCTTAAGATGGAGCTCCGTCGCAATTCTCAAATACATATCGATGTCGAGCGTATTGTGATGAGTTATAAACGGACGCGCGGCGGCTCCGCCGGCTATGGTGTTCAATATTGGGGTCTCGACCTCCATAAAGCCCCGCTCCTCGAGGTAGCTTCTTATCGCGCTTATGATTTTGCTTCGCATTTCAAAGGTCTTTTTAACGTCGGGATTGACAATCAAATCGACGTATCTCTGCCTGTACCTGAGGTCGGTATCGCGCAGACCGTGGAACTTTTCAGGCAGCGGACGAAGCGACTTCGACAAAAGCGTTACCGAATGTGCCTTGACCGAAATCTCGCCCTTCTGGGTCCTGAACACCTCGCCCTCAACGCCGATAATGTCGCCTATGTCCATCTTTTTGAACTTTTTGTAAGGCTCCTCGCCGAGGTTGTCGCGCGTAACATAGAGCTGCACTCTGCCGAAGCGGTCGCGGAGGTCGGCAAACGACGCCTTGCCCATAACTCGCTTGGACATCATTCTGCCCGCCACACAGACGGTCTTGCCCTCCATCTCGTCGAAGTTATCCACAATGTCCGAAGAGTGGTGCTTCTGCTCAAATTTTGTTATTTCAAACGGATTTTCGCCGTTTTCACAAAGCTCATCAAACTTTCCGCGGCGGATTTTGAGAACCTCGTTTAAATCCTGCTCCGCAGGGAAAGTATTTTTCTGTTGCTGTGCCATAAAATTTTCCCTTCTGTAATAACTTAACTTTATTTGTTTATTTCAAGGACCTTAAAGCTGACCGTGCCGTCGGGTGTTTCAATATCAACCAAATCGCCGACGTGCGCGCCGAGCAAGCCGCGTCCCACGGGCGACTCGTCCGAGATTTTGAACTCGGCGGGATTTGCCTCGGTAGAACCCACGATGCGGTACTCGACCTCCTCATCGTACTCAAAGTCGTAAACCTTGGCTTTGGTACCGAGACCTATGGTTGTAACGTCGATGTCCTCCTCGGCGATAACAACCGCGTTTTTAAGCATATTTTCAAGCTGGACAATTCTCGCCTCAACCTGCGCCTGCTCGTTTTTCGCCTCGTCGTACTCCGAGTTCTCCGAGAGGTCGCCGAAGCCGAGCGCAACCTTGATTTTTTCCGAAACCTCTTTGCGCTTTTGAGTCTTTAAATACTCAAGCTCTTCCTCCATATTCTGAAGTCCCTGCTTGGTAAGCGTAACACTCTTTGCCATAATTCCTCACCTTTCCATACTCATTTTTTCTGATTTTTAAATTAAAATACCCTTGCTGTCGTTTTCATAAAATCACATTTTTTTATTATAAAACAATTAGCTCTCAATGTCAACAAAATACGCAAGATTTAACCTCGCAATTTTTCAGCTCGGCAGCGGCAAACAAATCCGCCGAGCTTATATCAAAGCCGAGCAGGTCGAGGTCAAGCTCGACTTTATTCACGAGCGTGTCCCGCCCGAGCCTCAGCCGATTGTTTTGCAAATCGACAAACACATCATACCTCGAGGTGTCGTACTCGCCGTGCTCGCCGAACATTCCGAGAAGCAAGCCCGTTTCGTCGAACACCCGCTCGGACAACTCCTCCGCCGCGGCGCTTTCAGCGTTTTTGATATAAATATCTATGCTTTTAAATTCCCGATAGAGCAAATCAATCAAAAATTCCACACGCCTGTCCGCGTCAAAGCCGCGTATGCCGAGAGCCGAGCCGTTTCCGAGCAATTGTTCCCGCTTGTAACGCCCGATAATGCGGGGCAGAAACCTGTAAAACTCGCTCTCGCCGCGCACCGCCGAAACGCAGTTGAACGCAAAGCCGCCGAGCACCGGCTTCAGCGGGTTTTCCACCACTACGTTTTTAATATGCTCGGATATAAACACGCGCTCGGCGCGCCGCAATATTTTAACAAACCTTTTGGGTCGTCTGCGCTTTAACCTTCCTAGCCTTTCGGCAGACACGCCCAGCTCGACCGCCGCCACCTCAAAGCCGCGCGGATGAGTCAGCCTCCTGACCCTCATTCTCGCGAAAAAACATCTTTTTCTTTGGCACCCGCAAATAATGCCTATTTTCAAATATTGCCTCCGTCAAGCATAAGACAGCTCCCGCTATCTCGTTTTCAAATATTCGACAGCCGCGTCGAGCTGAACGTCTCCGTCGCCGCCCGCATAGCGGTAATAATCATCATAGGACATCTCGACCGTCAAATCCGGCTCTATGCCTATTCCGTTCAGACACACGCCGCTCGGCGTAAAGTAACGCGCGGTGGTCAGCTTCAAAAGACCGCCGTCCAGCATCAAAACCTCCTGAACAACGCCCTTGCCGTAGCTCTTTTCGCCGATAACATACGCGCGGTTTGAGTCATGAAGCGCACTCGTGAAAATTTCGCTCGCGCTCGCCGAGCCGCCGTTTATCAGGATTACCGTAGGAATGTCTATGCAGTCCCCGTCGGCACGGTAAAATCTCTGCTTGCCGCCTTTATCCTCGGTATAGGTTATTACTCCCTCGTCCATAAAAAGGTCTGCCGCTTGGACGGCAACGTCCATATAGCCGCCCGGATTTCCGCGCAAATCTATTATCAGCGAGTTTGCGCCCTGTTCCCGCAAGCTGTTAAGCTCGTTCATAAACTGCTCCGTCATATCCTGAGTGAACTGCGAAACGGCTATATACCCGATTTCGTTTTCAAGCATTTTGCCCTCCGCGACCTCAATGGTTATATTGGCACGCGTCAGCTCTATTTCCTCGGTAGCTCCGCTGTCCGCCTTGAGCACGCTGACCTTTACGGTAGTTCCGACTTCGCCTTTCATTCTGTTCGCCGCGCCCGTCAAATCGTCGCCGCTCAGAGGCTCGCCGTCCACCGCAAGGAGCTTGTCGCCCGTCGTGATATGAGCCTCGTATGCCGGACTTCCCGACAGCGGCGCGATGACGGTAACAAGCCCGTCGTCTCCGCGCGTGATGTACAGACCGACGCCGGTATAATTTCCGCTGACGTCGTCCATAAATTCATCGGCTTCAAGGTCGGTCATATACTCGGAGTAATCGTCGTGCAGACTGTCGGTCATACCCTTTATCGCCGCGGTCGTCAGCTCGTCTTCGTCAACGTCCTCGTAAAAGCCTTCCTTTATGAAGTAGAGCGCCTTGTTAAACCTTGACAAATCCTCGCCGCTCCCGCTCATTCGGGCAATAATGACGTCCTGCAGACCGCCCGCGCCGAAAGGATTTACAAACGAGGCGGTAAGTATCGACGACGCAACCACCGCGATAATTATTACTATTACAAATGTAGACTTTTTTATTTTCATAATATCACCGTTTAAAAAATGCTTTTAAAAAATCGAGAACGGAATAGCTTTATTCCGTTCTACTATTGTATTCTGAATTGGTCTTAATAATTCTTTAAAAATATTGAAGCGGGTTTGTGGGCGAGCCGTTTATAAGCACCTCAAAGTGCAGATGTGCGCCGGTTGACATACCGGTACTTCCGACTCTGCCGATAACCTGTCCTTTGCTCACGGTCTGACCGTTGGACACCGCGATAGAGCTCATATGTCCGTAAAGCGTCGCTTTTCCGTTGCCGTGGTCAATGCTCACGCAGTTGCCGTAACCGCCGTTCCAGCCCGCGATAACAACTCTTCCGCCGGCGGCGGCGTAAATTGTCGTTCCGGTCGGCGCGGGAATATCCGAGCCCGAGTGGAACTTGCGCGTTTTCAAAATCGGGTGTACTCTCCAGCCGTAGGACGAGCTGGTAGCCGAGTATCCCGGAAGCGGCCAGGTAAACTCGCCGTTGCCTATTACGACATTCGCCCCCGTGCTCCTTGAAAGCGTACCCTGAAGCTGACTTTTAAGCGCGTTCTCCGCCGCCTCTTTTTCGGCGTAAGCCTTTTTGTACGCCTCTATGTCCTGCTCAAGCTCGCTTATGTAATTCTCGCTTTCCTGCCTCTTTTGCTCAAGAGCGGCATTTTGTTCTTTAAGGTCGGCTTGTGCCTGCTCCTGCTCATTTTTGAGGGTTTCTATATGATTTTTACTCTCCTCGATTTTATTTTTCTCGTCTGTCATCTTGTCAAACAGCTTTTTATCATATGCCGAAATTTCTTTGGCAATTTCAAGCCTGTCCACAAAATCCGTCAGACTTTCGGAGGACAGCAGTATCATCAAATAGTTGACGGTTCCGCTCTCGCACATAGTACGAAAACGCGATTTAAAATCGCTGTACTGCTGCTCGGCGCGCGTTGTCGCCTCATCGAGCTTTACCTCCTCTTCGGCGAGCTTTTGGGTGTTTTCGTTTATCTTATTTCCAAGCTCGTCTATTTTGGTCTCCAGACCGGAAATCTCATTGTCAAGCTCGCGCTTTTGGCTGAGCGTCTTTTCTTTTTTCGCGGTCGCATCGTCTATCTGACCCTGTATCTCCTTCTTTTCCTCCTTCGCCGCGTCAAGCTGCTCCTGAATTGTCGCCGCCGATACGTAATTCGGCGCGACAAGATAATAAATCAAAGTGCCGGCGATAGAGAAAAGAAATATTATCGCGATAGCTATGGATACCGCTTTAACGGTTCTTCTGCTCATAAAATCCATCTTCTTTCCGATTTTTCTTTCCGATTTTCAAAATTACTTATCAGTCTTTGTGCTGTCTTGTATTCTTTTCGTTCAGGTAACGGTGTATCGAAATAAAGCTGCCTATTGCGCCGATACCCGCTCCGAGTGCCGCGAGGCTCACAGCCACCGACACCGAAACCTTGCCAATGGGAAGCATAGAAAGCTCGCCCAGGAAGTCGTTTATTCCGGGAGCCGCCGCGCTGTAACTCCAGAGCACAAGCGCGGACGCGACTATCGCGCCGATAATTCCTATCAGCACGCCCTCAACTATGAACGGCCAGCGTATGAACCAGTCGGTCGCGCCGACAAACTTCATAATATTTATTTCCTTACGTCTCGCGTAAAGACCCAGCCTTATGGTGTTTGAAATAATCATAACCGAAATTATAACGAACAGAGCCACAAGCCAAAAGCTCACGTTTCGCACTATATTCGTAAGGTCAAGCACCTTTTTGAACAGTTCCTCCTGCTCCACGACCTTCTCAACGCCCACGATTTTCGCCGCCTCGCTCACGATTTGGTCAACCGTGCCGCGGTCAAGGCTGTCGATTGAAAGTATGTAAGAATCGCTGAGCGGGTTGTCCTCCTCCAGAGCGTCTATAACCTCCGACTCGTCCTTATAGTCAACGCGCGCCTTTTCAAAACGCTCCTCCTTGGAGAACAGGCGCACCTCGGTAACGTGCTCGATGCCCTCAAGCTGTTTGCCGATTATACGCACGTTGTCGCGGTCCAGCTCCTGATTTACATATACGTTGATGCGGCACTGGTCCTCAATCTGAAGCGCGAGGGAGTTTATATTCATAATGCCCGCGATGAAAATTCCGAAAACCACAAGCGTCGCGGTAACCGTAAACACCGAAATCACGCTCATAAGGCTGTTGGCTTTAAGTCCCGCGAAGCCCTGCGCTATGTAGTATCTGCCGTTCCTAATTTTCATAGCCGTATACCCCCTCTTCCTCGTCGCGCACAAGCCGTCCGTCCTCAATGGCGAGAACGCGCTTTTTCATACTGTCGACGAACTCCTTTGCGTGAGTTGCGACGAGCATAGTCGCGCCGCGGTGGTTTATATCGACCAAAAGCTGCATAATTTCAGCGGCGGTCTCGGGGTCAAGGTTGCCGGTAGGCTCATCCGCGACTATAATCGGCGGATTGTTCACCATAGCGCGCGCAAGCGACACTCTCTGCTGTTCGCCGCCCGAGAGCTGACCCGGATAGCTTTTCGCCTTATGCGACAATCCCACAAGGCTCAGCATATTCGGAACCTGCCGTCTTATCTCGCGCTTCGACGCGCCGACTATCTGCATAGCGAACGCGACGTTCTCATAAACCGTCTTTTTGGGGAGCAGGCGATAATCCTGGAACACCATTCCTATCGAACGGCGAAGATAAGGCACATCCTTGTTTTTAAGCGTTTTCATATCGAATTTGTCAACGCGGATTTCGCCCGAGGTCTGAACCTCCTCGTGAATAATCAGCTTGGTGAGGGTGGATTTGCCCGCGCCCGACTGACCCACGAGGAACACAAATTCGCCCTTGTCTATGTGAAAGGTCACATCGTTAAGAGCGCGCACGCCGTTATCCTCGTAGATTTTGCTGACATTTTTGAAATCTATCATATTACGTTTCCTCTCCTTCCGCGGCAATAACGCTTATCGCCGTTGCCGAAAATCAAGCCCAAACGATTGTCACAGCCTCTCGGTGTTGTTGGTCAAATATTTATTGACCATCATAGCTACCTTGAAGGTAACCGCGTCGTCAAACTCGCGCAGGTCAAGACCGGTCAGCTTCTTTATTTTGTCAAGCCTGTAAACCAGAGTGTTCCTGTGAACAAATAGCTTTCGCGCAGTTTCGGACAGGTTCAGACTGTTCTCAAAGAACTTCTGTATCGTATAGATAGTCTCGCTGTCGAGAATGTTTATCGACTCTTTTTTGAACACCTCTTTTAAGAACAGCTCGCACAGCGTTGTCGGAAGCTGATATATAATTCTGCCTATTCCGAGGTTGCTGTAACTTACGATGTCGTTCTCGGTGTCAAACACCTTGCCCACTTCGAGCGCAGTCCTCGCCTCGCGGTAAGCGGTTGAAAGCTCGGTGATGTCCGACTTCACGGTTGAAATTCCTATTGAGAATTTCAGCAGGCTCTCGCTCGTCAGAGTGTCCATCATAAGACGCGCCAGCTTGGTTATCTCCTCCTCGTCCGGCTCGCTGTCGAACGATTTTACCACAGCCACGTCGCAGTCGCCTATAACGACCACAAAATCCCGCTCGCTGTCGGGGAAAATTCCTCCGAGAATTTCGGCTACCACATTTTCGGTCTCGCCCTCGGTACGCACGATGTACACCACGCGCGGAGCCGCGTCAAGATGCAGCTCTCTGCCGCGGTATGTTATGTCGCCCGAGAGAATGTTGTCGAGCATAATGTTTTTAACAAAGCTGTTGCGGTCATATTTCTCGTCGTAATACTGCTTTACCGTGGCAAAGTGCATACAGAAGAACACACAGCAGCTCCGAGCCGACTCGTCCTCGCCCTCGCAGAAAACCACATATCCGCCGCGACCCTGTGCCGCCGCTCTTTTATATGAATAGCCGTGCTTTGTGCGTACTTCGCCCGTCGCCTCCGAAACGGTATTATGGTCGGGCACGCTCGTTCCGATATATTTTTCATCGGAGCAAGCCACAACAACGCCCCCGTCGTCCACAACACAGACGTTTCTGCCAAGCTCGCCCTTCAGCGAATTTATAGCGTTTTGAAACAGTCGGTTTGGCATAAACACACCTCCAAAAAAATTCAAATTCAAACTATACTGCGTCTATTATAGCATTTTTCTCGCAAAATTGCAACCATTTTGTGCAATATGAGCAAAACGTTAACAATAAATTAACATTTTTGAAATATTTTT
>CANQBQ010000008.1 GCA_947589045.1 uncultured Clostridia bacterium | reverse complement strand
ATTCGACAGGCCGGATTGGAACAGGCTCATGGAACTGGTGGACAGCGGCAAAGTCGGCACGATCATTGTAAAAGACATGAGCCGCCTCGGTCGTGATTACCTGAAGGTCGGTATGTATACAGAAATGGTTTTCCCCAATGCCGAAGTCCGCTTCATTGCCATCAACAACGGCGTGGACAGCGATAATCAGGCAGAGAACGACATGACCCCAATCATCAATATTTTCAACGAGTTCTACGCCAAGGACACCAGCCGCAAGATACGCGCTGTATTTAAGGCCAAGGGACTGGCGGGAAAACCGCTCTGCACCAATCCACCGTATGGGTACATCAAAGACCCGGAGGATAGGACCCGCTGGATTGTGGACGAAGAAGCCGCGAAGGTAGTCCGGGATATTTTCCGGCTGTGCGTACAGGGCTATGGGGTATCGCAAATTGCGAATGAAATCTCCAAGCGACACATCATGAATCCCACCGCGCACGCCAAGGCAAACGGCATCAGCATACCCGATAACCGGGAGGATGAAGATAACCGTTACAAATGGCGCGGCAGCACGATTTCACATTTGCTTTCACGGCAGGAGTATTTAGGGCATACGGTCAATTTCAAAACCTATCGCAAGTCCTACAAGCAGAAAAAACAGCTCAAGAATGACCCGGAGAACTGGCAGATTTTTGAGAATACCCACGAAGCTATCATTGACCGGGAAACATTTGACATCGTACAGCGCATCCGGGATGGCAGACGCAGGGTAACGCCGATGGGAGAGATGCCCGCACTGTCCGGCATGGTATTCTGTGCTGATTGCGGCGCGAAGATGTATCAGGTCAGAGGCAGGAGCCTCCCGCAGAGCGAGTACATGGTCTGCGCCACCTACCGTAAAAAGGGAAAGGAGATTTGCCCATCCCATCAGATACGCAACAGTGTGATTGAAAAATATCTGCTTACGGGAATCAGGGAGATCACAGAGTATGTGCGTGTCCACGAGGATGAATTTGTGGAGATGGTTACCCGGAAATCCAGAGCCGATGTAGAGCGAAGCCTACGGGACGGCAAGCGCGAACTGGAGCAGTCACAGTCTCGTATATACAAGCTGGATGATATTATCCGGCGGCTCTACGAGGACAACATCGAGGGCAAGGTTTCCGATGAGAGGTTTGCAAAGATGACCGAAAGCTACGAAGCCGAGCAGAAAACGCTCGAAAGTCGTGTGGTGCAGCTTAGAGAGCAGATTGCCGCCCAGCAGGAAAGCAGCGTAAATGTAGACCGTTTCCTCGCTCTGGTACGCAGGTACACCGATATCCGGGAACTGACGCCGGAAATCATCCGTGAGTTTGTGGAGCGCATCGAGGTCTATCAGGCTGAACGGGTATGCGGCAAGAAGGTACAGAGGATGCGCATCGTATGGAACTGTATCGGAGAATTTATGCCGCCGCAGCCCAAGAAAAACGAAGAATCGGCATAGCCGGATTTCTCCAAACTATGCCGATTTTCTTCCCGGAAATAAAATCCCTTAGTTGCACCACCTTTAGCCGGGGGCGTTATTTTTTTATGGTGACTAATATAAAGAATATTAGTGTTAAAAACAATAAGTATTCCGTTACCATAGCAACCACCTCCTTTCCCGACTGTTAGTCAAGGAAATTGGTGGCATAACCGCCCTATAACACACTGTTACGTGGATTACCTCTCAATCAGCATTATACAACAAGATTTTACAAAAATCAACGTTTGTAACCAAGGCGTAACGAAAACTTAAAATAATCAGACCTACCGTCCTCTTTTTATTTTGGCGGATGTGCGGGGGAACTGCTTTGGGGTTTCGGAAATCTTGCGTATAACTATTATCGAGCGGGTTATGTCGGTTTCGGGCAGGGGCAGACGAACGTCGTCCTCGACCTTTCCGCCGAGCGTGCCGATCATCGGCTTGGCGTCCGCAAGCTCGATCTCGATTTCGGCTCCCGCGGATTTGAGCGCGAGGAAAAGTCCGCCGACCTTCACATACGGCAGGCAGTATTCCGAGAGTATTTTAAGTGGAGCGACCGCGCGCGACACCGCAACGTCATACCTCTCGCGTCTGCGCTTCGCCTCGTCCTCCGCACGCGCGTGGACACATTCGGTGTCAGCAAGCCCGATTTCGCGGCAGACCTCGCCGAGAAAATTCACCCGCTTCAAAAGGGAGTCGAGCAGCGTCAGCGAAATGTCGCCGCGCACTATTTTAATCGGTATTCCGGGAAAGCCCGCGCCCGTTCCGACATCGATTACCGCCGCGCCGAGCGGTATATCCACCGCGCTAAGGGGCAGAACGCTGTCCAAAAAGTGCTTTGTTGAGATTTCAACGTCGTCGGTTATCGCGGTCAGATTTATTTTCTCGTTCCACTCAAGCAGTATTTTTGAATACGTCTCAAACCTTCGGAGCATATTCTCGTCCGCGTCGATTTTGAGCGCGCCAAGACCGCGCCGCAATACCTCTCTGTTCATAAAGCCGACCTCACTGTAAAATTAAAATAATATAAAAAAAGCGCGTAAAAACGCGCTTTTTTCAGAATTTCTTACGCCTGGGGAGCGTCAACCGGACATACGTTAGCGCAGTTGCCGCACTCTATACATTCGTCCGGGTTAATCTCATACTTTGCGTCCCCTTCCGAGATGCAGGAAACAGGACACTCAGAAGCACAAGCGCCGCACTTAATGCAATCATCACTAATCTGGTAAGCCATTGGGGTATCACCTCACAAATAAAATTTACATTTTCATAGTAACACAAAAGCCCCGCTTTGTCAACACAAGAAAGTTTAAAAATAAAAAAATTTACCAATAATGCTTAAAACGTGCCGATGTCCTTAAAAAGAAATGGTTTTGTAACATTTTATCTCTTGACAAATTTGATAAAATTGTATAAAATCAATAGTGTTTGTTTTTATAAAAATGTATTCCTTTCATTTGTGAAATTTAACAGCTTACAACAAAAATGAAAAGGAGGTGCGTGGCTATAACAACTTTTTCATATATTATAATGGCGGTAATAGTCGTTATTGCCGTAGTTGGAATGTTTATCGCTTTCAAGGGCGGTTATTCATACAGAAGAAAGATTGCCGAGCAAAAAATCGGCAGCGCCGAGGAAGAGGCGAAGAAAATAGTTGAAACCGCGAAGAAGACCGCGGTTAAAGATGCCGAGCGCATAAAGAAAGAGAAATTACTTGAAGCAAAGGAAGAAATACATAAAAATAGAAGCGAGCTTGATAAGGAAATTCGCGAAAGACGCAACGATATGCAGAGACAGGAGCGTCGTATTCAGCAAAAAGAGGACGCCATAGACAAAAAGGTGGAGGCTATCGAAAAACGCGAAGCCGAAATACGAAAGAAGCTCGAAAAAGCCGAGGATACAAGGCTCGAAACCGAGCGTATTAAAAATATTCAGCTCGAACAGCTTGAAAAAATAGGCGGATTTAGCGTTCAGGAAGCAAAATCCTTCCTTTTGAAGCAGGTTGAAAACGACACCAAGCACGAGGCGGCTCTTATCGTCAAGAATATAGAGGAGACCGCGCGCGAAGAAGCGGAAGCCCGTGCGAAGAAGATAATTACGGGCGCCATTCAGCGATGCGCCGCAGACCACGTTGCCGAAACCACCGTTTCGGTCGTAAATCTGCCCAACGACGAGATGAAGGGTCGTATTATAGGTCGCGAGGGCAGAAATATCCGCACGATTGAGAACCTGACGGGTATAGAGCTTATCATAGACGACACTCCCGAGGCGGTTATTCTTTCGGGCTTTGACCCCGTAAGGCGCGAAATTGCGCGAATTACGCTGGAGAGCCTTATCGTTGACGGACGTATCCACCCCGGAAAGATTGAGGAAACCGTTGCCAAGGCGACCCGCGAGGTCGAGGCGGCTGTTAAAAAGGCGGGCGACGACGCGGCGTTTGAGGTGGGCGTAGGCGCGCTCCACCCCGAGCTTATAAAGCTGCTCGGCAGACTTAAATACCGCACCAGCTACGGTCAGAATGTACTGAAGCATTCAATAGAGGTTTCGCTTTTGGCGGGACTGATGGCTTCCGAACTCGGCGGCGACGTTATGCTTGCCAAAAGAGCGGGACTTTTGCACGACATAGGTAAGGCTATAGACCACGAGGTCGAGGGTTCGCACGTTACCATCGGTGCGGACGCGGCAAAGAAGTATAAGGAGAACGAAAAGGTCGTTCACGCGATTGCGGCGCACCATAACGATATTGAGCCGGTTTCGCTGGAGGATTATCTCGTGCAGGCGGCAGACTCTATCTCGGCGGCTCGTCCGGGCGCAAGACGTGAAAATCTCGAATCTTATATCAAGCGTCTTGAAATGCTTGAGGAGATTGCAAACTCGTTTGACGGCGTTGACCACTCGTTCGCAATTCAGGCGGGACGCGAGGTTAGAATTATTGTTAAGCCCGAAGAGATAAACGATGACGAGGCAATTTTGCTCGCGAATGATATTGTCAAGAAAATTGAGGAGGGTATGGAGTACCCCGGTCAGATAAAGGTCAATGTTATCCGCGAGACCCGCGCAATACAGTACGCAAAATAAATTTTTGAGCAAAAACATACCCAAGGCTTGCCTTGGGTATGTTTTTGTTTCCCGCGCTTTGCACGCGGGCGGAACGTCGAGGGCGCCGCACCGTACAACCGAATGGGCGTGCTTTTTTATTGTACGGCGGCGAACCCTACGACGGGCAAATCCACCGCCCCGCACGCAGGCGAACTCACATATCCTGATGTATCTTTTGGGCGGAGAAGCGTTTGATTGAACCGTCGGGCAGGCACACCGAAAACGCATCAAAACAGTCCTCGGGGAACTTAACCGAAACGGTTTGCTTTCCGTACAAATTTACGGTTTCGCCGTCAAATGTTTTTATATAATATCCGTCTTCGGTACATACGTTTTTTAAGTTGATGTCGCAGACATATTCGCCGTCCGACAAAGTCGATGTGATTTTTGCGCCGCGCAGGGGTTTTATGTCGGTGAGGCTCGGAAGAAGCAACAGAGCCGCCGCCGAAGCCGCAAGCAGAAGTCCGCTTAAACGAATGTTCGGGGCTTTTTTCGATATATCTGTCAGCGTTATTGAAATACATATTATCATCGGTACAAAGCAATCGAACATATATTTTTTTGAAACCTCGGTGAGCAGTATCATAACCGCAATTACCGCAATCGCGGATATTCCCGCCGCCGTCGCGGCGTCAAATCGTTTGTTCTTAAACGACTTAAAGGCATTTATAATAAGGCAGCCGAAAAACAGCAAAAATACCGCGTTCATATACATAAAATATCTTTTGTCATAGTTCTTTTCCGGCTTCATATTGTCATCGGTTATATTGGCTTTATAATAATACGGAATATAGGAGTTTTTAAAATAGTTTTCCGATTTATAAACCAGGTTTTTACAAAGCTGCATTACGCCTCCGTCCCGGCTTCTTTTGATTATGCTTTTTTCTATATTTTTATTCATATTTGAAATTTCGTCGGCGCTGCTTGTTCCGTAAAATGCGTCTTTAAAATAGCAGAGCCAAAGCGTATGGAAGTCATTTTGTATATCGTCATAGCTTTCTTCGGGCGGGTCAAAGGGCGCATAAAAACAGTTGCCGGTCTCGACTCCGCCCGGGCGGGTTCCCAGTTCAAACGCCCATACCGCCGCAGAGTTTTGCAGCGCGGGATACGGGTGCAGACCCGTTTCATATAAAATTTTTCCGGTAACGCCCTTGCAGACCGCGCAAACCGCAAGAGTAAGCAAAACCATGAGCAGACTTTTGACAATTCGTTTTTTGCCGCGAATTGAAATCAACAAATAAACCGTAACAAAGGCAAGCAAAAATCCCGAGCTGGTGGGGCGAAGTACGAAAAGGAGCGCGGTAAAAATCAAAAAGATTACGTAGCCCGGCTTGTTTTTGAGCGACAGTCCGAAGACCGCGACTGCTCCGAGAAATAATGAGGGGAGGTATATATACGGTCCCGTCAGAAGCATCGCGGGCGACAATGCGGACAGTATAAGCAAAACAGGTTCGCATCTGCGCCCGCCCAAAAAATTTTTCACCGCCAGATACACAAATAAGACCATACCCGAAATAAGTACGGAATTTAAGACCCGAACGCCGATTTCGACATTTCCGAACAGCCGCACAAACGGATAGTAGCAGAGCACGGTCAATTTATTGTTGACCCAACAATTCATATATGACTGAAAGAAAATATCGACTTCCTTATGATTTAGCATCTGCGTCAATATATAATGCAGATTAAGGGTATCGTGACAGGGGCTGTAAGGCGTTGCGATTATGTTATATAAAATCAAAGCCGCCGACGCGGCTATATACAACACGCGAATGGGGGCTCCCGAATATTTTGAATATACAATGCCGGCAAAAACAAATACGCATATAACAAAAAGAGCCAAAAGCACATCGCATATTATTCCGGTTAAGGGGTTGTTGTCCGTAAATATATGTGAACACAATACCGCCAATGCTCCGACAGCGGCAATAATTCCACAGAGAATTGAAACAGCCCTTATTATCAGCGCTCTTTTTTCCATAATTTTTCCTCAACAGTACATTTAATATGTTATTTATTATAAATTAAGAGCGGCTGAAAAGTCAAGAAAAAATCCGCCGATTTTCCGCACTCCGTGCGGGGGCGGGTTCTGCATTTCTTGTTGTAGGGTGCGGCGCCCTCGACGCACCGAATGTATTTTTTACGTTCTATAAGTATTTTACAGGATTTCCAAAATTTTATAGGGTTCCCAAAAAGTCCAAAGGACTTTTTGGGAAGAAGGAGCCGCAGCGGAGTAAGCGCGCCGGTGACTTTTTTGCGAAGCATAAAAAGTCGCCGCAAGCAAACGAAGCTTGCGGCGACGTGGTTGCGGGGACGGGATTTGAACCACGCGACCTTCGGGTTATGAGCCCGACGAGCTACCAAACTGCTCCACCCCGCGATATATTTACAGAGAACTACTCTGACCTATATATTTTAGCACATATCATTTCATAATGCAAGTATTATTTTTAAAATTGTCACTAATTTTTCGACACCTCTTGCGTTTTCGGCTTTATTTTCGATTTCTCAGCCAATTTATACACTCTATGACAAACGCCGTGAGCAGAAGCAGCGACACCGAAATAATGCTCCAGCCCACAGCTGCCGCAATCGAATACAGAAGCTGCTTATAAATCGGCAGTCCGGCAAACGGAGTCACGTTTTGGGCGAACACCTCCGCCGTATCGGGCGGAAACAGCGAGAACAGTATCGCGGTCAGAAAAAACGCAATCACGCCCTGAATGAGTTTGCCGATTGCATAGGGCTTCAGCGACAGTCCGACCGGCGAGACGACAGACGAAACCTGGCACAGCACCGAAACTCCCGAAAACGCGAGAAACGCCGAGATTATCGAGAGCTTTAAGCGCGCGTCGATATTGACCGCCGCTATCTTATTTATTCCGCCCGTTATCTCCAAAAGCGCATGAACAAGCGGCGACCACTTAAAATTTGGGAGCGCGGCGGTGACCGCGGAAAACAAAATCACAAATGCGCACACCTTTAAAATATTTGCAATCGCGTTTGTCACGGACTCTCCCACGGCGAGCGCCGCATTTCGCGCCGTGCCCGACGAGGGCGGAAGGGCACGGCGCACGGGAGAGTCGCCGCCCGATTTGTAAAACCGAAAAATCAGCCCGGTAAGAAAAGCCGCCGCAATATGCGACGCGTACAAAATACGTCCCGAGGACGGGCTTCCGAGCATACCCGCGCCGATGGAACCGATGACGAACAGCGGACCCGAATTGTTGCAGAAGGCGAGCATACGCTCCGCCTCGTTTTTGGTACATTCCCCTCTCGAATACAAATCCGAGGCGCACACCGCGCCCACGGGATAGCCCGATATAATTCCGAGGACGTACGCCAGCGCCGCCGCGCCGGGCAGGTTAAAGACAGGGCGCATAACGGACGAGAGAATACGGCTCAGAAGCCGCGCGCCGCCGAGGGATAGAAACAGTCCGCAAAATATAAAAAACGGAAACAAAGACGGTATCACGACGTTCAGGCAAAGATCCACGGCGCCTCGCCCGCACTCAAGAAATTCCGCGGGAAACATAAACATTACCGCGGTGACATATCCCGCCGAAAGCAATATTATTCCCTTTAAAGCTCTGTTCATAAAAATTTCTCCCGTCAAAAAATTCAAAGCCCGCGGCGCGGGCAGATGTAATCGCAATAAAGCCGCTATGTTATCATTTTATTAAAGTCTTTAGCATAAAATTACTTTTGAGACGCATTGGCGCAAAGGATTTTTGGAGATGATGGCATTGAAAAAAAGCGGCGACGGCGCACCGCCCGACAGCGGCATCCGAGAAAAGGTGTCCGCCTTCTTCGAGCTTTCGGGCGACGCCAAAATCACGATTATAGGCAACGGCGAATTTATAGTCGAAAATTATAAGGGCATAACCGAATACGGAAGCGACCTGATAAAAATAAACGCGGGCAAGCTGAGCATTTGCTTTTGCGGCAAAAATATGGAGATAAAGACTCTGACGCAGGAGCTTTTGTATGTGACGGGGCGCGTTTGTTCCGTTACCTTCGAGCAGAGGTGAGCCGATAAACCCGAGCGCCAAAATTAAAATGGGAGAGAAACGGTATTGTTTATTGCAAATATCATAAACTACATAAGAGGTTATCTGATAATAAGCGCCGAGGGCTGTTTTTTAGAGCGGTTTATTAACATATGCGCGCGGCGCGGAATACTTTTGCGCGACGTAAAGCGCACGGGCAGCGAACGCATAACAGCCAAAATATCGGTTCGCGCGTTTATGCGTATAAGAAGCATAGCCTTTAAAACGCGCACCCGTGTCAGAGTGCTGGCGCGGCGCGGCGTTATGTTTTGGCTTAAACGCTACAAAAGCCGCCGCTTCGCGCTTATCGCTCTTATTTTTGCCGCGGCACTGTTTTGGTATGCGACGAGCCACGTTATGGGTATAGACATAACGGGCTGTGAAAAGACGAACCCCGATGAAATTATGAGCGGTATCGCGGAGTTCGGCGTGAAGCTCGGCTCTCCGCTTAGCGGCATAGATACCGACGAGCTTCGCAACCGAATAATGATAAAATACGACGGTATTGCGTGGGCGGGAATAAATGTACGCGGCTCGCGTGTTTATATAGATATAAGGGAGCGTCTTGCGGCAGCGGAAAAGATTGACAAGGACACGCCTTGCAACATAGTTGCCGCCAAAAGCGGCGAAATTATCGAGATAGACGCGCGCGAGGGGCAGAGTATGGTGAACATAGGCGACGGTGTGGAGGACGGAGATTTGCTTGTCAGCGGTGTTATGGACAGCTCCTCGAGGGGCGCGAGACTGGTTCACGCTTTCGGAGAGGTATATGCAAAGACCCAATACGAAAAGTCCACCGAGGTCGCGCTTGAATATGATGTGCGGGAGGACACCGGCAAGGTCAAAAACCGTTATACCGTGAGTATAATGGGTCTTAAAATTCCGCTTTATATAAGCCGAAGCGCGCCGTTTGAATACTACGACGAGAGCGTGAGCAAAAACGAATACCGCCCGCCGTTTGAGGCTTTGCCGTCGGTGTTTGTGACAAAGGACAGCTATAAGGAGCAGACCTCGGTCAAAACGAGCCGAAGCGAGGACGAAGCCGTAGATTACGGAGTTCAAAAGCTCAGAGAACTTTTAAATTCCGAACTGCCCGAGGGGGCGGAGGTCATCGGTACAGAGCAGGAACACTTTATGCTCGCAAACGGAAACATACTCGTAAGCGTAAAATACGAGTGCAGAGAGAACATCGCGAAGCAAGTTTTGATTGACAAAGTTGACTTGTTGTCGTATGATGTAACTGACAATAATTAAATTATATTTGCGAACGGAAGATTATATGGAACGATATATTGAAGTTGAAAATATGGAGCTTCTGATAAACCTTTTCGGCAGCTTTGACAGCAACGTAAAGCTTATCGAAAAGGAGTTTGACGTCGCCGTTATAAACCGCGGCTCCGAAATAAAAATAGGCGGCGAGGCGGAGAACGTCGAAAAGGCGGTTAAGACCATTCAAAACCTCATAGGTATGGCAAAGAGCGGCACCGTAATAGCCGAGCAGGAGGTGCGGTACGTTATGTCGCACTGCGAGGACGGCAGCGAGGAGGAGCTCTCGGAGCTGGGGCAGGGATGCGTATGCGTTACCGCTCGCGGAAACCCCATCAAGGCGAAAACCGTCGGACAGAAAAAGTACCTGGAAGCGATTGAGAAAAACCCTATCGTGTTCGGCATAGGTCCGGCGGGTACGGGCAAGACGTATCTCGCGGTCGCGGCGGCGGTCGCGGCTTTTAAAAAGAAAAACGTAAACAGGATAATTCTGACCCGCCCCGCGGTCGAGGCGGGCGAAAAGCTCGGATTTTTGCCCGGCGATATGCAGGATAAGGTTGACCCTTATCTCAGACCGCTCTATGACGCGCTCGGAGATATGCTCGGCGGAGAGGCGTTCCACAAGAACATAGAGCGCGGGCAGATAGAGGTCGCGCCGCTTGCGTATATGCGCGGACGCACTCTCGACGACGCGTTCATAATACTGGACGAGGCGCAGAACACCACGCCCGAGCAGATGAAGATGTTTCTGACCCGAATGGGCTTTTCGTCGCGCATCGTTGTGACGGGCGACATAACTCAGATAGACCTTCCGTCGGACAAGACCTCGGGACTTAAAGACGCGGAGACGGTCCTTAAAAATATCGAGGGTGTGGAGTTTATTCATTTGAGCGAGAGGGACGTCGTAAGGCACCCGCTCGTGCAGAAGATAGTAAAGGCATACGAAAAGAAGGCTCTCGACCGCGAACGCGTGCAGGCGCGCCGCGCAGGAGGCAGATACGGAAGGCACACATATGACAATCGAAATATTAAATGAACAGGACAAGCAGGCGGTCACGGACGAGATTACGTCGGTAATCAGGGAAGCAATCGGCGCGGCGGCGAAGGTCGGTGAGTTCGGCGAAAATATCGAGGTCAGCGTTATGCTGACCGACAACGAAAATATACGCGAGTTAAACCGCGAGCATCGCGGAATTGACCGCGCCACCGACGTGCTCTCTTTTCCTCTTACAGAGTTTGACGAGGACAGGCGTGCGATTGAGGACACGGTCGACGAGAGCGAAAACGGCGAGGTTATGCTCGGCGATATAGTGATTTCTCTCGAACGTGCGGCGGAGCAGGCGGAGGAGTACGATCACTCGCTGCTTCGCGAGGTCGGCTTTTTGACCGTCCATTCAATGCTTCACCTTTACGGCTACGACCATATGGACGAGGACGAGGAGCGGGAGATGTTTTCGCTTCAGGAAAAAATTTTGGAGGAAATGGGACTTAAAAGATGAAATCCGGATTTGTTGCAATAACTGGACGCCCCAACGCGGGCAAGTCAACGCTTTTAAATAAAATAGTGGGCGAGAAGGTCGCAATCGTTTCAAACAAGCCGCAGACCACGCGCACCAAAATTCTCGGAATACACACCACCGAGGAATGTCAGACGATTTTTATAGACACGCCCGGCATACATAAGCCGCATAACAAGCTCGGCGAGCGTATGGAAAAATATATTTCTTCGGCGGTCGAGGGTATTGACGTGCTTGTCTATGTCATAGACTGCGGCATATATGAAAACGAGCTTGAAAAGGAAAAACGTGCGCTTGCGGGGCTGGAGCGCGGCGGTGCGCCGGTAATTCTTGCGATAAACAAGGTGGATACGGTGAACAAGGCGGAGCTGCTTCCGCTCATTGACAAGCTGCGCGGCATATGCGACTTTGCGGAGATAATTCCCATCTCGGCGCGCAACGGCACCAATGTGGACGAGCTTTTGTCTCTTGTCGAGGGCTATCTGCCCGAGGGGCCCAAATATTTTGAGAGCGACGCGGTGACCGACCAGCCCGAGCGCCAAATCGCGGCGGAGATGATACGCGAGAAGGCTCTGCGCCTTTTAAACCGCGAGGTGCCGCACGGCATCGCGGTCTCGGTCGAGAAAATGTCCGAGCGCGGCGACGGGCTTTACGAGATTTCTGCGGTGATATATTGCGAAAAGTCGAGCCATAAACGCATAATAATCGGCAAGGGCGGCGAGAAGCTCAAAGACATCGGCAGACGCGCGAGGCAGGATATAGAGCGCTTTTTGGGCGCGAAGGTGTACCTTGAACTGTGGGTCAAGGTAAAGGAGGATTGGCGCAACCGCGAGAATTTTATCCGCGACGTCGGCTTTGAATAAAATTTTCCTGAATATATAAAATCCCAAATACACAACCTAAATTTATATACGTAAAATAAAAATGGGAGTGTTGAGTTATGGATTTTGAAAAATTTTCATGGAAATTGTTTGAAAAGACGGGGGACATAAACATTTATCTTGCGCTCAAGGACGATTGCGAAATCGCCGAAAATATGAGCAACTTTTCGGACGGCAACCCTCCCGCGCAAAAGGAGGACGTCCCCGCCGGAGTATAAAAATCTAAAAACCCGCCCGCAGAATCTGCGGGCGGGTTTGTTGAATGTCTTTCAATCAGTGTTTTTCAGGGCAAACAAAATTCCTATGGCTCGCTCCTGCTTAGAGACGTTTAAGCCTTTGAATATATCCAGCAATTCAATTTCCCTGTCCGTCAAACCGTCTTTTAAAAACTTTTCCGCAGGCGATTTAACATCGGTATTTCCTATGATATAATCGACGGAAACATCAAAAATTTCAGATAATTTAATCAACGTGTCGATACTCGGCTGATGTATTCCGCTTTCGTATGCGCTTATCATTTTTTGCGATACGTTTAATTTTATTGCCAATCCTGTTTGGTTCAAATGCTTTTCCTTGCGTAATTCTGCAATTCGCTTCATCTCTGTTTTTGCTCCTTATACCTTATAAGAATAATTATATTCGTTTTGCTTGACAGAATACGCAGTATAAGGTATAATTATATTCGTAATACGAATATAAAATTTTATAGGAGGTAATTTTATGAAAAAAATATTCAAAATCGGCGTACCGGTATTATTGATTGCCGCGATTGTATTAGGCGCGTTTGCGGTATATGCCGCCGAAACGGTACGTATTGTTGTGGACAATCACGAGCTGTATGCCACCGACGTTAACGGAAATAAGGTAGACCCTATCGTTATTGACGGCACTACCTATCTGCCCGTCCGAGCAATCGCGACGGCACTCGGCAAAGAGGTGTACTGGGACGGACCGGGCAACACGGTTTATCTCGGCAATATGGACGGCACTCTTCCGTACCCGTCGCTTACATTGGAAGACGCAACAAATATAGGAGATATATATCATGGGAAGAAAGAAGTTGCCGTTAAAGATAACTACGGTAACAGCTACAATAATGCTTTGTTATATTCTCCTATTTGGGGTAGCACCTATACGGCGGAGTATTTACTGAATATGAAGTATAACAGCTTTAGAGCAACTTTTGCCGTTCCGGAAGGCGAGTCGCATGCGTATGAAGTTGTTGTTACGGTAAAAACCGATGGCAAGGCTGTTTATACAAAGACCTTTGATAAGACCACCAAGCCCGAGCATGTCAACATTGACGTTCGCGGTTGCAACGATTTCGTGGTAGAGTTTTCATCACCAAATGAATCTGGTGTTGTGGCTGTTTATCTTGCCGATGGCGGATTTTATCAATGATAATAAGATAGTAATCGGGAGATAGATATAGGAGCTCGGAACGGGTATAAAATCGCAGAACAATTTTTGATTAGCGGCGAGATTTTACCGTGCAGAGTTTTCGCGAAAAGCAAGTAACCGCGCGGGGATTTCGACAAGCCCCGCGCGGTTATTTTTGTTAATTTTGTCTTTCTCTCAAACTCATTTAATTATTTTCCCGCTTGCGGTAGACCGAGTTTTTCGACGTCTGTGGCGGGTTTTTGCTTGCACAAAATGTAGCGATATGTTAAAATTATCTTAACAGACAAAACGCGATTGTGTGGTGAAATAAAGTGGCGCTTACCGAAACCGAAGGGCTCATAACAAAGTCGGTCAAATACGGAGATTTTTCAAATATACTGACTATCATAACCCGCGATATGGGCAAAATCTCCGCGGTCGTCAATCGCTCCGGCAACGGCGGACGTTCAAAGTTCACGGCGGCGCGGCTTTTTTCGTACAACAAATTCGTGCTTTACAAAAGCGGGGACAAGCCGCTTATGCGCGTTAACGAAACCTCGATAATAGAGCCGTTCGCCGCGCTCCAAGACTCTCTCGAGAACCTTTCCTATGCCGCGTATTTTGCCGAGGCGGCAAACAAAATTTCCACCGAAAACACCGACGCCGCCGAGCTTTTGCAGCTTCTCTTAAACAGCCTGTTCCTGCTTTGTAAAAATAAAATGCCGCGCGGGAAAATCAAGCTGGTTTTCGAGCTTCGCGCGCTTGCGGTGGAGGGCTATATGCCCGACCTTGAAAACTGCGGCGGGTGCGGCAGACCCGACGGTTTGGTGCGGTTTGGTCTGCGCGACGGCTCGTCGTACTGCGCCGAGTGCGCCGAGGGTATGCCCGACTGCGCCGAAATAAACGATTTTTGCCGAGATGTTATTGAATATATATGTACCGCCGACCCGAAAAAAATATTTTCGTTTTCAATATCCGACGACGCTCTGCGCTATCTCGGCGAAATAAGCGAACGCTATTTTGAAATGCAGATAGGGCATCGCTTTAAAACACTCAATTATATAAAAACATTGGGTTTATAAAAAAACGTCTCCGAAGTTTTTTCGGAGATGTTTTTTGGTCACAAATACTACATTATTCCCATCGCATATACCGCGAGCGCAAACAAAACCATAGTTGCGGCGGTAATGACGAAGTACGCGAGAAGCGGCTTCTTTTTTTCCGCTCTGAGCCGCGCCGCCCGCTCTCCGGCGCGCGCCTTGCTCATTTTCCTGATGTAATTTTCGATAATGCCCTGCGCCTCCGCGACAATTCCGCATTCCACGAGAGCCTCGTCGCCCTCGTTGCCTCTAAGTATAAAAATAGCCTGCTCTATCATATCTGACTTAACTTTGTCGATGATTATGACCCGCTTTGAATTTTTTGTCAACATTTTTATGCCGCCCCTTTTTCTGTAATATACGGCTATTGTTTACAATTATTCCGGCTTTTATACAACGACGCATATTTAATCTTGCCATTTTATCTCGGTGGAGGGGTCAAGACCGTGATATATTTTGAAATAATGCAGGTGGTACGGGCTGTTGTAGGGCATAGACCAGCCGTAGCTCTCGTCTTTGAGCTTATATAAGATAAGCTCGTGCGACGGGTCTTTTTTGTATTCCTCGACAGCCGCTTCGTTTAAGGCGTTTATCGGATAATTTTCTTTGTATCCGAAATACGTTTTTACCGCTTCGGCAAAGCCGCAGACAAAAAATATCAGCCCGAATATGGCGGCCGCCGCTTGGAGCCGCTTTCCCCTGCACGCGATTTTTAAAATCGACAGGTCGAAAATCGTGAGCATAAGCACGCCGCACAGCATGGTGCGGGGACCGAAAACCGACGAAACCGTAGTCATAATCTGGGAGCCGACCGCGAGAATAAGCGCCGTTGCCGCAATCAGGTAGTCCTTTGGTCGCTCTTTCAGCAAAGTCCCGAAAACAACTGCCGCCGACGGAATTGCAATCAGCGATACGAACGCGATACAGTCGATAATACCATACTCCCATACGCCGACAAAGCTCACCGCCGTGTAAATTACAAGGGGAACCGAGGCGGCACAGCCGAGCGCGAGCAGTTTAAATGCCGCACCGCGCCGTCGAATACAGAGAAATGCTCCGAGGGACAGCAGGGTGAAAATTATAAACGGCAGGTTTGTCTTTTTGAACGTAAACTGAAAATACAAAAGCGAGATGTTGCGTACCATATTGGCAAATACGCCCACATCGTTTTCGTGCCCGTATCTTATAAAGGTCGACGGCGCAAGATATACGCTGAGCGCGCCGACAATAGCCGCGGCAAAAGCAAAAACAAGCTCTCTTTTCGCTTTTTTATTTTCTCTGTTAAAAATCTTCGGTTCGAGAGTATATATAAGTATTATCCCGACTGTCATCATAGCGTTTTGCTCGGTCGTCGCGGCTGAGAAAAAAGCGAGTATCGGCAGAATTGCCGCCAAAAACGCGCCGCGCTTTGTGCATATCAAATTCCACAGAAGCAAAAGCAAAACAAGCGGGTAAACGTAGTTAAAAGAGCCCGTGAGCCAGTACACGCTCTCGTGCGTCATATCTATTCTCAGCGAAAAAATCATTCCCGCCGTGAAAAGCGCGGCGCACAGATTTCCAAGCTCCGACTCCCCGCCGTCGTCTATAAAAAGATTTGCCGCGAGGCATACAACAAAAGCCAAAAGCGCGGCTCCGAAAATCTGCCACACAATATGCGGAAGTTTGAGGAAAACAGTCACCAAAAAATGAACAAGCGCCCTGCCGTGAACGGTCATATAATGGTTTATATGAGCCTGCCAAAACTCGGCGGAGCCGAACTTTGCAAACGACGCGAAAAAGTAGTCGTCTCCGAACAGAGGAACGTTTTTCATTATTGCGAACTCAACAAGAAAAACCGCCGAAAATATACACAAAAGCCATATACCTCTTTTTTGTGTTCCTCGCCTTAACATTTCGTTTACTCCCCGTGTTTGGATTTTGTCCGCCGAGCTCTCTTTTTCGCTTTTTCGGCGCGTGCTTAATTCATTGAATGCTTTATCTCATATCGAGATAAAACGATTATATCTCAATTAGAGATGTTTGTCAATATCTTATTTTGAGATATTTTATAATTACAATATCATTTATCCAAAGGATTTGAGGTTATGAGAATAAGAGATTTGAGAGAGGATGCCGACCTGACGCAAAACCGTATTGCGGAGCTTTTGAATATTAAGCAAAATACCTATTCGCAATACGAGAACGGTCAGCGTCAAATTCCCATCGACGCGTTAATCAAGCTCGCGAAATTTTATGACACCTCGGTTGATTATATTTTGGGACTTACCAACATTCAAAAGCCGTATCCTCCGAAATGACAGGGCTCTTACGAACCCTGTCATTTTTTCGGCATAAGCACACACTCCCGCACGGCAGTGCAAAAAACGGGCGAACAAAGTTCGCCCGTCATACGTCATAGATGTATTTATATAAAAACTCAAACGGAAAGAATAAAATTTTACCCTTTTGGGACATATGTTAATGTTCGTATGCAGCTCATATTTGCGATATCGGACACAATCCTTATTGCCTCCTTACGCTTATATTCACTATCATTTTTGTGCATTTCAATTTGTTTTAAATTCTCCTTGTGTTCGTCCAAAAAATTACGCTGAATAGAAAAGTATTCTTCTAACGCATTATACATATCTCTAAAAATTGTATATTGCTGCTCTAAACATTTTGCCTTTGCTTTTTCCGATGCACCGTTTAATGTTTTCTCAATATAATTTTTAATTTTCTCTTGTCGGCTTTCCCTGCCTGCAATTTTTATTATTTTTTCAAATTCTTCGTTATTTAGTGATATGCGGTCGGAAACATAGTCCTTTATCACATTTTTAATTTCATCTTCAAATCCTTTTGTATCCAAGCTGTCTATTTTTCGGATTTCCTCAGTTGGAAGCGCATCATTCAATTCTTCTTCCATTGCATCAATCTTGTTTTTAAATTCATCTATAATTTTACTTTCCCAAGGGGCTGATTGGCTCATCGCCTCGTTAACAACATTTTCGCACTCTCTGTTGTAATCAATAATCGAAGCCGTAGATATACTGTCATATCTGTCTTTTGACTTGAATTCAAAAAATCTCATATTAAAACCCGCATCTTCAATAGCTCCGATGTGTGTTATCTCGCCAATCTTTTCAACCACTCTGCCCGCACCATGAACGACTTTTTGAGCCCCACGTTTTATCCAATCTCTAAAGCCCATAAATTTTAACCCTCCTTTAAGTTGATATTATTTTCCTTTATTTCTTCATATAATTTTTGCTTTAATATTTCTTTATATAATTTTTGCTTTAATACTTTTACTAAATTCTCTAATACAGATACCGCTTTATCTGCTTCTCCAAGCAGTTTGATTAATTCGGAGTTATCGGCATTTTCAAAAATGAGTTTATCTAAAAGTTCATTTTTATCTTCGACGTTATCTTCGGCATTATCTACGGCACTATCTATGACGGCATTATCTATTACTTTATCTACGGCACTATTTACGGCATAAATATATCGTTTTAAATAGTCACTCATTTCTTCTCGAAAAGTTCCCATAAATTTTAACCCTCCTTTAAGCTGATATTATTTTCATTTATTTCTTTATATAATTTTTGCTTTAATACTTTTACCAAATCCTCTAATGCAGATACCTCTTTATCTGCCTCCTCAAGCTGTTTGATTAATTCGGCGTTATCGGCATTTTCAAAAATGAGTCTGTCCAAAAGCTCATTTTTATCTTCAATATAATCATTTGAATATGAATTAACCACATTAATGCAATTCCAATAGCTGTCCTCAATCTTTTTCTTCAATATTTGTCTTCTCTTTTGAATAATTGTTTTATCAATTTTGTCGAACAGCCCGTCCACACCTGCATAACGCTTAACCTCATCGCTATACTCCTGAATAGCAGATAATTCAATCATTGGATTTACTCTGTTTAGCATTGCCTTAAAATCGCCCATATCCTCTTCGACCAGTTCCACTCCCAAAATATACTTTTTAAAGAGTGTATGTAACGCTGCCGAAACGGATAAAAGGTGCTGAGCGGCAGCTTCTTCGTTTTCATATATTTCACCGAGTTGTTTTATTAACAGTCCACGTTTGCTATCCCAATCGCTCTTTTTAAGCATATCCTTTTTGGTTGCCACGACAATAACGCCCTCCTTATCGTGACTGTTTGCCTGAATAACCTTTGTTAAAAATTCAAGCTCACTCGCCTGGCTTACGTTTTCCGCAACTACACATGCTAAAATTCGGTCTGCATTTTTAATATATTTTCTTGTAATATTAGAGCGATATTTAACCGGGTCATCAAGCCCGGGCGTGTCAACAAGAAACACATCGCTCGGGAACAAGCTGTTTTGATAACCAACCTCTAATTCCGAAACAAAAAAATGTTTGGGCGAGTCCGAGCGCGTCCATTCCATTATTTTCTGAGAGAGCTCGTCCTTGCCGTCAATAATCAATAATATATTCCTCTTCTTTTCGTCCGAGATATTCGGATTTAATTCCTTCCGCACCGGTTTCATAATATTCATTTTTGAATGTTGTCGAGTCTTTGACCGTGTTCCAAAGACTGCTCCATTGTTTTTCGGTGTAAAACTTCACCTTTAAGTAATTTTGGTCTTTGGTCGTTCTGTATTTTACAAGAACAGACGTTTCGGGAGTTGCCGCAACGCTCGCAATATTATAGCCGTCACCTATCATAGCGTTGATAAGGCTTGATTTTCCCGCTTTTACAGTTCCGACAATGACAATTTCAATTTTTTCATTTTTGCAATTTCGGAGAAATGCGTTTGCATTTTTTATAATTTTACCGTATATCGGATCGGGGGAGTCTTTTTTCTTGTTTTCTTTTCTTGCAATTTCCCGTATTTTTTTAACCTTAAGAAATTTCTCATCAAATTCTTCATAAATACATTCCGAAGAATTCAATTTAGTATTTTTAATTGTTTCCGAAATATCCGCCACCGCTTCAAAACACTCGCTTTCAATATTAAAATCAGATAAATTGTACGGCATGGTTTTTACTATACTGCCGCAATTTACACACACCATTTGTTTCTGCTCAATCGGTTTGCCGCATTTGTGGCAAGTTGTATTTATATTAGGTATTAAATATTTGATTTTATCGATTTCTTTTTTTTGGTTTTTAATATTTTTTTCATTGATATTCGTTCGCTCTTTTATCCCTTTTATATCGTTCCGTGTTTCTTTAACCGCATCTAATGTCTTGTTTACAACGCGCTTTTGCCGATACTGGTTCCTTTGTACTTCCGTGAGATGTTCGGTTGTACGTATATAATCCCTTCTTGACTTGTCAAATTTAGCTTCAAAGGGCTTTGCGCCGGCTTTCATACCCTCTCGGAAAGCCTTATTCTCTTTCTTTTTTGACATTGTTCTCCGTCCTTTCTTAGGTTTAATAATTATAATTATCCACTATATTTTCCCACTCGTGTTCGAGGAATTCTTTTTTTATTTCATAGATAAATTTTCTGTCGTTAATAATTCGGTAAATTGTAACCAAAATACCGCCGATATCCAGCTTGCTTACCGATTTTTTTATAAGGCCCGGATTTCCCGAAGCGATACCCGCCGCCGTGCCTATTGCAACAATAATAATGTTGCTTGCGGAAGCAATCATATTTGAATAGCTTAATATTTTTCGCGTGCGAACTTCATAAAGCTCGGGGGAGCCGTCTTTGCTTTCATCATAAAAAAGCTTATGTATATAAGCAATCAATGTATTGATAAAGGCAGCCATTCCCGCCGCTTTGGCAATGCTCCAAACATCAATATGCCATTTTGAAAGCATATCTTTTGCCAAATCATTATTGACGGTTGCAATCAGCGGAATAGGTAATCCCTGCTTTGTAAAAACATCCGAACCGAAATGGATTGCCTGACGTGCAACACTCGCCGCGAGCAATCTGACATCGGAAGAATATTCGACCGCCTTTTTCAACATTCCCATACAGCCTAAAGGATAATGGCGTATGATTTTCATATCCTTTACCTGGAAGGTTTCAAAATCACTCTTTGTCAAAGAATTTGTCATAATATTTGCTGTGCCGAACACCCATCCGAGTATGGGGTCGTGACCCAATGTTTTATATCTGTGAGTTGCCCCCGAAATACCCGTATTGCTTACATGCGCTCCTATTTGAACGGCGTCATACGGAACACTTTGAAACAAAACCTCGTTCCATTCCGGCTTAATAAACCCTATTGTTTTGCCAACGGTGTCCTGCATTAGCTTATCACCGTCTTTAGCGGTTATTTTCAGCGCGTCATTTGGCAAAAGATATTGCCTCACACATTGAATGGCAACAGCTAACAAAAGGAAAGAAATATCTATTTTGCTGAGCTTGGTTTTTCTCTCAAAATCCAAATTGATTTTTTCAATCAAGATATCGGAGTGCTGCGCGATATTTTGCAATCTTGCAGCTTCTGAAATTTTTTGATTGCAGGAATTGTTTGCTCCTTCCAAACCTGCAATTATGTTTTGATTTGCATCATCATATTCTTCTCGCAGTTTTTCAATATTTATCATAATATCCTCCTAAACAAACAGATAACTGTAAAAATTTTTCACAACTCATTATCTATTCTGTATTTTTCTTATTTTACATCACTTCTACATTATCCCCTTGACTTTTAAGCCACATATCAATTCCGCTTCCGAAAACCTCGACACGGATTGTATAAACGCCGTTATCTTCCGACAATATTTCGGCGGTGGGGAGTCTGTCTAAAACCGACTCAACCGATTGCCCCTTATATTTAAAGGAGACTCGTCTGAGCTCTCCCGAGTACATAAACTGCACACGCTTTCTAAATTCCCCATCATCAAACTTATCTTTATACGGCACAAAGAAATTTTCGCCCGTGCCTTTAATGTGGGTTATTCGGTCTATGCGGAACACCGTGGGACATTTCTTGCTGTCGTCTGCCATATAGGCAATAAGATAAAAATAATATTCCGAAAACATAACCGCCACCGGCTTTACCCTGTGCTCTTTTTTAACCCCATCCTTACGCACATACGAAAAAGTGATTATCTCATTACGCAATACAAAACGGGATAATTCCCATATCGGAGCAAGTAATTTTTTGTTGTGCCGGAGCGGAACGTAGTTATACAGTTCTTTCCGAATTATGTTTTCAATATCGGAGCGATTTTCGGAGGCGGTACGCAACATAAGCTTTGATACAAGCGGCTTCATTTCATCCGGTCTGAACGCACGGCTTTCAATCAATATTTTGCAAACCGCCAAAATCTCCTGATTGGTCAGCCACTCGTGTTCAAGCCGCACAAGGCAATATCCTTTTTTCGATTTATTGTATTTTATAGTGGTTTCTTTCTCGGTAAAATGAGTTTCGGCGAGATATGCTCTTAAATCGTCAATATCTCTCTGTATGGTTTTTTCGGTAACGTTATAATCATCGGCAAGCCTTGCTTTTGACAAGACCTCACCTTTGTTCAGACGTTCATATATATCAAGCAATCGAAAGCCTTTATTCCCGTTAAAATCCATATTATCACCGCCCTATATGCCTATCTGTCCGAATTGTATCACAAGGAGATGGACACATATCGGGAATTATAAAAAATTTTTTACAAAAATAAGCAGAATATGCTGTTTCTCAAAAATATTATACATTCATAAGGTTAGTGTGTCAACTTATGGACTGTTAAAAATTGATTTAAAGATATATATAATTATAGCCATAGATACATAAACTAACAAGGAGAGCGGGTAAGATGGGGGACAAAAAGTTGCTTAAAGAAATGGGGGCAAGAATAAAAGCTCGCCGCAAAGAATTAAATATGACACAGGAGCAGCTTGCTGAAAAAATGGATGTTTCCATAAATATGATTTCCAACTTAGAGCTTGGCAGAAAAGCCATACGCCCCGAAAACCTTGTAAAGGTTTGTGATATACTTAATATGAGCGCCGACTATATTTTGCGCGGAAAATTTGCAGAGACGGACAATACCGAGATTTATAAAAGGTTTCTCAATATTCCCGAAAAACATAGGAAACCGCTTGAAGCACTTATATTTTCCCTCAGTGAAGAATGATAAATTCTCTGTTTAAAGTCCGACAAAAATCTTCGGGTTTTTGTCGGTTATTTTTGTTACGATTTGGTTCGGTAAAAATCATTGGATTTTTGCCGATTTCTTTTCCTGCTGTCAAGAAAAGAATTAAAATACAAGCCTCTTACATATAAATTTATAAGAGGTGATGTCCGTTGATGAACTATATATGGAGCGGAATGATACTCCTGTCGCTCATAGCGGGATTTTTCACGGGTCGGATAAACGAGGTCGCCGCCGCGGCGGTGGACGGCGCGACGGGCGCGGTGACGCTGTGCGTATCTCTGCTCGGCATTATGTGTTTATGGACGGGTCTTGCGAAGATAGGCGAACGCGCGGGGCTTATTGACCGCATCGCGCGGCTTATGCGTCCCATAATACGGTTTTTGTTTCCGGCTCTCAATAAAACCGACGCGGCGGTCGGCGCGATAGTTATGAATATCGTCGCGAACCTGCTCGGTATGGGCAACGCGGCGACACCGCTCGGAATTGCCGCAATGCGCGAGCTTGACCGCAAAAACGGCTTTCGCGGCGACGCGTCGGACGAAATGTGTATGTTTGCGGTACTCAATACCGCGTCGCTCCAGCTTATCCCCACCACCGTAATATCCCTGCGTCAGAGCTTCGGCTCGGCGGAGGCGAGCGCGATAATCGTGCCGGTGTGGATAAGCGGCATATGTGCGCTTGCGGCGGGCATCACGGCGGCGAAGCTGTTTCAAAGGAGGAAAAGGCTGTGAAGCTGATTTCCGCTCTTGCGATACCCGTAATGATTTTCGGCATAATCCTGTTCGGACTTATAAAACGCGTGAACGTGTACGACTGCTTTGTCGAAGGCGCAAAGGACGGTATACAAAGTCTGTTTGGCATAATCGCGCCGCTTGTCGGACTTATGGTCGCAATCTCGATGCTGCGCGCGTCGGGGGTGATTGAGATGCTCGGAAAAATTTTGAGTCCGCTGACGAGCCGCATCGGTATGCCCGACGCGGTGTTGCCGCTC
This sequence comes from uncultured Clostridia bacterium, assembly GCA_947589045.1. GTDB lineage: Bacteria > Bacillota > Clostridia > Monoglobales > Monoglobaceae > CANQBQ01. Next base: position 49,870 of record CANQBQ010000008.1, on the reverse strand, counting down.
GCCCTGCTGCGCCCCGTTTCGGGGAGCGCGTCTCTTGCGATAGTGAACGATATTTTTTCAAATTACGGTGCGGACTCCGCCGCGGGAAAAATTGCGTCGGTTATGATGGGCTCGACCGAAACCACGTTTTATACCCTCGCGGTGTACTTCGGCGCGGTCGGCGTAAAAAATACCCGCCACGCCTTAAAAGCCGCGCTTATTGCCGACCTTACCGGCATAACCGTCTCGGTAATCACGGCGCGGATGCTTTTATAAATTTGTATATTATTTACTTGACAATATATATACAAAAGGGGTATAATAAACAAAGGAGGCGTTTTATTATGACACAAATAAATTTTCGTATAGACGAAACCGTTAAAAATAATGCCGAAAAAGCGTTAAAATCAATGGGCTTAACAATGTCGTCGGCTATAACGATGTTCCTCGTCAAAGTCGGGAGAGAACAGCGCATACCTTTTGAAATAACCGCCGACCCGTTTTACAGTCGAGCGAACACCGAAGAACTTGAGAGACGCATAGCGGACTTAAAAAGCGGCAAGAGCGTATTGGAAGAACACGAAATTATTGAGGCAGACCAATGAAAAAACTGTGGCTGGACAAGGCTTGGAACGAGTATCTGGAGTGGCAGAGCACAGATAAAAAACATTAAAGAAAATCAACCGACTTTTGACCGACATCGACCGAAACGGATATCAATGTATCGGCAAGCCCGAACCGCTTAAGGGCAATTTGTCGGGTTATTGGAGTGCGAGAATAGACGAAAGAAACAGAATTGTATTTCGTATTGTCGGAGATAATTTGGAAATCATACAGTGCGGCTCTCATTACGGAGATTAAAAAGACCCTTCGGGACAGAAATCCCGAAGGGTCTTTTGCGCCGCGCGTATTGACAAAGCAGGGCTATTTAAATATAATTGACTATATAAAAACCCAAAAGAAAGGGGAGCGTTGTTATGCTCAGCGACATTCAAATAGCTCAAAGCGCAAAAATGAAACCGATACACGAGGTTGCCGAAAAAATCGGCATTTCGGAGGAATACCTCGAATACTACGGAAAATATAAAGCAAAAATCAGCGAGGACTTTTGGCAGAAAATCGAGGACAAGCCAAGCGGCAAGCTGGTGCTTGTGACCGCGATAAATCCGACTCCGGCGGGCGAGGGCAAGACGACGACCTCGGTCGGTTTGGGGCAGGCACTTTGCAAAATCGGCAAAAACGCGGTGATAGCGCTCCGCGAGCCGTCGCTCGGTCCGGTTATGGGCATTAAGGGCGGCGCGGCAGGAGGCGGCTACGCGCAGGTCGTGCCTATGGAGGATATAAATCTGCACTTTACGGGCGATATGCACGCCATAACCTCCGCCTGCAATTTGCTCTCCGCGGCAATCGACAACCACATACACCAGGGCAACGAGCTTAAAATAGACGTGCGCCGAATACTCTGGAAGCGCGCCATGGATATGAACGACCGCGCGCTCCGCAATATTATAGTCGGACTCGGCGGCAAGATAAACGGCTTCCCGCGCGAGGACGGCTTTATGATAACCGTCGCAAGCGAGGTAATGGCTATCTTGTGCCTTGCGAACGATATATCCGACCTCAAACGCCGTCTCGGAAACATTCTTGTGGCATACGACATTGACGGCAATTCGGTTTTTGCGCGCGATTTGAAGGTTGACGGAGCGATGTGCGCTCTGCTCCGCGACGCGATAAAACCGAACCTTGTGCAGACGCTTGAGAACACTCCCTGTTTTATGCACGGAGGACCGTTTGCGAACATAGCGCACGGCTGTAACTCGGTGCGCGCGACCAAGCTGGCGTTAAAGCTCGGCGATTACTGCATAACCGAGGCAGGCTTCGGCGCGGATTTGGGCGCGGAAAAGTTTCTCGACATAAAATGCCGCCTTGCGGGACTTAAACCCGATGCGGCTGTGATTGTGGCTACGGTTCGCGCTCTCAAATATAACGGCGGCGCGGCGCGGGACACTCTCTCGGAGGAAAATATCGACGCTTTAAAGCGCGGCTCGGTAAACCTTTTAAAGCACATTGAAAATATGAAAAAGTACGGACTTCCCGCCATTGTTGCGATAAACGAGTTCCCGAGCGACACCGACGCGGAAATTGAGTATCTCGCAAAAATCTGCGAGGAAAACGGCGCGGAATTTGCGGTTTCAACCGTGTTCTCGGACGGCGGCGACGGCGGACGCGAGCTTGCCGAAAAGCTGGTTCGTCTGCTCGACACGACAAAATCCGAGTTTAAACCGATTTATCCCGATGACCTCTCGATAAAGGAAAAAATAGAGACGATAGCGTGTGAGATTTACGGAGCGGGTTCGGTCGCATACACCGCCGCAGCCTCCCGCGAAATAGAGAGTTTGGAGAGCGCGGGCTTTAAAGAAATGCCGGTTTGCATCGCCAAGACTCAATACTCTCTGTCGGACAATCCCAAGCTGCTCGGCAGACCCGAGGGCTTTGAAATAACCGTGCGTCAGGTGCGCGTGTCGGCGGGAGCGGGCTTTGTGGTCGCGCTGACCGGCGACATTATGACAATGCCGGGACTTCCGAAGGCTCCGGCGGCAAATCTTATCGACGTGGACGCAAACGGAAAAATAAGCGGACTGTTTTAGAATTTTGACAATAAAAACGATATACGGAAAATCAATAATTAAAGGCATATGAAAGAAGAACGGATTTTGTTTACTGCAAAGGATAAATATGATGTGGTCGTAATAGGCGGCGGACACGCGGGAATAGAGGCGGCGCTTGCGTCCGCCCGTCTCGGAGCGAAAACCTGTCTGTTTTCGATAACGCTGGACGGGCTTGCGAATATGCCGTGCAATCCGAGCATCGGAGGCACGGCAAAGGGGCATCTGGTGCGTGAAATAGACGCGCTCGGCGGAGAGATGGGCAAGGCGGCGGACGCGACGTTTATTCAGTCGCGCATACTGAACCGGGGGAAAGGACCCGCGGTCTATTCCCTGCGTGCTCAGATAGACCGCCGCCGCTACGGTATGTATATGAAAAACCGCCTCGAAATGCAGGAAAATCTGCACGTCCGTCAGGCTGAAATAACCGACATAAGGCTCTCGGGCGGCGCGGTGCGCTCGGTCGTTACCGCGGCGGGCGCGGAGTATATCTGTAAAGCCGTAATCGTCGCGACCGGAACGTATTTAAAGGGCAAAATCTTTATGGGCGCGTACAGTCGGGAAAGCGGTCCCGACGGCGTTTTTCCGTCGGTGGGGTTGTCCGCTTCGCTCAAAGGGCTCGGCGTGAAGCTGGTGCGCTTTAAGACGGGTACGCCGCCGCGCATAAACCGAAACTCGGTTGATTTTTCAAAGCTGGAGGTTCAGCACGGCGACGAGGAAATCACGCCGTTTTCTTTTGAGACCGAAGGCGGACTTAAAAATGTCGCAGAGTGCTATCTCGTATATACCAACGAAAAAACGCACAAAATCATACTTGACAACATACACCGCTCTCCGCTTTACGGGGGCGATATAACCGGCGTGGGTCCGCGCTACTGTCCGTCCATAGAGGACAAGATAGTGCGTTTTGCCGACAAGCCGCGCCACCAGCTCTTTTTGGAGCCGATGGGGCTTGACACCGAGGAGATGTATTTGCAGGGCTTCTCAAGCAGTATGCCCGAGGACGTTCAAATAGATATGATACACTCGCTAAAGGGGCTTGAAAACGCGCAGATTATGCGAAATGCCTACGCGATAGAGTACGACTGCTGCGACCCGCAGGAGCTGCTTCCCACGCTTGAATTTAAGACCATAGCGGGGCTTTACGGAGCGGGGCAGTTCAACGGCACCTCGGGCTACGAGGAAGCGGCGGCGCAGGGTCTTATCGCGGGAATAAACGCGGCGCTTAAGATAAGAGGCGGCGAGTCGTTCGTGCTTGACCGCTCGGAGGCGTACATCGGCACGCTTATAGACGACCTCGTGACAAAGGGCACCAACGAGCCGTACAGAATGATGACATCCCGCTCGGAATACCGCTTGTTACTCAGGCAGGACAACGCGGATTTGCGGCTTACCGAATACGGCTACAAAATCGGCTTGATTTCGGAGGAAAGGTATCAAAAATTTGTCTTGAAAAAACAGCGCATCGAAGAAGAAATCAATCGGCTGAAAAACACGGTTTTCCCGCCGTCCGACGAGCTTAACGAAATTCTCGTGTCGCTCGGCAGCTCCCCCGTTTCGACCGGCGTGCGCGCGGACGAGCTGATACGCAGACCGCAGGTGTCGTATGATTCGGTGGCGGGCGTTGACAAATTGCGCCCCGACTTGCCGCGCGACGTGCGGGAGCAGGTAGAGATAACCGTAAAGTATGACGGCTATATAAACCGCCAGATTGCCCAGGCGGAGCAGCTCAGGCGGCTTGAAAACAAGAAAATTCCCGCCGACACAGACTATCTGCATCTTGACGGGCTGAGAATAGAGGCGCGGCAGAAGCTCGATAAAATACGCCCTATGTCGATCGGGCAGGCGAGCAGAATATCGGGCGTTTCGCCCGCCGACATAGCCGTGCTTATGGTATATCTTAAGAATAAGTAATATTGAGATTTATATTGGGAGATTTAGTATGAAGGATTTGCTGGAGCTTTATCTGACGTTTTTCAAAATCGGCGCGTTCACGTTTGGCGGCGGCTATTCGATGATGCCGATGATACAAAAGGAAATCGTTGAAAAGCACAAATGGGCTACCGATGAAGAAGTGCTGAACTATTACGCGGTCGGACAATGCACCCCCGGAGTTATCGCGGTCAACACCTCGACTTTTATAGGCTACAAGAGGCGGGGCGTTCTCGGCGGTTTTGTCGCGACTGCCGGAATGATTACGCCGTCGCTTATTATAATTATGGTAATTGCGGCGTTCCTCAGTAACTTCGCGCACCTTGAGTTTGTCAAGCACGCCTTTGCAGGAATACGCGTTGCGGTTGCGGCTCTGGTTATTCAGGCGGTCGTGAAAATGTGGAAAACGGGCGTTAAGGACGCCGTCGGCGTCTCTGTTTTTGCCGCCGCGTTTTTGGTTTCACTGATTTTTAACGTGTCCCCGATTTATGTGGTAATCGGTTCGGTGGCTGTCGGAATAGCCATATCTTTGTTGAGAGCGAGGGGTGAGGGTAATGAGTAGTCTTGCGACGCTCGCGTTGGTTGCCGCGGAGTTTTTTAAAACGGGACTTTTCGCGGTGGGCGGCGGACTTGCCACCCTTCCGTTTTTATACAATATGGCGGATAAGTACCCGTGGTTTGACCGCACGCAACTTGCCGATATGATTGCGGTCTCGGAGTCCACGCCGGGTCCGATAGGCGTGAATATGTCCACCTATGCGGGCTTTAACGCGGGCGGTATCATCGGCGGCATTGTTTCGACCTGCTCTCTCGTTTTGCCGTCTGTTATCGTAATTATAATAGTCGCGAAGTTCCTCGACAAATTCAGCGAGAACTTCTATGTCAAATCGGCGTTTTACGGTCTGCGCCCCGCGGTTACGGCGCTTATCGCGATTGCGTCGGTGGAGATACTTAAAATTTCGATATTGTCGCTCGACACATTTTTTGCGACCGGCAACCCGCTCTTTATATTTAACCTGAAATCGCTGATTATATTTGTACCGCTTGTGTTTGTGGTGTTCAAATGGAAGCCGCACCCGATTTTCTGTATAATCGGCGCGGCAGTCCTCGGAATAATTTTAAAATTGTAAAAAGAATACCCCTTGATTTAAGGGGTATTCTTTTTTTGCCTTATGTTTAAAAAAGTGGTGGAAAACATTAAAAATATATGGAAATTTTTTGATTACTGTGATACAATTATCGAAAGAGTGTAAATTCGGAGGTGCGGTATGACGAAGGTGTGTATAATCGGCGACGTCGGACATTTTTCGCACGCTGTCCGCGCGGCGGCGGAGTCGGACTCGCTGTGTATTTCGGCGGTGTCCGACGGCGTGGAGCGAGCGGGCTGCGAAAAGGCGTTTAAAGCCGTGTCCGAGTGCAATCCCTCGGCAAAGCGATATGCCGACTATATTGAGATGCTTGACGCCGAAAAGCCCGACATCGCGGTGGTAAATCCCTACTGCGCCTACAACGCCCGGGTCAGCATAGAGTGTATGCGGCGCGGCATAAATGTGTTTTCCGAAAAGCCCGCGGCGGTAACTCTCGCCGAGCTTGACGCTCTGCGCGAGGCGCACAGGGCGAGCGGCGTCGCCTTTTCGACTATGATGGCGATACGATATACCCCGCACTTCGCGGCGGCAAAACGCGCGGTCGAGGCGGGCGCGGTCGGTGAAATAAGGCTTATGAACGCTCAAAAGTCATACCGTCTCGGAAAGCGCGGCGGAATGTATCTCGACAGAAGGCTGTACGGCGGCACGATACCGTGGGTCGGAAGCCACGCGATAGACTGGCTTTACTGGATTTCGGGCAAAAAATTTTCCGAGGTCTACGCCCGCCACAGCAGTATGGCAAATCGGGGGCATAACGACCTTGAGGTTTCGGCAATATGCGGCTTTGAAATGGAGGACGAAATTTGCGCGACGGTCAGCATCGACTTTTTGCGCCCCGCCTCCGCGCCCTCGCACGACGACGACCGCCTGCGCGTGGTCGGCTCGTCGGGAGTTTTGGAGGTGCGCGGCGGCAGGGTGTACCTCATAAACGAAAACGGCGAACAGACGCTTGAAAACGCCGAGCCCGTAAACATTTTCGGGGAGTTTGTAAAGGCGGTCGAGGGAAAGCCCTGCGACGCGGTTTCGGCGGAGGACTCGTTCTATGTGACCGAGGCGTGCTTAAGAGCGAGAGAGAGCGCGGACACCGGAAAGTCAGTAAAATTTTAAAGGCTCAAAAAGGCGTTGAAGGATAGGAGATATTTTAAATGGAGCATCGGCGGTTTGATTACAAGACGACAGAAGATTTAAGGGCGGACATCGAGAGAGCCGGCGTAAATCTGCCGGTAAGCGAGGATTTGTCTCCGCTTAAAGAGACGGTCAAAATCGGAGAAAAGAGCGCGCCCAACGCGCTCGGCATACATCCGATGGAGGGGTGCGACGGCACGGCGGACGGCGCGCCCGCGGAGCTTACGTTCAGGCGTTACGACCGTTTTGCGCGCGGCGGAGCGGGGCTTTTGTGGCTGGAGGCGTGCGCGGTCACCGAGAGCGGACGTGCAAATCCGAGGCAAATTTCAATCAAAGAGAGCAACTTAAGCGAGTTTAAAAAGCTGCGCGAAAATATTGTGTCCGCGGCGGCGGAGAGTATGGGAGAGGGTCACCGCCCCTACACTGTGCTCCAGCTTACCCATTCGGGTCGTTACAGCCGCCCGTATGACGGCGCGCCCGCGATTACGGCGGTCGGCGAAAATCCGTATATCGACCCGTATTCAAACCCGAACAGAAAGGTCATAACCGACGAGGAGCTTGACACGCTCAAAGACGATTTTGTAAGGTCGGCAAAACTCGCCCGCGAAGCGGGGTTTGACGCGGTTGACGTTAAGGCGTGCCACAGATATTTAAACTCCGAGCTTTTGTCGGCGTTTACCCGCGAGAACAGCAGGTACGGCGGCAGCTTTGAGAACCGCACGCGGCTTTTGTGCGACGTTGTCGACAAAATCCGCGCGGAGGTCGATATCGACATAGCGGTAAGGCTCAACGCCTATGACGCAATTCCCTATCCCTACGGCTGGGGCAGCGACAAAGACGGAAATCCCGATTTGACCGAGCCTAAGAGGCTGATGAAAATTTTGGCGCAAAAGGGAGTAAAGCTCGTCAACATAAGCGCGGGAAATCCGTATTACAATCCACACATCGGCAGACCGTGCGACATAGGACCCTACGTCGCGCCCGAGCATCAGATTGAGTCGGCGGCGCGGATTTTGAACATAGTCAGAGAGATGAAGTCCGCCGCGCCCGAAATCACGGTTATGGGAACGGGGCTGAGCTGGTTCCGCGAGTTTGGCGCGAATATCGCGGCGGCGTGCGTTAAAGAGGGCTGGTTTGATATTGCGGGCTTCGGCAGACAGGGCTTTGCATATCCCGACTTTGCGAAGGATATAGCGGTCGGCGGCGGTATGCAGCGCGGCAAGTGCTGTATAGCCTGCACGAAATGCACCGAGCTTATGCGCTTCCACAGCACGGCGGGGTGCGTTGTGCGCGACAGCAAAGTTTACGTGCCGATTTGGCGCGAGGCGACAAACGGCGAGACAATGATGTCGGATAAAATTGACATACATATATGATTTATGATTTTAAATTTACACGGGAGGAATTGGTATGGCTAAAAAAACCGCTCTTATAACCGGCGCGGCGCGGGGTATCGGCTACGGTATCGCAAAGCAGCTCGCATCGGACGGATTTAACATAGGAATATTCGATATAATCGAGGAGGAAACTGTTTCGGACAGCGTTGCCGAGCTGGAAAAGCTCGGTGCGGAGGTTATGTACTTCCGCGGCAACCTCGCCAAAAAGGACGACTGCACGGCGTTTATAGGCGCGGCGGTTCAAAGGTTCGGCGAGATAAACGTTATGGTCAACAACGCGGGCGTTGCGCCCAAGGTTCGCGCCGATATGCTGGAGACGCCGGAGGAGAGCCTCGACTTTGTTTTCGGCATCAACATAAAGGGTACGTTCTTTATGGCACAGGCGGCGGCAAACCAAATGATTAAGCAGGGCAAGGGCGGAATTATGGTAAACACCTCGTCGATGTCCGCTTACACGACCTCCACAAACCGCCCCGAATACTGCATTTCCAAGGCGGGCGTGAGTATGATAACTCAGCTTTTTGCGGACAGACTCGCCGAATACGGAATAAATGTTTACGAGGTTCGCCCGGGTGTTATCAAGACGGATATGACCTCGGTAGTGACCGAAAAATACGACAAAATGATTGCCGACGGCGTGTTCCCGATTAAAAGGTGGGGCTTCCCCGAGGACATAGCGAAGGCGGTTTCGGCGTTCGCGAGCGGCGCGTTCCCGTACTCGACGGGCGAAGTGATAAACGTTGACGGCGGCTTCCATATTCAGAGAATGTAGCCGCGCATATCGGGTATGTCAGACATATTGAACATATACGGATTGAACATATACGAAAGGTAGAATTATGAAACACGATATATTAAGCGTTAACGGTTGCAAAACGGAGGTATATTCGCTAAACACCGTGATAGTCGGCACGGGCGCGGCGGGATTTAATGCCGCCGACAGGCTTTGGAGCTACGGGCAGACCGACATTGCGATAGTCACCGAGGGCATAAATATGGGTACGAGCCGAAATACCGGCTCAGACAAGCAGACCTACTATAAGCTCACCCTTGCGGGCGACGGCGGCGACAGCGTTTTTGAAACAGCGCAGACCCTGTTTGACGGCGGCGCGATGCACGGCGACCTCGCGCTTTGCGAGGCGGCTCTGTCGTCACAGTGCTTTTATAAACTCGCCGAGATAGGCGTTCCGTTTCCGCACAACGGGTTCGGGGAATACGTGGGCTACAAAACCGACCACGACCCGCGCCAGCGCGCGACCTCGGCGGGACCGCTGACCTCGAAGTTTATGACCGAGAAGCTGGAAATACAGGTAAAGAACAAAAACATCAAAATTTTCGACAAGCATAAGGTTATAGGCGTGGTTGTCGAAAACGGCAAGTGCCGCGGACTTATCGCGCTGAGCAAGGAGCATTGTGACGACCCCGACAGGCGTTTTGTGCTGTTTAACTGCACAAACGTGATTTTTGCGACGGGCGGACCCGCGGGGCTTTATACCTGCTCGGTTTTTCCGACGTCGCAGACGGGTTCGAGCGGCATCGCGTTTGAGTCGGGAGTCCGTGGACGCAATCTTACCGAGTGGCAGTACGGCATAGCCTCGATAAAATTCAGGTGGAATTTGTCGGGTACGTATCAGCAGGTAATCCCGAGGTACGTCTCCACCGACAAAGACGGCGGCGACCCGCGCGAGTTTTTGGACGAGTACTACAAAAACCCGACCGCGATGCTGGACGGAATTTTCCTTAAAGGTTATCAGTGGCCGTTTGACCCGCGCAAGATAGAAAATTTTGCGTCCTCTCTCATAGATATTTTGGTATATAACGAAACCCAGATAAAGGGCAGGCGGGTATGGCTTGACTTTACGCAAAATCCGTCGGCGCTCGCAGTCGACTTCGGCAATCTCGGAGAGGAGGCGTACTCCTACCTTAAAAATTCGGGCGCGCTTCTCCCCACACCCATAGAGCGTCTGGCGCATATGAACAAGCCCGCGATAGATTTGTATGCGGCGCACAACATAGACCTGACGCGGGAAATGCTCGAAATAGCGGTTTGCGCTCAGCACAATAACGGCGGACTGGCGGTGAACCGCTGGTGGGAGACGAATATAGAGCACTTCTTTGTCGCGGGAGAGGCGGCGGGAACGCACGGAGTCTACCGCCCGGGCGGCAGTGCACTAAATTCGGGGCAGGTCGGCTCCACCCGCGCGGCGATGTATATAGCGCACAGGTATACCGATGCGCCGCCGAGCGCGGAGGACTTCCTCAAGGTTGCCGAAAAGACGGTTTCGGAAAAAATGGATATTGCCGAGAGGTTTTTGAAATGCAAAATCGGAAAGACAGTCGGCGAAATTCGCGCCGAGCTGGGCGGCAGAATGAGCAAATACGCGGCGCACATACGCTCGTCCGAGGGCGTGAAAAAGGTTATCTCGGAGGCGAAGGCGGAGCTTTCAGACATAGCGGACAATACCGTTTTGAAAAACGCGTATGAGCTTCCGCAGGCGTTTGAAAATATGGATTTGCTGACCGCGCAGTACGTTTACGCGTCGGCTATGGAAAATTACATAGAGGAGGGCGGCAAGAGCCGAGGCTCCTATCTCATTTACGACAGGGACGGAATTTTGCCCGCCGACGGCATACCCGAAAATCTCAGATTTTCTCTTGACGACGGCAGCTCCGCAAAGCAGGTGCTGGAGGTCGAGCTTCGCGGCGGCGAGTGTGAATTTATCCGCGAGGACGTTCGTCCCATCCCCAAAGACGACAACTGGTTCGAGAACGTATGGAACGACTATATGAACGATGATATTGTAAGATAAAACAGGTAAATAAAATTTTAATTTAATATAAATTTCAGGAGGTTTTTATCATGAAAAAATTTATGGACAAAAACTTTATGCTAAGCAACAAGACGGCGGAAAAGCTGTACCACGACTTTGCGGCGGATATGCCGATTTTCGACTACCACTGCCACCTCAGCCCGCAGATGATTTACGAGGACGTTCCGTTTGACAACATTACTCAGATATTCCTCGGCGGCGACCACTACAAGTGGAGATATATGCGCTCGTGCGGACTTGACGAGAAGTATATGACGGGCAACGCTCCCGACGAGGAAAAGTTCAAGGCGTTCTGCGGCGCGCTTCAGTACGGCATAGGCAACCCGCTCTATCACTGGACTCATCTCGAGCTTCAGAGATATTTCGGAATTGACACCGTTATCCGTGAGGACACGGCGGAAAAAATCTGGGAAAAGGCGAACAAAATCATAAAGAACACCAAGATGAGCCCCGCGAAGCTCATCAACGACTCCAACGTCGCGGTAATCTGCACCACCGACGACCCCGTTGACTCTCTCGAGTGGCACAGAAAAATCAAGGAGAAAGGACACGTTAAGGCAAAGGTTCTGCCCGCGTTCCGTCCCGACTTTATGATAAATATCGACAAGCCGACCTTTAAGGGCTATATCGAGAAGCTGTCAAACGTTGTAAACGCGGGTATCTCGACTTACGCCGATTTGATTGACGCTATCTACAAGAGAATTGCGTTCTTCGCCGAGAACGGCTGCAAGATTTCGGACCACGCGCTCGACAGCGTTCCGTTTGAGCCGACAAACGCGGCTGAGGTTGACGCGATATTCAAAAAAGCGCTCGCGGGCGAGGAGCTCACTCAGGTCGAGGTTGACAAGTACAAGTCGTTCACGCTTATCAAGCTGGGCGAAAAATATTCGGAGCTGGGCTGGACATATCAGCTTCACATCGGCGCGCTCCGAAACAACAACAGCCGTATGTTTGAAAAGCTCGGCGCGGACACCGGCTTTGACTCCATCAGCGACTACTGTATAGCCGCTCCCCTTTCAAAGCTGCTCAACGCGCTCGAGAGCGAGAGCAAGCTCCCCAAGACAATTCTCTACACCTTAAATCCCAAGGACAACTACGTGCTTGCGACAATGCTCGGAAACTTCCAGGGCAGCGAGGTTGCGGGCAAAATTCAGTTCGGTTCGGGCTGGTGGTTCAACGATCAGCGCGACGGTATGACCGAGCAGATGAAGGCTCTTGCGAATTTGGGCGCGCTCAACAAGTTCGTCGGTATGCTGACCGACTCGCGCAGCTTCCTCTCGTACACAAGGCACGAGTATTTCAGAAGAATTATGTGCAATATCCTCGGAACATGGGTTGAAAACGGAGAGTTCCCGGACGATATGGATACTCTCGAAACCATAGTAAAGGGAATTTCGTTCAATAACGCGAAAAACTATTTTGGCATAGAGGTTTAAAATTGTTTTTCGCGCTGTCATAGGTTGATACTTAAATTAAATCGGTCTGTCAGGATTGTATCTTGACAGACCGATTTGCGTAATCAAGTAAAATATTTTGCAGAAAATGCGTCAAAACGCCGCACTTTAAAGCGATGAGTACATACTGTAAAGATTGCTGTAAAGACCGCCCTTGGCGATAAGCTCCTCGTGGGTACCCTGCTCCTCAATGCCGTTTTCGGTGAGCACGAGTATCATATTCGCGTTGCGTATCGTGGTGAGTCGGTGCGCGATGGTGAATACCGTCCTGCCCTTTGCGAGCTTTTCGAGCGACTCCTGAACCAACTTTTCGCTCTCGTTGTCAAGCGCGGAGGTGGCTTCGTCGAGTATGAGTATGGGCGGATTTTTCAGGAATACGCGGGCTATGCTTATCCTCTGCTTTTGTCCTCCCGACAGCTTCACGCCGCGCTCGCCGACATATGTATCGTAGCCTTTGGCGAGAGATAATATAAATTCGTGCGCTCCCGCGAGCTTTGCCGCCTCAATTACCTCTTTGCGGCTTGCCGACGGAAGTCCGTAGGCTATATTTTCGTACACCGTGCCCGAGAACAGATATACGTCCTGCTGAACCATTCCTATCGAGTTGCGGAGCGATTTTAACGTCACGCTCTTTATATCCACGCCGTCAATCAGTATGCGCCCGTCGGTAACGTCGTAAAAGCGCGGTATGAGGTTGCAGAGAGTGGTTTTACCGCCGCCCGACGGTCCCACCAGCGCAACGCTGTCCCCTTTTTTGATGTTGAGGTTAATATGTGACAGCACCTCGTTGTTGTCGTCGTGATAACTAAAGCTCACGTTGTCGAAGGTTATGCTTCCGTTCACGCCTTTAAGCTCTTTCGCGTCCTCCGCCTCAACTATGTCCTCGGGAGCGTCCATAATTTCAAGGAAACGCTCGATGCCAGTCATACCTCGCTGAAACTGCTCGGTAAACTGTATTATCGTGCGGAGGGTCGCAAGCAGGGTGCTGACATAGAGCAGGTATGCCGTGAGGTCGGCGGGGGTTATCTTGCCTTTCATCATAAAAATTGCGCCCGCAACCACCACCGCAAGATACATAAGTCCTTCAAACGCGCGGTTGGAGGTCTGAAAGCCCGCCATATAGAAGTAGCCGAGCTTTTTTGCGTCGAGGAAGCGGTGGTTGCCCTCTTTGAACTTTTCCTTTTCCATATCCTCGTTGGCAAACGACTTTACAACGCGTATTCCGAGCAGGGAGTCCTCCACCTGTGAGTTTATCTCGCCTATTTGGTCGCGCTGTTTTTTAAACGCCCAACGCATACGGGTGTTGAAAAACTTGACAAACACGAAGATAAGGGGCAGAGAAGCGAATATTATAATTGTCAACGGAACATTCACGCCGCACAAAATTATAAACGAAACAATTATTTTAAGCGCGGCAATAAAAAATTCTTCGGGGCAGTGGTGAGCAAACTCGGTTATGTCGAATAAATCGCTCGTTATTCTCGCCATTATCTGACCGACCTTATGCTCGGAGTAGTACGAGTGAGAGAGCCTTTCGAGGTGGTCAAACAAATCCCGGCGCATATCGGTCTCTATTCTCGCACCCATAACGTGACCCGTATCCGCCATATAGAAGTTTGCGGCGGAGTCCAGTATTCGCAGCACAAGATAGAAAAGACCTATCTTTAAAATGAGACCTATTGTAAGTCCCGCCATATTGTTTATTCCCATATCCGTAATATATCTTACGAGCATCGGAAAAACCAGCTCGCACACCGTGGTGAGCGACGCGCACAGCAGGTCAAGCACAAGTATGTGCTTATATTTCCCGAAATACGGAATAAACCGCTTCATTAAATATCCCAGTTTCATCTGTTTCTCGGCTTTCATAATATCTCTCCGTTGGTTTTTTATTGTTTTATCGCGGCAAACTTACAAAATCTTTATGTCGGACAGCGCAACGCCGTTTTCGTCCGCCAGCCGCGCAAGCTCATCGTACTCGGGCTTGACTTTCTCGACTCCGTACCCGCTCGATTTTTTAGCACGCACTTCGCCGTAGTTTGTGTTTACCGTGACTTCTTGCCTTTTTAAAATGTATCTTTTGCAAAGCCGTTCCCTCACGCCTATCGTGGAGGTGTGCTTAAAAATCAGCTCCGCCATTTTTTCTTTGTCTTGGGGGCGGCAAAGGCAGCTCAAAAGCACCGCGGGGCGGTTCTTTTTCATTCCTGTCGGAGTGGTGAAAACGTCGAGCGCGCCGCCCTCAAAGAGCTTTTCGGCGGCGTAGCTTATCGCCTCGCCCGTCATATCGTCCAGATTACAGCAAAGCTCCGCAACTTCGTCCGTTTCGCCCGACTCCCGATTATCGCCGATAAACGCCCTGAGGCAGTTTGCGGTTTCAAAGTCCTTACTGCCCATACCGTAGCCCGTCGCCGCGACACACATCTGCGGCATAGACGAAAAATCGTCCGCAAAATGCTTTAAAAGCGCGGCACCCGTCGGCGTGCAAAGCTCTCCGCGGACGTCGTTTGAGTAAATCGGCACGTCCTTTAAAATGTATGCGGTCGCGGGAGCGGGAACGGGGAGTATGCCGTGTGCGCACCGCACCTGACCGCTTCCCGTGTTTATAGGCGACACGATTATCCTGTCGGGCGCAAGCTCCTCAAGGAGCATACAAACGCCGACAATATCTGTTACCGCGTCCATAGTGCCGACCTCGTGAAAGTGTATCTGCTCAATCGGGCAGCCGTGCGCCGCGCTCTCCGCCTCGGCTATCAGCTTGTAGACCGCGAGCGCATTTTCGCGCACCTTTTCCGAAACGTCGAGATTGCCTATTATATGCTCTATATCGCTCATTCCGCTATGGTGATGGTGGTGGTGTTCGTGCATATGCTCGTGGTGGGTGTGCTCGTGGGAGTGGTCGTGTTCGTGCATATGCTCGTGGTGGGTGTGCTCGTGAGAGTGTTCGTGTTCGTGCTTGTGTTCGTGCATATGCTCACCCTCTACCTCGCCGCCGACCGCGACTTTTATATGTGTGCCGTAAACGCCGCACTTTTGCACGCGCTCCTTTTCGACAGTCACATTCGGTATGCCTATTCCGCCGAGCTTTTCGACAAAACCGTCGGGGTCGGGGAGAAGCTCCGAGAGCGCGGACATAAGCATATCGCCCGCCGCGCCCATATTACACTCTATATATAATGTTTTCATATCTATCACGCTCCGAACCGTTGCATTTGTTTTTTGTTTAATTATTCATATCAATACTGACGCGATACTATCTTATGAAATTTGTTCTTAAAGGCGCTTCTTTTTCGGGAAGCCCGAAGCGTTCCTTGCCCAGAGCGATGCTTTTCATCAAAAACGTCATATTTTCCGCAAGAGTACGCATACCCTGCATACCTTCTTCGTCAAACTTCGCTTCGCCCGCTTCCCGTCCGTGGACGCTGTTCCAGTACTGCCCCGACGCAATCGGCATTCCGCTTATCGTGAAGTATTTGTTAAGCTCGTCAAAGGTCGCAGACAGACCGCCGCGGCGCGCCGCAACCACGCTTGCGCCGACCTTCATCGTCTTGTCGAAGTGCGTGCTGTAAAACAGGCGGTCAAGGCAGGCGATGAGCGTCGCATTTGCGGAGGCGTAATATACGGGCGACGCAACCACAAGACCCGCCGCTTCCTCAAACTTCGGCGCGAGAGCGTTCACAACGTCGTCAAACACGCACTTTCCCGTTTTTGCACAGGAATTGCAGGCGATACAGCCGCGCACCGCCTCTTTGCCTATTTGTACGATTTCGCTCTCTATGCCGTTTTTTGCAAAAACGCGCTCCATTTCGCCGAGGGCAAGCCCCGTGTTGCCGTTCGTCCTCGGACTTCCGTTAATCATCAATACTTTCATAAAATACACTCCTTTATATTTGATATTTAAAAAGCGTCGTAATATAATTTATAATATTCGTAAAGCCTTTACTGTTGAACATATCACACTTGTTTTTTGAAAAATTTTCATATTACCTAAATATTATATTACAAATCAAACGCGTTTTCAAGTAAATCCGTCAGGGTTTCAAAAAAGAAGAAAAACAGCTCGCCGCGCTCGCCGCCGTGATTGGATTAAATTTTCGTTACGCCTTTGTTACAAGCGTTGAATTTTGCAACATTTTGTTATATAATGTCTGCACAAATCCGAAAAGGGCTCCCAAAAAGCGACTTGCGCTTTTTGGGAAGAGGAACAGCCGCGCAAAAAAGCGATATTTGTCCGCTTGCGGGCAAATGAGCGGGTAGCGCGAGCTGTGACGAGGCGGTTATGCCATCATCTCCAAAGAGAGGAGGTGATTGCTATGGTAACAACTGAATACTTATTGTTTTTAACACTAATATTCTTTATATTGGTCACCATAAAAAAATAACGCCCACCAGCTAAAGCGACGTTATTTTTATAAAATAATACCTTTGGCATAACCGATATGGGTTGCCTCTCTTTTTGTATTTTTATTATACACCCTCTCCCGCGTTTTGTCAACACCTTACTTTTATGTCAGACCGCGGATATAATTAAACCGCCGCACGAGGCAATTATTTGCCTCGTGCGGCGATTTTTTCTTTATACAATTAACAAACTTTTTTATCGAAATTAAAGCATTTTTGCTCCGAGCGGGAATTACTCAATTTTCCGACGGGGTTTTTGCCATACCGAGTGGCTGTACACTGTCCGCGCTCTTCCAGATGTAGAGCTTGACAGTTCCGTTTCCCGGCTTTTTATAATCAATCTTTTGCAGTCCCGCGCCGCTTATGGGCTGCATAACGGGCTCGCCGACGAGCTTGCCGGAGCCGTCATAAGCCGCGGCGATAAGCACCGCGCTCGGCGCGGTACCCGCTCCGCTGTATTCGATATTCGCATTCAGCATACCGTCTCCGTCAAAATACGCTTCGGTTATTTTGTAGTCATACGGCGTTGTCGGATCTGTGTCGCCGCCTATGGTCTTGCTGTAAAATGCCGTGAGGTCGCTTGAATCACCGAGGTATTTATTTTCGGTCTTTCCGTCAAACGGATCCTGCCAGAACAGCAGCCAAATCTTATGAGTTCCCGATATATTTTCCATATTTTTGAGGTCAAGGACGTTGTCTCCGGTCGTTATTAACTGCTTAGCTATCTCGGTTCCGTCAACGGTGTCGACCATCACGGCGACATATGTGTCGTCATATCTTACGGACGCCATATTGAGAGTGAGGGTCTTGAGACCTTCAAAGTCAACGTCGTTTACCGCGTAGCCGACTTTAACGCCGTTCAGATGTCTTAATGTTCCTATGCCCGAGTTTGAAGGCTTGGGCACATTTTTATTGCCGTCGCTTGAATAGAACTCTTTAACATCGCTTGCCTTATACACTCTGTTGCCCTCGACAACGTTTGTGCCGAAGTTTGTTATGGTGTAGGTCTTGCCCGCCTGAGCGGGGAAGGTCGCCATTGTTCTGTCGTCGTTCAGCGTTGCCGTAACAGCGGTTCCGCTCTCGTCGGTGATTTTGGCTTCGGACATATACTTTGAGCGGACGCTGATGTCCTTTGTTTCGGTTGCATAAATTTTTGCTTCCTGGGGCTTCGATGCGCTCCAGCTTAAATCCACCGTCGCGCCCTCGCGGGTCTTAAGGCCCTTGAACGAGCCTTCCGTCCACTTGTCGGGAAGCGCGGGAAGAAGGGTTATCGCTCCGTCGTGGCTCTGGATGAGCATTTCGATTATACCCGACGTCGCGCCGTAGTTTCCGTCTATCTGGAAGTTGGGGTGCTGGTCGAACAGGTTGGGCGAGGTTCTGGTCGTGAACAGCTGTTCCAGCATATTTGAAGCCGCGTTGCCATCCAGTGCTCTCGCGTTGAGGTTTATTCTCCACGCAAGACCCCAGCCCTGACCGCTGCCGGTGCTTCGCGCCGATACCGACTTCTGATATGCCTTAAATATCTTCTGCTCGTTCGGGTCGTCGCTGTAACCGCTCAGATGCGTGCCGGGGAATATCTCCCAAAGGTGTGAACAATGTCTGTGTTTTGTGGTGTTTTTGGCTTCGTGGTCGTAAACCGTTGTCTCCGCGTTGTTCTTAAACGGATTTGTGACCGTCCACTTGATTTTCTTGGCATCGTTAGTTGATGAAATATCAAATGCTACGTCGCCGCGTACCCACTCTTTTATAAGACCTGCATCGTCTATTACGTTGGGCGCTACCTTGCCTGCTTCGTCCGCGAGATAGCTCGACGGCATCTGCTCCGAAATCTTTGCGAGCAAGTCTGCGTTCTCCTGCTCTTTGCCCAGTATCTTGCTCGCCTGCTGAACCATATCATAGAGGTTTCGCACAAGCTGAGTGTCCATAGCGGGACCGGGCTGAACGCCGCCCTGCTCGGGAGAGCAAGAAGCCGCTGTTATGAGATAACCCGTCTGGGGGTCTACAACCAGGAACTGCGTGAAGAACTTAGCCGCGCCGACCATATACGGATAAACCTCAGCGAGATAAGCCTCGTCCTTGTTGAACTTATAGTACTGCCAAGCGTGATCCAAAAGCCACGCGCCGCCGGTCGGCCAAAGACCCGCCGTCGCGTTGTCTATCGGCTGAGTGCCGCGCCACAAATCGTAGTTGTGGTGCATTACCCACGGGTCGCCGGGCTGATATGTGTTGTCGCCGCGGTCGTTGAATATTCCGTACTGATTTGCCGCGGTTATCGAGCCGCTTGCCGCAAGCTCGTCAAACGTATCTATAAACGGACGCTCGCTGTCGCCTATGTTAAGCGGCTGTGCCGCCCAGTAGTTCATCTCGGTGTTTATGTTTATTGTATATTTTCCGTTCCACGAAGCCGAGAACGCCGCGTTCCACTTACCCGTCAGGTTAAGCGGCTGGCTTTCGGGTATATTTATCTCGCCCGCGCCGCTCGCCGTTCTACCGTCGCGCGAGCCGCTGAGTATCAAATATTTTCCGTAGTTCCACTCCAGAGCGGCGAGTTGGTTGTCACCCTCCGAATATGTCGACTTTACGCCGTTTTTGTTGGCGTCCGACGTTCTGGAAGCCGCGCCCGTCAAAAAGCCCGACTTGCCGCTTATATCCTTTCGCACTCTCTTTTCGGTGGGCGTGTCGCTGTAATCAACGCCGCTCGAATTTGAAAGGTTCAGGTCGGTCTTGGAGAACTGCTCGGTAAAGTCGGCGAGGTGACGCGCCTTGATTTGCTCGTAGTTCTTCGCCTTGACGTTATTCATATAATATTCGCAGTCCTTCGCGGGCTTGTTGTTGTCAAGCGTCTTGTAATCGACATAGTTGGTCGCGCCGACAACGTATATCGTGTTGCTTGTTCCGCCTGTGACATTGACCGTCTTGTTGTCGTCCGCCACCGAGAAAGTGCCGTCGCCGTCAAGATACATATGCGCCTCGAAGTTTATCACATTTATCTGACCGATATTGTTGTCCTTGCCGCCGTTGGTGACAGCCGCTTTGACCTTTACTTCTTTGTCGCTTACCTTTTCATATGTATAAAAGCTTTCTCCTTTTTCAACGTGATAGGTGTGAAGCTCCGCCGAAAAGTCAGCCGCCTCGCTCGATTCAACGTGGGTGACTACGACCTGGTCGGGGTAGCTTGCAAAGCTCTCGCGCTTAAAATGCGCTCCGTTGTAATCGTATTCAACGGTCACAATTCCCGTTTTCATATCAAGGCTCTTTGTGTAGTTCGAAGCGTTCTCGTTCTTGTGTCCGAAGTCGAGGAACACTTCAACGAAGGATTTGTACGCCCTCTGCTTCGTGGGATTGCCGAGGAAGGTCGCCTCGACCATTTTCTCCATATTCCATCTGTCCTGAACCGCTGCTTGATTTGCCGCGTTGTCAATATTAAGAGCCTGATAAGAGATACTCTTGTTCGCAAAGTCGGGATAAGTCTGCCTGAACGCCGCATCGCCGACGGTGACGTTTTCCGCGCCTATTTCGGCGGGCTTGTCGCTTGCGTCCGCGCCTCTGAAGTATCTCCAGCCGTCCGTTTTGCTTCCGCTGGTCATATCCTCCGCAGTTATCTTGCCCACGGTTTTATATGCCTGCTCCATAGTGCTTACGGTGTTGCCGCTCTCGTCCTTGAGCGTTCCGTAGGGCGAACCGTCCCAGCAGGTATCCTCGTTTATCTGTATTACCTCATTGTCGATACCGCCGGCTACCATTCCCGCCATACGTCCGTTGCCGATGGGATAAAAATTGGTCCATACGAACTCGGAATAATCCCAGCTTTGATAATGCTCGCCGGGCTTGCCGTAGGGGTTTTGGATATTGAGAGCGTCCGTCGACTTCTCGGCGTTCGGGTTGACCTGCTTTACCGTTTCGTACTTGCCGGTCTGTGCCAGAACGTCCTCAATAGGTCTGTTTGTCCACATAACCGTTTCGGGGTCAAAGCCCGAAGCATCTGTCGGCACCGCCTGCGCGGGCACGACTGTTATACAACTTATCACAATACTCACCACCGCTAATATACTGATTAGTTTTTTTGCTTTTCCTCCCATAATAAATTCCTCCGTTCCGATTTTTTTAAGCAAAAATCCGCTTATCTTCTGATTTTAATTATAATACGTTATTTTGTTTTTGGATAGTACCACGGACATTATATTTTTGAGTACCACCAAAAAATCGATCGGATTTTTTGTCCGTTGCGGAGGAATAAGCCCGAAACAGTCCGAAATATATAATCTCGGCGGCGTTATTACAAGTAATTGGCGGTTTTTGTATGCGAAAAGGTTTTGATTTTGTTGGTAAAAAATGGTAATATTTGATTATGTATAGCAAAGGCGGATTTTAAAGTCAATATACAAAAGAAAGGATACGAGGAAAATGCAGGCAATAATCAACACCAAACGAAGCGCGACGAGCTACATACCCATAAACGCAATACGAACAAATCCCAATCAGCCGCGGCGTATAATGGACAGGGACAAGCTGGAGGAGCTGGCAAGCTCAATATCTCTCTACGGAGTTCTTCAGCCCATTACGGTGCGGCGGATAAACGTCGGAGAGTACGAGCTTATAGCGGGGGAGAGGCGGTTTCGTGCGTGCCGTATGCTCGGAATGAACGAGATACCCGCAATCGTACTCAATGCGGACAAGACCGACAGCGCGATTTTGGCACTTATCGAGAACATTCAGCGTGAAAATCTGAACTATATGGAGGAGGCGGAGGCATTTTCGGAGCTTATAAGCCGTCACGGGCTTACACAGGAGGAGCTTGCGGACAGGCTCGGAAAGCGGCAGTCCACAATAGCGAACAAGCTGCGTATCTTAAGGCTGTCTGACGAAACGCGGCGGATAATCGCGGAAAACTCCCTGACCGAAAGGCACGCCCGCGCTCTGCTCCGTCTGCCCGACGAGAAAAGCCGTATGCGGGCGCTCAAAACCATAGTTTCGCGCGGGCTGAACGTCGCGAAAAGCGAGGAGCTTATCGCCGAGGCGCTGAGGCACCGCGAGGAGCCGCCCGAGCCCGCGGCGGAGCGGGACGTAAAGAGCGTCAGGGTGTTTAAGGACGTGCGGATATTTTCCAACACCATAAAGCAGGCGGTAAATATGATGAAGCAGGCGGGAATAGAGGCTTTGGCGGAGAAAAGCGAGAACGAGGAATACATAGAGTATATTATAAAAATTCCGAAAAATCAGTCGGAAGCCGAGGAATAGATAATCGGAGCGTATAACTTTTCCTTATTTTGTCAACTCTAATATTACAAAATTTAAAGGAGTTGCAAATGTATGAGTGAAAAAAAGAATGGAAATTCGGGCGGCTACTTAACCAAAACGGGTATAACGGTAATCGTTTTGCTGTGCGTATGTATAATAGGAATGTCTTACTCTGTTTTTAAGGCGTATCGCGCCGTGCAGGACATCGACACCGAATCGTTTGACAAGGACGCGTGGGAGAGCGCGCTTGCAGAAGTCGAGGAGGAGCCGGCCGAGGAATACGACGAGCCGTTCCCGTCCGACGAGAGCTACGGCGAGGAAGTTGACGAGGGCTATGTTGCAGCGGAGGTATATGATGAACCGAGCGAGGCGGAGGACGTCGAAAGCGTTGAAGTAGTACCCGCGTTTAACGACAACGAGTCGGGGCTGAGTATGACGCTGCCGCTGACCGGCAGGATAATATGCGACTACTCCGCCGAGGATTTGGTGTATTCCGAAACCTTTGACGATTGGCGCGCACATTTGGGCATAGATATTGCCGCACCGAGCGGCACTCCCGTGCTTACCGCGGCGGCGGGCGTTGTTGAAAGGGTCGTGGATGATGACAGTATGGGTCTTACGGTCACGGTGCGCCACACCAACCATATAAGCACGCTTTACAGCGGACTTTCGTCGACCGAGCTGAGCGAAGGCTCATCGGTTGCGACAGGTGCGCTCATAGGCATTTCGGGCGACGCGCCCGCGTTCGAGAATGCCTCGGAGCCTCATATGCACTTTGAGGTACTGCGTGACGGTGAGCCGACCGACCCGTATGAGTATCTGGTCTTTGAAGAATAAAGGCTTTTAAAAAGAAAACAAGGGCGCAATATATGCGTCCTTGTTTCTTGCAGGCTTTGTTAAGCCTCCTCGAGTCCTTCCGAAAGTGTATTTTCATACTGTTCAAGAATTTTTTGCTCAAGCTGATTCCTCATATCGGAATTGATTGGATGAGCAATATCCCTGAACTCACCTTCGGGAGTTTTCCGGCTGGGCATTGCCACGAAGAGCTTTTCTTGACCGTCAATTACTTTAATGTCATGCACGACGAAAGCGTTGTCGAATGTAACGGAGATAACCGCTTTCATTCTGCCTTCCGAATTGATTTTTCGCACCTTGATGTCGGTAATTTCCATTAGATTGCACCACCTTTTTATGCACAGATTTACATCTGTTTTAAATAAAATTTTTATTTATTTTTTTATTGAAATTTCAATAAAAATATATTATACTGATACAGGTACAAGGAGAGATGACAATGGCTGACTTTTTAGTTTCAAGGCTTCCGCGCGGATCAAAGATACATATGGTGGGGATAGGCGGTATCAGTATGAGCGCCATCGCGCATATTTTATTGTATCTCGGCTTCAGCGTTTCGGGTTCGGATATGAATAACACTCCGATAATCGAAAAGCTGAGCGCGGAGGGCGTTAAGATTTTTCACGTTCATTCGGAGGACAACATCCAGTCGCCCGATTTAGTGTGCTACACCGCCGCAATCAAGCAGGATAACCCCGAGCTTGTGAGGGCGAGAGAGCTGGGTATTCCGACAATGGAGCGCGCCGAGCTTCTCGGGCAGATAATGACGATGTTTGACCGTCCCGTTGCCATAGCGGGAACGCACGGCAAAACCACGACCTCGTCAATGCTGGCTCTGATAGCTCTTGAGGCGGGAACCGACCCGACCGTTTTGGTCGGCGGTGAGCTGTCTCAAATTGGCGGAAACTATAAAATAGGAAAAAATGACCTTCTCATATGTGAGGCATGCGAATACGTTGAGAGTTTTTTACACTTCAAACCGTTTTTGTCAATCATTACCAATATAGAGGAGGACCATCCCGATTATTTTAGTGATATATATCATATTATATCATCTTTTGAAAAATTTGCAAGCCTAAATTCTAAAAAAGGTTTCATTATTGTATATAAAGATGATAAAAATGTGCGTACGGTGATGGAAAACGTAGAGGCAAACTATGTAACTTACGGCTTAAACAGCGACGATGCGGACTTTACCGCGAAGAATATCAAATATAATAAGGACGGCTGTCCTTCGTTTGACATATACGGCGGAAACGATAAAATTTTGAGCGTTTCGCTAGGTGTGGTCGGCGAACACAATATATGCAACGCGCTTGCTTCGACCGCCGCCGCGCTCAAGCTCGGAATCGGAGCGGACGCGATAAAGCGGGGTCTGGAGCTGTTCGGCGGCGCAAAACGCCGCTACGAGCACATCGGCAGCTTTAACGGGGTTGACGTGGTGGACGATTACGCCCATCACCCGACCGAGATAAAAAAGACGCTCGAAGCCGCGAAAAACGCCGGCTACAAACGCGTTTTCTGCGTGTTCCAGCCCCATACTTACAGCCGCACCGTTGCGTTTTTGGACGATTTTGCGGACGCTCTTAAGATTGCCGACAGGATAATTATTGCGGATATATACCCCGCGAGAGAGAAGTACGACGGCACGGTACACTCGTGCGACCTCGCCGCGCTTATTAAAGGAAGCGTTTATATGAACGACTTCGGCGCGATAGAGCGTTACGTTAAAAATATGGCGCAGGAGGGAGACCTCGTGCTGACTATGGGCGCGGGAGATATATTTAAGGTAGGATACGCGCTTGTGAAGTAAGGAGTGACGCGCTTTGGCGGAGCAAAAGAAAACGCTTAGAAGTTTGGCAAGAAACAAAAAAGCGTATCACGATTATTTTGTCGAAGAGGAATACGAGGCGGGCATAGAGCTGTACGGGACAGAGGTCAAATCGGTTCGGAAGTCTATGCTCAATCTCAAGGACAGCTATGTTTCGGTCAAGACGGGCGAGGCAATTTTGATAGGTATGCATATCAGCCCGTATGAGCAGGGCAATATTTTTAACCGCGACCCGCTCAGACAGAGACGGCTGCTTCTTCACCGCAGGGAGATAAACAAGCTGATAGGTCTTTCGGCGCAGGATGGTTACTCCATAATACCGCTCGAGGTGTACCTGAGCGGCTCATACGTCAAGGTGAAGCTGGGACTTTGCAAGGGTAAAAAAAATTATGATAAGCGCGCGGCAATCGCGGAGCGCGACGCAAAGAGAAATATCGAGAGAGCAATGAAAGAACGATATTGATTTCCCGTGCTTCGCGCGAAGGTTACATTTTTAAATATTTTCCGCGCTTCGCGCGGGCGGTTACATACTTTTCTTAATGTTAAGAAAAGTACCAAAAGAAGCATTTAGGGGCTATGCCCCTAAAAACCCCGCCGCGTGTAAGGCTGTTGCCTAAAACACGCGGCAAAAACCCAAAGCATTTTACGTTGAAGCCTAATTTTACTGCTTCTGTTTAAGTTTTCGTATGAGAGCGTCCACGAACGGGCAAAAAAAACAAAACACGCGGCGAAGCCGCATAAATCGCAAAAAGTTGTTAGCGACAGTGAGCCGTCGCGAGGGCGTTTACAACCGAGCAGGCGAGCCGAGCGTGACTTTTTGCGAAAGAGGAGCAAGTTTTCCGTAAAAGCGCAGACGCCCGCTTGCGGGCGGCGGAGCATAAAGGGAAACTTGCGACGATAGGGGGGTGCAATGGTTTCGACGGGGACAGGGAAGTCCGAGGTGCGAGCCGCAGCGGAAACTGCGTTAAAAAATCCAAACTAAAATTAAACGCTAACGAAAATTTAGCTTACGCTGCCTAATTAAATAGGCGCTGTCCGCCGCCGATTACCGCGATTGGCGGCAGGGCATCAACATTAGCGGTGAACGTGAACGCCGAAAGCTTTGACGGCGGCATGAATTTATGAAGCTACCGAGCCGAAAAGTTTGTCTGCGGACTTTTCGGCGAGGGAATGTTGACCACAGACTACGCTCGTAGTACCTTTGGCGGATAGGTTTTCGGACAGGAGTTCAATTCTCCTCACCTCCACCACGTCGGAGCAAGCATCGCTTGCTCCGACTTCCTTTTTTTCAAAAAGAAAGTCTGCGCCCGCGTCGTCGCGGCTCGCCCTTTTTGCTTGCTTTGCCCTGCTCGGGCAAAGGCGCGCTTGCGGGCGGTCGCTCCTCTCCGACAAAAATCTTCGGATTTTTGTCGGTTAATTCTTTGTTTTGGTTGGTTGTACGGGACGGCGCCCTCGACGTCCCGCCTGTGGACGCACTTACGTAAGAAAAGTAAATACCTCCGCCCGCGCGGAGTGCGGGCGTTGCGGGCGAACAAGGTTCGCCCGTTCTCGGGACGTCGAGGCGCTGTCCCGTACAATACAATTAAGTAAATTACATACCACCGCACGGCAGTGCAAAAAAATTCCGGAAAATTTACATAAAAATGCTTGACAAGCCAATATATGCGTGCTATAATAATAGTCTGCATAGTATGCGGAAGTATGCCTGCGCGGGGTTTTGGAAATACCTAAAAACCGCGGAGCAACGCAGAATATGCGGCACTGTTTGACAGATTTTTATTGCTTTATTTATTAAAAATACAATGCTAAGGTATGTCAAGCGTCAAAAAAAATAAGAGGTGATGTTTTTTATGGCAATGCCGCACAAGGTACAGTTGGGGAAGAACGAGCGTATGAGCTACGGCAAAATCAAAGAAGTTCTTGAAATGCCAAACCTTATCGAGGTTCAGAAAAACTCATACGAAAGGTTTTTGAAGGAGGACCTCAAGGAGGTCTTTCACGATGTTTCTCCTATTACGGATTACAGCGGAAACCTTATTCTCGAATTTATTGATTATCGCCTGGATATGACACCGAAATACGACATCGCGGAATGTAAGGAAAGAGATGCTACATACGCGGCGCCTCTCAGAATAAAAGTTCGTCTTATCAACAAGGAGACGGGCGAGGTCAAAGAGCAGGAGATTTTTATGGGAGATTTTCCGCTTATGACCCCTTCGGGTACGTTTGTCATAAACGGCGCGGAACGCGTTATCGTTTCTCAGCTTGTTCGTGCGCCAAGCGTTTACTACACCGATTCGTTTGACAAGCTCGGCAAAAAGCTGTTTGCGTCGCAGGTTATCCCCAACCGAGGCGCGTGGCTTGAGTACGAAACCGACAGCAACGATATTTTCAGCGTCCGAATTGACAGGACGCGCAAAATACCGGTCACAGTTTTAATAAGAGCACTCGGCGTCGGCACCGACGCGGAGATTTTGGAGCTTTTCGGCGAAGACGAAAGGCTTGTTGCCACGATTGAAAAAGACACGGCAAAGAGCGTTGACGAGGGTCTTATCGAGGTCTATAAGAGGCTTCGTCCGGGCGAACCGCCGTCGGAAAAGAGTGCGCAGTCGCTCTTGACCTCTCTGTTCTTTGACCCCAAGAGGTACGACCTGGCAAGAGTCGGAAGATATAAGTTCAACAAAAAGCTCGCGATTTCGGCGAGAATTAAGAACCACGTTGCGGCGGAGGACATAATCTCGGAGGACGGCGAGCTTATCGTCGAAAAGGGTGCGGTTATTACGCCGTCGCTCGCGGAGGCTGTCGAGGCGGCTGCCGTAAACGTCGTACTTCTTGAGACCGAGGACGGCAAGACAACCAAGGTAATATCCAACGGTATGGTCGATATTGCCAACTATGTTGACTTTGACGCTCTTGAGTACGGCATAAACGAAAAGGTCAGCCTTTCGGTGCTTAAAGAAATTATGGCGAAGTACGACGATTTAAACAGCGACGAGTTTAAGGAAGAACTCCGTATGAGACGCGACGAGCTTATTCCGCGTCACATTTTGATTGACGATATATTCGCATCCATATCTTATGTATGCAATCTGGCTCACGGCGTGGGCGATACCGACGACATCGACCATCTCGGCAACCGTCGTATCCGCAGCGTGGGCGAGCTTTTGCAAAACCAGTTCAGAATAGGTATGGCGAGAATGGAGAGAGTGGTACGCGAGAGAATGACCATTCAGGACCTCGACGTTATAACTCCCCAGACGCTTATAAATATAAGACCCGTGACCTCTGCGGTCAAGGAATTTTTCGGTTCGTCACAGCTTTCGCAGTTTATGGACCAGATAAATCCGCTCGGAGAGCTTACTCATAAAAGACGTCTCTCCGCGCTCGGTCCCGGCGGTCTTTCGAGAGAGAGAGCGGGCTTCGAGGTGCGCGACGTTCACCATTCGCACTACGGACGTATGTGCCCGATAGAGACGCCCGAAGGTCCGAACATCGGTCTTATCAACTCGCTCAGCGCGTACGCAAAGGTAAACGAGTACGGCTTTATCGAAACGCCGTACCGCAAGGTTGACAAGGAAAACGGACGCGTTACCGACGACGTTGAATATATGACGGCGGACACCGAGGAGGGCTACTATGTAGCTCAGGCGAACGAGCCGCTTGACGCGGACGGTAACTTTATAAATAAGAAGATAGTCACAAGATATAAGGACGAATTCCTTGAAGTTTCGCCCAAACGCGTCGATTATATGGACGTATCTCCGAAGCAGGTCGTATCTGTCGCGACAGCGATGATACCCTTCCTTGAGAACGACGACGCGAACCGTGCGCTGATGGGCTCCAATATGCAGCGTCAGGCTGTACCGCTGCTCGTTCCGCAGGCTCCGATAATCGGAACCGGAATGGAGTATAAGGTTGCAAAGGACTCCGGCGTGTGCGTGCTTGCAAAGCAGGGCGGCGTTGTCGAGAGCGTGGATGCGGACAGAATTCGCATAAGAAACGACAACGGCGAGCTTGACACCTACCGATTGACCAAGTTTAAGCGTTCCAACCAGGGAACCTGTATAAATCAAAGACCTATCGTATCTCAGGGCGACAGAGTTGAAGCGGAGGACATCATAGCCGACGGTCCCTCGACAGACCACGGCGAGATAGGACTCGGACGAAATATTCTGATAGGCTTTATGACCTGGGAAGGCTATAACTACGAGGACGCTATTTTGATAAACGAAAGACTTGTCAAGGAGGACGTGTTCACCTCGATACACATTGAGGAGTACGAGTCCGAGGCAAGAGATACAAAGCTCGGCGCGGAGGAGATAACGCGCGACATTCCGAACGTCGGCGAGGACGCGCTCCGCGATCTCGACTCGCGCGGAATTATCCGCATAGGCGCGGAGGTTCAGGCGGGAGATATTCTCGTCGGAAAGGTCACTCCCAAGGGCGAAACCGAGCTTTCGGCAGAGGAAAGACTGCTCCGTGCAATCTTCGGCGAGAAGGCGCGCGAGGTTAGAGATACCTCGCTCCGAGTACCGCACGGCGAGTACGGAATTATAGTTGACGTTAAGGTGTTCACCCGTGAAAACGGCGACGAGCTTCCGCCCGGAGTAAATCAGGTGGTAAGATGCTATATCGCTCAAAAGAGAAAAATCTCGGTCGGCGATAAGATGGCGGGACGTCACGGAAACAAGGGCGTAATTTCGCGCATACTTCCCGAGGAGGATATGCCGTTCCTGCCCGACGGAACGCCGCTCCAGATAGTTCTCAACCCGCTCGGCGTTCCTTCGCGTATGAACATCGGACAGGTGCTTGAGGTTCACCTCGGCTATGCCGCCAAGGCTCTCGGCTGGAAGGTCGCGACGCCGGTATTCGACGGCGCGAGCGAGGAGGATATAATGGAAGCTCTCGAGGCGGCGGGATACAGTCCTTCGGGTAAGACGGTGCTGTACGACGGACGAACCGGCGACCCGTTTGACAACCCCGTTACGGTGGGCTATATGCATATGTTGAAGCTTGCCCACCTCGTTGATGATAAGATACACGCGAGAAGCACGGGTCCGTACTCCCTCGTAACGCAGCAGCCGCTCGGCGGTAAGGCGCAGTTCGGCGGACAGCGTTTCGGAGAAATGGAAGTTTGGGCACTCGAGGCTTACGGCGCGGCTTACACCCTCCAGGAAATCCTGACGGTCAAGTCGGATGATGTTGTGGGACGTGTCAAGACCTACGAGTCCATCGTAAAGGGCGACAACATTCCGACGCCCGGCGTTCCCGAGTCGTTCAAGGTTCTTGTCAAGGAGCTTCAGAGTCTTGCGCTCGATGTTAAGGTGCTTGACGAGAACGGCAACGAGATAATTCTCAAGGAGTGCGACGACGAGGACGAGTACGATGAGCAGGTTCACGTAAATGTCGACGGTGACGAGGACAGCGGCTTTGACGAAGAGGACGACGATGATGAGGCGGACGACGGCGAGTTTGAAGGCGACAGCGGATTTGATTCGGACGATTTTGACCTTGAAATAAAGGACGAAATCGAGGAGGAGTCGCTCGAACAGATGGTGGACGACGAATTTGACGACGACTTTGACGATGATTTTGACTTTTAGGAGAAAAGCCGATAATTTTGACTTTTAGGTGAAAATTTAATTCCTGAATTAGGAGATAAGGGGTATATCATGAGTGAGCAAAAATTTGATGCTATACAGATAGGACTTGCGTCGCCCGAGCATATAAGAGAGTGGTCGCACGGCGAGGTAAAAAAGCCCGAAACGATAAATTACAGAACGCTCAAGCCCGAAAAGGACGGTCTTTTCTGCGAGCGTATATTCGGACCGCAGAAGGACTGGGAGTGTCACTGCGGAAAGTATAAGAGAGTGCGCTACAAGGGCGTTGTGTGCGACCGTTGCGGCGTTGAGGTCACCCGCGCAAAGGTAAGGCGCGAAAGAATGGGTCACATCGAGCTTGCGGTTCCCGTTTCGCACATCTGGTATTTCAAGGGAATACCGAGCAGAATGGGTCTTATTCTCGATATGTCGCCGCGTTCGCTGGAGAAAATTCTCTATTTTGCGGAGTATGTCGTTATCGACCCCGGCAAGACCTCGCTCAGCAAAAAGCAGACGCTTTCGGAGCGCGAGTACCGCGAGGCGTATGAGAAATACGGCGATAAGTTTGTCGCGGGTATGGGTGCGGAGGCAATTTTGGAGCTTCTGCGCGAAATAGATTTGGATGAGCTTTACAACGAACTTAAAGACGAGTTAAGGGACGCAAAGGGTCAGAAAAAGGTCAGGACGGTTCGCCGCCTTGAGGTTGTTGAGGCGTTCAAAAGCTCCAACAACCGTCCCGAGTGGATGATTTTGACGGTTATCCCCGTCATTCCGCCCGAAATCAGACCTATGGTTCAACTTGACGGCGGACGCTTTGCGACGTCCGACTTAAACGACCTTTACCGTCGTGTTATCAACCGAAACAACCGCCTTAAAAGGCTTTTGGATCTCGGCGCGCCCGAAATCATTGTAAGAAACGAAAAGAGAATGCTTCAGGAGGCGGTTGACGCCCTGATAGACAACGGCAGACGCGGCAGACCCGTAACGGGTCCCGGAAACCGTCCGCTCAAATCCCTTTCGGATATGTTAAAGGGTAAGCAGGGACGTTTCCGTCAGAACCTTTTGGGTAAGCGTGTCGATTATTCGGGACGTTCGGTTATCGTCGTAGGACCCGAGCTGAAGATTTATCAGTGCGGACTGCCCAAGGAAATGGCTATTGAGCTCTTTAAGCCGTTTATTATGAAAAAGCTCGTTTCGGACGGGCTTGCACACAATATAAAATCAGCGAAGCGTATGGTTGAACGTCTGCGCCCCGAGGTTTGGGACGTTTTGGAGGACGTTATTTCGGATCACCCCGTACTTTTGAACCGTGCGCCTACGCTGCACCGTCTGGGTATTCAGGCGTTTGAGCCGGTGCTGGTAGAGGGCAAAGCGTTAAAGCTGCATCCGCTGGTTTGTACCGCGTTTAACGCCGACTTTGACGGCGACCAGATGGCGGTTCACCTGCCCCTGTCGGCAGAGGCGCAGGCTGAGGCGAGATTTCTTATGCTGTCGGCGAACAACCTCATTAAGCCGCAGGACGGCAAGCCGGTTACCGTTCCGACGCAGGATATGGTACTCGGAAGCTATTATCTGACAATTCAGATTGACGACGAGAAAGGCGCGGGAATGGTATTCTCAAGCCCCGACGAGGCTCAGCTCGCGTATGACAACGGCGTAGTCGGTCTGCACGCGCCTATAAAGGTACGCGTCACAAAGGAAATCGACGGCGAGACGAAGTCGAGAGTAATCGACGCGACGGTCGGTAGACTTATCTTCAACGAAAAGATACCCCAGGATTTGGGATTTGCGGACAGAAGCACTCCCGAGAGCCTTTTCGAGCTTGAAATTATGTTCAAGGTTGACAAAAAGATGCTCGGAAAGATAATAGACAAGAGTATTCAGATACACGGTCTTACCAAGACAGCCGAGCTTTTGGACAACGTAAAGGCTATGGGCTTTAAGTATTCTACGCGCGGAGCTATCACGGTCGGCGTTGCGGATATGGAAATACCTAAGGAAAAGGCTATCTATCTCCAGGAGGCGGACAAGGAAATCGAAACCGTTACCAAGAACTTCCGCCGCGGTCTTTTGACCAACGAGGAGAGATACAACAGCGTTATAAATATCTGGAACGAAACGTCGAACAAGGTAACAGACGCTCTGATGAAGAATCTCGACGAGCTCAATCCGATATTTATGATGGCGAACTCCGGCGCTCGAGGCAGCGTTAACCAGATAAGACAGCTCGCGGCGATGCGCGGACTTATGGCGGATACCTCGGGACGAACGATTGAAATTCCTATCAAGGCTAACTTCCGTGAGGGACTTACGGTTTTGGAATACTTTATTTCGACGCACGGCGCGAGAAAGGGTCTTACCGATACCGCGCTCCGAACGGCGGACTCCGGTTACCTCACGCGTAGGCTTGTTGATGTTTCGCAGGAGGTCATTGTCCGCGAGGACGATTGCGGCACGACCGACGGAATTGTAGTTACCGATATTATGGACGGTAAAGAGATGATAGAGCCGCTGGTTGACCGCTTAAACGGCAGAGTTGCGGCGGAGGACATTGTAAATCCCGAGACCGGCGAGGTCTTTGTTAAGGCGGGAGAGCTTATAACAAGCCTTATAGCCGACCGCATAGTAAACGCGGGCATTAAGGCGGTTAAGATAAGAAGCGTGCTCAAGTGCCACTCCAAGCTCGGCGTTTGCGCTAAGTGCTACGGTGACAACCTTGCAAGCGGCGCGCTTGTAAACGTGGGCGAGGCGGTCGGAATTATCGCGGCGCAGTCCATAGGCGAACCGGGTACACAGCTTACGATGAGAACCTTCCACGCCGGCGGCGTTGCGGGCGACGATATTACACAGGGTCTTCCCCGTGTTGAGGAGCTTTTTGAGGCGAGAAAGCCTAAGGGTCTTGCAATTATCACCGAAATCGGCGGCAGGGTGTCTATTTCGGAGGGCAAAAAGCGCGAGGTCGTTATCACCAACGACGAAACGGGCGAGGCTGTCTCCTACCTCATTCCGTTCGGCTCGAGAATTAAGGTTCACGAGGGCGACGTTATAGAGGCGGGCGACGAGCTGACAGAGGGCTCGGTAAATCCGCACGACATTCTTGCGATAAAGGGATACTCGGCAGTGCACGACTATCTCATCCGCGAGGTTCAGAGAGTTTACAGACTTCAGGGTGTTGATATAAACGACAAGCATATCGAAGTAATTGTGCGTCAGATGATGCGCAAGGTCAAGATAGAGGACGCAGGAGACACCAATCTGCTCACAGGCGCGCTTGTTGACAAGTACGAGCTTGAAAAAATCAACGCCAAGATGGTCGAGGAGGGCAAAAAGCCCGCCAAGTATGAAGACACTCTGCTCGGAATTACCAAGGCGGCTCTTGCCACAGATTCGTTCCTGTCGGCGGCTTCGTTCCAGGAGACCACCCGTGTCCTCGCAGACGCGGCTATCCACGGCAAGGTTGATCCGCTGGTAGGTCTTAAAGAAAATGTAATCATCGGTAAGCTCATTCCCGCTGGTACGGGTATGCCGGTGTACAGCAACATTGAGGTTTATCCATGCGCGGAAAACACCGAGATGTCGGATAAGCTCTCGGCTCTCAGCATTGAATAATCTCACATAAAATAAAAATCAGCAGATTTAAAATCTGCTGATTTTTTTATTTTGAATTTATTTTATTTGTCGTCGTTATCTATGAGCGGGATTTTGACAGTGACGCGCGTATATCTGCCGAGCTTACTCTCTATCGTGATGTCTCCGCCGTGGCGGTTTACTATCTCTTTGGCAATCGAGAGTCCGAGTCCGGTGCCGCCCTCGTTTCTCGCGCGGGATTTATCGACGCGGTAGAAACGCTCGAAAACGTGAGCAAGATCCGCCTGCGGAATACCCTTGCCGTTGTCCTCGATTTTAATATAAACCTCATTGAGTACGCGGGTGGTCAGTATCGAAACCTTGCCGCCGTCAAAGGTGTATTTTATCGCGTTTGAGAGTATGTTGCGAAGCGCGCGCTCTATCGCGTCCTTGTCGGCGTATATCGTGGAGGGTATCTTGGAGGGTATGTAGCTCAGCGTTATGCGCTTCTTCTCCGCCTCTATTTTGTACGTCTGGATAAGGTATAAAAGCATTTCGTCCAGCGAGAACGGCTGCTTGCTGAGCCTGAACTCGTTGGAGTCAAAGCGCGACAGTTCCAAAAGATTGCGGACGAGATTTGTCATTTTGTCGGTCTCGGTTTCTATTGTTTTGATAAACGGAAGCATAGAGTCTCGGTCCTCTATACCCTGGAGCGTTTCGGCGTATGTTTTTATAACCGTTAGCGGAGTTTTAAGCTCGTGCGATACCTCTGCGACAAAGTTGCGCCTTGATGTGTCGAGCGCGACCTGTTCGGTCACGTCCTCAAACACAACGACTATGCCGTCCGTCTTTCCGCTGTCGGTCTTAAACGGCGCGAAGGACGCCTTTACGTTCATTTTGCGTATGGGTATGTCGCGCGTCACGTTTTTGGATTTTTCGAGATACAAGAACTCCGCCATATATACGTTCGCGCCGAGCGTTTCAAAGAAGTCGTCAAACTTCAAATCCGACAGCGCGCCGTCCTCAAACTTGAAAAGCTGTTTCGCGGCGGAATTTATGTGGATAAGCTCCTGCTCGGTGTTAAACGCCATAACTCCGCTTGAAATGTGCTCGAGAATAATCTCGACCTTGTGCTTTTCGCTCTCCAGCGCGCCGAGCGCACTGTTCATAACCGTACCCATATAATTAAACGTCTCGATAAGAGAGCCTATCTCGTCCTTTGTGCGGCTCTCTATCGCAAATGAGGTGTCGAAATCTCCCTCCGCAAACTGCCTCGCGCGTCCCGTCAGCTTGGATATGGGGCTGGTGATGGTTTTTGCGAGGAAAAAGCCGAGAAACAGCGAAACCAATATGCCTATCAGCATAGCGCGCAAA
The DNA here is from genome assembly GCA_947589045.1 of uncultured Clostridia bacterium. Classification (GTDB taxonomy): domain Bacteria; phylum Bacillota; class Clostridia; order Monoglobales; family Monoglobaceae; genus CANQBQ01. The sequence continues at coordinate 14,475 of CANQBQ010000008.1, read as the reverse complement.
ATTATCGACATCATAATCCTCGTAAGACTGTTTGCCGACGTTTTCGCGTCTCTGATGTAGAGAATAAAGCCGTCATCTCCCGTGCCGAACGGACGGGCGTAGTCCATAAACGAGTCGGATATTTTTATGCTGTTTCCGACGTTTCCGTCCATCGCCGTGAGAATGTTCGGCGTTTTTTCGACCGCGCCGCCGAGCTCCGAAACGGGGGCGGCGATAGAACCGTCCTTTGCGTTTAGAATAAGGGCGGTGCGCGTTCCGCTTATGCCGAGCCGACCCGAATAAGACGACAAAAGCGCGTCAAGCTCCTCCGCGCACGAGTCGCCGCTATTTTCGGTGATGACCTTATTTATATCCGCGCTCAGCCCCTCGGAGAGGGTTTGCTCGATGCCGTTTCTGAAATCGTCGCGGTAGAAATTCGAGATGTTTGTCAGCAGGAACACGCCTACGACAAGCATAACCGCCGTGACCAGAACTACGAGCATAAGCACGAGCTTCCATTGGAGCTTTTTGAAGTGAAATTTCTTCAACATTCTCTGTCCTCCCATTTCTCAGTCAAAAATTCCGCAAACGAGCATATCATACAAAACAGCAGGAAGTCCAACGATATATTGAACATATAGAGCTGCTTTGCGAGATCTGCTCCGCCGTCGCCCACGGTCGGAAGTACATATTGCACCGCCGCAAACACAATGAGCATCATCAAAAACACAGTCCACAGCCGCTCGCCCTTTGAACCCCTTTTAAATCGTAACACGAGCCACGCCGCGTACAACGCCAAAAACGCCGCGATACACCAAAAGTTTTTCGGGAAAAACTTTAATTTAAAGTCGCAGTAATGCTGAAGCCCGCCGAATGACACTTTTTCCGCGCTGTATGACGCGGTGCGGTTGCCGAGATACTTGGGCTGGTTTAAGTAGCACGACTTTGCGTTTTCCTCAAGCGTGTTTATAAAAAAGAGCGGATGCGTCAGGTAAAACTTTACCAGCTTGCCCTTGCTCATTTTTTCGTAAAAATTTTCGTTGAACTCGTCCGAGTATATATCTATGGGGTGTTCGTCGTCGAACGCGCCCGTGCCCGCGAGTGCGGCGTACTCCTTCGGCAAGCCCAGCTCGTCGAGATACTCGGCGCTCTCCTCGTCGGTCACTATGCCGCGAAACACCGCGTTATACGTAGTCACGTTGTCGAGGTAGGACGGCTGGCATATGTAAAACATAAGGCAGGCGACGCAGCCGACAACCGTAACGGTGAGTATTGCCGTTTTTCGCTCGCGAAAGACACGCACGGCATAGGCGGAGAGCGGTATCAGAAGCACCGCGAGCGGGGCGTACTGCATTTTGGAGCCGAAGAACAGCGCCGCGAACACCAAAAATGCGATATACATACCAAAGCACGGCTTGTCCGACTTTACGCAAAGCCTCAGGCAGCCCGCCGCCGCGAGGAAAAACACAAACGCCGCGGGCTCGGCGTAAAGACTGCCGAAATAGAGCGCGTTTCCGCTGTTTGCAAACATAAACACGAACAGGGAAAACAGCAAAACATTCTGCCACAGCCTTTTCAGCTTAAAGCCGCGCAGTATAAGGCACATCGCGGCCGCGAAAAGCATAATGTAGACCGCGCTCATAAAGCGGATGTTAAAGACCTCGCGTGAGTAGGTCAGCACATTTAACATTTTTGCGGTCATAACGGGCAGTATATGCGCGTTTACATACGACGGGTAAATTATCGGCAGAGGATTTATTATAGTGTACTCCTCCGTCACCAAATCAAAATATACCACGTCGTCGGGAACGGTCATATAGTTCGGCATAAGCGCGCGGTTAAAGTCACCGTTGTCGGCAATTCCCGCAATCGGGTTTACCAAAAGCAGCCAAACGAGAAATATGACCGTGAGTAAGCAAAAAATATTTTCGCTCTTTGTAACCTTTGTAAAGAAATTTTTAATTTCGGTTTTCATCCTGTTTGCCGAAGCTCCTCAAAAATTCGTAATCCTTGGCGCGCTGCTTCATAACGTCGCGGAACGCGCGTGCGACCGCGTTTTTGTACTGCGAGTCGGGTCCTTTGCCCGCATCGAATTTTTCGGCGCGTGCCGCAATGTCGCGGTCGCTCCAATCCTGGGGAGCGTAAAGGTCGCGCCGCAGCTGATACTGCACCATAACGCCTGCGTAGGCGGTTTTTTCGATATGCTCGTTGGTGTAGCGCGAGAAGTCAACGCGGTGGTAAACCTTTGAAAGCGGATTGAGTCCGACCGTCTTTTCTATTTCTTTCATCATAAAGCATACCAGCGTTTCCTCTCCGCCGCCGTAGTTGTCGCCTATTCTGCCGTAGGTGCATCTGAAGCCGCCTATCTGCATAAGCGACTGCGTGCGTACCGCGAAATTTGCGCCGTACGGAAATTCGCCGTAGTTGTCGGCGGTGCGGTAGAGATTGCCGTCGATTATAAGCTCGCTCCACAGACCCCTCGTTTCCTTTGTGACGATAGAGGGGGTGGGGTTGGGCGTTTCCAGAATTATCTGACCGCCTATAACTCCCGCCTCGGGGTGCTCGTCGAACGCCCGAACGGTTTGGCTCAGCACGTCGCGCTCGGCAACCGCGTCGTCGTCGATATACAAAATGTACTCGCCGCGCGCCTCCCAAAGACCCGCGTTCCTCGCGAACGACAGCCCGCACAGCGGTGCGGTGAGATAATTTATTTCAACCTGCGGATATGTTTTTCGCATTTTGTCAACAACGTCTCGGACGCTCTCGTTGCTCGGACTGTTGTTGACGAGTATGATTTCAAAATTGTCGGGGTTATAATCCTGATTGCAAAGCGACTCGAGGCAATCCGACAGACTTATGCTCACTCCCGTCGTGCATACTATTGCGGAAATGCGCTTTTCGTATCTCTTTTCACTCTCTATAACGCCCTCCATACGGTAGAGCAGCTCATTTTTGATTTTTGCGTCGAGCAAAGAGAACATAGCCTGCGAATTTTCGGCGTAGAACCAGCCCTTGTAGCCGTCGATATGCTTTAAATTTTCGCGGCTTTGGGAGATATAGACGTCGAAGCCCTCAGGCACAAACGCGGTGTTGGGCATAACGCATACTTTGACCGCTCCGTGCGGCACATATTCGGGCAGAGTGCCGTCAAAGCTCACAACGCAGAGGTTTCTCGCCTCGCGTCCGAAATAGAGCCGCGACATACTCTCGTTGTCGATGAGAATGTGACCCGCATCTTTCAGCGCACGTTTGAAGCCGTCCGCTTCGTCGCCGCCCGTCACCGCCCACAAAAGCGGTGTGAGATAAAAGTCGCGTCTGAAATCGTCGAGCACCATCAGCTTATAGCGGCTTTTGGTTATGCCGAGCTTTTTGTCCTGCGCGGTCAGCGATTTGTTGTGCCAGCGGTAGAAGTAGACAGGCTCCTCGCTCTTGATGTGGCGCAGTTTAAACAGAGAGTTGAGCCTCATCCAGTAGTCGTAGTCCTCCAAGGTGTGCTTGTAGCGGGAGTATTCGCCCAGAATGCCGCCCGCCTCCGCGCGGTACATAAACGCCGCGCCTATCGTGTTGTTGGCGTAGGTGTTGAGCTCATACGCGTTGTTCGGAAGAATTACGTTGCCGCTCGCGAGGGGCTTTTCGTACCAGCCGTGGCGGCGGTATATCTTGCCCTTTGCGTCGATAAGGCGCATATTTCCGTAGACCATTCCGAGCGACGGGTCGCTTTGCAGAGCCTCAACCATCGTTTCGATGTAGTTGCGCGGCATAATGTTGTCTGCGCTCGTCCATGTGTAAAACTCGCCCTTAGCCATAGAGAACCCGCGGGAGAGGGTGCGCGGAATTTTCATATTCTCCTGGTCTGTCACGGTTACCCTCGTATCGCGCTTTGCGTACTCATGCGCGATGAGAGAGGAGTTATCGGTCGAGCCGTCGTTTATAACTATCAGCTCAAAATTGCGATAGGTCTGCTCCAGGACAGAGTCCAAGGCGTCGCGAAGCATATCTCCGCCGTTGTAGACGGGCATAATTATCGAGACCAAGCCCTCCTCGCCGCCGTACTTGATTTTGCTCATATCGAGCGGGTATATACGGTTGCGCGCCTGCTTGTACCTTAAAAATTTATACTGATAGAGGTTGAGCGGCTTGGAGTCCTCGCCGCCGTTTTTGAACCTTGAAAAAAACAGCTTAGGAATATTCATAACAATCTCCCCTATAATAATCTCATATGTCTTGAATATACTTACTTTTCTTTCTTTTCTCCAAATCCGCTGTCAAACGTTTCAAGCAGCTTTTTGTAAGCCGACAGGTGGCATTGCTTATAGAAAATGTCTATGTTGTCGTAGCCCTTTTTGATATAGCGGCGAATTTCCTTTTTGGTTATCTTAATTTGATTTTTCACATATTTTTCGGTCCAGCCTACCTGGGTGTGCAGGTCGAGAAAAAATCGGTGCGAGGTAAGAATACCCGCGTAAATGGTTTTTTTAACGTGTTCCCTCGTAAATCTGTCGTGGTCGACGCGGTGCAGCACCTTCGCGGTGGGCTGGATACCGACGGTGTAGCCGACCTGACGCATCTTGAACGAAACCGCCGTTTCCTCGCCGCCCGAAAAGTCGTTCCCGCGCCTTCCGTAGCAGGCGCGAAATCCTCCGACGCGCCATAGCGCGCTTCGTCTTGCGGCAAAGTTTGCCCCATAGGGAAATTCAAACTGCTCGTGCGACTCCTTGTAGACCGAATCGGTCACGATAAACTGGCTCCAGAGGCTCTCTTTTCCGCTCAGCAGTACCTCGGGGCGCGGGAACGGCACGTCAAGGATTATCTGACCGCCTATAACGCCCGCCTCCTCGTGATATTTAAACGCGGTAAAAATTTCTTCAATAAGGTAGTAATCGGCGATAGCGTCGTCGTCGATAAAGAGCAGGAACTGCCCGCGCGCGTTCCACATACCCGCGTTTCTCGCGCTGGACAAGCCCTTCTGCGGCACCGCTATATAGCGTATAAATCCGTCAAACTCCGAAAAACGCCTTATAAACGGCTCAAGCTCGGCGCGAAGCCCCGAGCTTTCGGGAGCGTTGTCCACTATTATAATTTCATACTGCTTTTTCCCAAACGACTGACGGAGCACCGACCAAAGCGCGTCGATCAGCTTTTCGCCGCGCATATAGGTGCAGATTATCACCGAAACCTTCTTTTCGTACTTCGGCTCCTCCTCGGTCATTCCCTCAAGCTCGTACAGAATATCGTTCTTGATTTTGCTGTCCGAAAACGCGAAAATGTTTTCGGGAGTGTCGGCAAAAATCCAACCGCCGCGCAGCTTCGCGCTCTTGTCGGAGGTTATTTTTATATCAAACAAGCTCTCCGCGTCACTATACTCGCCGTTTTCGGCGGGCAGGCCGGGCGACGCCCAGACGGACGCCGAATATTTTTTCATCTGCTTTAAGACCTCGGCGTCGGGGTCTTTGCCGAAAAAGATGTAGCATACGTTTGGCATAATTTCGGGAAGCTCGAGCGACAGTACGCGCTCCCTGTCCATAATAAGATGTCCCGCCTTCAGTACGGCGGCGCAAAATCTCTCTTTTCGTGCGTCGTCATCGCCCTCGACCACCCATATCAGCGGAGACATATAAAAATCGCGCCTGTAATCGTCGAGCGTCATCAGCTTGTAGCGGTTGCGCGTTATGCCGAACTCCTTGTCGTGCGCGGTCAGCGATTTGTCGTGGCGGCGGTAAAGGTAGAGCGGCTCCTGCTCGTCTGTATGAGCTATTTTGAGCAGTGAATTGAGACGCATCCAGTAGTCGTAGTCTTCCAGAGTGTACTTGTATTTTGAGTATTTTCCGAGGATTGCCTCGGCGCTCGCGCGGTACATAAACGCCGCGCCTATCGTGTTGTTTGCGTAGGTGTTGAGCGCGTCCGCGTTTGAGGGGAGTATTACATTGCCGCTGAAAAACGGCTTTTCGTACCAGAAATGCCCCCTCTTTATCCTGCCGCTTTTGTTTATCAGCCGCATATTGCCGTAAACCATCGCCGCATCGCGCTTGCGGTTCAGATTTTTGACAAGCACCGCCAGACATTCGGGGAGCAGGATATTGTCCGCGCTCGTCCATGTGCGAAACTCGCCCGACGCAAGCGAAAATCCGAGAGACAGCGCCTCGGGGATTTTGCGGTTTTCCTGATGCACGACTCTTATTCTGCTGTCGCGGCGGGCGTACTCGTCCGCAATGCCCGCCGTGCCGTCGGTCGAGCCGTCGTCGATTATTATAAGCTCAAATTTTTTGTAGGTCTGCGCCAAAACAGAGTCTATCGCCTCGCCGAGCACGTCCTCGCCGTTTAAAACGGGCAGTACGATTGACACCAGCCCCTCGGTGCAGACGCATTTTATGCCGCTCAGTTCCACCTTCGCGGTTTCGTTGCGCTCTCGCTTGTACCGCAGGAACTTCTCCTTGCAGAGTGCAATGTTTTTGCGTTTGTTTTTGCTCACGTTGACACGGTTGAACGCTTCGTTAAAGCCCTTTCTCAGCGTGAGATAAAGTCCCGAATGTGCAAAGTCGGAAAGCGCCAGAAGCGAACGAATGAACGCTATACCGGTCACCTTCAGCAGTTTTTCTATGGTTATACCTGTTTTCCAGACGTAGGTCTTTCTAAGGTCGAGCGCGGCTTGCTTATGCTGTGCCGCCTCAAACTGTATCTGCCTGATTGCGTTGCGGTTTTCTTCCGCCTGCTCTCTGAGAGCCGCAATAATGCTGTCCCGTTCGGCAATCTCATCGCGCAGAGTGTCCGCACTTTCTTTTGCGGCGTTTGCCTCCTCCTCGCGGCGCTTTATTTCGCCGCGGCTATCTATAAGAGAGTCCCAGCTTCCGCTCTCCATTCCCGCAAGGGTGCGCTCTTTGTATCCCTCGGTGCCGCGCTTTTGATATATGACAAGAAGCTGAAAGCCCGCCCACATTGTGTTTTCGTCGTCGCGGCAGTCGTATTCTTTAAAATGCACAAGCGAAAAATCTCCGTGCTCCAGCGGAAACGACGAGTAGTCAAAAGAGGAAAAATGCTCGTCAATACGATTTTCCTCACGGAACGGAATTAAAACCACGACATATTTTTTGGTATGCGAAATCAGCTTTGAGAAAACCTCGGTTGGTTTTTTAAAATGCTCCAACGTATTGGAGGAAAACATTACGTCATAGAGGCGGTCGAACGAGTCTATATCCCCGCAGAAAAACGAGTGCCGCGGGTAACGCTCGCGTGCGAGAGCAACCGCGGGCTCCGAAATATCGAGCCCCGCAACGTCGCTGTGCGGGAACGCGTCGCCGAGCACCGAAACACCCTCCCCTTCGGCACAGCCGAAGTCGCATATTGAGAGACGGTTCGCACTTATGTCGCGCACAAACCAGTCGGGCAGACCGCGAAGCGCAAGATTATAGAAAAACAGGCTTTGCGAAGGACCGTTCTTCTCGTCCCAGTCACCCGAATTAAAGCGTTTGTCCCAATATTCTTTTGAGTTGATTTCATACTCGTTGTTCATTTTCGGTATCCCTCAAGCTATGACTTGTTTTTTAATATCCGCACCTCGGACGGGAACTGCCCCACTCCGAAATACTCTCTGTCAGCCGAAACCTTTATGTACGCCGCGCCTTCTATGTAGTCAAAATAGGTTATAGGCACGTCGCGGCGGCTTTCAAGAGCGGCGGCAATCGTGTATTCGCCCTGATTTAAGTAATTTATAAATTCAAATTCGAGATGGTGCTTGCCCGGGCGGTCAAACAAAATGTCTTTGTCCGAGGTGGACGTGCCGAAAAGGTCAAGCCCCGAGCGGTCCTTTACGGATATTGAAACGCCCGCGTATTTAAGGTCGGCGTTTTGAGGTATGTCAACTTTTATATCCACCCGCACCTTATCGCCTATTGAAAAGGTCGTGCAGGGCAGCCCGTCCTTGAAGGTCTGAACATAGTACACCGTGCCGACGTTTGAACCGAAGCGGTTTATCGGGTCAAACTCGGTACACTCCTCCTCTGGCGGCAAGACTATTTCGCCGTTCTCATCGGGCGAGCTTGCGCCGCCCGTTATAAATTCCATATATTTTGCGGTGACCTCGGGAGCGGGTCCGTCAAGCACGAGCTTGCCCGAGTCTATCCATATCGCACGGGTGCAGAAGCGGCGCACCGCGTCTACGTCGTGGGTTACAAAAAGAATGGTTTTTCCCTGCTCCTTAAGCTCCTCAAATTTGTTGTAGCACTTTGCCTGGAAGCGGTAGTCGCCGACCGCGAGAGCCTCGTCAACGATAAGAATTTCGGGGTCTACGTTTATCGCGACCGCAAACGCCAGACGCACAAACATACCGCTTGAGTACGTTTTGACGGGCTGGTTTATGAAGTCGCCGATTTCCGCAAAGTCGATTATTTCGTCCAGCTTTTTCGCGGTTTCCTCCTGAGTAAAGCCCATTATCGTGCCGTTTAAGAATATGTTTTCTATTCCGCTGTATTCGGGGTTGAAGCCCGCGCCAAGCTCCAAAAGAGCCGAAACGCGCCCGTTCACGTTTACCTCGCCGCCGCTTTGGGTTATGACGCCGGTCAGAATTTTGAGAAGGGTAGACTTGCCCGACCCGTTCTTGCCGATTATTCCGACGGTCTCTCCCCGCGCGACGCTGAAACTGATGTCGGACAGCGCGTAAAACGGGCTGTACCGCGATTTTTTACCGTGCGGAAACACGGCGTCCGCAAGCCTCGCGGACGGCTTCTCGTAGAGCTTATAGAGTTTTGAAAGATTTTTGATTTCAACAGCATTTTCCATAAACACTATTATATCATTTATATGGATAGGTGTCAAAAAATATATGAAAAAAATAAAATAAATTTTTGCAAATTAAAAAATTTTATAAAAAAGTCTTGACATAAAATTAAATACGAGGTATAATAACAGAGCTGTGCTGGTGTAGCTCAATTGGCAGAGCAGCTGATTTGTAATCAGCAGGTTGCGGGTTCAAGTCCCATCACCAGCTCCAATCGTATAGCAGGTGAGAGCTTGCTATACGATTATACAAATTAGATACGGGGGGGTTCCCGAGTGGCCAAAGGGGGCAGACTGTAAATCTGTTGCGTCTCGCTTCGATGGTTCGAATCCATCTCCCCCCACCAGCGCTGAAATAGACGGCGTTTTACGAAGACCTTGCTATGCAAGGTCTTCTTTTTTAGCCGTCTATTTCAGCGCTTTTCGCCAAAAGCGCAAGTCGCTTTTGGCGAGATTACGCGCCTGCGGCGCGTTTTTTTATATTTTAGCAAGCATCGCTTGCTCCGACTTCCTTTTTTTCAAAAAGAAAGTCTGCGCCCGCTTTGCTGCTCCTCCTTTTTCCCAAAAAGCGCAAGTCGCTTTTTGCGATATATTACGCGCCTGCGGCGCGTTTTTTATATTTTTACAAAGTTCGCTTTGCTCCTCCTCTTTCGCAAAAAGTGAAAGTCACTTTTTGCGAGATTACGCGGCTTCGCCGCGTTTATTTATTTTGTAGTGGCGAACCCTGTTCGCCCGTTCTCGGTGCGTCGAGGGTGCCGCACCCTACATCGTCGCAAGTTTCCCTTTGTGCTCTGATTTTCCTATTCGGAAAATCTGCGCTTTTACGGGAAACTTGCTCCTCTCCGACAAAAATCCACGGATTTTTGTCGGTTATTTTGTTCGATTGGTTGTACGGGACGGCACCCTCGACGCACCGATTGCATACAACGCGGCAAAACGGGCAAACTTTGTTCGCCCGTTTTGCCATAAATCACTATTTTTACAAAATCAATATTTGCGTTTTATTATCATATAGCATATCCAGTATATCAGGCAAAAGGCGCAAACGCTGAACGCGACTACCTCTCCCGCCAAGTCAAAATTAAAAACATACAACACTATTACGGCGACTGCCGCGAGGGTGATATAAACCGCAAACGAGAGCGAGCGCGCTTTTTCCATAAGAGCGATATTTCTCTCGTCTTTTTCGGCTATCTCCCTATCGTGCAGCTTTTCGGGATTTCTGAGCAAATGTATGTTCCGTCCCAACTGCATTGCGCCCGCCGCCATAAGTCCTATGCCGACGGCAGACAATAAATCGTTGACATTTTCCCCGAAAAATGCGACAAACCACATTCCCGCGCCGATTATGATATACGCCGCCATCAAATATGCCCGAAGCTTGATTTTCCTTTCAAATTTCATTTTACTCGTCCTCCTCAAAAATAAATAAATCTTCAATGCTTACCTTAAAAAATCTCGACAGCCTGTGTGCAAGCTGCAAAGACGCGTTGTACTTGCCGTTTTCAAGAGAAATTATGGTCTGGCGCGTCACGCCGACCGCTTTCGCCAGCTCGTCCTGCGTCGCCTTAAGCCGGCTCCTGAATTCTTTTATCCTGTTTTCCAACCGCCTCGCCTCCTTATAAAAATGTAAAATGCACTTTACATTTTTATAATAACACCAAAGCTCCTAAATGTCAAGTACATTTTACATTATTTTTAAAATATTTTTCGCGGTGGATAGCCGTGTTTTTTATTTGTCAATAGTTTTCGTGAAAACAATTCATATTTTTTGCTGTTTATGTATTTACAACGTGAATATAATTCACTATAATATAATTAACTGAGGTGAAGATGCAGAAAGAATTGGAGCAAATGTTTTCTACCGAGGACAATTTGATGAGGTTGTATGTATTGGGGATTGGAACACCATTTCAGCGGATATGAATGGCAATGAGGTGTTAGGAAACATAAAAACGGAAAGCACTGGCGACAAAATAACAGTGAGAGTGGATTGCAAAAAAATCTTTTTTGATCAGCCTCCAATTATTATAAACGGAAGAACGTTGGTCCCTGTTATGGTTATCACAGAGAGCTATGATTGGAATGTTAGTTGGAATGGAAACGCGCAAACTGTAACAATTGAGTCTGAATAAATTTGTGTATTGAAGGCGGGATGTCATGTGAAAAAAATAGTATTACCGATAATGCTTTGCGCTTTAGTATTGTGTGGATGTAGTACAAACACCACAAATACAACTGTATCGAACGAAACGAAACAAAATTATAGTGAAAATAAATCTGTTCAAAGTAGCACAGCAAAGGAAGCCGAAATTTCTGGTGCAGGTTCAATAGGAGTGACTAACAATACTCCTGTTCCCAATGAAGTTGAAAACGGTTCAAAAGGAAAGGAAGTTGAATCTTATTATATTCCTGAAGTACTCAACACGGTAATTAGAAATGGTACTGCCGATAAAAAAGATATGATATTATACAAAAACGGCAAAGAAATCAAATTGGGAATGACACGGGCAAATGTTGAAAAAGTTGTGGGTTCTCCAATAAAAGAATACGGAACGGAGACATTTGATGAATGGCCGGAATATGGAAGACGTGAGTGCCAATACTCTGATAACATTCTTATCGTTTATGAGGGGAAATATAGCGATTTTGAGTTGCATGATGAAATTGTATTTGCTATAGTGTCAGAATCATCTGATGTGTGTGATGCAGAAGGTTTTTCTATTGGGGCTACAGTTGAGGATGTTTCAAGTCATTTGTTTGATAAATATGGTGAGAGTTATGTGAAAGTGGGACAATACGAGAAATCATATGCAGTGAGATGGAATAAAGAAGGCGATTTAAAGAAAAGCGAGGATTATTATTCGGGGAATTATGGCTGTAAAACGTATAATTTTCGTGATGGCATGATAAACCAAATTATTATTCATGCCCTTACATAATATAAATGTCGCTTTTGCGGTGACCATACAGATGCTTGTTTATAATAAAATAAAAATATCAAGTGACGTATTGATAACTAAATAGGAAGTGGCATAGATATAAAACTTAAATATAATTTATACAGGTAAAAAGAAAAAGCTTAAGAAAGGATGATTTTATGAAAAAACATATTAAAAAATTAGGGTTAGTTATGGTAGTCATATCTCTCATGATGACGACAGTAGTATTTGCAAATGGTATCTCCGTTACATTAAATGGTATACCAATAAATTTCGATGTGGAGCCACAAATGATAAATGATAGGACAATGGTTCCGCTTCGAGCTATTTTTGAAGCTTTGGGGGCAACTGTTGAGTGGGATAATGACACACAAACTGTTTCAGCATACAGAGATAATACAGTAGTTGTTGCAACAATAGGAAGCAAAATAATGTATCTTAACGATGAAGAGATTATGATGGATATAGCCCCTGTTGTTATTAATGACAGAACTTTAGTTCCGGCTCGATTTGTTGCGGAGGCTTTTGATTGCGATGTTGATTGGGAGGGTAATACCCAAACTGTGATTATTACTCAGGATGATAATACTGAATCTTACCGAGATTTGGGAGAACAAGGAGAGGATTAAAATGAAAAAATTATTAAGTATAGTTTTAACGATATGTATGCTGTGTAGTTTTTTGGGAACATTTGTTTATGCTGCCTATGACAAAGATAATACGATAGTAACTTATGGTGGAAAAACATTACCTATAGGTAATTACAAAGATGGAAAAAGATTTACTGATACAGTTGATAGTGCAGTACAATGCTTAGGGTTTGCTTTTTACGTTCAAGATAAACTGTTTGGGTTTCATTATAAAAATTCCGGCAATAAAAACGGAGATAAATTTAATGTAAAAAAAGGAAGTAATGGTAATTTACATGTTTACAGCATTGATGACACAAAAGCTTTATTTAATGATGTAACTCTTGGCGCTCATATAAGAACAGGCGTCGATGTAACTGCTAATAAAAGTGGAAATAAATATAGCCACAGTATGATTTTTATGAAAAGCGATAGGTCGAATATCTGGACATATGAAGGGAATGCAGATGGAAAATATGGCGTATATGTTGTCAAAAGAACATGGGAAGAAATGTATAATTATTTGAGATATAAAAAAGATGGAGTTATATATATTGCTACTCCCAAAGCATCATATTATAGTGGGGCAACAGAGAACTCTACAACTACGCAATCATGTAAACACTCAACTTATAACTCAAAAGGATACTGTACAAACTGCGGCAAGGAATATCCCATGAATATTAGTTCTATGACGGCTACTACATATCAAGCTGTTAAAAATGATGTCCCTGTTAGAAACAGACCTTATTCTCCTGAAAAGATTATAAAATATTTATCAAAGGGCGCAAAGGTAACTGTGGTTGCTTCGGGAAAGAATTCAATAGGGAATCTTTGGTACAAACTAAGTGATAATACATGGGTATATAGCAGTAACCTTGAAAAGGTTACTACCACCAATACCACAGTAGATCAACCAAAGTCGACTTTAGGAATTAATCTAACCCAATATCCGACCAACATAACAAAAGGTAAAGCCTTTAATTTAACAGGAAATGTAACATCAAATTACAATATTACCTCTGTAAAAGGATACATAATCAATTCAAGCGGTAGTATAGTGCAGTCTACAACAGATAAACCAAACGCAAAGTCTATGAATATTCAGCCGGCAAGTTTGAATCAGAATTTGATATTTAATAATTTGTCCGAAGGTACATATACATTAAAGGTAGAAGCTAAGGATTCCTCCGGCAGAAGCAATACATGGAGCAAATCATTTACGGTAAAAGCAAAGCAAGTTGCTGTTACACCAGCTACATGCAATCACAGTTATAATAAAAGCGGATACTGTAGCAAATGTAATCAAGAACATCCTATATCGCTTAATTCTATGACAGCTACAACGTATGAAGCTGTTAAAAATGATGTTCCGGTAAGAAACAGACCATATTCTCCTGAGAAGATTATAAAATATTTATCAAAGGGCGCAAAGGTAACTGTAGTTGCTTCAGGAAAGAATTCAGTCGGGAATCTTTGGTACAAATTGAGTGATAATACATGGGTATATAGCGAAAACTTAACAAAGAGTTCAAGCACAAGTTCATCATTAAGTGGCCCTCAGACAACATCATCCACATCAATTAGATTTGAATTAGAATCTGTACCAAAAGGAAACTTGCCGTATGGAAAACCATTCAGCTTAAAAGGATGGTTCAGATCAGATTGTGCCATCGTTGAAGCAAGAGCATATATATTAGATGCTAACAAAAATATTGTGATGCAATCAGATAAAGCATCCAGCACAACAAGTAACTACCAAATTCAAGGATATAAACTTGATAATCAGATGCAGTTTAATAAATTAAGCCCCGGTGGATATTATCTCAAGTATTATGTAAGGGATGCTAACGGAGATACCGCTACTTGGATAAGCGATCTGTTTTATATTGTAAAATAAGTATTTCTGTAAAAGGAGAGAGTTGTAGCTCTCTCCTTTTATAAATTGTCCTAAACGAAAGGGGGATTAAATTGAAAAAATGTTGTCAGTTCTATTGGCATATTCCAAATTGTAATTTTGTTTAATACAGTAGTTTTTGCAATTGCAGATACTGCCAACACCAAATCTGCCGGCCAAAGAAGAATTAGCTGAAAACGGACAAAAAATAATCTGGGCGTAACATTTATTACGCCCAGACGTGGCGGAGAAGGAGGGA
>CANQBQ010000007.1 GCA_947589045.1 uncultured Clostridia bacterium | reverse complement strand
GGTGAGCCATGGCAGTATGATGTGGAGAAAAAGGCTCCCATCCTCATTCTTCCAAATGGCGAGGTTAGATATTTCCCGGATTCGGGGAAAGAATATAGCATAGAATTTTTGGACTAAGAAACGAATAAAATTTCGAGAGCAATCAATAAGGTTGCTCTTTTCTTTTACCCAAAACGAGAAAGGAGTTTTTGAAATGGCAAGGTTAGAAAAAGCCAAATGCAGGTTTATGCAAATCCTCACCAAAATTTCCGCAAAATTAAAAGGCGCGGCTCGCGCCGCGCTTCTTAAATTTATCTACTACTCAAGTTCCTTATATGTGAGATAGTCGAAGTCCGCAATCTTTTTGAGGCCGCTCAGATCCTGCGCGCAAAGCCCTATAAAGGTACCCGTAAAGCCGCCGCAGCTGTTCGTCTCGTCGGACAGCACGGTCATATCGAGCGTGCCGCCTATGCCGTGCCAATTTTTATTGTCGGTCGAATACGAAAAATTCAGCTTTTCGTAATCTATCTCCGCGCGAAGATAAACTCTTTCGGCGCCGCCGAGCGTTTCGTTCAAGTCGAGCGGCAGATAATACTCACCGTCTTTATTCGAGACAAGCCCCACGCACTTACCGAGCTTCTCGTCGTGAGTAATTCTCAGATAATGGTACGCGGTGCTGTCGTAAATCACGACAAGTCCCGCCGACTGCAAGTAGCTGTCCGGCTCAAACTCAACGCAGGTCTCGGCAACACATCTAAACGCCTGCTGTCGTCTTGCGACAAGCGACTGCGTGAAGTGCGAGCTGAGGCTCTCCGTGCCGCGCAGTCTCAAATATCCGCGCCTTTCGGTCGTGTTGCAAAGCTCCTTCGGGAGCGGCTTTCTGAGAGTCTGATACTGTATTCCGAGCGTCTCTCCGTCAAAGTCGTCGGTCTCGGGGCACTTCTCCCACTTATGTTCGGGCAAATCGGGCACCTCAACAGTCTCAAACGGCGAATTTCCGCCGCCCGCAAGACGCGGCCAGCCGTCCTCGCCCCACTCTATCTTCTGCAGAGACGTCTCCCGTCCGAGCACCGAGCAGGGTGAGCCGTCCTTGCCGGTAAGAGGACGTCCGCAAAGATGCACCATATACCAATCCCCGTCGGGGGTGTCGAAAACGTCCGCGTGACCGCAGCGTTTCAGCTTCAAATCGGGTCTGCCCACCGAGGTTATTATCGGATTTTGCGGATGCACCTCGTAAGGGCCGAGAATGTTTTTGGAGCGCGCCACCGTCTCGGCGTGAGACGCGCCCGTGCCGCCCTCGGCGCAGAACAGATAGTAATAGCCGTCCTTCTTCATCATATTGGGTCCCTCGGTAACGCCGAGGTCGGTGCCTCTGAATATGTTGACCGGTTCGCCCACCAATTTTTTCTCCGAAAGAGAAAACTCCTGAAGCAAAATGCCCGCAAATTTTCCGCGCACCTTGGCTTTTGAACGATAATCCCAAAGCATATTGAGTATGTACGCTCGTCCGTCGTCGTCAAAGAATATCGACGGGTCGAAGCCGTAGCTGTTGAGGTAAATCGGCTCAGACCACGGACCTTTTATGTCGGGCGCGGTAACCATATAGTTATGCACGTCTTTAAAAAGTCCCGAAAAGTTCATCACGTTGGTAAATATCAAATAGTAAAGCCCGTCGTGATATTTGAGGCAGGGCGCCCAGATACCGCCCGAATCGTTAATTCCGTTCATATCGAGCTGGGATACTCTGTCGAGTGGGTATGCCACGGTATGCCAGTTCACCAAATCCTTGGAATGGTGGATTTGAACACCGGGCCACCATTGGAACGTAGATGTTGCTATGTAGTAGTCATCGCCCACGCGAAGCGCGGACGGGTCGGGATTAAAGCCGCGAAGTATCGGATTTGTCACCTTTTTCATCTTTTCTCCTCCTGTCAAACGGTCGCGCAAATTTATTTGAGGTCTTTCATCGCAACGTGGTCCATATCGTCAAAGGTCTGGTTTTCGCCCACCATACCCCAGATAAAGGTGTAATTTCTCGTCGCAACGCCCGAATGTATCGACCAGCTCGGAGATATTACCGCTTCTTCGTTTCGCATTACAATGTGTCGGGTTTCGTCGGGCTCTCCCATCATATGGAAAACAACGTCGTCCTCGCCGAGCTCAAAATAGAAGTAAACCTCCATACGTCTGTCGTGAGTGTGCGACGGCATAGTGTTCCAGTTGCTTCCGACCTCAAGCTCGGTAAAGCCCATTACGAGCTGACAGCTTTGGCATACGTCGGGGTGGATAAGCTGATTTATAACTCTCTTGTTGCACTCCTCGACCGAGCCGAGCGGTCGCTTGTTGCAGTTGGTTTTGTCAACCTTGACCGTGGGATAGGTCTTGTGCGCGGGTGCGGAATTCATATAGAACTTTGCGGGATTTTTGGGGTCTGCACTCGTGAAAACAACATCGCGTATTCCCATTCCGACATACAAGCCCTCTTTATAGTCGAGGTCGTAAGCCTTGCCGTCGAGAGTGACCGTACCCTTGCCGCCTACGTTGATAACGCCCATCTCGCGTCTTTCGAGGAAGTAATCAACTCCGAGCTCGTGTCCCGCTTCGAGCTTCAGCGAATTATTGACGGGGCAGATGCCGCCGATTATAATTCTGTCAACGTGGGAGTAAACGATTTTCATATTGTCGGGAGTAAACATATCCTGAATTAAAAATTCGTTTCTCATCCTCTCGGTGGTATAGTGTTTTGCGTCCTCGGGGTTCCAAGAATTTCTGACTTCAATTTTCATAATGCGCTCATCCTTTCAAATGGTTTTCAATTTAATTTATAATTATATTATCACTTTGCCAAAATAATAGCAAGTATTTACAAAAATAATTTTTTCGTATATAATCACATACATAATTATTTTAACTTTCAGAAAAGTACGGGTGATGAAATTGTATATAGGAATAGATTTGGGCGGAACCAACATAGCGGTCGGCGCGGTGTCGGACGACGGAAAAATTCTCGCGCAGAAATCGTGCCCGACAGACAGCGCGCGCGGCTACGCCGCCGTAATACGCGATATGGCAAAGCTTGCCGAGGGCGCGGCGGCGGACGCGGGATTTGCGAAAAGCGAAATCAAGGGAATAGGCATCGGCTGCCCCGGTACGGTTGACAACAAATCGGGGCTGATAGTCTACGCCTGCAACGTGGATATGAAAAACGTCACCGCCGCAGACGAAATGCACAAATATTTCCCGAATGTTCCGGTCGTGCTCGAAAACGACGCAAACGCCGCCGCGCTCGCCGAATACTCGGTAAGCGGCAACGGCGCGGACAGCTTTATAGCCGTAACTCTCGGCACCGGAGTAGGCGGCGGAATAATTTTAAACGGAAAAATATATCACGGCTTTAACGGCGTCGGCGGTGAAATCGGGCATTTCACGCTGGTACACGACGGAATTGAATGTGCTTGCGGCAAGAGGGGTTGTTGGGAGACCTACGCGTCGGTCAGCGCGCTCGTGCATCAGACCGAGGACGCGATAGCCGCACAGCCAAGAGGTCTTATGGCAAAAATTGCCGAAATAGACGGCAAGGTAAACGGCAAAACCGCGTTTGCGGCGGCAAAACAGGGCGACAAAGCCGCGCAGGACGTGGTAGAGAAGTACCTCACCTATGTTGCGGACGGCATAACGAGCATTGTAAATATATTCCAGCCCGAAAAGCTGGTAATAGGCGGCGGAATAAGCCGCGAGGGGGAATACCTGCTCGCCCCGATACGCGAATTTTTGAGGAAGTACGACTACAACAAATATCTCACAAAGACCGAGCTTGGCATCGCTTCGCTCTTTAACGACGCGGGCATAATCGGCGCGGCTCTCGCAGCAAAAAGCGCCGAGACAAAATAAAAACGAGGGAGGTTTAAGCCTCCCTCGTTTTTATTTTCTTCCTTGATTTTTTGTTCTTTAAATATTATATATTTCCTTTTCTTTTCTCACAGCTTATTTTATCTGATTTTGCTGTTTTTATTCACTTTTTTAGTTTTTATCCTCTTTAAATTTATAGAGTCCGCCGATGTTCTCCTTATACTCCCTCGGGGTCATACAATATATGCGCTTGAACGCCCGGTTAAACGTACTCTGGCTTGAAAACCCCGAATTTACACATATGTTCGTTATCGAGTCGTCGGTGCTTCTTATAAGACCCGCCGCATACTCCGCGCGTATGAGAGACAGATAATTCGGCAGACTGCTCTTTAAATTTTCGGAGAACACCTGAGTTATATAATACTTGCTCACCGAAAACTCCCTTGCGAGAGTGTCGAGCGTTATTTCGTTTTTGAAGTTATGCGCTATATACGTTATGATTTTCTGCGTCAGATTTTCAACCGGCGCGGTTTCACTGTGTTCCAAAACCACACGCTTCATAAGGCGGGCAAGTGCCAAAATTGTCCACGCAAGCTGCTCGGGGAAGCCGGTGCAGTCGATAATCTCGCGAAACGCAAGCGCGGCGGTTTCGTCCACCCCTCTTATGACGGGCGAAAACGGTCTGAATTTTTTAAAATCGGGGAAAAGCCCCTTAAACAATTTTGGACTGCATATAACAAACACCTGGTCGGTCGCGCGTTTTTCTTCGCGGTAATATGTGTGTATAACGTCGGGGAAAATTATCGCCGCGTCGCCCGCGCACAGCTCATAATCCGCTCCGTCTATGTTTATATGCTGACCCTTGTCAAAGACATAAATAATCTCGATATGCTCGTGAACGTGCGCGTTGTATTTAAGCTCGCGCATATTGTGTATCACATTTATATCCGACGGCTGAAACTCATAAAACGGGACCATAAACCGTGCCTCCTTTCCGATTTAAATAATCCAAATTGTTTTTTTGACTGAAATATTTATTTGTTTGACTGTTATTATATACTTAAAAATGCTACAATACAAGTATAAAATTATATGTTTTTTCGTAAAAAACAACCAAAAAATATCCAAAAATCATTAAGAGGAGGCAATTTTTATGAAATTCAAAAGACTGCTCAGCGCGGTTTTGGCGGTGTTTATGCTTTTGACGGTCACACCCGCCGTCTTTGCGGACGACCCCGACTACGGCACCGCTTCGACAGGCGCGGACGGCTCCGTGACGCTCAATTTCGGTTATGACTCCATAATCAAAAGCGCGCACCACAGCAAGGAAACAATGGTTACCGACGAGAAGTACAACGTCCTGCGAGCCGATTATTTCCAGACCGACTCAAGCGGCGAGGCGACCCTCGGACTGCCGTCCGTCAGCCTGAGCGACGGCGGCTTCACAAAGGTCGATATTGTTGGCGCGGTGCTCAACAATATGACGGTGGAAATCAAGGTCGGCGACGTTTCGGTCGCAAGTATGGATGTGTTCACGGGAAGCTGGGACGAATACAAGACCTTCACGGCAGACCTTACGGACTCATCCGCGAGCGGCAACGTCACCCTCAACTTTAAAGGGAAGGCTTCGACATATGCGGGAAATTATGTATATGTAAAGTTCTACGGCGGCTCGGGTGCGGTCACTCCGCCTCCCGTACAGTCCGATGAACCCGACCCCGACCCCGAGCCCGAAACGCCGTATGAAATCACCGACGCGGCTTTCGGCGACGGCGGACTTACGGTTACATACAGGAAAAGGGACGACGCTCCCGCGGGCGCGGTGCTTTTTGCGGCTTCGTACACCGACTCAAGTGAAAGCGAAATGGTAGAAGGGAAATATATAGATATAGACGGAAGCGGCTCGCAGAAGATAGATATAGCGCAGCCCGAAACCGGCATAGTTAAAGCTTTTATTTGGGACGGTAAGGACACTATGGCACCTATAAGCAACTTAAAGAAGATAGCATTCAGCGTTTCGAGCGGCGACCCGATATACACCGACCCCGCGTACTCATTCGAGGAACGCGCCGCCGACCTTGTATCCCGAATGACGCTTGAGGAAAAGGCTTCGCAGATAGGCTACAAGGCTCCCGCGATAGAAAGACTGGGCGTTTCGGCTTACGACTACTGGAAAGAGGCTCTGCACGGCGTTGCGCGTCAGGGAAAAGCCACCTCGTTCCCGACAGCGCTCTCTATGTCCAACACCTGGAACAGAAGCCTTATTCAACGAATGGCGGACGTTACATCGAGCGAGGCAAGAGCGAAAAACAACCGATTAAACCTCTCGTACTGGAGCCCGACCATCAATATGGCGCGCGACCCGCGCTGGGGCAGAAACGAGGAGACCTACGGCGAAGACCCGTATCTCACGGGTCAGCTCGGCGCGGCGTTCGTAAAGGGTATGCAGGGCGACGACGATAAGTATTTAAAGACCATCGCCACGCTCAAGCACTTTGCGGCAAACAACAACGAGACAAACCGCAGCAGCGGCTCGTCCGAAATGACGGAGTTCAACTTCAGAAATTATTACACGCGAGTATTCCAGAACGTGACCGAGGAAGTTATGCCCGCGTCGGTTATGTCGTCCTACAACGCGACGACCATACACCGCGGCACCGGCATCGTATATAACTTTATCCCCTCTCTCGCGAACTCGTACCTGCTCCAAGACCTGCTCAGACGCAACTGGGGCTTTGACGGCTATGTTACCTCCGACTGCGGCGCGGGACAGTATATGGCAAACAGCAGTCAGTTTAAACAGGGTATGCTCGGCAGCACTTCAAAAGAGATTGAGGAATACGTTGCCCAATTCTTTAAGAACGGTCTTAACGTAGAGTGTAACCTGAGCGGCGGAAACTGGTCGCAAAATTACGGCGCCGCTATGGTTGAAAAGGGTTACATTTCGGAAGAAGAACTGGAGCGCGCGGTTTACGAGCTGTTTCTCCAGAGGTTCAGAACAGGCGAATTTGACGAGGATGTGCCATACCGCAACTACACATCCGCAGATATAGAGACCGACGCAAACGTGGCGGTTGCCGAGGAAATGGCCGAGGAAAGCTGGGTTCTCTTAAAGAACGACGGCGGCGCTCTGCCCCTTAAAAACGACGTTAAAAACGTCGCGATAGTCGGCAATCTGGCAGATAAGATTGTGCTCGGCGACTACACGGGCGAGCCTACCAAGACAAAGACGCCCGTCCAGGGCATCGGCGAGGAGCTTAAAAAGCTCAATCCGAGTGCCGAAGTAAACCACCTCGGAGTTCTCTCCGACAACACTCTGCTCTACAACGTAAAGAGCGTCAACTTCGTATACAGTAACGGAAACAAGAAAAAACTTGATTTGACAAAAGCGACAGACGTAAAGGGTATGACGCTTACCTCGGACGGTCAGCTCACCGACGTAACCCCCTCGGCTTACGCGGTAATCAAGGACGTTGACTTCAACGGCGTTGTAAACGTCGAGGTCGAAATGTCCACGGGAAGCAGAATAGGCGGCTCGTTCAACATAGCCTACGGCAGCGTCGGCTCTTTCGCAACCGTACATTCCACGGCGACCGACAGCCTCGACACCTACGTCACCTGCAAGCTCCCCTCCGACATAACCGACACGGGCGGCTACGACGGCGTTTCGGACTTGATAATAACGGCGACCGGAGCGGCGGCCGACTTCTCGGTTGCAAACTACAAGGCTCAGCTTGACGCGGCGGACGTTATCATAGCTTACGCGGGAACGGTTCCGAAAAACAATACCGGTCTCGGAGACGCCGATTCGTCCGAGTCACACGACAGAAGCAATATAGACCTCCCCGCAACCCAGTCGCACGTTAAAGCCATATGCGACGCATATCCCGAAAAGACGATAGTGGTTATGCAGACGGTGGGTCAGATGAACGTCGAGCCGTTTATGAATAACTGCAAGGCTATTTTGTGGACCTCCTACAACGGTCAGACGCAGGGCACGGCTCTCGGCAAGGTTCTCACCGGCGAGGTCAACCCGTCGGGCAGACTTACGACCACATGGTACAAAAACTCCGACATAAGCAAAATGGAGCTTGCGGGCGGCGAGAAAACGGTCGGCGGCATAAAAGGACGCTATACAAACTACGACATACAGGCGAGCGGCTCAAATCCCGGACATACCTATCAGTATTACGGCGGCACGCCAATCTATCCGTTCGGCTACGGTCTCGGATATACGAGCTTTGAATACTCGAATATGACCGAGGATAAATCGAGCGTTGACGCAAACGGCGAAATAACCTTTACGGTAGACGTTAAAAACAGCGGCACGGTCGCGGGCAAAGAGGTTGTTCAGCTCTATGTCGCGCATCCGAACGCGGGAAGCGGCAATACGCCCAAGAAGCAGCTCAAGGGCTTTGAAAAGGTTGAGCTTCAGCCAGGAGAGAGCAAGACGGTCACGATAAAATTAAATGTCCGCGATATGTACCTGTTCGACGAGAGCGCACAGCGCGACATCGTTCCCGCGGGCACATACACCGCGTACCTCGCAAAGAACGCGGACGACGTTTCAAACTCAAAGACATTCACCGTAAGCGGTACGCTGAACTCGACCATCAAGACGGTCAAAGCCATTCCCGACGGAATTTCGGTAAACGGACTTATCCGCGAGGACGGCTCGGCTCTTGAAGCCAAGACCAAGATAAATGCAAATCTCTCGGCGGTAATGTCCGATGAGCTTGTGTACGACCTGTCAAAAGCGACGGTTAAATACGAAAGCTCCAACGACAGCGTCGCAACGGTTGACCAAGACGGCATTGTTTCTTCGGGAACGCGCGAGGGCGTTGCGGTGATAACCGCGAGCGTCACAATAAACGGAGAGACAAAGTCCACCTCGTTCCCCGTTGTGAACAAGCTGGAGATAAAGCCGAGCGAAGCTGAGATAAACGAAGCTCTCGCAAGTCTTAAAGCGGCGTATGACGCGCTTCCCAAGGCGGCATATTCCGATACGAATTGGGCTGAGGTCGAAAAGATATACGGGCACGGCGTATCCGAGATAAACGCGGCGCAGACCAAGGCGGAGCTTGACAACATTCTGGCTCAGAAGATAAACAATATGAACTCGGTACCGCTTGACAACCTCTCGGTTACATACAGCATAAACTCGGTGAACCCCGAGCATATCGTAAACGGAGTTATCGACTACCGCGAGGGCGGAATACCCGCGTACAGCGGAGCGAGCGGCACAGTCACAAACGCGGCTCCGTACGGCGGAATTATGCTCGAAGCCAAGGATGCAAGCGGAAACAAAATAGACAACTCAAAGCTCGTATGGCAAATCAAGAAGTTTGACAGCTCGGTGAGAAAGGTTGCCGAGATCAACGGCGAAACGGGCGAGCTCACGGTCTACGGTAACGGCATCGTGCAGATAACCGCCGCGGACATCGAAAACCTCACCTGCGGCACGCTGATGGTTCAGATAAATATGCAGATAGAGGGCGAGTATGCCGACGACGGCGGCGGCGCTGACCTAAACGACAACCAAAGCGGCAGCAGCGGCGGGCACGACGCGGGCAGCACGGGCAACGCGTGGATGCTCTACAAGTCGGTCAAGCTCTCAAATCTTGAGAGTATAGTCGCAAGAGTCGCGGGCAAGAACGCGGGCGTTGTGAACGTAAGTCTCGCGAAGGACACACTCCCCGACAACCTTATCGCCACAAAGTCGATAAGCGCAACGGGCGGCTGGAGCACATGGTCGGACGAAACTCTTACGCTGAACAACGAGGCAGTTTACAACGCTCTGCAGAGCGGCAAGCTCGACGAATACGGCTGTGCCGACATATACATTCAGACCAACGGCATAAACCTTGACTACTTCCGTATGAACTACATCGAGAACAACGATGAGGTTCCCTACACGATTGACAAGGTACTCAACAAGGCGGACGGCAAAATCAAGGTTACGCTCGGCTACCGAGGCAGCACCCTCGCGACCGATGTCACTCTCGCGGCTGACGTAAACGGCAGCGAGGTCACCGCAACGGTAAAGGGTACGGGCGAGTATGAGCTAAACACCGGCGCGGCTGACAATACCGCGATGACCATTGTGGTAAAGGACGGCGAAAGAAATCTCTCGGAGGTTTACAGCCACACCTACAAAGTGCCCGTTCCGAGCAAAATAATCGTACACTCACTGAATGATTCGGCGTATAAGAATATGGCGTCCAAGACGGACGGCGAGAATATGGGTACCGTAAACGGTCTTACGGGCATAGGATCATGGGAGATAAAGAGCAAGTCCGCAAAATACACATATAAGGACGTAAACGACAATACCTATGATTACAGCTTCACGCAAGGCTGGCAGGCGGGACGCGGCTACATTCCTCCCGCGGAGAATGTTCAGCGCTGTATGTACTTTACCATGGAATACCCCGGAAAAGTGACGGTGGTATTCGCGGGGGCAGCCGGCAGGGATATGTATATAAACCAAAACGGCGAAGATACGGTAGGTCTGGGTATTAACGACAACATTACGGCGTTCAGCCTGGAGACCTCCGACACCGAGCATCCCGTATATGTGTACGGCGGCGGAAGCAACAAGCAGCTTTTGGCTATAATAATCGAGTACTATGGTCAGGGCGAAACCGCCTCCGCATCGGTAGATGAAGACTTTGACCGAGCGGTGCAGTTCGCGGACTGGAACGGCACGAGAGCCGTGCTCACAAAGAACGACCTGACGGGCGAAACAAAGGTATGGACAGAAAACGGTGACGGCTCGCGCACCCGGCTCTCAACCGAATATTTTTACGAAAACGACATACCATATAGCTATAATGACACATACACGATAAACACGCTCGCGCCGTACAAAGACAGACTTTACGCGGGCTGTGACGGCGGCGTTGTGCTGGTATTTACCGAGTGTATAAAGTGCTACAAGCTCAAAAAAGCTGCGGACATCGACATTAAAGATATGAAGATTGAGGACGGAATTATGTATGTAAGCGACGGAACAACCGACATTCAAATAGATATGAGCGACTTGGGAGCCGACATCATCGCAATTGACGAAGCAAACGTGCTTATCGCAAACGGCGCAAAGCTCATAGACGTGCGAACGCCCGAAGAATTTGCCGAGAGGTCGGCGGAAGGTTCGATAAACCTTCCGCTCGACACCCTCGAAACCGCACTTCGAGATTATGACATAAACACCGTTTTGCTCTTCTTCTGCGCCTCCGGCAACCGAGCGGGTCAGGCGGTCAAAAAGGCAAACGAAATGGGTTTTGAGAGGGCGTATAACCTCGGAAGTATAGATAATCTTTAATTCCGCGCTCCGCGCGTGGCGGGACGTCGAGGGCGCCGTCCCGTGTACAACCAATCGGAACAAAAAAATAACCGACAAAAATCTGCGGATTTTTGTCGGTTTTAATTTTGCGGATGCACTCGCGCAAAAACTCAATTAGAAACGGTAAAATCAGGTATCAACTTTACCGTCATTGGGTTTTGCCGCGTGTTTTAGGCAACAGCCTTACACGCGGCGGGTTGTCAGGGCAAAGCCCTGACCGTTCTTTTCGTACTTTTCTTACGCAAGAAAAGTACAAAATTATAAAATATCTTTTATGTAATTTCCTATTTCCTCATCCTTGCAGTTTGCGAAGAACAAATCCTTAAAATTCTTGCCGCTGACAGCCGCCTTCAAAAAGGTCTTGTCGATGTCTCGGAGAATACTCATCATATCGCGGCAGGTAATCTTCTTGACCTCGGTAAGAATTTTGGCGTTTCTCTGCTCGGGAACGGCTCTCTCCTTGGGGTAGCCGCCGCCCCACTCCTCTACAAACAGCTTTTCAAAAACATACTTGAGGTTAAGCTCCGCGCCCCAGCCCCAGCCTTTGGCAAACGGCAGTGCGATAGCGTTGCCGTTATTTACCTGGGTAAACTGATACGCGTCGGTAGGGTCTACAACGTGACCGCAAAATACGTTCGGGAACGCATTGCACGCGAGCATCGCGCCTTCGCCCGTGCCGCAGCCCGTTATAACCAAATCAGCAGCGCCCGAATTTATGAGTATTGCGGTAAGCAGACCGACCTGAACATATGTAAGCTGTGCCTCGTCGTCCGCGGTGTACATTCCGTAGTTGAACACCTCGTGTCCGAGAGGCTCGGCAACCTCCTTTAAAGCCGAGAAAATAATCTCGTTCTTAGCCGCCTGACTGTTCTCATTGATAAGTGCTATTTTCATTTGTATCATCCTTTCTTGATTTATAATAAAATATTAAAAATTTCAAATAATTATCCCGAAATTACGAAATGGTATAGCTTCCCTTAATCATAACCAGCAAATCGGTTTTCGCGCTTATTCCGCGTCCGTCGGCAAGCGGCACGATAAGCATATGGTTAGAGGGCATAGCAACTCCGTTCGGCAAATCCACGCCCGACGTAACGTCCGCAAGACCGCCCTTTTCGGTCGAAATAATCGTCGCACTGCCCATTCTTAAAATAAGCTCACAGCCCGCTCCGCACATAACCTTCTGACCCGCGCTGACCGAAATCACCTCATATGAAAGCTGAGGCACCACATAGGTATCTATGTAGCTCTTTGAAACCACGGGGTCATTTGAGTCGCCGACCTCTGCCGAAACGGGGATAAGCATAAGCACAGCCGCGGCTACCGAGGCGACAGTCTTTAAAAAAATACCCTTTTTCATAAAAATCTTCCTTTCGGTTAAAAGTTATTCGGGCAAAAATCCTCTTAAACGCTAATCGTTAAGACCGAAGCTGACCTCCAAAGCCTGGTTGACCTTATACATCAGCTTATCGTCCAAATGCCCGATTTTTTCTTTCAGACGCTTTTTATCAATCGTCCTTATCTGCTCGGCAAGAACCACCGAATTTTTGGACAGCCCGTATTCGTTCGCGTCGATTTCAATATGCGTCGGCATCTTCGCCTTGTTTATCTGCGAGGTGATAGCCGTTGCGATAACCGTGGGGCTGTATTTGTTGCCCACATCGTTCTGTATGATAAGCACCGGACGCACGCCGCCCTGTTCGGAGCCTACTACCGGACTGAGGTCGGCATAATATATATCTCCTCTTTTAACATTCACTAAATCCACTCTCCGTAAGTAATTTTTCGTACATTTCAAGAGCCTCGTTATCTGCGGTAACGCCGCTCTCGGCAATTTCGAGGTTTATGTCCGCCATCGCGGCGTAGCCCTCCCTGAGCTGCTCGGCAAGGAAATCGGTCTGCGCTTTTTTTGATTTATCAGACATTTTCAATTCCTCCCCGATGTACTCCTACTTACAGAATATTCAATACAGCTTGTCCAAGCACACAAATTTGACATAATTCAATAAGAAAGCCTCTTTCTCACCACAATTCTACCATATGTGCGCCCGCAAGTCAAACACAAATATTGCCGCTCGGAATTTCTCAAAGGTCTATTCTATACTTTTGAGAAGCCAATTTTCCTCCGCGACGGTTTTGCCCGACTCGATATATACACGGGGAACTCTCTTGCCGATTAGGCACAATAATTCATAATTTATCGTGCCCATCTGCTCCGCGACCGACGAAACCGTGATTTCAGAGTTGCCGGCTTTGCCGAAAATAACCGCTTCGTCGCCCACACTGATATTATTAACACCCGTGACGTCAATCATACATTGGTCCATACAAATTCTTCCGATTACGGGATAAATTTTTCCTCCCGCAATCATTTTTGCCTTGCCCGACAAAATTCTCGAAAATCCGTCCGCATAGCCTATCGGGACGGTGGCTATTTTGGTCGGCGCGGCGGTCGTATATGTCCTGCCGTAGCTTACGGGGACTCCCGCCGCAACCTCCTTGACGTTCGTTATTTTCGCTTTTAACTGCATTGCGGGCATAAGATTTATTTTAGACTTGTCCACCTCGTCGGACGGATAACAGCCGTACAGCACTATTCCCGCGCGCACCATATCAAGGTGCATTTCGGGGAACTGAATAATTCCCGCGCTGTTGCAGACGTGCTTGGTCGGAATGTTTATTCCCGCGGCTTCAAGCCTTTTCATAAGACTGCAAAAACGCCCGAACTGCAAATCGGTAAACGCGCGGTCTTTCTCGTCGGACGACGCAAAATGAGTGAACGCGCCCTCGATAAAAATATTCGGCAGCTTTGCTATCTCGGCTATCGTTTCTTCGGTCTTTTTGTTTACTTCCTCATCCTCGCAAAAAACAAATCCCACGCGGGACATTCCGGTGTCGATTTTAATATGTATTCTGACGGTTTTATTCTGCCTCTCCGCCTCGCGGGAAAGATTTTTCGCTGAGTCAAGGTCAAACACCGTGGGCATAATGTCGTGCTCCACCACCCGCTCCATCTCCTCCTTGGGAGTGTAGCCGAGTATGAGTATCGGCGCGTCGATACCGCTCATTCTGAGCTGTACCGCCTCGTCCGAAAACGCGACGCAAAGACCGTCCGCGCCGTTTTGAAGCATAACCTTACTGCTTTGAAAAACGCCGTGTCCGTAAGCGTCGGCTTTTACCACCGCATATACCTTTGCGGAAGGCTCGGTTATACGGCGCACCTCCGAAATGTTGTTTTTGATGGCGTCAAGGCTTATTTCCGCCCAAGTTCTCATATGTAACACCTCATTCGTTCGTTTGAAAAACGCTTTCGTCAATTTTTTCATTCAGCTTAAAGTCGCTGAATTCAACCGTTAAAACGGGCTTTTTATTCGCGTCGCGGGTTTCAATCTTGATTGGCAGATACGTCTTGTTGTCAACCCACATACTCTGCTCGGCGCGGTAGATATTTCCGCCGCCGCTCGGCGCGTCCAGAACGGTAAATCCGTTTTCCGCACCGCTGACCGTAACGGAGGCGTCCTCGCTTTTAAAATATTCGTTAAAAAAGTCGGTGACAAAAATATAATTTTTGTCGCCCGATATATAATTTTCGAGAGTCTGTGCGCCGCCGCCCGACTTCATATAGACGTTTCCGCCCGCGCATATGTAGCTCATATTGTCAAAGTCGATGCGGTACTTGTCGGGCGCGGCATAATACTGTTTAAAGGCATAGCTGTTGTCGGTGAGGTTTGAGACCACCGTCATAGTCCCCTCCGCCGTGTAGGTTTCAAGCGAGTTATATATCTCAAAAATATCGGTATATACGCTGTGTTCGCTCTTTTCCGCCCCGCAGGAGCATAGCGAAATTGTCATAAGTATAGCGGCAATAACTGCCGATATACGTCCCGTCAAGCATTTTCCACCCTTTCAAATCTCTTGATTGCATACGGCAGTGCTTCCGCAAGGTCGCCCGCCAGCATACCGAAAACTCCCTTTTCCGCCGCCGCTATGTCACCCGCCAGACCGTGCAGGAAAACCCCGTCCGCCGCCGCCTCATACGGCGTCATACCCTGTGCGGCAAGCGAGCCTATAACGCCCGCCAAAACGTCGCCCGTGCCGCCGGTCGCCATTCCGCAGTTGCCGGTATTGTTTACATACGTTTCGCCGACGGGGCTCGCGACAACCGTGCGGTGACATTTCAGCGCCACCGTAACGCCGTGCTCCGAAGCAAACGCCGCCGCGGCGCTTTGCGTATCGCTAAGTATCTCTTTGCCGTCCGCGCCGCTCAGACGCGACATTTCTCCTATATGCGGAGTTAAAATAATCCGGCATTTTTTCTCTTTTAATATATCTATATTCTCCGAAAGAGCGTTTATTCCATCGGCGTCTATAACGAGCACGCCCTCATACTCGCGCACAAGACGGCAAAGTATTTCCGAAATATCCGCCGAGCGTCCTATTCCGCAGCCGAACACCACGGCGTCGCTCTTTTGTGCAAACTTTAATATATCTCTGTACGCCGCCTGTGAGATAACACCGTCAGCGCATTTGAGCGGAAGAGTCATCGCCTCGGTGAGCTTTGCCGCCGCGATAGGCTGCTCCGACGACGGAACGCCGAGCGTCAAAAGTCCCGCTCCGCTCCTGAGCGCGCCGCGCGACGCGAGGCACGCCGCCCCTGTCATTCCTTTGGAGCCCGCCACTATAAAAAGCCGCCCGCAGTTACCCTTATGAAAGTCGGAGCGCCGCACGGGAAGCGGAAACGGAAGCTCCGAAGCACTCTCCGCCTTCTCGCCCTCGCCGATAACGACCGCGACCGCAAACGCGTCCGAGTGAGAAATGCTCACCGAAACCTCTGCCGAAACGCCGCAGAAAACTATATACGGCTTTCCGAGCGGGTCGTGCAAGACCTCAATATCGCGCGGTGAGACGCCGCGAAAACCCGTTCCGAGGAATTTGACAAACGCCTCCTTCACGGCGAAGCCTCCCGCCGCGCTCTCGTGCGGCTTTGCCTTGGAGCGGATATATTCGATTTCTCTTTCGCTGAAAATTCTATTTAAAAATTTAGCGTGCTTGTCCATAGCAGACCTTACACGCTCAATTTCAACAATATCAACACCTATATTTTTCATATTTGACCTCTTTAACGTCAAAATCTATCCGCGCGGCTCAATGAACACGCGCTTGGGATTGTATTTTCTAAAACCCTCGAGGAGCTTGTCGTTCGGATTAAACAAAAGCATCTTCGGCGTTTCGCCGTCGTTCTCGTCGCGGAACAGAATAAAGTACAAATCCTCCGCGTCGGGAGAGGTGCAGGCGTTTATCTTCTTTACCGCCCCGTTTTCAAGGTTTGTCTTAAAATCCTCGTGACTTCTGTGCGCCAGAATGTCTATCCTTCTCGCGTTGACAACCGTCATTCTTTTGCGCGAACGCCTGTTTATGATTTTGTCAACGTCCATCTCGCCGTTTGTGAAGATGTATTCGTACTCGAGATTTGTCATAGCGACCACCTTGTATATACCCCAGACCACAGCGGCAACCACGAGAAGCAGAAACGTCGAAAGCAACGGAACATATCTGAGTATCGTTAAAGCCGCGTAGCATATCGCAAGACCCAGCGCGACCGCCAGACACGAAACCGCAATGTCCGCGCCGGTCTTTTTCTTCTTCACTATATACTCGTTAAAAATATCCATCGTCAAATCCCCTTAATATTTATCTTTTTGCACGTCTCTATCTTTTATCCGTATAATTTTTGCCCACCGTATGCGGAGTGTGGAACCACTCGCCGCCGTCCTTTTTAAACAGACCCAGGAAAAACACGGGTATCCACGAAATAATGTACAGCATAAATCCGAAAATATGCTTCAGCACGCTTAAATTCAGCTTTTTGTCCTTATACAGCGACGCAATCGCTATTATCAAATTCGACATCAAATACGCGTTCAGCATAATGAGATTGAACGGATTGTACCAGACCGCGCACAACGTCAAATAACAATGCGGTATTATGGTTGAAGCTATCGTAAGCACATCTATAATTCCGAGGACAATCAAACAGGTCGGGTAGAGCATATCGCCCCAGAAGTTCATAGCCATATGGACGGGCGCGATTTTTCCCTCTTTAAAGCTCTTTTTGAAAAGCGGGATTATAAAACGCTTCGCAACGTCCGAAAGCCCCTGCATCCAGCGCGTCCTCTGCTTTACCGAGGTCGACATACTGTCGGGCTTTTCGTCGTACACAACCGCGTCGTGCGCCCAGCCTACCTTTTCGTCGATAAGCGCGAGCTTGAGGGTGAACTCGGTGTCCTCCGCAAGGCAGGTCGCGCCCCAGCCGATTTCGCGAATGAGGTCGGAAGCGACAGCAAAACCTGTTCCGCCGAGACGGCAGCCGAGCTCCAAAACGCCTCTCGAACGCTGAGAAAGCCTGTTGTTGAGCCAATACCACAGCGAATACGAGAACGCAAGCCACGAGCTGTACGGATTTTTGCTGTCCAGATAGCCCTGAACCGCTCTATATCCCGAGTTTACCTCGCGGTTCATACAAAGCAGAAAATCGTTTTTGACGATATTATCCGCGTCGAAAACAACTATATAATCATATTTTTTGCCCGAATTGAAAATTCTGTCAAACGCATATTCAAGGGCAAAACCCTTACCCTTTTTCACCTCGTCGGTGCGCTCGTAAACGACCGCGCCGTACTTCGCCGCAATCGCGCCCGTGCCGTCGGTGCAGTTGTCCGCAACCACAAACACGTCAAAAAGCTCTGTGGGATAGGTGAGCGCGTTAACGCTTTCAAGCAAACCGCCGATAACCTTTTCCTCGTTATGCGCGGCAACAACAATCGCAAACGTGTTCATCTTTCCGCCACGCGGTCTTTCACGTCTGTCCGCCGCAAGCGAAAAAAACGCTATCGCCAGGTAATACATACCGAGCAAAAATATCAGCATTTCAAAAGCAAAAACAGCATATTTCATTCAATACACTCCCTCAAAGTTAGATTATATAATATAAGACTGTTTATTGCAAGTACAATTTACCAAAAAAAGATACAAATTTACATTAATTTATCGGTTATATACAATAAAAATTGGACAAAATAAAAAAATTTTGGTACAATAAATGTGTAAAATAATGCTGTTTATATATCATGTTCAAAAATTATTACGGGAAAGGCGAAATTATGAAGGAAAAAACTGTCTTTATATGCACCGAATGCGGCAACGAGGCTCCAAAGTGGTCGGGCAAATGCCCCGCCTGCGGAGCGTGGAACACAATGATTGAAGAAACCATAAAAGTACAAAGCGCGGGCAAACAGCGCGGGCTGTCCGCCAAAACAGCCGAAATAAAAACCCTCGAAGAGATAAAAACCGACGACGAGGAGCGCATCTCCACTCACGTCGGAGAGCTTGACCGCGTGCTGGGCGGAGGAATAGTAAAGGGTTCTCTGGTGCTTGTGGGCGGCGACCCCGGCATAGGAAAGTCCACGATTTTACTGCAAATGTGCCAAACGCTCGGCGGAGACGAAAAAATACTCTATGTGTCGGGCGAGGAGTCGCCGCGGCAGCTCAAGCTGAGAGCGCAGCGCCTGAACGTGACAAATCCCCGTCTGCGCGTTCTATCCGAAACCTCGATGGAGGTCATAACCGACTGCGTTTATCGGGAAAAGCCCGACATTCTCATCATAGACTCGGTGCAGACTATGTATAATCCGCAGATAAACTCGGTGGCGGGCAACGCAGTTCAGATACGCGACGCGGCGGTGTCTTTTATGAAAATCGCCAAGGAGGAGGGTATCGCGGTATTTCTGGTCGGTCACGTCACCAAGGACGGCTCTATCGCGGGTCCCAAAATTTTAGAGCATATAGTGGACACCGTTTTATATTTTGAGGGCGAACGCAGACAGGTTTACCGAATACTCCGCGCCGTTAAAAACAGGTTCGGCTCCACCAACGAAATAGGCGTTTTCGAGATGCGCGAGGGCGGGCTTGCGGAGGTTCCGAACCCCTCTCAGGCTATGCTGTCTGGCAGACCCGCCGACACGCCCGGCTCCTGCATAATATGCACAATGGAAGGTACGCGCCCCGTTCTTGCCGAGGTTCAGGCTCTCGTTTCGCCCACAAACTTCGGAAATCCGCGCCGAATGACAAACGGCATAGATTTAAGCCGTGCGCTTATGCTGACCGCCGTGCTTGAAAAACGCGCGGGACTGCATATCTCAGCATATGACGCATACATAAACATAGTGGGCGGTCTGCGTATAAACGAGCCCGCCGTTGACCTCGGCGTAATACTCGCGCTCGCGTCCAGCTTCCGAAACACGGCGATAGACAGCGGCGCGGTCGCGATAGGCGAGGTGGGACTTGCGGGAGAGCTTCGCTCCTGCAACTTTTTGGAGGCGCGCATAGCGGAAGCCGAAAAGCTCGGATTTACAAAGTGCATCGTGCCGAGCATAAATTTAAAAAAGCTCAAACCGTTTGAAAAAATAGAGGTGTGCGGATTTGCGGACATACGCGGCGCGATAGACGGCTTCGTGCAGTAAAATCGGCGCGGGTCGGGGAAAGGGCTCCCGAGAAAATTTTTCGGTAATTTTTTCAAAAAAAGTTGTAATTTTAGGTAAACTGTGCTATAATTCAGTTATATTTAAGTATAAATTTGTTCTGTTTTTATACTTTAAGAAAGGATTGTTTAATTTGTTTAATATTGGGGACAAGGTTGTGTACCCGATGCACGGAGCAGGTGTTATCGTTTCAATCGAAGAAAAGAGAATATTAAACGAGAATCATCAATATTATGTATTAAAAATGCCCGTCGGAGATATGAAGGTTATGCTTCCGATAGACAATGTTGACGAGATAGGAGTCAGAGAAATCGTTGACGGCAAAGAGGCTGAAAGCGTAATTAAGCTGTTTAATGAGTGCGGAGAGGATGACAACAACAACTGGAACAAGCGCTACCGCGATAATATTGAAAAGCTCAAGTCGGGCGATTTGAGAAAGGTTGCCTGGGTTACCAAGACCTTGCTTCTGCGCGACAAAAAGAAGAGCCTTTCCAACGCCGAGCGCAAAATGCTCAACAATTCAAAAAACATTCTCATCTCCGAGCTTGTTTTGTCGATGGGAAAGACATATCAGGAGATTGAGGATATTCTGCTCGGCGCGGTCTGATTTCCCGCTCTTTGGAGGTGCCTTGCATTATGCTTAAAAGAAAAGAGCGCGAATTTCCCGCGCACAAAAGCCGCACTGCCGCGATTATCGCGGCGGCGGGCAGCGGCAGCCGTATGAAGTCAGACCAAAACAAGCAGTTCCTTATGCTCGGCGGCGCGCCCGTTCTCGCGCACGCCGTCTCGGCATTTGAGGAAGCCGGGAGTATAGACGAAATAATTATCGTCACCCGCGAGCGCGACATACTTCTCGCGCGGGATTTGGTCGAGGAATACGAATTTTCAAAGGTATCCTGCATAATCGCGGGAGGCGCGACGAGGCAGGAGTCTGTTTTTAAAGGTCTTAAAGCCGTTTCAGAGGGCACGTCGGTCGTGGCAATCCACGACGGAGCGCGCCCATTTATATCGCCCGAAAAAATTGACGAAGCGGTGCGGCTCGCATCGGTCTGCGGTGCGGCGGCGGTCGGCGTAAGGGTCAAAGACACCATAAAAGTCGCCGACGAGGACAATATAATAACCCGGACGCTCGATCGCGCGGGTCTGTGGCAAATACAGACTCCGCAGGTGTTTAAATACGACATTATACTAAGGGCGCACACCGAAAACGTCGGCGTAAACGCGACCGACGACTGCGCGCTTGCCGAAAGTACGGGCGCTAAGGTCACAATACTGGAGGGCAGTTACAGCAACATAAAAATAACCACAAGAGAGGACATAGCTGTCGGAGAAGCAATTTTGGAGGAAAGCTGAAATGGATTTCAGAATAGGTTTTGGTTATGACGCGCACAGACTTACCGAAGGTCGTGCGCTTATACTTTGCGGAGTTGAAATTCCGCACGACAGAGGTCTGCTCGGTCATTCCGACGCGGACGCCGCGCTTCACGCGCTTATGGACGCGATGCTCGGCGCGGCGGCACTCGGGGATATAGGAAAGCATTTCCCCGACACCGACGAAAAATACCGCGGCGCAAGCAGCGTAGAGCTTTTGAAGCGGGTGAACGCACTGCTTGCCGAAAACGGATTTGCCGTCAATAACGCCGACGTCTGTATAGTCGCGCAGTCGCCCAAGCTCGCCCCGTATATGGGCGAAATGAAATACACCGTCGCACAGGCTTTAAACGTCTCTCCCGACGCAATAAACATAAAGGCGACCACCACCGAAAAAATGGGGTTTGAGGGGCGCGGAGAGGGCATTTCGGCATATGCGGTATGCTCAATCGTGTCAAATAAAGAGAAAAAATGAGCTATTTGGAATATAATTCCAAATAATCGGGAATAATCAGGCATAATCATTTTCTATAATAAATATCCGAATTTGATTATTTCACATTTTCTTATATAATAATATTTAGCACTCACCGAGAGAGAGTGCTAACACAAACCGGGTAAATTATTTTTTATAAGGGGGAATTTAAAATGACAATCAAACCATTGGCGGACAGAGTCGTAATCAAGATGCTTGAAGCCGAGGAGACCACCAAAGGCGGAATTATTTTAGCGGGTTCGGCTAAGGAGAAGCCGCAGGTTGCGGAAGTAATCGCGGTAGGTCCCGGCGGAGTTGTTGACGGCAAAGAGGTAAAAATGGAACTCAAGGTCGGCGACAAGGTTATTATGAGCAAGTACGCGGGAACCGAAATCAAGCTCGACGGCGAGGAATACACCATTTTGCGCCAGAGCGACGTTCTCGCAAAAATCGACTGATTTTGCGGCGCGTGACGCCAAATCGACTAATTTTTCAGGAGGTAATTTAAAATGGCAAAGCAGATTTTATACGGAGAGGAAGCAAGACGCGCGCTTGAAAAGGGCGTTAACCAGCTTGCCGACACCGTAAAGGTTACATTGGGTCCCAAGGGCAGAAATGTAGTATTGGACAAAAAGTACGGCGCGCCGCTGATTACGAACGACGGCGTAACCATAGCGAAGGAAATTGAGCTTGAGGACGCTTTTGAGAATATGGGCGCTCAGCTTGTTAAAGAGGTTGCGACAAAGACGAACGACATCGCGGGCGACGGTACGACCACCGCTACGCTTCTGGCTCAGGCGCTTGTGCGCGAGGGTCTTAAGAATGTCGCGGCAGGCGCAAACCCGATGATTGTTAAAAAGGGTATCGCATCGGCTGTTGACGCGGCTGTAAAGAGCATTGTTGACGGAAGCTCAAAGATAAAGGGCAAGGACGACATCGCGCGTGTTGCGGCGAACTCGGCGGCTGACGAATTTATCGGCACTCTTATAGCTGACGCTATGGAAAAGGTCACAAACGACGGCGTTATCACCATTGAGGAGTCGAAAACTGCGGAGACGTACACCGAGGTTGTAGAGGGTATGCAGTTCGACAGAGGCTATATCACCCCTTATATGGTTACCGACACCGAAAAGATGGAAGCTATTATAGATGATGCTTACATTTTGATTACCGATAAGAAGATTTCCAACATACAGGAGCTTCTCCCGCTTCTTGAGCAGATAGTTCAGGCGGGCAAAAAGCTGCTGATAATCGCGGAGGACATCGAGGGCGAGGCTCTCTCCACCCTTATAGTAAACAAGCTCCGCGGAACATTTACCTGTGTTGCTGTAAAGGCTCCGGGCTTTGGCGACAGAAGAAAGGAAATGCTCCAGGATATAGCTATTCTGACAGGCGGAACCGTAATTTCGGAGGAGCTCGGTCTTGACCTTAAAGAGACTACGCTCGACCAGCTCGGAACAGCCAAGCAGGTAAAGGTTCAGAAGGAGAACACCATAATCGTTGACGGCGCGGGCGACCCGAACGAAATCAAGAACAGAGTAAGCCAGATCCGCGCTCAAATCGAGGAAACCACCTCCGAATTTGACAAAGAAAAGCTCCAGGAAAGACTCGCGAAGCTCGCGGGCGGCGTTGCGGTAATCCGCGTCGGCGCGGCTACCGAGATTGAAATGAAAGAAAAGAAGCTCAGAATTGAGGACGCTCTTTCGGCTACCCGCGCGGCAGTTGAGGAAGGCATCGTAGCGGGCGGCGGAACCTCGTTCTTAAACGCTATACCCGCTGTTGCGACTCTGCTCGACAAGACCGAGGGCGACGAGAAAACAGGCGTTAAGATTGTGCTTCGCGCACTCGAGGAACCGGTTCGCCAGATTGCGGCTAACGCGGGACTTGAGGGAAGCGTTATCGTAGACAAGATTATGTCGGACAAGAAAGGCATCGGATTTAACGCTCTCAGCGAAGAGTACGTTGATATGATTGAAGCGGGCATCGTAGACCCCGCAAAGGTTTCGAGAAGCGCGCTTCAGAACGCGGCGAGCGTTGCGGCTATGGTGCTCACGACCGAGAGCCTGGTTGCGGATAAGCCCGACCCGCAGGCTGACGCGGCTGCTGCCGCGGCGATGGCAGGCGGCGGTATGGGCGGCGGAATGTACTAATAATATTCCCTGTAATACAAAACACAACCCACAAATTTGTGGGTTGTGTTTTTAATTTCCGTTAAAGCGTTATCGTTTCAGCTTCACACAGCGGCTGCATATCGGTAAAACTGTTCCAACAGAAAATCTTAACGGTTTTAACCCCCTCTGAGGGAAGCACTGCTGTGCCGTTCTCAAGCTCCGCAAAAGATAAAACCTTGTTTCTTGCGTTGTAGCTGACCGCAAATAAAATATTATTTCCCGAAATATTATTCGTTTCAGCCGTAATATTTATATTATCTCCTGTTATTGTGTGACCGGCAACAATTTCGGGAAGCGGCTCAAATGTAAAACCGTTTTCTATCGCATAAGACTGTGCATAGCTCCCCTCGTGTCCGTAGATTTTTAGGTCTCCGTACCGATTAAACGCCCACACATCAATATTTGTCACACTATCGGGAATTACAATACTTCTTAAATTTGCACAGCCGGAAAACGCATTGTATTTAATGTTCTTAAGTCCGTCGGGAATACTTACTCTCGTAAGATTTGTTAAATCCGAAAAGGCATTCTCGCCTATCTCTTTTATACTTTTATCTATAACGATACTTTTAATTTCACTGCCGTAAACCTTCCATGGTGCGGAAAAATAATAATCGTAGTCGGGGATAATCCCGTTGCCTCCGCTTACAGCAAGCGTTCCGTCTTTATACGACCACCTGACAACACAATCTCTGTAATTATACCCCGTAAAATCAATACTGTAACAATATCTGTATTTATAGTAATCGGCATCATTTCTAGTACCCCAATCATCGTTGATGCCATAATATTTGTCATCCGCCAAAGCATAGTTTAAATAACCGTTTTCAAAATAAGCTCCGTTAAACTTTTCGGGCTCATCAAATTCTCCGAGCTTTGCAAAGTTTTCAATGTTATTTACGGGAGCAATGCAAATTTGATTATCTCTAAGGAAGTAAATATAATTATTGTATATATTCATTAAAGATATATTGAAGCACTCAAAAAGATTATTGAGAGAATTATTCGCAAAATTATATTTACTGATACCGCCTTGAATATATGTTCCTCCGTAACGCGAACACCAATACCATTCGCCGTTATAATATTGCATAGGCTCTGATATATCGGTCCAAAAGAAATCATCATATGTCGTGCTTTTTGCCAAGTGACTTGCAGTCCACGAGTAATGCTCGTGTATATCATCTTTCATCGCGGAGTCGCTTATTAAAAGAAATAAATGCCCGACATATCCGTATCTGTCTCCGTAATATATATCAGCGCCTTCTTGCTCTCCCATACCCGGATCATCCCATGTCACATCCACATGATACCATTGTCTGCCTATTTGTACGATATTCCAGGCATGATTCATAGCATCACTTGAGGCATAATCCCATGGAATATCAAGCTCATCCATAATATATCCGAACGCCAAAGTATATGCGGAGCATACTCCTCTTTTATTTATGAAAAAATCCTCCGCGTTTCTGATTGAATATGTATAATCATATTCATAATGCAAAGCCATATAATCGTGAACCGCAAGAATTTTTTCTACCGTACTCATTTCGGGTTTTACCTGCGCCAAAATATCATTTACCGCTTGCCGCATAATATTTTTTTCGGACGAGGTCATATAAGTCTCAACCTCATTCCTGTAAGACGGATAAATTATATACTCCCCGCCGTTTTCCCGGATTTTTAACGTACCGAGTACGTCATACAGTTTAGGGGTATGATTTATAACATCCTCATAAATCTCGGCAAGTTCATAACCGTTAATTCCGCCGGTATCAACTGTTATATTTTCCGCTTTTTCAAGCAAGGCATTTTTTATTGTTTCCCGCAGCCCTTCCGGCTCATTTTCCAATCTGTACGGCGTGGGAAATCCGCCCTCCTGCAAAAGCACCAAATCATAGCTAACCGTTTTTGCATTATCCGAAACAGCAAAGGCACTGTTTGACATTATAAACACAGCGCACAAAAGCACCGCCAAAAAACTTTTTAACATTTTCATTTGCATTTGCACCCCCTCCGCTATACACTTACGTTTTCTCACCTTTATAACACTTTTTGACATTCGGTAAATTCATATACAAGCATTATATCATACAATTATTAAAATGACACGGGGTAAATGTCAAAAATAATGTTTTCAAAGCAAAAAAAGATGTCCTTCACGGACATCTTTTTTTACGCTTCTGTCTTTATAACTTCCTTGCCGTTGTAAGTACCGCATGCCTTACAAACTCTGTGCGGCATTATATACTCACCGCAGTTGGGGCAAGCTACCATACCGGGAACTGCGAGCTTCCAATTCGCTCTTCTCTTATCGCGTCTGGCTTTTGAGGTTTTTCTCTTAGGAACTGCCATTTCAAATACACCTCTTTCATTCTTAAAGTTTTAAAACAAAGAAAATCTTTGCATAAATTTACAAAATCAAATTATCGAGTGCGTCAAATCTCGGGTCGGCGGGCTTTTCGCAGCCACACTCACCCTCGTTGAGGTTTTTGCCGCAGCTTCCGCAAAGACCCTTGCAGTCCTCGCGGCAAAGCGTTTTAATCGGCAGGCTCGCAATGAAGTTTTCAATCAAAATTTCGTCAATATCAATTAAATTGCCCGAAAAAACGATTGCGTCATCGCGCCCGTCTTTGTTGACGTTCGCGTAGGCGTCCTCTTTCACAAGCCGCTCCGAAAACTCGACCGAGATACTTTTTTCAAACTCGTCAAGACATCTGTCGCAGACAAGACGCGCAAGCCCCTGCGCGCTAACCGCAATTTCAATGTCGCCGCCGAGGTTTGAAACCTTACCCGAAACCCTGACAGGTTCGATAAAATTGAGCGCGTCACATCCCGACAAGTCGGCTTCGCCGCTAAAGCGCACGCGCGCGCCCTCATTGTTTACAACCTGAGATAAATCAACAGTCACTTGCCGTACCCTCCTTAGATGTAAACACGCTAACAGACATTATACCTCACCGAGATGTGATTTGTCAACAGTTTTTTACAAACAATTATTTTTTTGCGAGAAACTCGTTGATTTTGCCCACCAATTCGTCCGCGTCAACACCGTG
Organism: uncultured Clostridia bacterium; assembly: GCA_947589045.1. Taxonomy (GTDB): domain Bacteria; phylum Bacillota; class Clostridia; order Monoglobales; family Monoglobaceae; genus CANQBQ01. The sequence continues at coordinate 50,058 of CANQBQ010000007.1, read as the reverse complement.
AACCGCGCACGCCTCAGCGATGCTCTCACCGCTCGCGGACGGACAGCCGAGGCAGTGCATTCCTATATTGAAGAAAAACTCCGCCGTGTTCGGGTCTATACGCAGAACATCCATAATAATTGTATCCTTGGTAACTTGGTTTGCCATATTCAACCACTCCTTTTTTATTATTTATTCATATATAGCTTATTGTACCCCAAAATAAAAATTTTTTCAAGTGTTTAACGATTTTTTCCGTACAAACTGTTTCCTTTGCTGTCAATTACGACTATCGCGGGGAAGTCCTCGACCTCCAGACGGCGTATCGCCTCTGCGCCCAAGTCCTCGTAGGCTATGACCTCGGCGCTCTTAATGCTCTTTGAGATAAGTGCGCCGGCGCCGCCTATCGCGCCGAAATACACCGCTCCGTAGGTCTGCATAGCCTCAACCACTTCGTCTCCGAGTTCGCCCTTACCTATCATTCCGGTTTCGCCGAGCGAAATCATAGTAGGCGCGTATGCGTCCATTCTTCCGCTCGTGGTGGGTCCGCACGAGCCTATGACCGCTCCCGGCTTCGCGGGCGACGGTCCGGCGTAATATATGACCGCGTTTTTTATGTCCATAGGAAGCGTTTCCCCGCGAGAAACCGCTTCGGTCATTCTCTTATGCGCCGCATCGCGCGCCGTGTAAATAACGCCCGAAATTTTAACTATATCCCCCGCGCAAAGTTCGCGTGCCGCCCCGCGGGTAAGAGGCGCCTTAACCTTCTTTTCCATCCTCAAACACTCCCAAATCGTTAACGTCTTTCAAAATATAGTCCGCGCCGCACCTCTCAAACTCTGCCGCCGCGTCCTGACCTTTCACTCCTGTAAGCACAGCCGCAAACCGAAAGCCCGCCGCCTTCGCCGCGAGAAAGTCGCTCATCGCGTCGCCGACTATAAGCGTCTCGTCCGCAACCGACCTGTCGTAGTTTCCGCTCACAATGTCGGCGTCCGAAAAACCTCGCCCGAGCGCGGCTTTAAGGAACACATACGGGTCGGGCTTCGCAAGTGTGCTTTTGCCGGTCTCCCTCTCCGCGTTTACAACGTCTGTATATGTCGCGTTATGCTCGCTGTCAAAATATTTTGAAATATCCCACATATCCATAGGCACGCGCACCTCGCTCTCGGGGCGACCCGTGCCTATACCGAGGATTATTCCGCGCTCTTTAAGCCCCGCAAGAGTCTTGTGCAGACCATCAAGCGGAACGAGCGGCTGCTCAAATTCCATAAGTCCGCGTCTGCCGTGCGGCGGCGCGGGTTCGCCGTACTGCTCTCTGAAGCGCTCGGTGCCCAAAAACCAATGCTGAAATATATCCTGCAAGTTCCGCCAGAGTACGCTTCCTCCGCGGGTGTAAAAGCCCTGCGGCATAGGTATTTTTGAATTTATCAAATTCTCCGCAAGAGTGTAAAGGTCGGGAGCGAGAACATCGAGCCCCGAAACGTATTCCAGCACACGCTCGAAGTGGCTTTTATCAAGCCGCTCAAGCGATTGGTCTATGTAGCGCGAAACGCAGAAAATAACATATGCCAAATCCCAGTTCGTGTTGACGCCGAGCCTCTTTATCTCCTGTATGGCGGCGTTTCCGCAAAAAATCGTGTCATGTATCTCCGAAAAGTTTTGCTCGCACCATTTTGCGTCAATATCCCGCCCGCCGTAAAAATTACGGCTGAAAAGCAGCTCGTAGACCGTCAGCGCGGCTGCGTCCCAGTACATATACTCGCTCGTTATCACGCCGTCCATATCAAAAATTATGCGTTTTACGTCATTTAATATCATATTTTATTTTTCCCGCAACGCCCGAGGTCTGTCCCTCTCTGCCACTGTCCGCGCTCAAAGCCCTGCCGAGCGCACTTCCGACGGCGCGGAAAGCCGACTCCCATATGTGGTGCGCGTTTTCGCCCTTCTCTATGTCAACGTGCAAAGTGCATCTCGCGCCCTGCACAACTCCGTCCAAAAACGTCTGCAAATCCTCGCTGAGCATTCCCTCCGTCGTTTCGGGAATGTCAACCGCCGACGAAAACGAGAGGTACGAACGTCCCTCAAACGAGATTGCCGCCTGCGTCTTTGCCTCGTCGATAATGCCTATCGCGTCGCCGTAGCCGACGGGCGTGTTTTTCTCGACAAACTCCAGCACCGCCACGCCCAGCGTCTGACCTATATCCTCGCAGACAACGTGGGACAAATCAAACTTGTCCAGCTTTATGTCAACCTCTATGTTGACACCGCTTCGCCACACGATATGCTCTATCATATGATTTAAAAACGGGATGGGAGTATTTATCTTCTCCCTGTAATCGGGCTTTACGGCTCCCTTTTCGATAACGACCTCGATTTTGGACTCGGTCGTCTCGCGAACCACAGATATTTTATTTTTCATAAGCTATCTCTCCTTGACCGCTAAGCCGTGGGTGTCGAAGCCCTCGACAGTCGCAATTTTATAAGCGTAATTTCTCACCGCTTCAAATCCGTCGCGGCTCGCATAGCCCACCGACGAACGCTTTAAAAAGTCAAACACCGAAACGCTCGAGTAGGTCTTTGCAAACTGACCCGTCGGCAAAATCGCATTAGGACCGAGCACAAAATTGCAGAGCGTAACGGGGGTGTAGTCGCCGAGAAGTATCTCGCCCGCATTCTTGATTTTGGGCAGTATTTCAAACGGCTTTTCGCAAATGACCTCCATATGCTCGGGCGCGTACTCGTTTACAAACGAAATGCTCTCCTCCAAATTTTCGGTCAAAATAACTCCGCCGTAGGTGTCAAACACGGCTGTAACAAATTGGCGGCGCTTTTCGGACAGCTTTTCAAGCTGCTTTTCCACAATCGGGATGACCTTTGCCACCAAATCCGAGCTGTGGGTCACAAGCAGCGACGCCGAGTCGGGTCCGTGCTCCGCTTCTATCATCCAATCGAGCGCGACCTTATGCGGGTCGGCTTTTTCGTCCGCCAGAATTATCGCCTCGCTCGGTCCTGCGGGGAGACCCGCGTCTATATGGCTCGCAAGCACTCTCTTTGCCGCGGTCGCATAAGCGTTTCCGGGACCTATAATCTTATGGCACTTGGGTATCGTCTCGGTGCCGTATGCAACCGCCGCAACCGCCTGAATACCGCCGACCTTGTATATTTCGGTAATTCCTATTATTTTTGCCGCCGCCAAAATAGCGTCGTCAACCTCGCCTTTCTCGTTCGGCGGCGTTACAACCACGATTTTTTCGACGTTTGCGACCCTCGCGGGCACTCCGAGCATCAGCATAACCGACGGGAAGCTGCCCTTGCCGCGCGGAACGTAGAGGCACACGTCAACTATCGGGGTGGTTTTCTCTCCGACCAAAAGTCCCTTGTCAACCTCGGTGAACCACATCTCCTCGGGAAGCTGTTTTTCGTGGAAGTTCCAAATATTCTTAGCCGCATACTCGAGCGCGTCGCGCGTCTCTTTGTCCAGACGCTCATAACCCGCCTCTATCTCCTCCGGCTTTACCTTGATTTGCTCACGCGTGAGCTTAACTCGGTCAAACCTCTCGGTATATTCGAGCACCGCCGCGTCGCCGCGCTGTTTAACGTCGTCCGAGACCGCGGTCGCCACCTTCATATGCTCTGTGATGTCAAGCTCGGCACGCTTTAAAATAAACTCCCTCTTTTCGTCGCTCAGTTCATTGAGTCTGTATATATTCATAAAAAACGCCTCCCAAAAAAGTCAAAATATAACTTATATATTATACAACAGTTTATGACAAACTGCAAGGGCTTTTTGAATTTGTCCGCAAAATTTATTGTAAACCGATTATTGTAAACAAGCTCCGTTTTTCACATCTTGTCCGCAAACACGCCTGCGGCGCGGGGTTGCAAATTTTTGCAAAATTTGCGCCCCAAAACTGCAAAAAGTGTGGATAACGTGGAAAAACCTGTGAATAACCGTAATTATTGAGGTTGAAACGTGGAAAAATTTTTGTAATATTTCTGTTATGTTTACGTAATATTTTTTGAAATTGCGGCAGTTTTTCAAAGTGTTTTTACAGAGAATACAATCAAAGCCACCGCAAGATTCGGTGGCTTTGACCATGTCGTTTATTATTCGTTCTCGGTTTCGGGCTCGGGGTCCTTTTCAATCTCAAGGTTTTCCATACCCGCTCCGGCGTGCTTTACTCTGTCCTCTACCTCGGCGCGCTTGGCGTTGTTAAATCTGTCAAGCGTACCTACGAGATAGCCCGTAATTCTTCTTATTCTCTCTACCTTCGGCTTTCCGTGCTCCTCCGCGCTTCGTCCGCACATCGGGCATACGTTGTCTATAATTCCGGTGTAGCCGCAGATCGGGTCACGGTCAACGGGGTGGTTGACGCTTCCGTAGCCTATTCCCGCCTCTTTCATACATCTTATTATCTGTATGAAAGCGTCGATGTTTTTAAGCGGGTCGCCGTCCACCTCGACATACGAGATGTGTCCGCCGTTGGTAAGCGCGTGATAGGGAGCTTCAAGCCTTATCTTATCAAACGCGTTTATATTGTAGTAAACCGGAATATGGAACGAGTTTGTATAGTACTCTCTGTCGGTAACGCCTTCTATCACTCCGTACTTTTGTCTGTCTATTTTTACAAATCTGCCCGACAGACCCTCCGCGGGAGTAGCTATGAGCGAGAAGTTAAGCCCGTATTTTTGGCTCGCCTGATCCATTCTCTTTCTCATATATCCGATAATTTCAAGACCGAGGTTCTGCGCCTTTTCCGACTCGCCGTGATGCTCGCCTATCAAAGACTTAAGACACTCGGCAAGACCGATAAAGCCCGCGGTCAGCGTTCCGTGCTTCAACACCTCGCCGACGGTATCATCATAGCCGAGCTTCTCGGAGTCTATCCAAACGCCCTGTCCCATAAGGAACGGGTAGTTTTTAACCTTCTTCTGCGACTGTATCTTAAATCTCGCAAGGAGCTGGTCGATAACCAAGTCAAGCATTCTTCCCAGGCTTTCAAAGAACAGCTCCACGTCTCCGTGCGCCTTTATCGCAAGGCGGGGCAGATTTATCGAGGTAAAGCTGAGGTTTCCGCGTCCGTTTACAATCTCGCGGGTCTTGTCGTAATTGTTCGCGATAACTCTTGTACGGCAGCCCATATACGCCGCCTCGGTTTCGGGATGCCCCTCCTTGTAATACTGGAGGTTATACGGCGCGTCGATAAAGCTGAAGTTCGGGAACAGACGCTTTGCCGAAACGCGGCACGCAAGCACGAACAGGTCGTAGTTCGGGTCGCTCTCGTTGTAGTTCACGCCCTCTTTAACCTTGAAAATGTGAATTGGGAAAATCGGCGTTTCGCCGTTGCCGAGACCCGCGTCGGTCGCCAAAAGCACGTTCTTTATTACCATTCTGCCCTCGGGCGAGGTGTCGGTGCCGTAGTTCAGCGATGAAAACGGTATCTGCGCGCCCGCGCGGGAGTGCATTGTGTTGAGGTTGTGTACCAACGCCTCCATAGCCTGATATGTGGCTCTGTCGGTCTCCGCCTCCGCGTGCTTTACGGTAAAGTCGTGAATTTTCTTCACCGTGTCCGCGTCCGCAAGCTCCGAGAGCTTCGCAGCCTCAACGGGCTCATACTCCGCAGCGTTTGCAAGGGTCGGAACAATACCGCTTTCCTTCTCAATATCCGCGACGATTTTCTTCGCCTTTCCTATTCCGTCCTCCACGCCGCACAAAAGCTCCAAAGCGCGTCCCATATTCTGGGTATATCTCTTTTTGTAGGTCTTTGCAACGCCGGGAGCCATACCGTAATCAAAGTTGGGTATGCTCTGACCGCCGTGCTGGTCGTTCTGATTGGACTGAATAGCTATACACGCAAGAGCCGAGTAGCTCTGAATGTCGTTGGGCTCGCGCAAAAATCCGTGACCCGTCGAGAAGCCGCCCTCGAACAGCTTGAGTATATCTATCTGACAGCAGGTTGTCGTAAGTGTCAAAAAGTCGAGGTCGTGAATGTGAATGTCGCCGTTCTTGTGTGCCTCGGCGTGAACGGGGTCGAGAATGAACATCTCGTAAAACTGCTTCGCGCCCTCGCTGCCGTACTTGAGCATCGTGCCCATCGCGGTATCGCCGTCTATGTTGGCGTTCTCACGCTTTACGTCGTTGTCCTTCGCGTCCTTGAACGTCAAATCCTCGTATGTCTTCATCAGCTTTGTGTTCATCTCGCGTATCTTGGAACGCTCGGCGCGGTACAGTATGAACTCCTTCGCGGTCCTCGTATGCCCGTTCTCTATCAGGGTATGCTCCACCGCGTCCTGTATCTGCTCTACCGACGGGTGATGATTTCCGAGGGTGTTTTCTATATAATCAACAACCTCGTCGGCAAGAGCGCGTGCCGTTTCATAGTCGCGTCCGCCTATCGCCTCTGCCGCACGATAAATCGCGCTGGCGATTTTTTCAATGTCAAAGTCAACTTCTCTGCCGTCTCTTTTAACAATCTTTTCAATCATTTCCGAAAGACCTCCCATATATATTTAGTATTCGTGTATCAAGAAAAGCACAACATATTGTGTTTTTTATTTAATAACGCATTTATTATTATAATTCCGCGCGCGCTCCGTGTCAACAAAAAAATCAGAAATGTCACCAAATTTATTGGTTTTGTAACATTTCTGATTTTACCATATTTATCCGTTTTCCCGCAAACGGCTGTTTGTCAAGGTTTGCGGCTTTTTGTCAGTTTTTGGGAACGGTTTTGACGCAAAATTTTATGTTAATCTTATCATTTCAGCAGTTCTCGCCCGCGAGACGCCCCGTCGAAAACGCAATCTGCAGGTTAAAACCGCCCGTGTAAGCGTCAACGTCGATAACCTCGCCCGCAAAGTAAAGCCCGCGCACGATTTTCGACTGCATTGTGGACGGGTCTATCTCCTTGACCGAAACTCCGCCCGACGTAATTATCGCCTGTTCTATCGGCGCAAAGCCCGAAATCGAGACCTCAAAGCCCTTGAGCAATCTCAAAAGTCTCCGACGCTCCTCCCTCGTTATCGAGTTAACCCTCTTGTCGGGAGCTATGCCCGACAACTCAATGACTGTACCTATCAGCTTTGCGGGCAAAAGTCCGCCGAGCGAATTTTTAAACTCTTTGTTGATATTCTCTCGGAAATCTCTCTGCAATCTCTCGTCCAGCTTTGCCTCGTCAAGCGCGGGCTTTAAGTCTATTATCAGCTTACAGCCGCCGGATACGTTTCTCATATGCGCGCTCGCGCTCAAAATCACGGGTCCCGAAACTCCCGTGTGCGTGAACAGCATCTCCCCGAAGTCGGTATAAATTGTCTTGCCGCGCGGGTCGATAAGCCTTATTCCGACGTTTCTGAGCGACAGTCCCGCAAGGTCGCGTATAAAGCCGTTGCCGCTCTCCAGCGGAACGAGCGAGGGCTTGGGCTCCGTAACACCGTGCCCCAGTTCACGCGCCCACTTATAGCCGTCGCCGGTCGAGCCGGTAGACGGATACGACACGCCTCCCGTCGCAACAATAACGCTCTCCGCGCCTATTATCCTGCCGTCCGACAGCCTGACGCCGCTGACCGCGCCGCCGTCGGTGAGTATTTCGGCGACCTCTTTATATATTATGTCAACATTGTTTTTGCTTAAAAAGCCGCGCAGAGCCGCAATCACATCCGAACTTTTGTCCGAGACGGGGAACACGCGCCCGCCGCGTTCGACCTTGGTCGGTACGCCGAGCTTATTGAAAAACTCGATGCAGTCTGAGTTCGTGAAGCTGTAAAACGCGCTGTATAAAAACGAGGAATTTACCGTCACATTTCGGATAAGCTCCTCGGTGTCCTCGCAGGCGTTGGTGATGTTGCACCTTCCCTTGCCCGTTATAAACAGCTTTTTGCCGAGTCTGTCGTTCTTCTCGATAAGACTGACGCGGCAGCCCCTCCGAGCCGCCGTTCCCGCCGCCATCATTCCCGCGGCTCCTCCGCCTATTACAACAACTTTTTTACTCATATAATTACCGCCTAAACAAAAAGGGCAAAATGCCCTTTTGTTATTGAATTTTTATTTGTGTGTTATACAAAAAGACTTTAGACCGCCCGTAAGCGCGCCTTTGCCCGAACAGGGCAAAGCAGGCAAAAAGGGCGTGGCTCCTCAAAAGGGCTTTGCCCTTTTGCCTTAGGGCTCCCGAAAAGTCCGTAGGACTTTTTGGGAAAGTGTAGAGACCGCCCGCAAGCGCGTCGGTTTTCCGAGCATTTCGGAAAACCGCAAGCAGAGAGGGCGTGGCTCCTCAAAAGGGCTTTGCCCTTTTGCCTTAGGGCTCCCGAAAAGTCCGTAGGACTTTTTGGGAAAGTGTAGAGACCGCCCGTAAGCGCGCCTTTGCCCGAACAGGGCAAAGCAAGCAAAAAGGGCGCGGCTCCGCAAAAGGGCTTTGCCCTTTTGTTTTAGGGCTCCCGAAAAAAGTCGGTAAGACTTTTTGGGAAAGTGTAGAAACCGCTTATAAGCAAGAACCATGTGCCTCTACACCGGATGAGTCATGTTCTCCATATCGACCATTTCGGGCTCAATTTTGTATTTCGCCGCGCGTCGGTTCTCAAAGAACTTGGTCGCAACCTGCTCAAACAGCGCGTATGACAAAACGTCCTCGTCCTGCTCGATGTACTCCTTGACCTCGTTTCTGAGCTTTGAAAGCTCAGGCTCTATAAGGTCTGCGGGGCGGCAGGTTATCGGTTTCTCGTCGCCGATAATCTTCTTTCTGAACTCCTCCTTGATCGGGACGGGGGTCCTGCCGTACTCGCCCTTTACAATACCCTTGGTCTCTTTTGTTACCATCTTGTATCGCTCGCCCGTAATTACGTTCAGAACAGCCTGCGTTCCGACGATTTGGCTGGTGGGCGTAACCAGCGGCGGATAGCCGAGGTCCTCGCGCACGCGCGGAACTTCCTTCAAAACCTCGTCGAGCTTATCCTCTTTTCCCTGCTGTTCAAGTTGAGAAACAAGGTTGGAGAGCATTCCGCCCGGGACCTGATATTTAAGAGTGTTTATATCAACGCCCATAACCTTGGGGTTAAGCAGTCCCGACGCGAGATACTTTTCGCGCAGGGGCTTGAATATCTCGGAAATTTCGGTGAGCAAATCCAAATCTATGCCGGTGTCATACTCGGTACCCTTGAGCGTCGCGACAAGCGGCTCGGTCGGCGGCTGAGAGGTGCCCATAGCAAGCGGCGACAGCGCGCAGTCAACAACGTCAACTCCCGCCTCGATAGCCTTGAGGTAGGTCATCGAAGCCACGCCGCTCGTATAGTGGGTGTGAAGCTGTACGGGTATTTTAACCTCGCTCTTTATCGCCTTAACGAGGTCGTATGCGTTATACGGCGTGAGAAGTCCCGCCATATCCTTTATACAAATGGAGTCCGCGCCGCAGTCCTCGTACTCTTTTGCGAGCTTTACGAAAAACTCGTTGTTATGCACGGGGCTTATCGTATAGGAGATTGCCGCCTGGACGTGACCTCCCTCTTTTTTGGTCGCGCTGATGGCGGTCTGAAGATTTCGGACGTCGTTGAGCGCGTCAAAAATTCTTATGATGTCGATACCGTTGGCAATCGACTTTTGAACAAAATATTCCACAACATCATCGGCATAGTGACGATAACCGAGAATATTCTGACCTCTGAAAAGCATTTGCAGCTTTGTGTTTTTAGCCTCTTTTCTTATCTTGCGGAGCCTTTCCCAGGGGTCCTCGTTAAGAAAACGCAGGCACGCGTCAAAAGTAGCGCCGCCCCACGCCTCAAGCGAGTGGTAGCCCGCTTTGTCGAGAAGCGCGATGGCGGGGAGCATTTCCTCCGTCGTCATTCTTGTCGCAATCAGAGATTGGTGTGCGTCTCTGAGTATGGTTTCGGTAATTCCGACTTTAGCCATAATAATTTCATCACCTTTCCGCCCGCAAATATTTACCAAATTGTGCGTCCTACCCTGCGGGCGGGATATGACGCGGCATAAACCTTAAAATCAAGCGAACATCGAGAGGAACACGCCCGCCGCAACGGCAGAGCCTATAACTCCCGCAACATTCGGACCCATAGCGTGCATAAGCAGGAAGTTGGACGGGTTCTCCTTCTGTCCCACCGTCTGAGAAACTCTCGCCGCCATGGGAACAGCCGAAACGCCCGCGCTGCCTATGAGCGGGTTTACCTTGCCGCCCGTGAGCTTGCACATAAGCTTGCCGAGGAGTAGTCCTCCGACAGTCGAGAAGCAGAACGCCACAAGACCCAGCAATACTATTCCGAGCGTTTCCAAACTCAAAAAGTTTGACGCGGTGGCGGTCGCTCCGACCGTAAGTCCGAGGAAAATCGTAATCACGTTCATAAGTCCGTTCTGCGCCGTCTTTGAAAGTCTGTCCACAACTCCGCACTCCTTCGCAAGGTTACCGAGCATAAGCATACCCACGAGCGCAACAGCATCGGGAACGATAAGTCCGACAACTATCGTAACTATAATCGGGAACAAAATTTTCTCGGTCTTGCTGACGGGGCGAAGCTGCTTCATAACTATGCTTCGCTCCTTCTTGGTCGTGACGAGCTTCATAAGAGGCGGCTGAATTACCGGAATGAGCGCCATATATGAGTACGCCGCTATTGCGATTGCGGGGAGCAGTCTGGGCGCAAGCGTCTTGGTGACGTAAATCGCCGTAGGACCGTCCGCGCCGCCTATAATACCTATCGCCGCGGCGGCGTTCTGGTCAAAATGAATTGACGGCACAAGCGCGCCGAGAAGCAGTGCGCCGAGGAATGTCGTAAACACTCCGAGCTGTGCCGCAGCTCCCAAAAGTATGCTCTTGGGATTTGCGATAAGCGGTCCGAAGTCGGTCATACAGCCTATTCCGAGGAATATAAGCGGCGGATAAATTCCGAGCTTAACTCCGAGGTACAATAGGTCAAGAAGTCCTCCTTCGGCAAAAATTCTTGTAATATCCAGGTGTCCGTCTATCATATAAGCCGTGTCCGTAAAAAATTCGGGGTGCATTAAAATTGCGCTCGAATTTTTGAACATCGGAAGATTTGTAAGCAACATACCGAACGCTATCGGCAAAAGCAAAAGCGGCTCAAACTTCTTAACTATGGCAAGATATAAAAGCACGCACGCAATCGCTATCATAAGCGGAGTGCCTATAATCTGCAATATGTTCTCCGAGCCTGCCGCAGCGTTCCGAACAGAGCTTATAAGAGCGGCGACACCTGTGTTCTGCAAAAAACTCATTAAATTTTCTAACACAAAATATCACCCTTTCGTACGAGAATTAAGTCGGATTTAGGCAATCGAAATCAAAGTGTCACCCGTGTTTACCGAAGTGCCTGCGGATACGCTCACCGCAACCACCTTGCCGCCCTTGGGCGCCATAATCTCGTTTTCCATCTTCATCGCCTCAAGTATGCAAAGGACGTCGCCCTCGTTCACGGTGTCGCCCACATTGACCTTGACCGAAACAAGGTTTCCGGGCATAGGCGCGGTCACGTTGGTCGCGCCTGCCGGAGGAGCCGCCGCGGAAGCGGGCTTCGGAGCGGGTGCCGCCTTGGGAGCGGGCGCCGCAGCGGTCGGTGCGCTCTTTACGGGTGCGCTCGGAGCCGCGCCGCCGACTTCTTCAACTTCAACCTCATACGAATTTCCGTTTACGTTTATAATAAATTTTCTCATTACAATTACCTCCTTTAAATTTTAAATTTAACTAAAACCTTGAATTTATAACATCGGTGCGTCCCGCCTTGTTCCAAAGCGGCGATTTGTCGCTGATGCGTCTGAAGGACTTGACCTTCAGGTTATATGTCGAGGTGTTCAGGCTTGCCGCGATTGCCGCGGTAATAACCGCTATAAGCTCTTTATCGTCGACCTTCTTCACACTCTCGGTCGGCTTAGCCGTCTGAGCCGAAGCGTTCGCCGAAACGGGAGCAGACTTTTCCTTCAAAGTCTCCGAACCCTTTTCCTCCTTAGGCTCCTTATAAAATACCACCCTCATAAGAATAAGAACCAGCATCAAAATTATAAGCACCGAAAAAACCACTACGAGTCCCGTGACCGTAACCTCAAGTCCGCGACCGATAGCCTCAGATACTCCCATTTTAAAGTCCTCCTTGTAATTTTAAAGCGGTATGTTGCCGTGCTTCTTGCTCGGTCTTGTCTCACGCTTGCTGAGCAGCATTTCAAGCGCGCTGATAATTCTCGGACGCGTCGAGTCCGGCTCGATAACGTCGTCCACATATCCGCGTCTTGCCGCCATATACGGGTTAGCGAACTTATCCGCATACTCGGCGATTTTCTCCTGCCTTGCGGCAATCGGGTCGTCCGCCGCCGCAATATCCTTGCGGAAAATTATGTTTGCCGCGCCGCTCGGACCCATAACCGCAATCTCGGCACTCGGCCACGCGAATACCATATCCGCGCCGAGGTGCTTGCTGTTCATCGCAATGTACGCGCCGCCGTAAGCCTTTCTCAAGATAACGTTTATCTTCGGCACCGTCGCTTCCGAGAACGCGTAGAGCAGCTTCGCGCCGTGTCTTATAATTCCGTCGTGCTCCTGCACAACGCCGGGCAAATATCCCGGTACATCGGTAAGAGTTATTATCGGAATGTTGAACGCGTCGCAAAAACGCACAAATCTCGCCGCCTTATCCGACGAGTTAACGTCGAGCGAGCCCGCCGCCACCTTGGGCTGGTTCGCCACAATTCCGACCGTCGCGCCGTTCATTCTCGCGAAACCGATAATTATGTTCTGTGCAAATGTCTTGAATATCTCAAAGAACTCTCCGTCGTCAACGATTTCCGAAATTACCTTCTTCATATCGTAAGCCTTGTTCGCGTCCTCGGGTACGACAGACGTGAGCGTCTCCGAAAGTCGGTTCAAATCGTCGTTGCATTCGTAAACCGGCGGCATTTCAAGATTGTTGGAGGGCAGATATGACAAAAGCTCCTTTACCTGAGCTATGCACTCCTCCTCGCTCGAGCATTTGAAGCTCGCCACACCGCTCTTCGTCGCGTGGGTCGCCGCGCCGCCCAATTCTTCAAAGCCTACGTCCTCGCCGGTCACGGATTTTACTACCTGAGGACCGGTTATAAACATCTGGCTCGTCTTTTCGACCATAAATATAAAGTCGCATATGGCGGGCGAATAAACAGCGCCGCCCGCGCACGAGCCCATAATAATCGAAATCTGGGGTACAACGCCCGATGCGTGCGTGTTCCTTATAAATATGTCGCCGAAGCCCTTGAGCGCGTCAAGACCCTCCTGGATACGCGCGCCGCCCGAATCGTTGATACCGATAATGGGTGCGCCCATCTTAACCGCCATATCCATAACCTTGCAGATTTTTGCGGCGTGCATTTCGCCGAGCGAACCGCCGATTACCGTAAAGTCCTGCGCGTACGCAAACACAAGTCTGCCGTCCACCGTGCCGTAACCTACGACAACGCCCTCGCCGGGAGCCTGCACCTTTTCCATTCCGAATTCATTACATCTGTGTGTAACAAAAGCGTCTATTTCAACAAAGCTGCCCTCGTCAAAAAGCATATCCATTCGCTCGCGAGCCGTCTTTTTGCCCGAGTCGTGCTGCTTTTTGATTTTGTCGGGTCCGCCGCCCTGTTCGACAGCGGCGCGTCTTTGCTGAAGTTCATTTAGCTTGCTCATACGTTTGCCTCCTTAAACAGATGATATATAAAGTTTAATAAATTTACTCATTTCCTGCCGCGTCTGCGGTTTTTCATACTTTCAAAGTATCTCTTGTTTTTCTGTGCGCGTGTAATTCCGTTCGCGTGATTTTTAAGAGCGTTTATCTCCTGCTCCGAAAGTCTGCGCCACTTTCCCTCGGGAAGGTGCCCGAGCGAAAGCCCCGCCTCGCCGGTGCGCTTGAGCCGCTTTACCGTGCAGCCCTGCGCCTCAAACATCTTCCTTATCTGGCGGTTTTTGCCCTCGCGGATAGTCACCTTCATTTTGGTGCCGTACCGCGTGGCGCCGACCACCTCGACCTCGGCGGGCTTGGTGGTGTAGCCGTCTATTTCAACCCCGCGCCGAAACGCCGAAATCAAATCCATAGTGACGTTCCCCGAAACCCCGACGAGATAGTTCTTCTCGACCGAGCCGCGCGGGTGCATCAGCTTGTTGGCAAGCTCGCCGTCGTTTGTCATAATCAGCAGACCTTCGGAATTGTAATCAAGTCTGCCGACCGGGTAAATACGCTCGTTTATCTCCGAGACAAGCTCCATTACGGTGCGTCTGCCTCTGTCGTCCGACACGGTCGTAACAAAGCCCGCCGGTTTGTTGAGCATAATATAAACCTTTTTGTTTTCGAGCTTTAAAGGCTCGCCGTCGAGCGTTATCTCGTCAAGCTCTTCGTCAACTTGAACGCCCATCTCGGTAACTCGGCTTCCGTTTACAAAAACGCGCCCCTGTGCGATTATTGCTTCCGCCCCCCTGCGCGATGCAACGCCGCAGGCGGCAAGATATTTTTGCAGTCTCATCAAACGTATAATCCCCCTCGGATTTCCCGAAAATACAAAAATACAACCAAACGAAAGGCACTCCGCCTCCGTTTTCCGGCGGCGGGTCAATCCCCCGCCGAACCGCTGAACGGCTGTTAAATAAATAACCGTACAGCAAGATGCTATACGGTAAACATTATATATTATCAACAATTATATTTCAATATAAATTTGCCTGTTTTGACAATTTTTATGCAACTTGTTGTATTTTTCAACGCCGTAGCGGCAAACACTTGTTATGTTTTTAACATAGTCACGCTCAGGCTGAAAATCTTGTAAGCCAAAGCAACACTATGTCCAAAAAAGCCGCCTTGTAGTCGCCTTCGGTTTCGACGTTGTCCGCCTCTGCGGCTTCCTCCCGCAAAACCTCCGAAGAAGCCGTGAGCGGCACTTCGCCGATTACTGCGCCGTCCAGGGTCGCGGTGAGAGTTCCCACCCTGTCGCCCGCGGCTACGGGTGCTTCAAGCCCGCTTGAAAGCTCCGCGGTCAGCGTAACCCTCTCGACCTCGTCCTCCGCGACGGGCAAGAGAAAATCCTCCGCCAAAACAGCCTGAACTTCGGGCAAAACACCGTGTCCCACCGCCGCCGCGCCGAACGACTGCCCCGCCGACGCGACGGGCTTCGGGGCGTATTTGTCAAACACATAGTCGTACAACGCCTTGTGGTCGTCCCAGTCGTTCGGGTCGCACAGCGTAACGCACACCAGCGTCATATCGGATTTTTTGACCGCGGTGACAAGACAGCGCCCCGTCGCCTTGGTAAAGCCGGTTTTAACTCCGATACAGCCGTCGTAAATCCTCAAAAATCGGTTGTGATTGTTGAGCGTCCGCACGCTTCCGTCCGACGAGGTTATGTTTTTTGTCTTTGTTGAAACGATTTCGGCAAATTTGGAATTTTTGAGTGCGTAAGCGGTTATTTTTGCCAGGTCGTAAGCCGTGGTATAGTGCGTATCGGACGAAAGCCCGTGCGGGTTTTCGAGGTGGGTGTTGAGTGCGCCTATCTCCGCCGCCTTTTTATTCATAAGCTCGACGAACTTCTCCTCACTGCCCGATATATGCTCCGCAATCGCGGTCGCCGCGTCGTTGCCCGACACAAGCATAAGCCCGTACAGCAAATTTTCGAGGGTTATCTCCTCGTTTTCCTCAAGATACATCGACGAGCCTTCGACCGCCGCCGTTTTAGCCGAAACTCTGGCAACCGAATTTAAGTCGCCCGACTCAAGCGCGACAATGGCTGTTATGATTTTTGTGGTGCTTGCCATTCCGTGCGCGGAATAGGCGTTTTTCTCAAACATAACTCTGCCGCTGTCGGCGTCGATAACGACCGCACACTCCGCCGATATCGGCGGAGCGGCTCTCACCTCCGCCGCGCCGAACAAAAAAGCGACAACAAAAATTAAAACGCATATCTTTTTCAAAGGAACTACTCACCTTCACAACAATATTATTCCTTTAAATATATGAGATTTTATAAATTTATATTCATTCTACAGCTCAATACGCTTTACCTTGTTTTAACCGACAAAAATCCGCAGATTTTTGTCGGTTATTTTTTTGTTACGATTGGTTGTACGGGACGGCGCCCTCGACGTCCCGTTCGCGGATGCAATCATACGAAAACTTAATTTAGAAACAGTAAATTCGGGCATCAACCTTACCGCCATTGGGTTTTGCCGCGTGTTTTAGGCAACAGCCTTACACGCGGCGGGGTTTTTAGGGGCATAGCCCCTAAATGTTTCTTTTGGTACTTTTCTTAACATTAAGAAAAGTACATAATCCCGCCCGCGTTACACGCGGGCGAATTGCAAAAAATATTAAAAAAACAAGCCCCCGCGCAACGGGGGCAAACATCATATAAATAAATTATTCCTGCTCGTCAATGTGTATCTCAACTTCAGATGCTTCGTCGTTATTCTTTCCGCTTCTTCTTGACTTAATATTGCTGAACGCATCCGCAACCTTGTCCACCGCGTCGGGCAGGTTATACAAAAGTCTTTCGTAAACGGTGCTTTCCTCGCTTACGGGTACCAGCTTGAACTGACCGTTTGAAACGACCATAAAAGCCACGGGGTTTATTGAAATTCCGCCGCCGCTTCCGCCGCCGAACATTTTTCCGTCCTCGGGATTAACGGGCGTGCTTTTTTCGGGAGAAAATTCGCTTCCGCCAACGCCGAAGCCCACCGCGACCTTGGAAATCGGAATTATAACGGTTCCGTCGGGAGCGGTTACCGCGTCGCCTACGATGGTGTTGACATCAATCATCTCTTTTAAGCTCTGCATAGCCGTATACATCATACCCTGAATTGGATTTTGTTCTGCCATTTTAAGACACTTCCTTTTTTATTCTTAATTTTATTTATTTTTGTTTTTTATTGTTTTTCTCTCTTGAAAGAAATATGTGAAAAGCGCGATAACAGCCGCGTTTATAATATGTGCGGGGCGCACCCCGATTATACTCTCGGCTTCCAGTTCAAACGCCTTGCTCTCAAACACCGGAGTTAACTTCACGCTCGGAAAGCCGAGGTTGAAAAACTTGCCGCCTATTATATACAGGTTTCCGAGAGCCGCCCAAAACGCACCGCAAATCATTCCGGTCGCCGCCGCGTCACCCGTTCCGAACCTCAGCATAACGCGGGTTTCGGAAATGTCGATTTTATGCCTTAAATATCCGAGCGCGCGCACAGAAGCGCGTTTTACGCTCTTAAACAGCGAAATTCCGTTCTTTATCTTCTGCAAAGCGCCGCTTTTTTCTTCGTCCTTTGCCTTCTCATCAGCCTCTTCGACTTCTTCGGAGGTGCTTTCCTCCTTATTATCTTTTGCCTTTTCTTTTTTCTTTTTCTTTTTATCCTTCGGCTTGTCCGACCCTTTAAACCCGCTCAGAGAATATTTGAAACACCAAAGCTTAAAGGTCAGCGAAAAGCCCTCGCCGCCGTATCTGACTATTACAATCAGCTTTGACCACAACGCGGCGGTCACAAGCAGTATAAGCGCAAGCAGCGCCGCAAGCAAATATAGCATAAACAAAATTCCTTTTGTATTCGGGAGGCAAGCGCCGCCCCTGTTTTATTCACCGACCTCTGATTTTTCCTTTGCCGTACTCAGTTCATCAAACTCGCCGTCTGATTCCTCCTCGTCGCCCCGAACCTCAAATTCGGGAAGCTCGCTGAGCGAGGATATTCCGAACGCTCGCATAAACTCCTGCGTCACCGCGAACAAAATCGGTCTGCCCGGCGCGTCAAGCCTGCCGACCTCCTCGACAAGTCCGCGCTCTATAAGGCGGTTGAAAATATAGTCGCAGTTTACGCCTCTGATATTCTCAACAGTAGATTTTGTGACGGGCTGGCGATACGCCACGACCGCCAAAACCTCCATCGCCGCATTTGAAAGGCTCTGCGGGCGGTGCGGCTCGGCAAGCCGCGAAACGTACTCGTAGTACTCCGCGCGTGTGCAGATTTGATAACAGTCCTCAAGCTGTATTATCTGAGTTCCTCCGCTTTTTGAATCCATCATATCGCAGAGCGCGTTTAAGACATCGTCCTCCGCCGACGCGGTGACCTCCGCAAGCCTTTTGAGCGAAACAGGCTCGCCCGCCGCGAACAGCACCGCTTCAAGCGCACATTCAAGCTCTTTTGTGTTCATAGCCACTACTCCTCAACGCTTTCAAAATCAAGGTCGCCGCTCTTTGCGATACGGTGTACCACCATATCGCCGCCCGCGGTCGGGCTGTCCTCTACCCTGATTTTTTTCAGCTTTATAAGCTCCAGCACCGCCAGAAACGACGCCACGAGTTCGGGTCTGCTTTTCGTACCCTTAAAAATATCGTTAAAGAGCATCCTGCTCTTTTTTATAAGTTTGTTCCAAATATTTTTCACCCTGCCTCTGACCGAAACCGGCTCGTGTCCGACAATTCCCCGAAACGAGCGCACGGGCGGCGGCATTCGCCGCTCCAGCTTTGTCAGCGCGCGCAGATATGCGCTGTGCAGATTTTCAAGGGTCAGCCTCGAATAGTCAAACCGCTCGTTCTCCCGCTCTATTATATCTGGAGCCTTAAAGAACAGAGCCGCGCCCATATTCTCCCGTTCGCGCAGATACTCCGCCTGAGCCTTGCAGCGGCGGTACTCAATGAGCCTTCTGACAAGCTCCTCACGCGGGTCGTCCTCACCCTCGCCTTCGAGGTCGGACTTCGGGAGCAGCATTTGCGACTTTATCCTCAGCAGCGTCGCCGCCGTGACCAAAAACTCGCTCGCCACCTCAATATCCGCACTTTGCATATCGGAAACCGCCTCAAGATACTGGTCGAGGATTTCCGAGATTGGTATATCGTAAATATTAACCTTGTTTTTTCTTATCAGCGTAAGTAGCAAATCCAGCGGACCCTCAAACGCCGTAAGCTTAAAAGAAAGCTGCTGCAAATTTCATACCCCTTATCGGTCTTTGGGTTACGGTTTTATGATTTTACCCTCCGAAAACCGCCAGCGCAATATGTTGATAAAACTCGAACACGCCGCTGACAATCCAAGTCAAAAATCTTTTAAAAAACGGCAGATTTATCAAAATGATAAGTGCTATAAAGCCATACTGCTCGTACTGCATAATTTTAAAATATGTCTGCGACGGAAGAACGGCGTTCAAAACCTTCGAACCGTCCAGCGGTGGTATAGGAATTAAGTTAAACACCGCAAGTCCCAGGTTCATAGCCGCAAGATTTACGAGCGCGGTCATTATAATCCCGGAAACGCCCACTCCAATGATAGCCGAGCCCACCGAGCTCATTGCGATTGCGATAAACACGGCTATAAAGGCGAGCAGGAAGTTTGAAGCGGGTCCCGCCAGCGCGGTTATCACCATTCCGCCCTTCATATTTTTAAAATTCCTCGCGTTCACCGGCACGGGCTTCGCCCAGCCGAAGCCGAAGCAGAAAAGGCACAGCGCGCCTATCGGGTCGAGATGGCTGAACGGACTTATGGTAAGCCTGCCCGCATATTTTGCAGTCCTGTCGCCGAGCGCATACGCCGCCAGACCGTGGCACATCTCATGCACCGACAGCGACAAAAGCGTGCAAAACACGAGTATTAAAATATAAAGCAGTTTTACAGATGCGCTCCCCGGGGAACGCAAAACACTTAAAAGCATAATAACCTCCGAATAACCCGATTACAGGTCGTTTATTATTAAATCCTCGTAGCTCTCGCGTTTTACCGCAAGGTGAGTTTCTCCGTCCTTTATCATAACAATCGGCGGACGGGGTATTCTGTTATAATTACTCGCCATCGAGTAATTATATGCCCCGGTTGCCAAAACCGCGAGCAAATCTCCCGCGTGCATGGGCGGAAGCTCCGCTCCCTCCGCCAGAAGGTCGCCCGATTCACAGCACTTTCCCGCAATCGTGACCTCTTTTATATCCTTGCCGAGCGGATTTGTGACCGAAGCCGCCTGATACTTCGACTGATAGAGGATATATCTCGGATTGTCGCCCATACCGCCGTCAACCGAAACGTAGGTGCGTATGCCGGGTATCTCCTTTACCGCGCCCACCGTATAGATCGTAAGTCCCGCAGATGCAACTATCGAGCGTCCCGGCTCCATAATTACAAACGGCAGCTTAACTCCCCGCTTCTCCGCCTCCGAGCGCACAACCTTGGAAACAGCCTCGATATACTTGTCGTAGGCTATCGGGTCGTCCTCGTCGGTGTATTTAATTCCGTAGCCGCCGCCGAGGTTAAGCTCGGATATTTCAATCTGATACTTGTCCTTTAAATCGCCGATAAAATTCATCATTTTTTCAGCCGCGAGCGTAAACGGCGCAAGCTCGAAAATCTGCGAGCCGATATGGCAATGCACGCCGACCGGAGTAACATTTTTCAGCTCGCTCGCGTATTTTACTATTTGCTCCGCCTCTCCCGTCTCAAGCGCAACGCCGAACTTGGAGTCTATCTGACCCGTCTGCACAAAGCTGTGCGTGTGCGCGTCAATTCCGGGCTTTATTCTGAATAAGACCTTTACGTTTTTGCCGTGTTTTTCGGCAATACTGTTTATCCTGTCAAGCTCGGGGAGGTTGTCCACCACAATTCTGCCGACATTCTTCTCGACAGCAAACTCAAGCTCGTCGTCAGTTTTGTTATTGCCGTGAAAATAGATTTTCCCGGCGGGGAAGTCAGCCGCCAGCGCGGTATAAAGCTCGCCGCCCGAAACCACGTCAACGCCCATTCCTTCCTCTTTCATAATCCTGTAAATATATTTGCATGACAGAGCCTTGCTCGCGTAAAGCGCCAGACCGTTCCCGTCATAAAACTTATTCAGAGCATTTATGTAAACCCTGCAATTTTCGCGGATAAGGTTCTCGTCCATAACGTAGGCGGGCGTGCCGAAGCGAGCCGCGACCTCCGTCAAATCAACGCCGCCGAGCGCAAGATTTCCCTCTTTGTTTACCGACAAAGTTTCCATTACAAACCCCATAAAAATTCCTCCGTTGTATAAAACATTAAAATACATCACTTTATGCTATCATAAATCGGAGCGTTTGTCAAACAAAAGAAAGTAAATTTTGCATATTTTACCGACCGCAAAGACGCTTTAAAGCGGGAAACGGCGGTTTTATCCTCCGCCTCGTCCGCAATCATAATAAAATGCCCCGCGCCGTCTATTTTACCCTGTTTTTGCCGGAAATATAATCCGCGCCCCGCTCCTTTCAAGCTCGGCGGGGCGGGGCGCGGATTTTTACTCACCTGTCGGCGCGGCGGTCTCGGCGGGCGCGGTACTCGTCTCGGCGGGCTCACTGCCCGAGGGCGACGGCGAAGCCGTGCCTTCATCCGCGGCTTCGGTGGGCGCGGCGGTCTCCTCGGCGGTGTTGGGTATCTGCTTACCCGTCACATCGATATGGTAGTCCTCGGTCAGAATAAGCTCTGAAACGGGCACTATCGAGTACCCCTCGCCCTGGAGCTTTTCAATGATTTGGGGGAGTGCCTCGGGAGTGTTTATCGCCGCGTTGTGGAACAGAACTATCGAGCCGGGGCAAACCTTTTCAACCACCCTCTGAGTTATCTCGTCGGCGGGCAGCTCTTTCCAGTCGAGACTGTCCACATCCCACTGTATGGTATAGTGATTTATCTCGCGCAGGGTTGAGACGACCTTATCGTCGTAGTCGCCGTAGGGGGCGCGGAAAAGGGTCGGCGTTTTGCCGGTTATGCTTTCGATTTTTTCATCACAGCTTTCGACCTCTTTTTTTATTTCCTCGGCGGACAGCGCGGTCATATGCGGGTGAGTGTCGGAGTGGTTCATTATCTCGTGACCCGCATCTGAGAGAGCCTTCACCGATTCGGGGTACTTATCCACCCAGCCGCCTACCACAAAAAACGTTGCCTTTACATTATATCTTCCGAGAATTTCAATCAGCGTTTCGGTATCTTCATTGCCCCACGCCGCATCGAAGCTAAACGCTACACGCTTGTCGTTTTCGTCCTTTTCGACGCAGTATATGGGCAGTTCCTTCTGCGGATTTGCCACGAGTGCCGTTTGATTTTTCCCGACATATATGACCGCAATCATAAAAATCAGAATGAGGGAATATATTATCCCCGTCTTTTTGGTTATAACAAATATTTTCATTTAGGTTCCTCCCGTTCAAAAATTTGTTGCGATATTGATACTGAATATTAAAATACTATTCGCAGACTGACAACTTTAGAATATAAGATGAAAAATTTGTCAAACCGATTATTTTAAACAAAAAATCGGGCGCGCACGTTACGCGTCCGATTTTTGACCAGTATTTTAAATTTATTTCTGCTCGATGAGCTTTAAAAACTCTCTCGTCCTCTCGTTTTTGGGATTGTCTATGACCTCCTCGGGAGAACCCTCCTCAGCCACAACTCCCTTGTCCATAAAAATAATCCTGTCCGAAACATTTCTGGCAAAGCCTATTTCGTGAGTGACTATCACCATCGTTATTTTTTTGTCGGCGAGAGAGCGTATTACCCGCAGTATCTCGCCCGTCAGTTCGGGGTCGAGAGCGGAGGTCGGCTCGTCAAAAAACAGTATTTTCGGATTTAACGCGAGCGCTCTCGCTATCGAAACTCTCTGCTGCTGTCCGCCCGACAGCTCGCAGGGGTAGTTCATCAGCTTTTCGGTAAGCCCCACCTTGTCTATAACGTCTCGCGCGTCCTCCTCGATTTCAGCCAAAATCTCTTTCTTGTGCTTTTTAAAATCGGGGCGTTCTTTAGCGAGCAGTTTCGGCGCAAGCACCACGTTTTCAAGCACGTTGTACTGCGGAAACAGATTAAACTGCTGGAACACCATTCCGAAATTGAGCTGTGCCTTTCTTATCTCAGAGGGGCTTTTTTTCGCGGTGTCGCTGCCGTCAAAAATAACATTCCCGTCGACTATGACCCGCCCTTTGTCGGCACGCTCAAGAAAATTTATACACCTCAAAAGCGTGGTCTTTCCGCTGCCCGACGAGCCTAAAATCGAAATGACCTCGCCGCGCTCCATAGTGAAGCCGACGCCCTTTAAAACCTCGGTCTTGCCGAAGCTCTTATACATATCTTTAACCTCAAGTATCGCCATAGTGCCGCACTCCTTTCAATAGGTTTTCTCAGCCCTTGTAGTAATCCAGCTTTTTCTCAACAAACGACAAAAGAATTGACAGAACTCCCGTAAACGCGAGGAAGTAGAGTCCCGACGCAAAAAGCGGCCAGATTATGCCCTTTGACGCGTATCTGTACGCGTTCTGAAGTATCTCGGCGACCGAGATAACTCTCGCGAGCGCGGTGTCTTTTACAAGGGTTATGACCTCGTTGCCCATCGGCGGAGTTATGCGCTTTATGACCTGGAAAAGCACGATTTTAAAGAACACCTGCGTCTTTGTAAGCCCGAGCACCTGTCCCGCCTCGTACTGCCCTTTTGGTATGCTCTCTATACCGCCGCGGAAAATTTCGGAAAAGTAAGCCGCGTAGTTTATAACAAACGCCACGAGAGCCGCTCCCATACGGTTTGACACGGGATGGTGCCAAAGTATTCCGGGGGCGTACAGCACTATAAAAAGCTGGAGCATAAGCGGAGTTCCGCGAATTATCCAGACAAAGGTTTTCATAACCCACTTGAGAGGTTTGATTTTGGTCATTGTGCCGAACGTGATTATAAGTCCGAGCGGCAGCGCCATTACAAGCGTCAGAACGAACAAAAGGCAGTTCATTCCAAAACCGATAAAAAGCTGTTGCAGTGCGTCCATACTATACCTCCGTTTCTTCCAAAGCGATAATCGCGTCGTATATCATATCCGCCGTTATCTCATAGGGAACGACCTCCATATCGGGGTCTTTCAGTGTGCTTTCAAGCACCCTTTCGAGATTTTCGCGGCTCGTGTCAATTCCCCTCTCCGAAAGAGTGGTCTCGACTCCCATACTGCGTATCAGCCTGCCGATTTTCTTCGCCTCGTCGATTTGACCGTCCAGCACAAGCTGAACCATAGTCGTGTAGCCTATCACGTCGCCGTGCAAAAACCTTTCTTCAAAGCCGTCCAAAACCGTAAGCCCGTAAAAAAGCGCGTGAGCAAGCGCACCGTTGAACTTCTCATTCACAAGCATACTCACCATACCGCAGCTCACGAGAATAATCCTCGAAACCGCCTCCAGTTCATCCGACACTCGGTTTGCGCGGCAGTCATCAAGCGCTTTGCGGGCATTTTTGATAAGCGGCTCGCCGCACATTCGGCTTATCGATATTGCCATTTCATCGTTATACGTCGTTTTTTGCCCGCGAGCCGAGAACTCCACCTCGTAGTACTTGGCAAGAGTGTCGCCTATGCCCGCTCTGAAATACATATCGGGAGCCTCCGCGATTATCGAGGTGTCTATAAAGCAGTGCCGAGCGGGGCGTTTGAAGTGCCAAAAGCCCTCGTAGACGTGCTCCTTGCTGTATATGACCGCAAGCGCGGACGTAGCGGCGCAGGTCGATGCTATGGTTGGGACGGTGACGACCGGAACGCCCAGCCTGTCGGCAAGGCATTTTGACGTATCTATCGCCTTTCCGCCGCCGACGCCGACCACGAAATCAACATCGCGGTTTGCGAACATCTCGTACAGCTCCTCTACCCGCGCTCGGTAACATTCCTTTCCGTAAACCACGACATCAACTATCGTAAAGCCGGTCATTGACGCGCGGAGCTTGTCGATGGACTTGGAAAGCGCCGTTTCGCCGCCCACAATGAGCGCGCGTCTGCCGAACGCCGAGCATACCGCCTCGATATTTTTATACGCATCTGTTCCGATTGAATAATCGGCAAAGTAACATCCCCGCATAACTCGTCTCCTTTAAGCCGAAAGCACACCGCGGCAAAAGCCGTGCTCTCAGCCTTTTATGCTTAATAAAGGTTTCCGCTGATACATCGGAAACCTTTATTGTTTAATTCATTTTAGTATTACTGAGCGTTTGCCGCTTTCGCGACGCTGTCCGTAAGACCGTATTTAGCGGCAATCTCATCAAGCTCGCCGCTCTCTTTGAGGGTCTTCATAGCCTCGTTTATCTTCTCGCACATATCCGAGCCCTTTCGGAACGCAATACCGAAGTACTGGTCGCCGAACTTATTATCGGTGTTTATAACGAGGTCGCTAAAGCTCGAATTCTCGCCCTCAATCATACCCTGAGCAATTACATAGTCAACCACGGCAACGTCCGCAACTCCGTTTTCAACGTCCATAAGCGCGGTAGCCATAGAGCTTACTCCGGTGTAACTTGAATTTGCGAAGTAATCCTTTGCCATTACCTCTACCGTGGGGTCGTTCTCGTCATCCATAGCGCCGGTGACCTTTTCTTCGCCTGTCGAGCCCGCTTCGGAAACTATCTTTTTGCCCGAAACGTCAGCCATTATTTCGTCCTCTCTGTCCGCCTTCATAACCATAGCCTGCGTGTTATACATATAAGGAGTCGAAACCTCCCACGCCGCCTTTCTGTCCTCGGTTATGCACATACCGTTCCAAAGGCAGTCGATATTCTTGGATGCAAGCTCGGTTTCCTTTGCTTCCCAGCTTATCTCTATGAACTCCGCGTCGATACCCAAAGACTCGCAGACAGCCTGAGCAAACTCGGTGTCAAAGCCCGTCCACTCGCCCGACTCGTCCTGATAGTTCATCGGGGGATAGTTGGTAACGCCGATGGTCATAACACCCTTATCCTTTATGTATTCCCAGTCGCTGTCGGGGTTTGACGCCTGCTGTGTGTCCTGAGCCCCGCAAGCCGCAAGAGACAGCGCGGTAACGAGTGCCAGAATTAAGCATAAAAATCTTTTCATTTTTTCTTCCTCCATAATAAAAAATTGCTTGTTTTGAAACGTGACTATTCTATCACTTTAACCCGATAAAGTCAATAGTTTTTCCTTTAAACTTTAAAATACGGGCATATATTTCCCTCGCTTGGAATATAAGATTAAATTTTCGGCAAACTAATGGTACTATTGCTTTTAAGGGGAACCGATATGACAACGATAGGAATAATAGCAAAACACAAGCCGCGCTCCGAGGTTATTTTGAACCGTTTTATTTTAAGCCGCGGCATAACCGATATATCGACGGTCTCGGTCGGCTCGCCCGCTCCGATGCACTCGTGCGGCGTATATATTATCGAAGAACCGATAAAAGGTCTGAGTGAAATTTTAAACGGCGCAAAGGGCGTCATAATAACCGCGGATGAATTTTTAAGAACCTCCGAGCCTCTTGCGTCCGAGGCGTACATCATAAGCTGCTCTCTCGGCACCCGCGCGACCGTCACCGCGTCCAGTATCGGAGACGGCGGCTTTACCTACTGCATACAGCGCGAATTTTCCGACATAAACAAGACCGCCCACCCGCCGCAGGAATTTTGCGTTCGGGGGAATATCGGCGCGGAGGACATTTACCTCTATCTTTCGGCTGTCACCGCGCTTATCGTGTGCGGCATTTCGGCAGACAAATTGACCGATTTTACGTTCTAATTTCGCCGCGGGTAAAATATAATTTACAGAGAATGGGAGTTGAGAAGCTGAAATGAACAATCTGTACTCTGAAAACAATAAAGTAACCGTTGTCGGAACGGTGGAGAGCGAACCTGAATTTTCACACGAGGTGTACGGCGAAACATTTTTTTCGTTTATACTTTCGGTTCCGCGCCTGAGCAGTGCGGCGGATAAAATAGTTGTCACCATATCGGAGCGTTACGCTCCCGGGGTTTCGGTAAAGCCGGGCGACGCGGTGCTGATAAACGGTCAGTTCCGCTCCTACAACAACTTCACCAATATCGGCAACAAATTGATTTTAACCGTGTTTGTAAAAGAAATAGAGAACGTCCGAAGCGTTGAGGATTACCAAAATCCCAACAGCATTTTTTTGAACGGGTACATCTGTAAGCCGCCGGTTTACAGGACTACTCCGTTCGGGCGTGAAATAGCGGACATATTGCTCGCGGTAAACCGCTCTTATAACAAGTCGGACTATATCCCCTGCATAGCGTGGGGCAGGAACGCAAAATTTGCCGAGACGCTCGGCATAGGCACGAAGGTCAAAATAAACGGCAGGATACAGAGCCGCGAATACCAGAAAAAGATAAGCGAGGAAGAATTTTTGACAAAGGTGGCGTACGAGGTCTCGGTATCCAAAATGGAGATTGAGGACGCCGAAAAGAGCTGCGGCGACGCCTTTAATTTTCAAGGCTGATTTTCGCCCGGCTATTGAACTTTTGAATTTTTTATGATAGAATAGCCAAACGGAGGATAAATTCCATGAGTGAAAACATTAAAGATAAAGAACGAATTGAAGAACTGAGAGCAACCATAAACAAGCATAACCACGCTTATTACGTTATGGATAATCCCTCGATAAGCGATTTTGAGTACGACGCTTTGATGAACGAGCTTTTGGCTTTGGAGGCGAAGCATCCCGAATATCTCACTCCCGACTCTCCTACCCAGAGAGTCGGGGGCGAGGTTTCGGAGGGCTTTGAAAAGGTCGCGCACGAAATTCAGATGCAGAGCCTTGCCGACGTCTTTTCAAAGGACGAGCTTTTTGCATTTGACGAGCGCGTGCGGGAGAGCGTGGGGGACGTGCAGTATGTGGTTGAAATGAAGATAGACGGGCTTTCGGTCTCCCTCGAATACCGCGACGGGGCGTTTGTACGCGGCTCGACGCGGGGCGACGGATTTGTCGGGGAGGACATAACCCAAAATCTCAAGACCATAAAATCCATACCGCTTAAAATAGACGACAAAATACCCTATCTCGAGGTGCGCGGAGAGGTATATATGCCGGGCGCGGCGTTTGAACGGCTGAACGAACAGCGTGAGCTGGACGGCGAGCCGTTGTTTGCGAACCCGAGGAACGCGGCGGCGGGTTCTCTGCGTCAGCTTGACAGCCGTATAACCGCCGAGAGGAACCTCGACATAATAGTTTTCAACGTCCAGCGTATAGACGGCGTGCAGCTTAAAACTCACCGCGAAAGCCTTGACTTTCTCGAAAGTCTCGGCTTTAAGGTAAGCCCGTCGCGTGAGGTGTGCGATAATATCGACGCGGCGTACTCCGAAATTATGAAAATCGGAGAAATGCGCGACACTCTCCCGTTTAACATTGACGGCTCGGTGGTCAAGGTCAACGATTTAAATCTTCGCACCGAGCTTGGAAGCACCGCGAAAACTCCGAAATGGGCGGCGGCGTACAAATTTCCCGCCGAGCAAAAGGAGACGGTGATGACCGATATAGTGCTTCAGGTCGGACGAACCGGAGCGGTAACTCCAAACGCCGTGCTTACCCCCGTCCGCGTTGACGGCTCGACCGTGAGCCGCGCCACTCTCCACAACATAGACTATATCCGCGAAAAGGATATAAAAATCGGCGACACGGTGGTAATACGAAAAGCGGGAGACATCATCCCCGAGGTCGTGCGGGTCATAACCGAAAAGCGCACGGGCGCGGAGCGAGAATTTGTTATGCCCGAAAACTGCCCCGTATGCGGAGAGCCGCTGGTGCGCGAGGAAAACGAGGCGGTAATACGCTGTATAAGCTCCAATTGCCCCGCGCAGAAGGCGAGAAATATAATACACTTTGCATCCCGCGACGCTATGTATATAGACGGTCTCGGCGGCGCGATAGTGGAGCAGCTCCTCGAAAACGGGCTTATCGACGACGCGGCGGACCTCTACTATCTCAAATACGAAGATTTGGCAAGTCTGGAGCGGTTCGGAGACAAATCCGCAAAAAATCTGCTTGCCGCAATCGAAAGCACAAAGCAAAACGGGCTTGACAAGCTGCTGTTCGGGCTGGGCATACGGCACATAGGCGCGAAAGCCGCAAAGTTGCTGGCGCAAAAATTCCTGACTATGGACGCTCTTATGGCGGCGGACACGGCGGACATCGCCTCGGTCTACGACGTCGGCGAAAAGATGGCAAAGAGCATAAAGGCGTATTTTGAAGACCCCAAGTCGGAAGTCATAATAAGCAAGCTGAAAGCCGCCGGCGTAAATATGGAATTTAAATCCGAGGTCATAGGCGACGCGCTCAGCGGCAAGACGTTCGTGCTGACGGGTACTCTGCCCACTCTCAAACGCAGTGAGGCGGCAAAGATTATCGAGGCTCACGGCGGGCGGGTCAGCTCAAGCGTTTCAAAAAAGACGAGCTACGTCGTCGCGGGAGAGGACGCGGGCAGTAAGCTCGACAAGGCTTCTGCGCTCGGAATAAAAATAATCGGCGAAAAGGAGCTTTTGGAGCTCGTCGGAGAGTAAAAAGTTAGAAGGTTAAAAACTTAAACCGCTTTAATTCAGAATATTGACGAATTATGTAAAAAATGATATAATTTTGTCGTTATGTTGAATTTGAGCGGTTTTCTTAATGTAAAAAGATATACGGCACTTATCTGCTCCGCCTTTGCCGGCGGAATTTTCTTTGTTTCCGGCGGCGGAAATCTCATCTCTTTTCTTCCGTCGCTCTTGGTGTTTTCCTTAATGTTTGTCATAATTTTTATTCTTTTGGCAAAAGCCGAGGAAAGCGGACTTTCACCGTATAAAATAATCCTCGTTGTCCTTATCGCGGCGGCGAGCTTTTCCGCGGGTGCGCTCCGATACGAGCAGTACGAAAAATCTCATCTTGACACGCTCGCCCCGTTTGAAGGCGCCCACTCGTATATCTACGGCACGGTAAGGACAGAGCCGAAGCTGTCTCAAAGCGGATACAGCCGCGGTACGGTTTTGGACGTCTATAAAATCGAGAACGCAAGCGGCGTCTTTGACGTTTCGGGCAGAATAACGCTCTATTTTTCGGACGCCGAGGGCGACGTTCGGGTCGGAGACAGCGTTTACGGCATTGCGTCGCTCAATCTCGTCCCGACTTATGACGACTTCGACTACCGCAGGTATATGAAGCAAAAGGAGATTTTCTATTCCGCCTATTCGGGCTACATTCATTTTGACCGCGGGCATACCGAGCCGTTTTCAATAAAAGGATTTGTGACCGACATAGGTCGGCGCATAAATTCGAGCATAGTCTCGGCGGTGGATAAAAACTTTGAGGGCGACGAAGAACTCGGCGCAATTTTAAAGGGTATTCTTGTCGGCGACAAGACCGATTTCAGCGACGAGCTCAGAGAGGACTTTTCAAAGGCGGGCATATCGCACATCATCGCGGTCTCGGGTATGCACGTTTCGATTTTGTTCTCCGCGCTTTTGCTCATTTTCGGCTTGGCGAGGGTCAAAAAACGAATTGTATGCATTATAACAATACCCCTGCTCGTAATTTTTGCGGCGGCGGCGAGCTTTACTCCGTCGGTCTGCCGCGCAGTCATTATGCTTATACTCTTTCTTTTGTCATACATAACGCGGCGAAATCCCGACAGCATAACGTCTGTGTTTTTCGCGGGCGGTGTTATGCTCGCAATCAACCCGAATTATCTTTTCAGCGTGAGCTTTCTGCTCTCGTTTTCCTCGGTTCTTGCCATACTTTGCCTCGCAAGCCCGCTTGCAGAGAAATTTTCTCCAATGACGAAAATCCCTTATGCGGGGCGCTATCTGCAAGCCTCGGTCTCGGTTTCGCTGTCGAGCTTTCTCGGCGTTTGCATACCCGTCGCGTACTTTTTCAACATAGCGTCGCTCTCGTCCATACTCGTAAACCTATGGGTAGTGCCGCTCGTATATATAGTTTTCTGCGGCGGCTATCTTATGTGGGGTGTCGGACTTATCTTCCCTCCCGCGGCGCACCTTATAAAATATCTGATAAAAATTCCTTTAATCATAATAAAAAGCACCTCCGCGTATTTTTCGGAGGTGCCGTTCCTCGCCTTCGACGTTCCCACGCCGCCGGCTTGGTTTATGTGTATTTATTTTGGCTTTCTGCTCGCTCTGTATATAATTCTGACGAGCCGCGCCGCTAAAAATTATTGACGATTTCTTTAAAGCGGTTTCCGCGCTCCATAAAATTCTTAAACATATCAAAGCTCGCGCACGCGGGCGAAAACAGTACGACATCGCCGTTTTCCGAAATGTCGCGTGACGCCTCGACCGCCTTCTCAAAGTCGTCAAACCTGTAAATCGGCAGACCGTCATAATTCTTTGCGCCGCGAACCGCTTTCTCTATTTTGTCCGACGTCTTTCCGCACAAAATCAGCTTTTTAACCTTGTCGTTTATAATTTCTCCGAGCCCGTCAAACGGGATTTTTTTGTCGTAACCGCCCGCGATAAGCACTACCTTTTGCTCAAACGAATTAAGCCCCGCCGTTGTCCTCGCGGGACTGCTCGCGATAGAATCGTTATAGTAGCGCACTCCGTCAAGCTCGCGCACAAACTCAATTCTATGCTCCACTCCGCCGAAATTTTTGGCAATATATCTTATGGTTTCGACCGAAACAAGTCCCCATAACGCCGCAGTCGCCGCCATATAGTTCTCGACGTTGTGCATACCCGGGATTTTTATGTCGTTTATATTAAGTATCTCGCACATGGTCTTTCCGTTTTCGCGCAGGACTATCATATCGCCGTCCAGACATACTCCGTCGTCGAGAAGCTCCCGTCTGCCGAAAAGTACCGCGCGACCGCCGCACTCTGCCGCAAATCGGGCTGTTATGTCGTTATCCGCGTTAAACACGGCTCTGCCGCCGTCCGTCTGATACTTGAACACGGCGCGCTTCGCGTCGATATACTCCTCCATATCTGTATGCCAGTCGAGATGGTTGGGCGTGACATTGGTGACCACCGCGATGTCGGGGCTTTGCTTCATAGTGTGAAGCTGAAAGCTCGACAGTTCCAAAACGGCTATGTCGTCCGATTTTATAAGCGGCAAATCGCCGATAAGCGGACGCCCTATATTTCCGCCGAGGTGACAGGTAAAGCCCTGCTTTTTCAGCATTTCATAAATCAGCGTGGTAGTCGTGGTCTTTCCGTCGCTGCCCGTCACCGCGACAATGCGGCAGGGGCACAGCTTAAAGAACAGTTCCATTTCGGAGGTTATCTCCGCGCCTCTTTCCGCCGCCGCAATCAGCTCGGGGCGGTCATACCTAAGCCCCGGAGTTTTAAACAAAATCTCGGTGTCGGGCTTTATTCTCGAAAGGTAGTCCTCTCCCAAAATCAGTTCCGCGCCCAGTCCGTGCAGCTTTTCGCACACATCTCCGAGCTCGCTCTCGCTCTTTTTGTCGTAAGCGGTCACCGAAGCCCCGCATTTCAGCGCACTTTCGATAAGCGGAATATTGCTCACGCCTATGCCGACGACCGCAATATTCTTTCCGCAAACCGCATCCTTAAAGCTCTGCATAATCTCTCTCCGCCTTTAATTCAAAATATCCAAAAGGCGCACAATTAAAGTGTGCGCCTTTGTTTTTCTTAAAACAGATTATTCCGCCTCTGTTTCGGTCTCGGGTTCAGCCTCAACAGCGGCTTCCTCCTCAGCCTTTTCTTCAGCCTTCTCCTCGGGTTCCTCCGCAGCTTCTGCCTCCGCGTGGCTGTCCAGAATGTCGCCGAGAGTAAAGGTGTCCTCCTCAACATACGAGGTGGGAGTGTCGTTCTCGTCAACCGGCGCGGCTGCCTCTTCGGGGAGAGCCGCCTTTATTGAGAGAGCCACCTGCTTGGTATCGTTGTTGATGTCAAGCACCTTAGCCTCAACCTCGTCGCCTATGTTGAGAACGTCGGACGGCTTTGCAATTCTCGTGTTCGCAATCTGCGAAATGTGGATAAGTCCGTCAACGCCGGGCGCGATTTCCGCAAACGCGCCGAACGGAAGAATTCTTACTATCTTGCACTTTATAACATCTCCGACGTTAACCGAGGACATAGACTTGGTCCACGGGCTGTCCTCCTCCTTGCGATAGCCGAGCGAAACCTTCTTGGTCTCGGGGTCAAGCGCCTTGATAAATACCTCGATGGTGTCGCCTACCGAAACCACCTCGGACGGATGCTTTACTCTGTTCCACGAAAGCTCGGAAATGTGAACAAGTCCGTCAACGCCGCCCAAATCAACAAACGCGCCAAAGTTGGTGAGCGATTTTACAACGCCCTGATATACCTTGCCGACCTCTGCGCCCGCCCAGAACGCGGCTTCCTTCTCCTCTTTAAGCTCGCGAACAAGCGAAACCTTATTATGCTCGCGGTCAAGCTCGCGGATATATACGTCAATGGTGTCGCCCACCGAGACAGCCTCGGACGGGTGCTTTATTCTGACATTGGAAAGCTCGGAAATATGAATAAGTCCGTCAACGCCGCCCAAATCAACGAATGCGCCGAAGTTGGTGAGCGATTTAACCTCACCCGTGTACTTCTTGCCGACCTCTGCGTTTGCCCAGAACTCGTCCGCCAGCTTTTGTCTCTGCTCACGAACCACGTTTTTAATCGAGCCCACAACGCGGCGGCCTCTTCTGCGACCGTCGTCTATATTGATAATTCTGAAAGAAACCTCGGTGTTGAGAAGTGTTCCCAAATCCTCCAGGAACCTCTCCGAAGCCTCGGATGCGGGAATGAACACGCGAACGCCCTTAGCGATTGTAACAACGCCGCCGCGAACTATCTCAACAACACGACCGGTAAGGATTTCGCCCGACTCATAAGCCGCCTCGATTTCTTTCATACCTTTAACAACGTCAATCTTCTTCTTTGAGAGCTTAACATTACCGTCTCTGTCGCTTACGAGAATAACAAAGACGTCAACCTCCTCGCCGATTTTAACAACATCTGCGGGATTTACGCCGGGGTCGTTTGAAAGCTCATCAACGGGAATATATCCGTCATACTTGCTTCCGATGTCCACCTGAACGTCGGTCGGTGTAATTCCTATAACGACGCCTTTAACGATGTCACCCGTATTAAGCGGCTTCAAGGTTTCCTCGAGAGCCTCCTCAAAGTTCATACTGTTTGTGATTTCCGACATACTAAAAAATACCTCCTTAATTATACGTTGGGGAGTGGAAGCTCCCGCGGTGATTGCAACTTTGCTGTCATTTTTAAATAAGTGTTTATAATTTTTTAATTCTTTATTATTTTCAATTTTAAATGTGTTCGCACACTGAGCCGCGCAGACCTTCCAAAGATTGTCGGTGTTGGAGCTCTCGGGACTTCCAATCACGAAAACAATGTCCGCGTCGGTCGCCAGGCACTCCGCCTCCGACTGCCGCTCATTCGTAGCATTACATATTGTATCAAAAAATTTCACATTTGTAAAATGTTTTTTTGAAATTTCACGAATTTTTTTTAAAAGCTCCGCCAAAACCGTGGTCTGTGCGACCGCCGAAACCTCGCTGTCCCTGCTTTTTTCAAGGAAATCAAATATTTCTTCTACGTCCGACGAAATAAACGCCGAGCCGTCGCACCAACCGTTTATACCCTTGACCTCCGGGTGGTTCTTATCCCCCACTATCAGGATTTTCTTGCCCGCCTTATACTCCGCCTCAACGATTTTATGTATCTTTTTGACATACGGGCAGGTCGCGTCGATTATATTAACGCCCTTTTCGGTGAGCGCGTCGTACTCCGCCTTTGAAATACCGTGCGCGCGCACTATGACCGACGCTCCGCGCGGAATGTCCTCAATGCGCTCTATACAGCCGATGCCCGCCTCCCGAAGCTCCTCGGTAAGGGAGCGGTTGTGAATAAGCATACCGTAGGTATAGGTGTTATCCGCTTTCCCCGCGCACTCATATGCGATTTTAACCGCGCGGTCCACGCCAAAGCAAAATCCTGCCGTTTTCGCAAGCTCAATCCGCATTTATAAGCTCTCCAATCCGCCTCATCAGAACCTCGTCGGTAAAACGCTGAAATTCCTCCTGCGTCGGCTTTTCTCCGAGATACTCACCAAGGTCTATAAAATCGCCTATCCTTATATTCAGGCGGTGAAAGAAGCTGTATCTGCCGGATATTCCGACCGGAACTATGCCGACGCCCGCAAGATGTGCGATTTTTGCGGCGCCGGTCTTGCCGCGCCTGAGATTTCTGTCCTTCGCCCTCATTCCCTCGGGGAAAATCGCGACTATCTCGCCGCTTTTCAAAAGCCCTACCGCAGTGCGAACCGCGGCGGAGTCTCCGTTGCCTCCGCGTTTTACGGGAAACGCGCCCAGTGCTCTGAAAACCTTTGAAAGAATAGGATTTTTAAAAAGCTCCGCCTTTCCCATATAATGCACCTTAAAGGGCATATTAACGCCCAAAATCGGCGGGTCGTGATTGCTTATGTGGTTACTGCAAAGCATAAACGTCTTGTCAGACGGCAGCTTTTCCTTGCCGTACACATGAACTCTGTAAACAATCTTTTGAAATAAGCCGACTAAGACCCTTCCTATCTTATAGAGCATATTTAATCTTACCGTCCTTGAATTTTTTTAATAATAAAGTCATAAATACAGTCTATCGACTGCTCCTGAGTATTGCCCGTGGTGTCAAACGTAACGCTGTCCTCGGCGGGTCGAAGCGGCGCAAATTCACGCGACGAATCGTTTTTGTCTCTGTAATCCATATCCTGCCTTACAGACTCCAAATCGGTCTTTACACCCTTTTGAACAAGCTCCTCAAAACGGCGGCGCGCTCTTTCCTCGGGCGATGCCGTAAGAAAAATTTTTATCTCGGCATTCGGCAGAACATATGTTCCTATATCCCTGCCGTCCATAACGACACTTCTGCTCGCCGCCAGCGCGCGCTGAAGCTCAACCAGCTTTACCCGCACCTGCGGTATTGCCGAAACGTCGGACGCCGCGACCGAAACCTCGGGCGTTCGTATCTTGCCCGTCACGTCCTCGCCGTTTAAAAACACCCTCTGTCCGCTCTCCTCGTGCCTTATGTCAACCTCTGTGGTATCAAGCATAGGCACTATCTGCTCCGCGCACTTTGTGTCGAAGCCGTTGTTGAGCGCGGCAAGACCCACGGCGCGGTACATAGCTCCGGTGTCGATATACACAAATTCAAGCCGCTCCGCAACGGCGCGGGAAATCGTGCTTTTTCCCGCTCCGGCGGGACCGTCTATCGCAATACTTATGTTCTTCATATGTTTCTCCAATTCACGGAAAATTATTCCTCGGTGACGGTAATCGTAACGCCGCCATCCTCTCCGCCGTCTACCCTGCTTCCGCACTTGTGGCAGAAAACTGCGTTCTTACCGAGTTTTTCGCCGCAGTTCTTACAGGTGACAACTCCCTTTTTGCTGTCGAGCTTCGCCTCAGCCGCCTCGATTATCTCGTTTTTCTCGTCAAGCTCGCGGCACTTTTCGAGAATTGAGTCGCTGAGCTCCGCCTCGTCGTTCTTGTACAACTGATAAATTTCCAGACCTATTTCGCCGAGAATACGCTTTATCTCGCTGTTCGTATCGTAGATGGAGTATCTGGTCTTAACCTTGCTCGCAACCTCTCCCGAAGCCTTGGATACCGTTTGAGCGGTGTCGCTGACCGCTCTTTTCACATTTTCAAAAAAGTCCATAATTAGGTCCTCCTTAGACATTAAAATTTATTTAAACATTAAATCTGAACAATATTATATCTCCGTCTTTTACGACATATTCCTTGCCCTCGCTTCGGACAAGCCCCTTTTCCTTGGCGGCGTTCATACTTCCGCACCTCATAAGGTCGTCATACGCCACGACCTCGGCGCGTATAAATCCGCGCTCAAAGTCGCTGTGTATCTTTCCTGCCGCACGCGGAGCTTTGGTGCCTTTGGTTATGGTCCATGCCCTTACCTCCGGCTTTCCCGCCGTGAGATAGCTTATAAGTCCGAGCAGCTTGTAGCTTGCCCGAATGAGCTTGTCAAGACCCGACTCGCTCGCGCCGAGTTCCTCCAAAAACATCTTCTTTTCCTCTTTTTCAAGCTCGGCAATCTCCTCCTCTATTCTTGCGGATATGACCACAACCTCCGAATTTTCGGTCGCGGCATAGTCCATAACCTGCTTTACGAACGGATTTTCCTCGGCGGGGCGGGAATAGTCGCTCTCGGCGACGTTCGCGGCATATATTACGGGCTTGGTGGTGAGAAGCGCCACCTCGGATATTATTTCCAGTTCGTCCTCGGTATAGTCGATGGTGCGGGCGGTTTTGCCGTCCTGCAAAACCTTCTCCACCCTCTCCAAAAACTCCACCTCGGCGGCATACTTTTTCTCGCCTCCGCGCACCAGCTTGCGCGACTTTTCAAGTCTGCGCCCGAGCACCTCGAGGTCGGAGAGTATAAGCTCCAGATTTATGGTTTCGATGTCTCGCAGAGCGTCCACATTCCCCTCAACGTGTACGATGTTCTCATCCTCAAAGCAGCGTACAACGTGTATTATCGCGTCAACCTCGCGTATATTCGACAAAAACTTGTTACCCAGACCTTCGCCTTGGCTCGCGCCCTTCACAAGACCCGCAATATCCACAAATTCAATGACGGCGGGAGTTACTTTTTCGGGCGAATACATCTCTGCAAGCGCGTCAAGCCTTGAGTCGGGTACCGCAACCGTGCCGACATTCGGCTCTATGGTGCAAAACGGATAATTCGCCGAGTCCGCGCCCGCCTGAGTTATCGCGTTAAAAAGCGTACTTTTTCCGACGTTCGGCAGACCTACAATTCCGAGTTTCATCTATAAATTCCTCTTTTCGTATCTTAAAATTTAGTTTATCCGAATTTTTTGACAATCAAATCGGCAAGCTCGGTCGCGCGTCTGTTTATAAGCTCCTTGTCCTTGCCCTCTATCATAACGCGCACCAACGGCTCGGTTCCCGACGGACGAATTAAAACTCTGCCCGAGCTTTTGAACTCGTCCTCCAGCTTTTGAATTTCAGCCGTGATTTCGGGGTCGTCCTTGTAAAGCTCCTTGTTTTCGTTCTTAACCCTCGCATTTATCAGCACCTGCGGATATACCGTCATAAGAGACGCAAGCTCGGACAGCTTCTTGCCGCTCTTTTTGAGCGCCGAAAGAAGGGTGAGTCCCGTAACGAGTCCGTCGCCCGTGGTGTTGAAGTCGAGCAAAATAACGTGTCCCGACTGCTCTCCGCCGAGGTTGTAGCCGCTTTTGAGCATCTCCTCGAGAACGTATCTGTCGCCGACCTTTGTGCGCGGGATATTGAGACCGTGCTCCTCGCCCATTATAAAAAATCCGAGGTTACTCATAACCGTCGCAACAACGGTGTCCTGCTTCAAGACTCCGCGTTTTTTCATATCCAGCGCGAGAATTGTCATAATCCTGTCGCCGTCTATTATGCCGCCCGTTTCGTCGACCGCAAGCACTCTGTCCGCATCGCCGTCAAACGCCAGACCGACGTCCGCGCCGACCGACTTTGTAAACTCGGCAATCTGCTCCATATGAGTGGAGCCGCAGTTTTCGTTTATGTTAAGACCGTTGGGCTTGTTGCTTATCACGCATACCTCCGCGCCGAGCTTTTTGAGCGCGCGCTCCGCCGTGACCGACGACGCGCCGTTCGCACAGTCTATCGCGACTTTTATGCCGCTCAAACCTCCGTCCACGGTTACGGTCGAAACCGCAAAGTCTATGTACTTATCGCAAAGGGTCGTGTCGTAGTCGAGCGTTCCGACCTTTTCATCGGTAGGTCTGTCCACGCTGTCCAAACCGTTTGCGATTATCTCCTCGATTTTGTCCTCAATCTCGTCGCGGAGCTTGTAGCCCGTTCCGCTGAAGAACTTAATTCCGTTGTGTTCAAAAGGATTGTGCGATGCGGAAATCATAACGCCCGCATCAAATCCCTCCGTACGCACAAGATAAGCTATCGCCGGCGTGGGTATAACACCGGTCGAAACCGCCTCCGCGCCCACGCTGCAAATGCCCGCAATAAGAGCCGCCTCCAGCATTCCGCCGGATATTCGCGTGTCGCGTCCCACCAAAATCCTCGACTTGTGGTGAGTTTCGCAGGTCAGGACATACGCTCCCGCACGACCTATTTTATATGCAAGTTCCGGCGTAAGCTCGCTGTTCGCAACGCCTCTGACGCCGTCAGTTCCGAATAATCTGCCCAAATTTCCTTCCTCCGCTCAAAACGTAATAATAACTGCAATTACAGTAATTATATGTTAAAACGGCTTTTTTGTCAACAGAAATTATATCAACCTTTCCTCATATAAAAAACCGACAAAAATCCGAAGATTTTTGTCGGTCATTTTTTATTCCGATTTAGTTCGGTGCGTAATCTCGCAAAAAGGGCGCATCGCGACGATGTAGGGGCGAACCGTGTTCGCCCGCCGCGGACGCACTAATGCGAAAACTTAAATAGAAACGGTAAAATTGGGTATCACCGTAAAATCCCTTAGGGTTTTAACGGCGCGCTCAGCCTCTGGTTTATCCGGGCTGCGCGCCGCTTGGGGTTTTTCAAGGGGTGTCCCCTTGAACGCGCCTTTTGGTACTTTTCCCCGCGCGGGGAAAAGTACATTAACCCGCCCGCGTGTAACGCGGGCAATCGCCCCGCACGGCAGTGCAAAATATATTTAAAAATCACTTGAGAAATGCGTGATAGCCCTTATACGCCATATATATGTCTATTTTACCCGCAATCTCGTAGGGAGAGTGCATCGAAAACAGCGGAACGCCGCAGTCAACAACGTCAACGTCAAGATTTGCGACATACTGCGCTATCGTGCCGCCGCCGCCGAGGTCTACTTTTCCAAGCTCGCCCATCTGCCAAATTACGCCGTTCTCATTGAATATGCCGCGTATCTTCGCCATAAGCTCCGCGCTCGCGTCGCTCGAACCGCTCTTTCCGCGCGAACCGGTGTACTTTGAAAGCATAAGACCGTTGTTTAAAATCGCGGAGTTGCGCTTTTCGTACACGTCGGGATAGTTCGGGTCAAACGCCGCGCCCACGTCCGCCGAGAGACACATCGAATTTGACAGCGCGCGTCTTATCGTGAGGTCGGAATAGTCGTTTTCGGTGAGGGAGGCTATCTGTGCAAGGGTATTTTCAAAAAATCTCGACTTCATACCCGTGTTCCCCATACTTCCGATTTCCTCT
Source organism: uncultured Clostridia bacterium (assembly GCA_947589045.1). Classification (GTDB taxonomy): domain Bacteria; phylum Bacillota; class Clostridia; order Monoglobales; family Monoglobaceae; genus CANQBQ01. Next base: position 10,185 of record CANQBQ010000007.1, on the reverse strand, counting down.
TTGTCAACAAGCAGACAAATCGCCGTCTTTTCGGGCTTTCGCACGTCCATCACGGCACGCAGAGCGGTGTACGCGCACACTCTGTCGTCCTGTCCGTATCCCGCTATCATACTCCTGTCAAGACCCGCGTCACGCGCAGGGAAAGCGGGTACGACCTCAAGCTCCGCGCTTATAAAGTCCTCCTCGGTTATCTCGTATTTTTCGTTGAGATATTTAAGTATTCCGAATTTTACCTGTTCTTTGACGTCGTCATCATCAATCGGTATGTTTCCTATCAGAATGTTAAGCGTCTCACCCGGAACAGCCTCTGCCATCTTCTTGGTCATCTGCTTAGTCGCAAGATGAGGAAGCAGGTCGGTTATGCAGAATATCGGGTCGTCATCGTTCTCGCCTATGCAGACCTCTATCTGGGTGTTGTCGGCTTTTACTATTACGCCGTGGATAGAAAGCGGTATCGTCGTCCACTGATACTTTTTAATTCCGCCGTAGTAGTGAGTCTTAAAGAACGCTATTTCGCTGTCCTCATAAAGCGGATTGGGCTTTAAGTCCAGACGCGGAGAGTCTATATGCGCGCCGACGATATTAACGCCGCTCGACACGGGCTCGCGTCCGATTACCGCCGCCATTATGCCCTTGCCGCGGTTTACAGAATAAACCCTGTCGCCCGCCTTGAGCGAGGTCTTGCCGTCAAGCAGAGAAAAGCCCGCCTTTTCAAGCGCTTTCATCGACGCAAGACAAAACTCGCGCTCGGTTTTCGCGGCTGTTATAAATTTGCGATAGTCCTCGCAGAGTTTGTCCATCGTCTTTTTTTCGGTCGGACTGATTTTCTTGTAGCCGTTTTCGGCATTTACGGTCAGTTCCTTGTAAAGTTTTCCGTTTTCCTTTGACATAATTTATCCTCCTAAAATCTAATATAATTTACAATAGTTATCATATGCGTCCAGCACCCGCTTCACATATTCCTCGGTTTCTTTGAACGGAATGTCGCTCAGCTCTCCGTACTCGTCCTTGCTCCACCTCTTTACGTTCGCAAGACCTCCGTTATACGCGGCTATCGCGTTGTACGTGCTGCCGCAGGAGTCGATAAGCGTGCTTAAGTAATATGTGCCGAGCATTATGTTGTCCTCCGGGTCAAACGGGTCGGCGGTTACGTTCAGCTTCTTTGCGCACTCGGACGAGGTCGCGTCCATAAGCTGCATAAGCCCCTTTGCGCCCGCATCCGACTCCGCGTTCGGATTGAAGTTGCTCTCAATTTTTATTATGGCATATATTAAATTTTCGTCAACGTCAAACCGCTTGGCGTACTTTTCAACATATACGCTGTATTTCTGCGGATATATTATTTTAATCGGTTCTTTTGTTCCTATACACAAATATACAATCCCCGCTATCGCAATAGCGAGCAGGATAAAAGCCGCGAAGCGTCCGAAGCCCGCACGGCGTTTTTGTTTTTTTGGTGCGCTGTGAGTCAAGAAAAGCATATCCTTCCCGATAATTTTATGATTTTACGGCTTGATTACGTTATAGATGCGCGCCGCTTTAGCCTTAAGTTCATCAATTCCGCGGCTGTTGTCAACACATATGTCGGCGCGTGCCGCCGTTTCTTCGTCGCTCATCTGCGACGCAATCCTTGCCGCCGCGTCATCTTTTGAAATGCCGTCCCGCTCCGCAATCCGAGCGATACGCACCTCTCGCTGAGCGATTACAGCAATGCTCAGGTCGCATTTGATAGGAAAATCGTCCGCGAACAAAAGAGGTACGTCGAGCAAAACTATGCCGTCGCCGACTCGCCTTGCCTCCTCCGACATCTCTCTGAAAATGTGCCTGTGAGTTATTTCGTTTAAAAGTGAGAGCTTTTTTTGGTCTGAAAACACGATTTTCCCGAGCCTTTTTCGGTCTATCTCGCCGTTTTCGTCCAAAATCCCGACGCCGAACACCGAAACGGTCTCGTCAAACGCCGCGCCGCCGCGCTTTATTACGCGGTGCGCGATTTCGTCAGCGTCTATCACCGCCGCGCCCGGCTCGGCTAAAAATCCGCAAAATAAAGACTTCCCGCTCCCGCTTCCTCCGGTAATTCCGATTATCTTCATATCTATCTTTCCCTGTTTATTTATTATCGTCGCAACTTGCGCTTTGTGCTTCGATTTTCCTGTTCGGAAAATCTACGCTTTTTCGCGCGGTTGCTCCTCTTTCGCAAAAAGCGCAAGCCGCTTTTTGCGATATTGAGCGGCTTCGCCGCGTCTTTTCCGATTTAGTTCGGTAAAAATCATCGGATTTTTACCGACATCACGGGGTTTTTAGGGGCAGAGCCCCTAAATGTTTCTTTTGGTACTTTTCTTAACATTAAGAAAAGTACATAACCCCCGCCTGCGTGAAACGCGGGCACCCCCCCGCACGGCAGTGCGGAAAAAGAATATATTTATTCTACCATACCCCGATTTCATTTACAAGTGTTATTTTGTCTCGTACCAGCTTTTGCCGGTGCGAAGCTCCGCCACCAGCGGCACCTTCAGAGAAACCGCGTTTTCCATCTCGTGTTTCAAAATCTCTTTAACCTTTTCCACCTCGTCCGCGTATGCCTCTATAATGAGTTCGTCGTGTATCTGCAAAATCAGTTTTGATTTAAGCCCTTCCTCTTTAAGCCGCCTGTGGACGTTCACCATCGCAATCTTTATAATATCCGCGGCTGTGCCCTGTATCGGCGCGTTCATAGCGACGCGCTCGCCGAACGCGTGAGTAATCTTATTTGAAGCGCGGAGCTCGGGCAGATAACGCCTTCTGCCGAAAAGGGTCGCAACGTATCCGTCACTCTCGCCGCGCCTTACGGTCTCGGACATAAATTCCTTTACCGAGGGATAGGTTCTGAGGTAGTTTTCAATATAGTTTTTCGCCTCTTTAAGCGGTATTTTGAGATCCTGCGACAGCGAATACGCGCCTATGCCGTAAACAATGCCGAAGTTGACGGCTTTGGAGCGCGAACGCATTTCGGGCGTGACCGCTTCGAGCGGTACGCCGAAAACCTGCGATGCGGTCTGAGTGTGTATGTCCTTTCCGTGTAAAAAGGCGTCCTGCATATTTTTGTCGTCCGCGATATGCGAAAGTACGCGAAGCTCGATTTGAGAATAGTCCGCGTCAACCAAAACTTTGTCGTCACCGTCTGCGATAAACATTCTCCTCATTTCGCGTCCGAGAGGCGTTCTGACGGGTATATTCTGCAAGTTCGGCTCCGTGCTGCTTATCCTGCCCGTCGCGGTGACGGTCTGGTTGAAGTTGGAGTGTATGCGCCCGTCCGACGGGTCTATAACCGCAAGCAGTCCGTCCACATAAGTGGAGCGCAGTTTGGTATATTGTCTGTACGCGAGAATATGCTCTATTATCGGGTGCGCACCGATGAGACGGTTTAACACCTCCGCGTTGGTGGAATAGCCCGTCTTGGTCTTTTTACCGTGCGGCAGACCAAGATTTTCAAACAAAACGTTTCCGAGCTGTTTGGGAGAATTTATGTTGAATGTTTCGCCCGCCTCGTCATATATAAGCTCCTCAAGAGTCTGAATTTCTCCGCTCAGCTCATGACCGAATTTTATCAGCGCGTCTCTGTCCACGCGCACGCCCGCAATCTCCATATTGGCAAGCGTTTCGACAAGCGGCAGTTCGATTTCGTAATACAGCTTTTCCTGCCCGTTGTCCTTTATCTCACTCTCCATAACGGGGGTGAGCTTCGCTATCGCGAAAACGTCGTTGGCAAGGTCGGCGGACTTTTCCCAAGCGGGAGAGTCTCCGAAGTCCATTGACAGTTGAACGTTCTTCTTCGGTTCCGCGTCCTCGGTCATAATTCCGAGACGCGACAAAAGAAGGTCGGAAAGCCTGTATTCGCTCCTTGTCGGGTCTGAAATATACGCGGCAATCTCAACGTCAAACGCCGCGCCGCAATACTCTATGCCCGCCTTGTGAAGCGACAAAATATCCCGCTTTATCCCGAAGCCGTATTTTAAAATCGAGCCGTCCTCAAAGATTGTTTTCAGGAAGTCCGTGTCTGCGTTTTCAACCAGGAAAATATTTTCGCCGTCCGCGCTGAACATCAACGCGGACTCGCTCAATTCGTAAAAGAGCCTGCCGCCGCTTTTTATAAGCTCTGCCGCCTTATCAGAGGAAATTGTCTCGTATTTAGCCGTAAATTTTTCCTCATGCGCGGCAGTTTCGGAAGAGGACATTAGCTTTTCAAGCATAGACTTGAAGTTAAGCCGCTTGTAAATCGAAATAAGACTTTCGGCGTCGGGCTGACGCACTCTGAATTTTTCCAAATCGGTGTCGATTGGCGCGTGTCTGTCTATTTCGGACAGTTCGCGGCTCAAACGCGCCATATCCCTGCCGTCCTCCAGCTTTTTCCGCAGAGAGGGCGTGAGGTCGGCGGTATCAAGCTCGTTATAGAGCGCCTCAATACTGCCGAATTTTTGGATAAGGCTCGCCGCTGTTTTCTCGCCGACTCCCGCAACGCCCGGAATGTTGTCGGACGGGTCGCCCATCAAGCCTTTAACGTCGACAAACTGCGTCGGCGTAACGCCGTATTTCTCAAACACCTCGGCGGGCCCGTAGGTCGTGGTCGAGCTTGTTCCGCCGCGCGTCGTGACCAGCTTTATCTTCACCATATCGTCCGCAAGCTGAAGGTCGTCCTTGTCGCCCGTCAGTATGGCGCACTCGACTCCGCTCTCCGAACACACGCGCGAAACCGTGCCTATTATGTCGTCCGCCTCGTAACCCTCAAGCTCGATACAGACGCAGTTCATCGCGCCAAGTACCTCTTTTATCACGGGGAACTGCGCGTTCAAATCTTCGGGCGACGGCTTGCGCTGTGCCTTGTAAAGCTCATATTTTTTGTGACGAAAGGTCTTTGCCTTTACGTCAAACGCGACGCAGATATAATCGGGCGGCTCCTCGTCAATGTACTTTGAAAGTATATTCAAAAATCCGTAGACCGCGTTAGTCGGAGTTCCGTCGGGCGCGGTAAGCGGGCGTATTCCGTAAAACGCACGGTTCAATATGCTGTTTCCGTCAACTATAAGCAGTTTTTCCAAAGTTTCCACCTCTCAGAGCGTTTTTGCTTTTGCATAACCTGTTGTTATTATATTATATAGCAAATGCGCCGCAAAAACAATGCGGCGCACAAAAATATTTTTATTTTTTTGATTTCGCGGATGCACTAATGCAAAAACTCAATCAGAAGCAATTAAAATTAGACAACAACCTTACCGCCCTTGGGTTTTGACGGACGCTTTAGGCAACAGCCTTGCGTCCGTCGGGGTTTTTAGGGGCAAAGCCCCTAAATGTTTCTTTTGGTACTTTTCTTAACATTAAGAAAAGTACATAATCCCCGCCCGCGCAAAGCGCGGGCGTTGCGGGCGAACACGGTGCGCCCCTACATTAGAAAACGCAAACGCTGAATGTAGCGCGGAAAAATATCTTTAGCATAACCGCGATCACGCTCAAACACAAAATTCTTTTCATAATATATTCCTCCTAAAAGTAAGAATTAAAAATGCCGACAACGAAAAATAATCGCCTCGTCTTATACAAGGCAAAATTATTTTCCCTCAACCATAATATGGTACAAAACAGTGTCCTCCGATGCCTCTCCGCTCACCTCCGCGCTTTTGGGGAGGCTTGAGATAAGGCTTCGGTATTCATTCTCATTCAAATAGAGCGAATATACGCCGTCGGTCTCCTCGGTGCGGTCTAAAAGTCCGAGATTTTTAAGCAGAGCTTCGGGGTTTCTGACCTTTATATGCACCTCGCATATATTGCCGACAGCCATACGCGGCGCGGCCGCGCCGCCCGATCCGCCGCCCGAATATACCGCGTTATCGTCGTCTTGCGCAATTACCGACGCCGCCGAGGGTATATTTCCATATGCCTCTGTGCCGTATTCGCCTGCTTCGTCACTCTCCGCACTCTCTTCGCTCATCGCACTTTCTTTGCTTTCTTTACTTTCTTTGCCGTTACCGTCGTCGCTCTCGCCGACGTTCGCATCCTCGCCCGTCTGCTCGGAATTTGAAGTCTGAACCGGCTCGGAAGCCGTTTCGGGCGCGGTTTCGTCAACCTTTTCCGCCGATGACGGAGTTTGCGCTCCGCTCGCCTTGGAATTGTCAGCCGACGTACTGCCCTTGTCTGACGTAGGCGCGGCGTCCGCATCAATCGGAACGTCCGAAGGCGCCGCGTTGTCTGCGGGAGCGTGAATTTCGGCGTTGTTTCCGTCGGGAGGCGGCGTTTGACGAGTGGTTTGGTTATAACGCTCAACCTCGGCGTTTTGATTTAGCATAAGCTCATATATTCCCGTGGAAAATACAGCCACGAGAACGAGCGCGGTCAAAACGGGCACAAATACGCGGTTCTTTGCAAAAATACGTCCGAGCAGAGCGGAAAATCCGCCGTTTTTGCCGCGGCTTTGGAGCTTTTCGCTCTCCGCAGCGAGACTGCGGTGCAGATTGCTCTTAAAATCCGCGGGCAGAGGAACAGGCTCAAGCTCGTGAAGCATATTTTCGACAGCCCTAAATTCCTCAAGTTCGGCTCGACATTCGGGGCAGTCTTTGAGATGCTTTTCAATTATCGCGTTTTCTCGTTCATTTGTAAATCCAAGCTGATAATCCGACAGCTTTTCGCGGCACTCGCCGCACGAAAATTCCTTCTTCATCGCATACTGCCCCCTTTCGTTTTAAATTCTTTATGTTTTAGACTGTTTCAGTCGCAAAAAAGTTCCCTGTTTTTTGATAAAATTTCTCGAAGCTTTTGTCTTGCCCGACTCAGCCGCGATTTCACGGTGCCTTCCGAGCAGCCGAGTATCTCCGAGATTTCCCGATACGCCATTCCGTTTATATCCCTTAAAACTATTATGCTTCTGTCGGAGTCCGAAAGTCTTGCAAGCGCGGCGTTTATCTCCCGCCGCACCTCGGCGCGCTCCGCTTCCTCTTGCGGCAACGGCGCGTCGCTCGGAATTTCTCTTAAAACCTCTCCGTCCTCGCCCGAAATTTCAGCGTCGAGTGAGTACGCGCCGTGCCTGCCGCGCCCCTTGACCATATCCAGCGCGGCATTTGTCGCTATTCGGTAGAGCCAGGTCGAGAATTTCGCGCCGCCCTTAAATTTCGATATATTTCCAAACGCTTTTAAAAACGCCTCCTGCGCCGCGTCCGCCGCGTCGTCGGCATTTTGGCATATTCGGTAAGCAATATTGTAGACCTTGGTCATATGCGGCTCTATAAGCGTTTCAAACGCCGCGGTATCGCCGCGCGCCGCCTTTGACAGCAATTTTTCCTCGTCCATTGACTCACCTCCGATACACCGATTTTATGTTTTCTACTTTATCATAATAATTTCGGTTGTGCAATATTTTTTGAAAAAAAGTATTGACAATCCCATAATACGGTCGTATAATGAACATATGAACGATTATTCATATGTTTGAAGGAACAAGGGGAGTGAGCAAATATGAAAATGAATTCTATCGACGTATGCGAAAGCTGTGAAATTCACAAAAATCTTGTCACCAAGGCGATGGGGGAAATGCCCGCCGAGGAAATGCTCTACGATATGGCGGAGCTTTTCAAGGTGTTCGGCGACACGACCCGCATAAGGATACTGTATGCTCTGTTTTCGTCCGAGATGTGCGTGTGCGACATAGCCGACCTGCTCAATATGACACAGTCGGCAATTTCGCATCAGCTTAAAGTTTTAAAACAGGCGAGGCTCGTAAAGTTCCGCAAGGAGGGCAAGTCGGTCTACTATTCGCTCGACGACGACCATATAAAGACAATTTTGTATCAGGGAATATCTCATTTGAGCGAATAACGGAGGGGCAGCTATGAAAAACAAGGTATATTTTAAAAATCTGACCTGCGCTCATTGCGCCGGAAAAATCGAAGCGGACGTCAAGGCTCTCGGCTCGGTCAAATACGCGGCGCTGAATTTTGCGTCGGGCAATTTGGTTTATGAAACCGACGAAAATCCCGAAAGGGTTTTTAAGGACATTAAAAAAATAGTCAAGAGCCACGAGCCGTCGGTTGACGTTGCACTCCAAAAGGGGGACGAGAACGACGACGAGGATGACAGTTTGTCGAGCAGGATTTTGCTTGTCGTCGGAGCTGTTTTGTTCGTCGCGGCTCTGCTCGTCGGCGAAATTCCGTATTTAAAGCTCGTGCTGTTTGCCTTGGCATATGTTGCGATAGGCTTGCCGGTGCTTGCGAATACGGTGCGCTCCTTAAAGCGCGGCGAGCTTTTTGATGAAAACTTTTTGATGACTGTCGCGAGCCTCGGCGCGTTTTTGATAGGCGAGTACAGCGAAGCGGTCGCGGTAATGCTGTTTTACAGAGTGGGCGAGTATTTTCAGGATATGGCTGTCAAGCGTTCGCGCCGCTCGATTGCCGCGTTGGTTGATATAAAAGCCGAAACCGCGTTTGTAAAGACGGCTGACGGCGATTTTGCCGAAATACCGTCCGAAGAAGTAAAGGTCGGCGATATTGTCGAAGTCAAAGCGGGGCAGAAGATACCGCTCGACGGCGTGGTTGTAAAGGGCAGTTCGAGGATAGACACCTCCGCGCTTACGGGCGAGTCGCTCCTGCGCCGCGCTGAGACGGGCGACGAGGTGCTGTCGGGCTGTATAAATTCGGAGGGTGTTTTGTATGTCAAAGTTTCAAAGCCGTTTGGCGAGAGTACCGCGGCAAAGGTTTTGGAGCTGATAGAGAACGCGGAAAGCAAAAAGGCAAAGTCGGAGCAGTTTATAACGAAGTTTTCAAAAATCTACACTCCCGCCGTTATCGCGTGCGCACTCCTGCTGGCGTTCGTTCCGCCGATTTTCAGCGGGCATCTGACCGATTGGATAAGTCGCGCGCTCGTATTTCTGGTCGTTTCGTGTCCGTGCGCCCTGGTGCTTTCGGTGCCGCTGGCGTTCTTCGGAGGTATAGGACGCGCCTCGAAATCGGGCGTTCTGATAAAGGGCGGCAACTACCTTGAGGCTCTCAACAAAGCCAAAAACGTGGTTTTTGACAAGACCGGTACTCTGACGCGGGGCGTGTTTGAAGTGACCGAAGTCAAGCCGAGCGGCGGCGTTTCGGAAGCGGAACTTCTGGAGATATGCGCGGCGTGCGAGAGCTTTTCCACCCACCCCGTTTCAAAGGCGATAATCAAAAAATTTGACGGAAATATCAGGCGCGAGCTTGTGGACGACTTCCGCGAAATCGCGGGCAAGGGCATCTCGGCAAAATACGGCGGCAGACGGATTTTAGTCGGCAACGCGGCACTGCTCTCGGATAACGGCGTTGAATTTTCAAAAAGCGGCGCGGCGGGCACCGTAATATATGCGGCGACGGACGGCGTATATATAGGTGAACTGATTTTGTCGGACGTGTTAAAGAGAGACGCCCGCTCCGCGATAGACGGGCTGCGCGAACTCGGAATAGAAAACATAAGTATGCTGACCGGCGACAATCCGAAAATAGCGGAGCATACGGCGGCGGCTCTGGGAATAAAAGAATTTTACGGCGGACTTCTGCCGCAGGACAAACTCGATAAGCTGGAGAATATCATCGCGTCGGGAACAACCGTGTTTGTAGGCGACGGCATAAACGACGCGCCTTCCCTCGCCCGCGCCGACATCGGAGCGGCTATGGGCGGTCTCGGCTCAGACGCGGCGGTCGAGGCGGCGGATATAGTGCTTATGAACGACAGCCCGTCAAAACTCGTCGATGCGGTTAAAATCGCCCGCGCAACACATAAAATCGTAATACAGAACATAGCGTTTGCGCTCGGTGTCAAGCTGCTTGTACTGCTTCTCGGCGCGCTCGGCGCCGCGAATATGTGGGAGGCGGTTTTCGCCGACGTCGGCGTTGCGCTCCTCGCCGTGCTTAACAGCCTGAGAGTATTAAAAAGCAAGTAATCAATTAACCGAATACCCCGCACCACCGGTGCGGGGTATTTGATTATTAAAACAACCTGTGTTTTTTAATTTTTCAGATATTTTTTATAATTTAACACCGCACATACCAATAAGTCATGATTGTTAACTAAAAATTAAACTATTTCTTTTCGGAAATTGCATAAATAATTATTTCTATTTTAATTACTGTATGTAGGTTTGTCAATGATGTGTTACAAAATTGGAGAAAAAAGTTCGCCATCATTGATGAAGGCATTGACATAATC
>CANQBQ010000006.1 GCA_947589045.1 uncultured Clostridia bacterium | reverse complement strand
TTTTAAAGTGCATAAAACGCCCATTCACAAAACGCGCACAGGCGAATATACTGAATTAAAAAGGCAAAGGCGGGGTGCGTATGAAATGCAAAAAGCGAAAGCGGTGCGGAAAGCCGCCGAAAGTCGGGTATGTGTTTATCTGCCTTGGCGCGGGTATGTTCCTCGCCAATGTTTTGCCATACTACCTTTTAGTTACGCTGTTCGGAATTGCAATAATCGGAATAGGCGTCTGGATTGTCGTTAAGACATAAAAATTTCGGGGAAAGAGAGGTCGGGTTTATGAAAATAGTTGTCATCAGACCGCCGAAGTTTGTGGGCGGGATACTGCGTACATTGTTTAAAATCCGCAAAGGGGAATAAAAAACGCCCCTTGGGGCGAGACGTCGGATAGCAAGCGGTATGACCGCAAAGAAAATATCCCGAGAAATTTTCTCGGGATATTATTTCTTAAAATATTAAACAGCGCGGTCAACTTTGCCCGAACGCAGGCATCTTGTGCAGACATAAACCTTCTTGGGAGTTCCGTCCACAATCGCTCTCACTCTCCTGATATTAGGCTTCCACGCTTTGTTAGACCTGCGATGCGAATGGGAAACCTTGATACCGAAGGTAACGCCCTTGCCGCAAACCTCACACTTTGCCATATATTAACACCTCCTGAACAATATTTCAATTAGTCACAATATAAATTATTTTAGCACGAGTGTTTTAATTTTGCAACAGTTTTTATAAAATTTGTTAAATTTAATAATAAAATTAACATTTTTACGGCAAAAAAGGTTGAAATTTGTTAAATAATTTGATGAAGTTCACGGAAAAATCGTTTTTCAATCGTTTGTTAACAGTTTTCGCCGACTTCTAATATATTAAAATATATCAAATCATTACGAATATCAAAAGGAGTAATATATATGCCAAATATTGCAGTTTCAACAAGCGGCGGACTAAAATACATATTCACGCAAAAGCGGGCGGGGCTTTGCATAAGGAACGCGTCGGCGGGCAGGTTTCGCGACCGCTCGGTGATTTTTCCCGATATACGCGGCGGCTTCGACGCGGCGACAGACCAAAACGGCGGAATTGTTATAATCTGCCAGGACAGGGAGCGCAACTTAGTGTGCCTCAGAGAGGGAGCCGACGGCTTCTCAAAGGAATATCTGCTGAAGGCGAGAGCGGGGAACAGCATCGACATATCCGACTTCCGCCTAATCGGGGTGAACGCGCTTATGACGGCGTTCTACCGCATAAGCTACGGAGGCAAGGCTATGCTTTGCATACAGACCTTAAACGGCGGTACAACTCCCGAGCCGATAGACTACATCGACGGAAAGCACCGTGAATTTGAGGTGTGCAAAGCTTCAAACAACGATATACATATATTCTACACTCAGGAGGGGACGGGCTTCGGAGAGCGTATATACAAGTGGTCGCAAAAGAGGTTCGGCGACTTTACGCTCATTTCGGAGCGCGCTGACAAAGCTGCGGCTTTCGATTACGGCGGCATACACCTCTGCACAGCTTCGGCGGGCGGAATTTTCTACCGCCGCCTTCCCGAGTTCGACGCACAGTGGGAGGACGCAAAGCTGCTGACCAAGCAAAGCGGCGAAGTAAAGTCCTGCGCCGTGTTTGAGGAAAACGAACGCCTTAATATAATGTGGGAAGGCGCAGACCGCCTATACGCCGCAAGCGCGTCGGGCGGCGGCTGGTCGCGTGTCAGAGAATTCACCGCTCCGCAGGGCTTTTTGTGCGAGCGGATAAAGCTGATAAACGGCAGAGCGGAAATGTTCGCATACGCCTATATTTCAAATTCGAGAATAATCCTGCCCGTCGGACGCGCCTTTATAAATTCAAAGCCGCGGCGGGAAATGAAGTACGACCTTGACATACGCCCCGCGGGAAATCCCCCAACCAAGCCGCCAATCCCGCCCGAAGCAGTCAAAAACGAAATTCCGAAAATTCGGCGGGAGGATTTCGAAGTACAGCCCGACGTACAGCCCGCCCGCACCGCACCGCCTCAAAACGCGCCGACGCAGGAGCGGGAAATCGTGCGTCCGAGCGACCTCTACGCAATCGACCGCCTTGCGGACAGCATTGAAAATCTCGCGTCGGCAATGCGCGAAAACGCCGGTTTTACCCGCTCGCATACGCCGAAAATCAAGCCAAATCGCCGAAAATATGTGCCGTTGTCAACTATGCACAAAAAAATAAATTGATTTTTTAAAATTTTAGTTGATTTTTCTAATAAACTATATTAGAATATATCTATACACACTTAATAGGGGGTTATAAAGTTGAAAATTTACGAAACTTCAAAAATCAGGAATTTCTGTTTGCTCGGTCACGGCAACTCGGGCAAGACCTCGCTCGCCGAGGCTATGCTCTACACCGCGGGCAACATTGACCGTCTGGGCAAGACTCAGGACGGAAATACGGTAATGGATTTCGATCCCGAGGAAATAAAGAGAAAGTTCTCGGTATCAATGGCTGTTGCCGCGTGCGAATGGAGTGCGTCAAAGTTCAACATTATCGACACTCCCGGATATTTTGATTTCGTGGGCGACGTTCAGGAGGGTATTGCGGCGGCTGATGCGGCAATTATCGTTTTGAGCGGAAAGTCGGGTCTTACCGTCGGCGCTGAGAAGGCGTGGCAGTACGCAGAGGAAAAGGGTATTCCCAAGATGATTTTTATAAACAAGGTTGACGACGAGCGCGTAAATTACTACGCGGTGCTCGACCAGCTCCGTGAAAAATACGGAAAGAAAATCGCGCCGTTCCAGGTTCCGATACGTGACGGGCACTACATAACCGGCTTCGTAAACGTAGTTGAGCAGGAAGCCCGCAAATTTGACGGAAACCGAACCATAACTGCGGCAATGCCGGAGGGCATGGAAGATGAGATTGCTCCCATTCGCGAGATGATAAACGAGGCGGTCGCCGAAAGTTCGGAGGAACTTATGGAGCGTTACTTCGCGGGCGAGAGCTTTACGCTTGCCGAAACCTACGCCGCACTCCGTGAGGGCGTTGCGTCGGGCGACATAGTTCCCGTGCTCTGCGGAAGCGCGAGCAGAAAGCTCGGAATTTCATCTCTTATGAACGCCATTTACGCATACTTCCCGACCGCTGCGGACGCAAAGGGAGTTCCCGCAAAGAAAAAGGGCGGCGCCGACGTTACGCTTATGCCGTCTGTTGACGACCCGTTCACCGCTTTCGTGTTTAAAACGATTGCCGACCCGTATGTAGGAAAGCTGTCCTACTTTAAAGTCATATCCGGAACAATGACTCCCGACACCACCATGTACAACTTAAACAGCGACACGACCGAGAAAGTCGGCAAGCTGTTTGTGCTTCAGGGCAAAAAGCAGATAGAGGTTTCAAAGCTGAACGCCGGCGATATAGGCGCGGTTACAAAGCTCGCAAACACCAACACCTGCGACACTCTCAGCAGTCAGATAAATCCGATAATGATTGACGGTATAGACTTTGTAAAGCCGAATATGTCGCTTGCGGTAGTTCCCAAGGCAAAGGGCGACGAGGAAAAAATCAGCGCGGGTCTTTCAAAGCTTATGGAGGAGGACAAGACCTTCAGAGTTGAGAACAATTCCGAAACGCATCAGCAGCTCATTATGGGTCTCGGCGACCAGCACCTCGACGTTATAATAAGCAAGCTGAAAAACAAGTTCGGCGTTGAGGTAACACTGACAGAGCCTAAGGTAGCATACCGCGAGACCATAAAGAAAAAGGTCAAGGTAGAGGGCAAGCACAAGAAGCAGTCGGGCGGACACGGACAGTACGGTCACGTTTGGATTGAGTTTGAACCATGCGAAAGCGAGTCTCTCGTATTTGAGGAAAAGGTATTCGGCGGAGCCGTGCCCAAAAACTACTTCCCCGCAGTCGAAAAGGGATTGCAGGAGTGTATGCAAAAGGGCGTGCTGGCGGGCTATCCCGTTGTTAATCTCAAGGCGACGCTTCTGGACGGCTCCTACCATCCGGTAGACTCCTCCGAAATGGCGTTTAAGATGGCGGCTTCGATTGCGTATAAAGCGGGTCTTGAGCAGGCAAACCCCGTGCTTCTCGAACCCATCGGTCATCTCAACGTATATGTACCCGAGAACTACACTGGCGATATTATAGGCGATATAAACAAACGCCGCGGTCAAATGCTGGGTATGACCCCGCAGGACAACGGTCTGATTTTGGTCGAGGCGGAGGTTCCTATGGCGGAGATGCACGTTTACGCCACGGATTTGCGCTCGATGACACAGGGACGCGGCAGCTTCGATTTTGAGTTTGAACGCTATCAGGAAGCGCCCAAAAATGTTACCGACAAGGTTATTGCGGACAGCAAAAAATAATAAGCAAACAACAAAAAACACCGAGCGAAATATTCGCTCGGTGTTTTTAACCGCATAATCTTACTTTTTTATTCCTATATCGCGCCTGAAGTGCATATCCTTAAACGAAATTTCATTGACGTATCCGTACGCGGTTTTAATTGCGGCATCCAAATCTTCTCCCGTCGCGACAACGCCCAAAACTCTGCCGCCCGCGGTAAGATAATTCTCTCCCTCTTTTTTCGTGCCCGCGTGGAACACGAGCGCGCCGAGGCTCTCCGCCTTTTTAATTCCGTTTATCGGATAGCCCGTCGCATACTTTTCGGGGTAACCGCCCGATGCAAGCACAACGCAGACCGCCGCGTTGTCCTCCCATTCCACCTCTGCCTCATCCAGTCTCTCGTCAATGATTGCGTCGAATATATCGAACAAATCGCTCTTAAGGCGGGGCAGAACCACCTGTGTCTCGGGGTCTCCGAAGCGGCAGTTGTACTCGATAACCTTTACGCCGTCGGCGGTTTTCATAAGTCCGAAGTACAAAACACCCTTAAACTTGCGCCCCTCGGCGTTCATCGCGTTCATTGTGGGGATAAATATGTTTTCCATACACTCCTTCGCAACCTCGTCGGTGTAGACGCGGCTCGGCGAAAACGTACCCATTCCGCCGGTGTTAAGCCCCTCGTCGTTGTCAAACGCACGCTTGTGGTCCTGCGCCGAAACCATAGGCTTTAAAGTTTTGCCGTCGGTAAACGCCAGAACGGATATTTCGGGTCCCGTCAGGAACTCCTCTATAACAACCCGCGCACCCGCGTTTCCGAACTTCTTGTCCTCCATTATGTCAACTATCGCCTTTTCGGCTGCTTCAAAGCTCTGAGCGATTATAACGCCCTTTCCGAGCGCCAGACCGTCCGCCTTGATAACTGTCGGATATTTGTTCTGCGCCTTTACATATTCGATAGCGTCTTTACTGCTCTCAAACACCTCATATGCCGCGGTGGGAATATTGTACTTTTTCATCAATTCCTTTGAGAACGACTTGCTTCCCTCTATTATCGCCGCCTTTGAATTTGGACCGAACGCGCGCAGTCCCGCCGCTTCAAAAGCGTCCACGGCACCCGCGACCAGCGGGTCATCCGGCGCGACGACCGTCATATCTATTTCGTTTTCCTTGGCAAACTCAATCAGCTTGTCAAACTCCATAACCTTTATCGGCACACACTCGGCAATACCCGCAATTCCGCCGTTGCCGGGAGCGCAGTAGAGCTTGTCCACCTTCGCGCTTTGGCTCAGCTTCCACAAAATGGTATGCTCGCGTCCTCCGCCGCCTATAACCAAAACTTTCATTTGTACGACCTCCGAATTACAAAATAAAATTAAAAGGGCCGCCCCAAAATTACAAGATTTCAAAACGACCCAATTTAGCTTTTTACTTAGCTCTCGGATGTGACTTTGAGTACACATCCTTAAGCCGATTTTTCACCACCTGAACATATACCTGCGTCGAGGAAATGTCGGTATGTCCGAGCATCTCCTGAATGGACTTCAAATCCGCGCCGTTTTCCAGAAGATGAGCCGCAAATGAATGGCGCAGAGTGTGCGGAGTGATGTCTTTATTTATATTCGCCTTTTCTTTATAAGACTTTATAATTTTCCAAAAGCCCTGACGCGTCAGCTTTTCTCCGCTGACATTTACGAAAAGCACCGTCTCGTTCTCCGATGCAATCATCTTCGGGCGGGCTTTCTCCATATACTCCTTTACCGCACTTATCGCCAGCGCATATACGGGGATTATTCGCTCCTTGTCGTTATGACGGCAAATTATGTAACCCACTTCGGTGTTGACGTCGTCAACCTGAAGCTCGATAAGCTCCGACACCCTTATGCCGGTAGCGTACAAAAGCTCAAGCATAGCCTTATCGCGATAGCCCTTGAGGTCAACGCACTTGGGCTGGGCGAGAAGCAAATCGACCTCCGCACCGGTCAGAATTTCGGGCAGCTTCTTTTCAACCTTAAAGCCCTGCACTCCGACCGTTGGGTCGTCGTCTATTATATGGTTCCTGTGCAAATACTGATAAAAAGACCTTATGGAGGCAAGACTTCTAGAAACTGTCGAAGCGGACTTTCCCTGATTTTGCATTAACAAAAGATAATTCAAAATCGTAGTTCCCGAAACTCCGCCGATATTGTTGATACCGTTGCTCTCCAAATACCTGATATATTTTTTTATGTCTCTCCTGTAAGAGTCTAAAGTATTGGTCGAAGCCTTTTTGACGTTAGTCAAAAAATCCATATATTGCTCTAAAAGTGCTTCCACAATAAACTCCCTCCCCGATTTACATATCTATTTTACATAAAAACTTTAATTTTGACAAGAGGTTTTTAACATTTTTTTAACAAAAAATTAAACCTCGGATATTCCGCACAGTGAAAGCGTCATCGCTGCAGCCGCATATCCGTCGAAAATTCCGCCCGCCAATATCACGAAAACAGCCGTAATCAGGGCAAAAATTAAGTTTATGTAAACTTTGTTGCCGATATTCTTAAAACGGGAAAACCCTATTATTCCTCCGCCGAGCCTAAACGAAAAGTTCATTATCTTTGCTCCGCACAGGACGAGCGCGGGCAAAGTGAACAAAATCTGCCAAAAAAGAGAGAAAAATCCCACCGCTGCCCCGAAAAAGCCGTACATTCCGGTCAGGAAGGCAACCGAAAACCCTATTTTAAAGCCCTTCAGCGCGATTTGCGCCGCCAAAAACGGAGTAAGCCACGCCGACAAAAGCGGAATACACATTATAAGCAGACATCTTATGTTATTTGCCACCGACGCCATACACACGTTGCCCCTGTCCGCTCCGCGCAGGGTGTAAGCGGAGAAAAAGCAGTCCATATATTCGGACACCGCGTCGTACTGTGCGCCGCTCATTCTGAGCGAAACGACCATGCCCGCCGCAAGTCCCGCAAAAAACAGCACCGTCAGCACGACTATTTCGCGCGCGTTCTCCGAAAATACCTCCGCGAGCTTTTTGTCCAAAGTATTTATTCCCATTTTTGCGCCCCGCTTTATCATATAAGTATTTTAGTCTAATTTTATGATACAAGCCGCAAAAATAGAACGTGCAATCACAGACAGTGACTGCACGTTTTATTTTTTAAATTTATTTTACCATATTATCCGCTTTTTCGACGCAAGCGTCTATTGCCTGCTGCAAAGAGGACTTAAAGCCGCTCCTTTCAAGCTCGCAAACCGCCGCGATAGTCGTACCCGCGGGAGAACATACGTTGTCTTTAAGCACCGACGGGTGTTCGCCCGTTTCGAGAACCATTTTCGCGCTGCCCTCCACCGCCTTTGCCGCAAGCAAAAGCGCCTGCTTCTTGGTAAGACCGTACTTTACGCCGCTGTCCGCCATAGCGTCAATCATCATATACACATATGCGGGGCTGCTTCCGTGCAGAGCGGTTGCCGCGCTCATAAATTTTTCGTCAAGAATTACAGCCTCACCGACGCTCCTGAAAATCGCTTCGACCGCCGCCGCCTCGTCGTCCGAGACATTATTGCCGGGCGACAGGACCGCCATACCGCAGCTCACCTGCGCGGGAGTGTTGGGCATAACCCGAACGATTTTAGCCCCGCTTCCGAGCTTTGCCAAAATATTCTCAAGACTTACGCCTGCCGCAATCGAAATAAGTATTTTATCGCCGAGCAGGTCTTTTATCTCGTCAAGCACAAGCGGAACGATATTCGGCTTCACCGCAAGCACCACCGCGTCCGCCGCGCGAACCGCCTCGGAATTATGCAGCGAAGTTCTGACTCCCAGCTCCGAAAATTTTGCGAGTTTCTCCTCGTCCTTATCGCTTACAGTAACCTCAGCCGCCGAGCCCGAAGATACAATGCCCTTCACGAGCGCGAAAGCCATATTCCCTCCGCCTATAAAACCAAGCCTTTTTAATTCCATTGTAAAATCATCTCCGATTTAATCTTTAAACCTTCATTAAACCTTCATTTCTACCTTTATATCGGCTATGTCGGCGTCCTTTAAAATCGGGTCAACATAGTCGCGGATAAATTCCTCCACCTGATTTTCGGCGCGTCCCGTGAAGTTTTCAGGTATCAAAACCGACTCGATCTCCTCTTTCGTCATACCGAACATCGGATCCGAAGCGATACGGTCAACCAAGTCGTTAGCCATTCCCTGCTCTTTGACAACCGCGCCCGCCGCCATAGAGTGCGTTCTTATCTCCTCGTGAAGCTCCTGCCTGTCGCCGCCGCGCTTTACCGCGTCCATCATAATATTTTCGGTAGCCATAAACGGAAGCTCCGAGTTTATTCTCTGTCTTATAACCTTGGGATAAACCACAAGCCCCGAAGCGACGTTGATATAGATATTCAAAATAGCGTCTACTGCCAAAAAGCCCTCCGCGATGCTTATTCTCTTGTTTGCCGAGTCGTCCAGAGTTCTCTCGAACCACTGAGTCGAAGAAGTTATCGCAGGGTTGAGCGCGTCAACTATAACGTATCTCGCCAAAGAGCATATTCTCTCGCTTCGCATCGGATTTCTCTTGTACGCCATCGCCGAAGAACCTATCTGACTTTTCTCAAACGGCTCCTCTATTTCCTTTAAGTGCTGAAGCAGACGGATGTCGTTGGCAAATTTATACGCGCTCTGAGCGACTCCGCTGAGCACCGACATCATCTGATAATCCAGCTTTCGCGAATAGGTCTGCCCCGAAACGGGGAACGCCTTTTTATAGCCCATTTTTTCACATATAATCTCGTCCAGCTTCTTCACCTTTTCAACGTCTCCGCCGAAAAGCTCCATAAAGCTCGCCTGTGTACCCGTTGTACCCTTTGAGCCGAGCAAAGCCGCCTTGGAGAGCTGATGGTCTATGTCCTCCAAATCCATAAGAAGCTCCCAAATCCAAAGAGAGGCGCGCTTGCCCACCGTGGTAAGCTGTGCGGGCTGGAAATGAGTGAAGCCGAGCGTCGGCATACCCTTATACTTGTCCGCAAAATCGCGCAGAGCGGAAATTACCGCAAGCACCTTTTTTCGGATAAGACGCAGAGCCTCGGTCATAATTATAATGTCGGTATTGTCGCCGACATAGCACGACGTCGCGCCGAGATGAATTATACCCTTTGCCTTGGGGCACTGAACGCCGTAGGCGTAGACGTGCGACATAACGTCGTGGCGCACCTTTGCTTCCTGTTCCTGTGCGACATCATAGTTTATGTTGTCCGCATTTGCGCGGAGCTCGTCTATTTGCTCCTCGGTTATGTCAAGCCCGAGTTCCTTTTCCGCCTCCGCGAGCGCAATCCAAAGCCTGCGCCACGTTTTGAACTTTTTGTCGGGCGAGAAGATATATTTCATTTCCTCGCTTGCATATCTTGAATTTAAAGGACTTTCGTATATGTTTTTATCTCCCATTTATCAGCACTCACCCTTTATGTATTTTTCTATCCTGTCAAGACCCTCTTTGATATTCTCCATCGAAGTCGCATAAGAAAGTCTCACATAGCCCTCAATTCCGAAGCCCTCGCTCGGAACAAGCGCGACAAGCGCACGGTCGAGCAGGTCGGCGCAAAGCTCGGACGACGTGTTTATAACCTTTCCGTAATGCTCCTTTCCGAGCAAGCCGCGAACGTTCATAAACACATAGAACGCACCCTGCGGAACGAGACAACTGAGCCCGTCGATTGAATTTATTTTCTCGCACATATAGTCTCTGCGCTTTAAGTATTCGGATTTCATAACGTCTATACTGCTCTGGTCGCCCTCAAGCGCCTCGACAGACGCAAACTGCGCAATGGAGTTCGGGTTTGAGGTCATATGGCTCTGGATATTCGCCATAGCCTTTGCCAAAGCCGCGTTGGATGCGGTGTAGCCTATTCTCCAGCCCGTCATAGCATACGCCTTAGCCATACCGTTCACAATAATCGTGTATTCCCGTATGTCCTCGCCCAAGGTCGCTATATTTATATGCGAGCCGCTGTATATCAGCTTTTCGTATATTTCGTCAAACACAACGTATATCTTGTTTTCCGCCGCGATTTTCGCAATCTGCTCCAGTTCGCCGCGCATATAAACCATACCTGTCGGGTTGCTCGGCGTATTCAGCACAAGCGCGCGGGTCTTGGGCGTTATCGCGTCCTTTAACTGCTCGGCGGTGAATTTAAAGCCGCTCTCCTCCGTTGTGTTTATGTAAACCGGAACGCCGTCCGCCATTTTTACCATTTCGGGATAGCTGACCCAGTAAGGCGCGGGGATTATAACCTCGTCGCCGGGGTTGCACAGGCACATAAATACGTTTGTAAGCGAGTGCTTGGCTCCGTTCGAGACGACAATATTTTTCGTTTCGTATTCAAGCCCCGTATCTCTCTTGATTTTGTCGCAAACCGCCTTCTTCAAATCAAGAGTTCCCGACGCGGGAGTGTATTTTGTCAGTCCCATATCGAGCGCTTGCTTTGCCGCTCCGATTATGTTGTCGGGAGTATTAAAATCAGGCTCGCCCGCTCCGAAACCTATCACCGGCACGCCTTCCTTCTTCATCTGCTTGAATTTTGAATCGATTGCAAGAGTGGGAGACTCCGAAATACTTGCAGCCTTTCTCGATACAATGTGTTCCATAACCAAAACCCTCCAAATAATTTTTACATAACAAGACTATTTTAATACAAATTACGCCCGATTGCAACATAATTTTTGCATCATTTAAAATTTATTTCCGTTAAAATCTTTTCTAAAGTTTTTTCATAAACTCATTAAGACCCTTTTGGTTTTTTATAACCACGACCTTATCGGGGTATCTTTTTAAAATATTCCTGTATTTATCCTTTGTTTTCCCGCTTCGCCCCTCGTGCAGTATCCACCACGCAAACTGCGCGTCAAACTTCTCGTCACAGCCGTCGCCCATATCCTCGCGAGTTCTTCCGCGGTATTTTATATAGCGTTTAAAAGCGCGGAAAAGACAGGATATGCGGTTAAACGACAAAAATATAATTTTGTCCGCCTCTTCCATTCTGCGCTCGCTCTCTATTGCAAAATAGTTGCCGTCTATCACCCACTGCGGGTTTTTGTCCATAAAATCGCGCGTAATACTCCGCTTTTCTTCGCGGGTACGCTCATTCCAGCCCGGCAGCCAGTGAATACGGTCAAAATGGAGGACGGGTATATCGTACTTTTCGCCCAAAAATTTAGCAAGCGTCGATTTGCCGCTGCCGCTGTATCCTATGACTGCGATTTTCATACTCAGCTTTTCTCCTCTGCTTTTAAATTCCCGCCTCCGATAAAAAGCGCATAAAATTACCGTGCGATACCCGCTCCGCCGCGTCGGGCGATATATGAGTGCGGATTTTTTCGATAAGACCGTTCATTTTTTCTACTCCGCCGAGGTCGGAAAAAGCCCCCGAGACACCGTCGAAGTCGGAGCCGAGCCCCACGTTTTCCTCCGCGCCGAGCGAAAACATATATTCTATATGCGAAATAACAAGTTCCGCGCCCGACATATCCGCGCTTATATGAGCGGCGTAATCCTTGCCGCGCATATCCAAGTCCGCAAGAGTTTTGTCCAGAAACGCGGGGCAGAAATTTATCCCTATAAATCCGCGGTTTTTAATGAGCGCCGCGATCTGCTCATCCGTCAAATTCCTGCGGTGCGGGCAAAGCTCCTTGGCGTTTGAATGGGAAGCCGCAACGGGCTTTGAAGTGACTTCCATAACATCCCAAAATCCGCGCTCCGAAAGGTGAGAAACGTCCGCTATGATGCCCAGCTCGTTCATTCTCGCCACAGTCTCGCGTCCGAAGGCGGTAAGTCCTCCGCCGCGCTCCTCGGTAATTCCGTCCGCAAGCTCGTTGGCGTAATTCCAGGTAAGCGTTATAAGGCGCACTCCGAGCCTGTAATACATATCAAGAGCCGCGATATTGCCCTCCAACGCCTCGCCGCCCTCAATGCTAAGCATCGAGCCGCGCCCGCCGTCTCTTATGACCCGCTCCGCATCTGTATACGAAAGGCACTCCGAAATACGCTCCGAATTTTTTTCTATTTCATCGTGGTATTTTTCAATCAGCCCTATGCAATAGTTCATAGGTGTGCATTTTATATTCTTTTTATCTATAAACGCCGCGAAAACCTGTATTCCCTGCGGCATACGCTCCAAATCCAGCATACCGTCGTTTCGGAGCAAAGACTGATTTTTTTCGTATATCCTGCTTATTGTGTCACAATGCGCGTCACAAATACGTGTCATTTACCTCGAACGCTCCTTCAATATGATTTATTTCTTTGAGCCTGTATTTCTCGCCGACAAGCTCGGCGTAGACCTCTATAACGTCGAACCGCGCGCCTCGGTCTATGTTGTTCTCCGCCATATACCATTTTGCACACTTAAAAATTTTCTGACGCTTTGTGTATGTCACCGCCTCGGCGGGCGTGCCGAACACGCTGTCGGGTCTGGTCTTTACCTCGACAAAAATGATGTCCCTTTTATATTTTGCTATTATGTCTATCTCGCCGTACTTATTGCTGTAATTACGGCACAAAATTTTGTATCTTTTCTTTTTTAGATATTTTGCGGCGGCGTCCTCTCCGAAGTCGCCCAGCCGACGCTTCTCGGTAATCATATGCCCAACACCTTTTTAGTCATAAAAGTTTTTCTGTGTACCTCAGACACGCCGAACTCCCTTATTGCCTGCATATGTGCCGCCGTTCCGTAGCCCTTGTGCTTTGCAAAGCCGTACTGCGGATATTTTTTGTCAAGCTCGACCATAAGGCGGTCACGGCTGACCTTTGCCAAAATCGAAGCCGCGGCTATCGTCTGAGACTTTGCGTCGCCCTTTACTATGTACTCATACGGAATTTCAAACGGTATTTTATCGTTGCCGTCTATTATAATATATTCGGGGCGCACCGAAAGGCTCCTCACCGCATTCTCCATAGCCAGATGAGTTGCGTTGCGGATATTTATTTCGTCGATAACGTCGGGCGAAACAAACTGCACGCTGTACGCGACCGCCTCCCTCACTATTTCGTCAAAAAGCGCCTCGCGGCGTTTCTCGGTGAGCTTTTTCGAGTCGTTTACCCCCTCGATAACACAGTCGGGCGGCAGAATGACCGCGGCGGCGCAGACGGGTCCCGCAAGAGGACCTCGCCCCGCCTCGTCAATGCCGCAAAGGTATTTAACCCCGCTTTGATAAACGGAGCTTTCAATCTCTTTCATATTTACATCGGTCGCACTCATAAAGCCATCTCCTTCATAATCTCCTTAAACAAAATCAGAGCGGATAATACCGCTCCGATTTATGCCTTACGGCAGTTCTAACGTAATTTTACCTATTCTTGCGGAGCGGAAGTCGTCCAGGACAAGATTTGCGGCGCGGAAGGTGTCCGTTTCTCCGCCCGACACTATACATCCGCGCTTTTTGCCTATCAAAGTGAGCAAATCATAGCCCGAAAGAAGCGAAATATCCTCGGTCAGCTTATAACGCTCCGCCAAATTGTCTCTGTAATTGTCCCGCAAAAACTCAAGCAAATTCGAGCTGAGTTCCTCAACGTCGATTATCTCATCCTTTATTCCGCCCGTGTACGCAATACGCCTTGCCGCCGCTTCGTCCTCAAACTTCGGCCAGAGTATGCCGGGCGTATCGAGCAGGTCATACTTTTTCTGTATTCTTATCCACTGCTTGGTCTTTGTAACGCCGGGACGGTCGCCCGTCGCCGCCGCGCTTCGCCCCGAAAGCCGATTTATAAACGACGACTTTCCGACATTGGGTATTCCGACCACCATCATACGCACCAGCTTGCTTTGAATACCGCGCTTTCGGTCTTTTTCAAATTTTTCCGCAAGAGCCTTGTTTATCTCGCCGTCGAGGCGGTTTATACCTTTGCCGCTGCTGCTGTCCACCGCGATTGCGGGGATTTTCAGCTCCGCAAAATATTTGAGCCATAAATCGTTCGCCGCCGCATCCGCAATATCCGCCTTGTTAAGCACGACTATACGCGGCTTCGCACCGACTATCGCGTCAATTTCGGGATTTCTCGACGACAAGGGCAGACGTGCGTCAACAAGCTCGACTACCACGTCCACAAGTTTTAAATTTTCGGCTATCATACGACGGGTTTTCGCCATATGACCCGGAAACCACTGTAACGCCATTTCGATTACTCCAATTTGCCAAATTCATCAAGAGGCCAAAAGCGGAACAGCGCGTGACCCATAACCTCGTCAACGGGTACCTGACCAAGCTCGCGGCTGTCCTTGCTCGCGTTTCTGTTATCACCCATTACAAAAATATGGTCTTTTTCTATAACAATGGGGTTCTCGCGGCTGTATTCGCCGTAGAGCATAAGCTCGCGAATATACGTCCCCTTATGCTCGGTGCGCTCCGCAATATATTTTTCCTCTATTATTTCGTCGTTTACATATACGTCGCCCGTCTCAAAATCAATATAAACCGTGTCGCCCTCTGTCGCTATTACTCTCTTAACATAGGGTCTGTCGGGGTCCGAATGAGGCGTAAAGATTATTATGTCGCCTTTTTCGGGCGTATAGAAAAATCTGTTCACATACAGACGGTTCTCGTTCTGAAGCGTCGGCTCCATGGACTGACCGTCAACCTTGACAAGCGTGAACACAAAGTTTTTAAGTAAAAAGGTAATTACAACCGCGAATACTATCGCTTCCACCCAATCCAAAAGCTCTCTTTTCCAACCTCTCTTTTTGTCGCTGCCCTCCTCCGCGGGAGTCTCCTCCGCGGCGGTGTTTTGAACCATATCCTTTTCTTCCATAATATCGCCCCTTTTCAAAAATAGAAGAATAAATGGCGATTATGACCGACATAATCACCATTTATGAGTTTTAAAGCTTTTCTCTTACCTTAGCGGCCTTACCTACTCTGTCTCTGAGGTAATACAGCTTGGAACGTCTTACGCGTCCGTGTCTTACAACTTCAATTCTGTCGATATTAGGCGAATTGATCGGGAATGTTCTTTCAACTCCTACGCCGTAGGAAATACGTCTTACCGTAAACACTTCCTGAATACCGCCGTGGTTCTTCTTGATGACCGTTCCCTCGAACATCTGCACTCTCTCTCTGTTGCCCTCTTTGACCTTAACGTAAACACGCACCGTGTCGCCGATTGCAATAGCGGGGAGGTCTGTTCTTATCTGCTCCTGTGTGATTTGCTCTAAAATGTTCATCTCTTTTCTCCTTCTCTGAGATATTCATACCGAAAACTGCGCGGCAGAGGACTATCCGAAATTTAACTATAATATAATAACACATTGTTTTTCATTTTGCAAGCATTTTTTGAAAAAATTTCCGAATTTTTGTTTTACGCTCATCAATGTTATGGACAAATACCGACATTTATGTTAATATTTTTATCAGCAAACATAAAATCGGAGCGTTAAATTATGAAAACATCAAGACTTAAATACTCGCTGCTTCTTTTTATATCAGCCGCCATATGGGGTATGGCGTTCTCGGTACAGCGCAAAGGAATGGACTACATAGGTCCCTTCGCGTTTACGTTTTTCAGAAGCATAATAGGCTCGCTCGCGCTCTTGCCCGCCGCGCTTTTAAGCCGCGAAAAATCCGAAAGCCGCAAAACTCTGTTTATCGGCGGCGCGGTATGCGGAATTGCATTGGGCGTCGCGACCTGCCTCCAGCAGTACGGTCTGCTCTATACCACCGCTGGAAAAGCGGGCTTTATAAGCGTTCTTTATATCATTATGATACCCATAACGGGAATATTTTTCGGGCGCAAGTGTCCTGCACGAATATGGCTTTCGGTGTTTGCCGCGACAGTCGGCACGGCTCTGCTTTGCCTCGGAGAAAACTTCTCGTTAAACCAAGGCGACATATACGAGTTTTTATGCGCTGTCGGCTTTACCGTGCAGATTATGGCGGTTTCTCACTTTTCCTCAAGGGTAAACGCCTATAAATTCACCTGCATAGAGTTTATGTTCTGCGCGCTCACCTCGGCGGTGCCTATGCTTATGACCGAAACCGTCAGCCTCGGCGCGGTATGCTCGGCTTGGCTCCCGCTTTTGTATATGGGAATTTTGTCGAGCGGCGTCGGCTATACATTTCAGTTAATAGGCGAGCGCGGACTGCCGCCCGCCGTCGCCGCGCTCATTATGAGCCTTGAATCCTGCATTGCGGTAATAGGCGGCTGGCTTATACTCGGTCAGACCCTCTCGATGCGCGAGATGTTTGGCTGTATAATAATGTTCGCCGCAATAATCACCGCTCAGCTTCCGGGCAAAGACGGCGAATGAAGCGCTGTTACGGTATATAGTCGAACTCCACGCCGTACATATAAACGCCGTCGCCCTCTTTTATTCCGTTTTGTTCGAGCAAATCTATAATGCCCGACCTTCTGAGCGCGCGCTGAAAATATTGAAGCGACTCATAATCGTCAAAGTTTGTCGAGCCGACTATCTGCTGTACCCGCACGCCCTCTACGTTATAAATTCCGTTTTCATCGACAAAAACCGTGATTTTTTCGCGGTCGCTCTCGGTGTATTCCTCGATTATGTCATCCTCCACCTCGATTTCCTCGGGAGGAAGCTCTTTAAGCCTTTGATACACGAAGTTGAGAAGCTCGGAAATGCCCGACTTGGTGGCGGCTGAAATTTTAAACACGGTATAGCCGCGCCCCTCCATCTCAGCCTTGAATTTATCGAAGTTTTCGTCAAACTGCGGTATGTCTGACTTATTCGCCGCGATAATCTGCGGCTTTTCGGCGAGCTTTTGACTGTACCTTTTAAGTTCGCTGTTTATAACGTCGAACGACTCGATGGGGTCGCGTCCCTCTATTCCCGATACATCGACTATATGAATTAAAAGTCTCGTGCGCTCAAGATGACGCAAAAACTCAAGTCCGAGCCCGACGCCCTCGTGCGCGCCCTCAATAATACCGGGAATGTCCGCCATAACAAACGAGCCGTCTCCCATATTGACGACGCCCAAATTCGGCACGAGCGTGGTGAAGTGATAGTTTGCGATTTTCGGCTTCGCGTCGCTGACGATTGACAAAAAGGTGGACTTTCCGACGTTCGGAAAACCGAACAGTCCCACGTCCGCAATCAGCTTAAGCTCCAAAATCAACTCGCGCTCCACTCCGGGCATACCCGCCTTGGCAAACTTCGGAGTCTGTCTTGTCGCCGTGGCAAAACGGCGGTTTCCCCAGCCGCCGCGTCCGCCTTTCGCGGCGGTAAACTCCTGCGCGTCGTCGCGCAAATCGGCTATTACCCTGCCGCTTGCGCCGTCCTTTATAACGGTACCCTGCGGCACCTTTATAATAAGGTTCTCGCCGTCCTTACCCTTGCGCTTTGCGTCGCGTCCGTTCTCGCCGTTTTCAGCCGCATACTTTTTCTTATACTTAAAGTCGAGCAGCGTGTTTATATTTTTGTCGGCAACGAAAATAACCGAGCCGCCGTTGCCGCCGTCTCCGCCGTCGGGACCTCCCGCCGCAACGTATTTTTCGCGGTGAAACGTAACGCCGCCGTTGCCGCCGTCTCCCGATTTAACAAAAATTTTCGCGGTATCGATAAACATAACTTATACCTCCTGCTCAAAACTTCGCTCTGCAAATATTATTCCCCGATACGATAAAAAACAAAAGTGCGCGGAAGACCGCGCACCTTTAAAAATCAAATTCAATGCAAAAAATTACTGAGCAACCTCGTAAACCGAGACCTGCTTCTTATCCTTGCCCTTGCGCTCAAATTTAACCTTGCCGTTAACCAGCGCAAAAAGAGTATCGTCACTGCCTCTCTTTACGTTAATTCCGGGATGGATCTTGGTGCCTCTCTGACGAACCAAAATGTTTCCTGCCATAACGAACTGTCCGTCGCCCTTCTTCGTTCCAAGACGCTTGGACTCGGAGTCTCTGCCGTTTTTGGTACTTCCCATACCTTTCTTATGAGCCATTTTATAACACCTCTCTTATAACTCGAATTAAAATCTTAAATTACGCGTTAATCTTCTTGATTTCAACCTTTGTGTAAGGCTGCCTGTGACCCTGCTTCTTGTGATAGCCCTTTTTAGATTTATACTTATAAACTATAATCTTCTTGGACTTTCCGTTCTTTAAAACAGTAGCCTCAACCGAAGCGCCGTCAACATACGGTGCACCGATTTTAACATCGTCCCCGCCTACGACAAGAACCTTGTCAAACGTAACCGAGCTTTCAGCCTCGGCGTCGAGCTTCTCGATGAAAACAACGTCGCCTTCCTGAACCTTGTACTGCTTTCCGCCTGTTTCAACAACTGCGTACATAATCGTAATCCCTCCTATTACCCAAGACTCGCCAATTAAGGTACATCGAAAATCCGATGTTTTAAAACCTCTTCTGAGCGGTTACCGATATATTTTAGCACAAGTCAAACGCCCTGTCAACAAAAATTTTCAACTTTTTCTTGTATTTTGCAAAAAATATTCGTGCGGCAAACATATACCGAATTAAACTTCAGCGGCTTGAGACTGCTTTCAAGACTGCCGAGCACCAAATCGGGCTTTATGTTTTTCTCTCCGCCCGCCGCGAGGACGAGCCTCATATCCACCCTGTCCGCGCTCTCTTTAAGAAGCTCCGCCTCGTATATAAAGTCCATAAGATTTACTTCTTTTTCGCCCTTTTTGCTCTTTTTCAAAATCATATATTCGTTTTGGGCAAAAAAATCAGAGACTTTTTTCCCATACTCGCCGAAGTCCGCGCCTATCGAGACGTTATATTCAGCTGCGAATATATCCTTAGCCTTATACACCGGCTCGCTCACCGAAACGGCGTGCAAATCCTGAGGAAAATTCTCGTTCAGACCGTTTAAAATCTCATCAAAGTCCGTTCCGTCCTCAAAATCAATGTCCACAAACTCCGTCACGCTCTCTGTCCCCACCGACAGCGGAAGCGCAAACGTCATTATCTGATGCGGGTTGAACCCTTGGGTGTATCTCACGGGCAGCCCCGCTCGGGTAACCGTTCTGTTGAACGCGCGGAGAAGGTCGAGATGAGAAATGAATTTTCCCATTCCCGTCTTTGAAAATTTAATTCTGTATTTACTCAAAGCACACACCCCTCTCAAACGACGCCGCGCCGCAGCCCGCGCACTTTTCACGGCAGGACGGGGTAGTGACCCCTTTCATCGCCTTTTCGTGCTCTTTGATTAAAAACTTTTTTGTAACGCCGACGTCTATATGCTCCCACGGCAGTACCTCGTCATACGGGATTTTGCGGTACGCGTAAAATTCGGGGTCTATATTATTTTCTTTAAAAGCCGCCATCCACTTTTCATAGCTGAAATATTCGTTCCAGCCGTCAAACTTGCACCCGTTTTTGTAAGCCGAAATCAAGACCTCTCCGAGCCGTCTGTCGCCCTTTGCGAAAACCGCCTCCAAAAAGCTGACCTCGCTTTGGTGCCAGTTGTACGAAATGGTTTTAGTCGTTATTTTTTCCTTTAAGAATTTTTGCTTGTCGACCAGAGTTTCCATTCTGTCCTGCGGTTCCCATTGAAACGGCGTAAACGGCTTCGGCACAAACGACGAAGTGCTGACCGTGATACTCACGCCGCGTTTTCTCTGCTCCTTGGGCAGAGTGTAATAAACGTCCACGACCTTGCGGGCGAGGTCGTTTATTCCCGCCACGTCGTCATAAGTCTCGGTCGGAAGTCCAATCATAAAATACAGCTTTATGTGGTTATATCCGCCGCCGAACGCTATGCCCGCGGTTCGCACCAAATCCTCCTCGCGCACATTTTTGTTGATAACATCTCTGAGCCTCTGAGTGCCGGCTTCGGGCGCAAAGGTCAGACCGCTCTTTTTCACCTTCTGCACCTTTTCCATAAGCTCCATAGAGAAGTTATCGACGCGCAAAGACGGAAGCGAAAGATTTATGCGCTTCTCCTCGGTAATATCGAGCAAGCCGTCCACAAGCTCTCCGAGCCTTGTATAGTCGCTCGTGCTGAGAGAGGATATCGACATCTCCTCATACCCCGTTGCGGCAATCGAATTGGCAGCGATTTCACATAGCCTGTCAACCGATTTTTCGCGCACGGGTCTGTAAATATATCCCGCCTGACAAAAGCGGCAGCCGCGTATGCAGCCCCTGAAGATTTCAAGCATAATGCGGTCGTGTACTATATCCATAAACGGAACTATCAGCTTTTCGGGGAAGAAAACACTGTCCAAATCACCGATAATCCTCTTGCGGATTTTTGTGGGCGCACAATCGCGGTTTGGAGTTATCGACCTTACGGTGTTGTCCGCGTTATACTCAACGTCATAAAACGACGGGACGTAAACGCCTTCGATGCGCGCGATTTTTTCAAGATAGCTCTCGCGCGTAGGGGTTTCCTCGGCGCGCCACTCCTTATACGCGTCTATAAGCTCCCCGTTTACCTCCTCACCCTCGCCCAGAACCGCGAAGTCGATTATGTCGGCGAGCGGTTCGCAGTTGTACGCGCACGGACCTCCGACACACACAAACGGGTCGCTGTCGCCGCGCTCCCGCGCACGAAGCGGTATTCTCGACAGCGCGAGCATATTTATAACATTACTGTAACTCATCTCATATTGCAGAGTAAATCCGACAATATCAAACTCGCGCACTGGGGTATGACTTTCAAGCGTCAAAAGCGGAATGTCGTTATCTTGCATAAGCTTTTCCATATCCGTCCACGGCGCGAACACGCGCTCGCAAACCGTGTCGGGGCGTTCGTTGAGCATATGATATAAAATTTTCATTCCGAGATGCGACATACCTATCTCATACAGGTCGGGAAACGCGAACGCGAACGAGACCGTATCGGCTGTCTTTTCCTTATGGACGCTGTTTAACTCGTTGCCCGTATAGCGCGCGGGTTTCTGAACCGCGCACAGTATCTTTTCAAGCTTTTCATTATATTTTTCGCGCATATTATTCCTCCGAAATTTTGTTCCGTGCCACTATAATAAACCAAAACCGCAAATTTTTCAAGCATAAAACGGACAACTCTCAAATAAACTTAAATATACGGCTGTATTCGGTAAAAAAGGGGGCTTCAAAAATGGAGGAATATCGCGGAAAATACAGAAGGACGTCGGCAAAGTCAAAGTATGTCGGCGGAGGCAAAAGCGCACGCAGGGGATTTTTGGCGGGACTTTTCAGGCAGACGCTGTGGTCGGCGGCAATACTCGCGGCGGCAGTCGCCGTTTCCTCCTCCGCAAACCCGGCGGCGCAGAGCGCGGCGAAATACGTTAAAAGCGCGATAACCTATAAGCCCGACATCGAGTGGGCGGTGGACGGCATAAGCGCGTTTTTCGGAAAGAGCGGACAAAATGCCGATGAAAACGCACAAAACGAACAAAACGAGCAGGACGAAACACAAGCCGTATCGACAGAGGATGAAAATGCGGGCAGCTTTGAATAAAATATTATACATAAGGCTCGGCAGGCACCTTAAAATAAGCATAGGCTTTCCCGCCCTGCTCGTCTGTTCATACATATACGGATTTCTTGAGATTTTTGCCGTGTCGTACATATCCGCTGCGCTCCACGAAGCCGCGCACATACTGACGGCGAAGCGGCTCGGCGTTACGGTATCGCGCGTCGAGGTTATGCCGTTCGGCATAAGCGCGAAGCTGTCCGACAGCATAATCAAAAATCCGACAAGCGAAATTCTGATTGCGTCCGCGGGACCCGCGTTCAGCCTGACCGCCGCGGCGGCAATCTTTGCGGTGCAGAGATGCTTTTACTTTGCGGGCGCGGCGGAACATCTCAGGTACGCCGCCGAAATCAACGCCGCTCTGTGCGCCGTAAATTTAATTCCCGCCCTGCCTCTCGACGGCGGCAGAATTTTCAAAGCCTCGCTTTCAAAATTCTGCGGCACGGTGCGGGCGTACAACACCTCGCTGAAGCTGAGCCGCGTTCTGATTTTCCTGATTTTGGGCGCGGCGGTATTTCTTCTGCTCACGTCCGACTTCAACTTTTCTCTTATTTTAATAGGAGTATTTATGCTCGGCAACCTCTCCTACGAGCACCGCGCGATAAATGCGGCGGCGGTAAAGGAGTTTATATCCTCCGAAAGCAAAATAGACGGCAAGGCGGTAAATATAACGTCGGTCGCGGTGCGAGGCAAAACTCCCGCGAGGCTCATACTGAAAAAAATAAACTTCAGCCGATATTATGTGGCTGTGGTTATGGACGAAAGCACAAAAATCAAAAAAGCCGTGACCGAGAGCGAAATAATAAACGCCCTTGTGGAAAAGGGCGTTTTAATTACAATGGATGAGGTTTAGAGCTATTTCTTGGGATTTACTATGTCGCGCCAGTCAATATCGCCGCGCTCCAGTCCCTTTATCATAACCTCCGCGGTTGCCAAATTGGTAGCGAGCGGTATATTATGTATGTCGCACAGTCTGAACAGCGAGGATATCGACGGTTCATATGTCTGCGGTGTCAGAGGGTCTCTGAAAAACAGCAGCAAATCAATCTCGTTGTACGCTATGCGCGCCCCTATTTGCTGGTCGCCGCCTTGCGAACCCGCCAAAAACATATCAATATCAAGACCCGTCGCATCGGCGACGAGCTTTCCCGTCGTACCCGTCGCGCACAGCTTATGCTTTTTCAAAATTCCGCTGTACGCTATACAAAAATCAACCATCAATTCTTTTTTCTTGTCATGTGCTATCAACGCGATGTTCATGCTTTTTTCATCTCCCTGTCTAACAAAATTATGTCATATATTTCTATTTTATTTTTATTTACCGAACAATTTTTTCAAAAAACCGCGTTTTTTCTCAAAGTCCATAAGCTGAACCGTCTCGCCCGTAATTCTCCTGCTTAAATTTTCAACCCCTTTTGCGGCAAAGCAATCTTTCTTTGACGCAAACGGATAACCCTTGTTGTTGCAGGCTATAACCTCATCGTCGCTCGGGACAACGCCAATCAGGTCGATGTTCAGAAAATCGACCACGTTTTCTATACTTGCGGCGGCTCCCTCTTTTGCCAAAGACGGCGAAAATTTGTTTATCGCAAGATAACAAGCCGCGTCGCTCAGGCGTTCCGCTTCATACACCGCTTTCTCGGCGTCCCTTATCGAAACTATGTCGGGCGTGGCAACTATTATGACTATATCCGCCGCCGTAATAACATTCTTAAAGCCTCGCTCGATACCTGCGGGGCAGTCGAGCAATATATAGTCGAATTTATCCGAAAACAGGGCGCAGACCCGCTTTATACCGTCGTCGGGAATATCCTCCTGCGTCTTTGTCTGAGAAGCCGAAATCAGGAACAGCCCTACATCCGAGGTCGCTCCTCCATAGCTCACAAGAGCCTCCGAAGGCTCGCACTTGTCATATATCACATCGCAAATGTCATATACCACCTTATCTCCGACGCCGAGCAATACGTCCAAATCCCTGAGACCCGTGTCCGTATCCACCAGCAAAACCCGTTTTCCGAGAGAAGCAAGGCAAAAACCGACATTCGCGCAAAGAGTGGTCTTTCCGACCCCGCCTTTACCTGATGTGAAAACAATTACCTGAGCCATTATCACAACTCCCACATTCATCTACTTAAAATATACCATAAGAAAGTGTCAAAGTCAAACAATTTTTATACAGTTTGTATAAAAAAATCCCGCAAAATCAAGGCAGCAGCTTGTTAAACGGTCGAACATCGTCCTCCACCTCGTCAAGTTCAAGATATTTTTCAAAAATATCTCTCGCAACGGCGGACGCATACGAGCTTGACTTTCCGTGCTCCAGCACGACCGCAACCGCTATCTGCGGGTTGTCATACGGAGCAAAGCCCACGAACAGCACGTTGTCCGAGCCTGTTCCGACCTCGGCGGTACCCGTCTTTCCGCCGACCTCCACGGGGAAATCCGCAAAGACGTTCCTCGCGGTACCGTCCTCCGTAACGCCGAGCATCCCCTTTTTGACCGCCTCAAACGTGGAGTCGCTGATTTCGGTCTCGGACTCCGCGAGAGGCGAGTTTTTAAACACCGCGTCGCCCGTTTCATAGTCGCGAACCTCTTTTACAAAGTGGAGCTTGTAGCGCGTTCCGTGATTTAAAAACGCGGCGATGTAATTCGCGAGCTGAAGCGGCGTGTACATATTGTCCGACTGACCTATCGCCGCCTGGATTGTGTCGCCGGGCTGCCATTCCATATTGTGCTGTTTTCGGTATTCCGGTCCCGCGACTATTCCCTCATTTTCGTGAAGTTCCACGCCGGTCGCCTTGCCCAAGCCGAAATAGTCCGCATACTTGTTGATGGTTTCAATGGTCGTCCTTCGTCCTATATCATAGAAAAAGTAGTTGCAGGACACCGCGATAGCCTGCGAAACATTTATATTTCCGTGTGAATACCCGCTCTTATACGCCAGACAGGTCGGTGTATAGGACGGTGCGTAATACATATAAATTCCGTTGTCGTAAATACGCGTTTCGGGAGTTATGACGCCCTCCTCAAGAGCCGCCGTCGCCACAAGCGGCTTAAATGTCGAGCCGGGCGTGAAAATACCGTCCAAGGCTCTGTTAAACAGCGGCTTTGTGGGGTCATTTAACAAATCGTTGTACTTTTCGGTGTACTCCTCGGGGTTGTAGGTCGGATAGGTGGCGCAGGCGAGTATGTCGCCGCTCGAAATTTCAATCGCCACCGCCGCGCCGCTGTACGCCTCCGCGCCGAGCGAGCTCCGTGCCTCGCCGAGCCTTTTCGCCAGCGACTCCTCGGTGGTTTTCTGAAGCTCCTTGTCCAGCGTCAGCACCGCATAATTGCCCGGAATTGCATCGCGGCTTCCGAGTACCGAAGAAACATTACCTCTCTTTGTCTGCTCGACGCTCTTATATCCGTCGGTGCCTTTGAGATACTTTTCCAAGACCTTCTCAAGACCGTCCTTGCCGATAAGGTCGTTCATTCCGTAGCCTTCCTCTTTAAGCTCCTCGTACTCCTCTTTGTATATAACGTCGGTTCTGCCGAGTATATGCGCTGCAAGACTTCCGCAGTCGTAGCTTCTTATAGGCTCGACCTCTATATTCACGCCGACGAGCGAATTGCTCTGCTCCTTTACCTTTTGGACCACGTTCATACTTACGTCGCTCGCAAATGTGTAAGGATTGTTGGCGTTAAAGCTCTTTTGCTCCATGGAGTAGCGAACAGCCGCTATGTCGCCCTGCTCCTGCTCCGTGTAATCGTCCGAAATTTCATATCTTTCTTTAAGCTCATCCATAACATCGCTCGCGCTCGCGTTGCCGTCAAACTTATTTTCGGATTTCCACTTGCCTATCTTGGCGTCCCTGCTCTCGCTCGAATCATCGGTAAAATTGAACTCATACGGATAGCCCTCTATCGGAAGCTCGCGGATATATTCTCCGTTTTCCTCGCTCACGATATTGATAAGCCGCAGTATGGTGCGGTTCAGCTCATCGTTTGAAGCCGAAGTCTTTGAGCACTGGATATAAAAGCCCATTCTGTTTGAAATGAGCGGACGGCCGTATCTGTCGAGGAACTCTCCTCTGGGCGCTTTGACGGCATAGGTTCTGACAAGGCGGCTTTCCGCCTGCTCGCGGTAATCGTTTCCTTTGACGATTTGCAGATTTATAAGCCTGCAAACGCAAAAAATCGCGAATATCCCGATTACGATATATGAAATTATATATTTAAGAGAGCTGTTATCACGCCTCAAAGAAAATCACCCTTAAATCAAAGTCTAATACTCGTCTATCTTGACACCGCCTATAAACTTAAGCGACTTCAAAACCGCAAAATACACAACCGCCGCCGCAACCGTATTATAAACCGCCGCGGGAAGTATTATATGAAGCAGCGAATATCCCATATCCGCGCCGTTTAAAACGGTCAGCGTCAGCAGAAAATATACGAACTCGGTCAAAACCGTAAATATAAACGTGAGTATAAGCGAAAAGGCAAAATGCGCCCGGCTTATAAAACGCTCCGATATAATGCCGACCGCAAAACCCATATAAAGATACAGTATTCCGTATGCGCCTATGAGACGTCCCGCCGAAATGTCGAGAAACAGTCCGAACAGCGCGCCCGCGACCATACCCTCTTTGCGCCCGCGAAGCAGCGCCGTCATAAGCGTGAATATCAAAAACAAATTCGGTTTTACCGAAAGTATTTCAATACCTTTTAAAAGCGTGGACTGAACGGCTGTTATAATCAAAAGCCAAACGCCGTAAAACGGTATAATCACGGGATTTACCTCCGTTTTTCATAATCTTTTTCCGAATTATTCGTCGGGCAGAGAGCTCGGGTTATTTTTAACCACGAACACCTGAGTCAAATGGTCTATGTCCGCCGAAATCTCCATAATAGCATACTTTGACATACTCGGCGTTTCCTCGTGTATTTCAACGATTTTGCCGAGTTGAAGTCCGGCAGGATATATGCCGCCTATGCCCGACGTTTCAACATAGTCGCCGACTATTACGTCCGCGTCCTGCGCGAGATACGATATTCTGCACTTCCTCTGCGACGCCAGCTCGCTGTCGCACTCCGCGACGCCCGGGTCGCGCGAGCGCGAAATGATACATCCCGCCGAATGTTCGGGGTCCGAAAGCGTTATCACTCTCGACCAGGTTGTGCCGACCTCATATATACGTCCGACGAGGTACTTGTCCGAGTTTATAACAGCCTGATTTACGCTTATCCCGTCCTTCGAGCCCTTGTCTATCGTAAAAGTGCTGTACCAGTTTGTCGGGTCTGTCGCGATAAGGTTCGCGCCCTCAAGCTCAAGCTCGGGGTTTGCCTCTTTAAGACCGAGCATTTTGCGAAGCCCGGTGTTCTCGTCCTCAACGCTCTGAAGCTCGCGTATCTCGTTTCTCAAAGAGGCAATTTCGGAATTTAAAGCCTGATTTTCCTCGCTGAGAGCCGCCGCGTCACCAAACCTTGAAAAGAATGACTGTATGCCGTTTTTCGCTCCCGAAAACAAATGCTGTACCGGAGTTATGATGACTCCGACCGAATTTTGAACGAACGGCGCGTTCGGCGCGGCGGAATTTAAAATTACGGCAAGCACAATAATTATCAGAGTCAAAGCCGAAATCATGACCGCGATTTTATTTTTGAAAAAACGCCTCAACTAAACCGACGCTCCTTTATCTCTTTTTTCTCGTTATCATAGAGGCGCGCTTGACCGCCGCTATATTAAGCGCGGAGCCTGCGCCTATCGCTACGCACTCAATCGGGTTTTCCGCAATATAAACGGGTATTTCGGTGCTGGCGTTTATAAGTCTGCCCAAGCCCTTCAGCAGCGCGCCGCCGCCCGTCAAAACAATTCCGTTGGTCATAATGTCCGACGAAAGCTCGGGGGGAGTCTGCTCAAGAGTGACCTTTATCGCGTCCACAATAAGGTTTGCACACTCGAAGATAGGGGTTCTCACCTCATCTGCCGAAATCCTCTTTATAACCGGAAGTCCCGACACCATATCTCTGCCCTTTATTTCCATTGTAGTCGTATCTTTGGGACCGTAAGCCGAGCCTATTGTCATTTTTATTTCTTCGGCAGTTCTCTCGCCCGTCATAATGTTGTGCTTCTTTTTCAGGTACTGCACTATGGCGTTGTCAATTTCGTTACCCGCCGTTTCAATCGAATTTGAGGTAACTATACCGCCGAGAGAGATGACCGCGACCTCGGTTATTCCGCCGCCGATATTTACGACCATAGAACCCGTCGGCTCGGACACCTCGATGCCCGCTCCTATCGCCGCCGCCATAAGCGACTCTATCATACATACCTCTTTCGCGCCCGCCTTCAGCACAACGTCCACGACCGCGCGCTTTTCCACCTCGGTCGCCTTAGACGGAATGGTAACTATGACCTTCGGCTTTATAAAGCTCGACTTAACTACCTTTCCGATAAAATTTTTAAGCATTGCGACCGTCATATCGAAGCTCGCTATAACCCCGTATTTGAGAGGGCTGAACGCCTCGATGCTCTCGGGCGTTCTGCCGAGCATCTCCCGCGCCTCGTTTCCGAACGACAAAGGTGCGTTCGTCATACTGTTGACCGCGATAACCGACGGCTCGTTAAAAATTATCCCCTGACCCTCGCTGTAAATCAGTGTAGAAGTCGTTCCCAAATCAAGTCCAAGGCATCTTGCCATATAAAAAACCTCCTAAGTTAAACAATCTTTAGTTCAAATTCATTCTTTAAAATTTTTCCGAGCCTGCAAAGCGGCAGACCCACCACGTTGAAATAGTCTCCGTCTATCCTCTCGACAAACAGCGCGCCCAAATTCTGTATTCCGTACGCGCCCGCCTTATCCATAGGCTCGCCTGTCGCGATATATCTCTTTATTTCATCAGCTTCAAGTTTTCTGAAAAACACGTCCGTCTTTTCAAATTCGCAGACGGTTTTACCCGTTTTGTTGTCTCCAACGGCTACGCCGGTATAGACGCTGTGCCGCCTTCCGCTAAGAGCCGACAGCATTTCAAACGCCTGCGCCTCGTCTTTCGGCTTGCCGAGGATACGTCCGTCACACGCCACCACGGTGTCCGCCGCAATTATCAACCTGTCGCCCGGCGCGTTTTTCGCGACGTTGCGCAGCTTATTTTTCGCAAGCGTCATAACCACCTCGTCGGGAGATACATTCTTCGGAGTTACCTCCGAAGAATTATCGACCATTATTTCAAATTTTATTCCCAAATCGGTCAAAAGCTCACGCCGTCTCGGAGAGCCCGACGCCAAAATTATTTTTCTCAATCCTACCGCCTCTGAAATCAGTTTAAAATCTTGGTTATCGGAGTTTTGCGAAGCACCGTCTCAGCCGCAAAGCCCACTACCGCGCCCGAAAGAGTGCCTATTATTATAAGCACGGGGAGATACGTCCATATATATCCGTTCCCGAATATTATGCTCGCGGTCAAAATCTGCGCCGTGTTATGCGCGGCCGCCCCCAGAACGCCCACTCCGACGCCGCTGAGTCTGCCGCCCGCATACTTTCTCGCAAGCCACATTACAATAGTGCTCAAAACCGCGCCGCTTACACTGTAAGGCACAGCCATAGCTCCGCCGTAGAGCATACTGCCTATAAACGAGCGAAGCGTCGCAATCAAAAGCGCGTTCGCGCCGCCGAAAAACGATATGTTTATAATAGACACTATGTTTGCCAGACCCAGCTTGCCGCCCGGCACAGACGTGAAAATCGGGAGCATACTCTCAATGAGCTGAAGCACCAGACCTATCGCGGTGAACATCGCCATAATCGTAAGCCTTTTACTCGTCTTAATATTCATCAGTACGCCACCCCGTCAACATCGTCCGAGCCTCCGACAATTCTTATCGAAACTCTGTTCGGCGCGCATATGATGACTTGATTGCTCTTTGAAATCATACCGCTGTGTACGTCCGACTTGTCGGGGCAGGACGCTTCCAATACCCTCGCGCCCTCGCTCGAAACCTCCACAAGATTATATCCGTACTCGCTCCTAACCTCTACCTGCCGAGGCTCGCCAAGCTCGTCGGGAGTATATCTTGCGTATTCGCGCCCGTCAACCGAAATCACGATTGCGCTCGGCTCGACCGAGTAAACCGCAAGGTTGAGGAAAATCAACGCAAATACCGCGCCGAGCAAAAAAAACACTATTATAAACCTGTCCGCCCGCGTCGTCATTTGCCGGTAGAGCCGAAACCGCCGCCGCCTCTGGCTGTGCGTTCAAGCTCGTCCACCTCTGTAAACTCGGCGCACGCAACAGGCATAATAACAAGCTGCGCCACTCTGTCGCCCGGATTTACGGTGTACTCCTTATTCGACAAATTCACAACGCCTATTTTTATCTCTCCCGTGTAATCGCTGTCAATAACGCCCACGCCGTTGCACAGCGACAAGCCCTGCCTGAGAGCAAGACCGCTTCTCGCAAACACAAAGCCCGCATATCCCTTTGGAATTTGCAGAGCTATTCCCGCGGGAATTAGCGTGCGCTCTCCCGGCCTTACCAGCACGGGCTTTTTTATTGCCGCGCTCAAATCCATTCCCGCGCTTCCCTCGGTCGCGTACTCCGGCATCTTTATATTGTCCGACAAAAATTTAATCTTGATTTCCGGCATCAAATTACCCCCTTGTTAAAATGTCCTCTCGTATAATCAAAGTTCGGTTTCTTATTTTCAAAATACATTTCGCATACCTCGGCGCACTCCGAAGGAGTTTCGACCGTAAAGTACAGATTTACGGCTGACACGCCCGCGGCTCTAAGCTCGTCCGTCTTATCCGCCGTAAAAATCGGCGCGGAATTTAAAATGACGAATGAGCGTTCGCCGCCCTCGCAGTCCGCGCCATCCCTGGCAACAGGGAGCTTCGCACCCTTGCGGTCGGTTATAATATTAACTCCCCTGCAGCCCGCGCAACCCGCCGCCGCCTGAGCGGGGCAGTTTTCGGTCACCATAAGCGGCAGTCGTCCGTAGCCTATAACTTCGCACTCGACGCATTTTGAAATTGAGCGTATCTGCACCAAATTAAGCTCGGGCGACAGGCACACGCTCTTAAGCCCGTTCTCCGCACAAACCCGCACGGCTTCACTGTTAAACACATTCATTCTGAACCCGCCGAACAGATTTTTGTCCGCGTCCTCCGAGTACATCATATGTGAAATGTTGTTCACCTGCAAATTGTTATACCCCGCCTCGCCGAGCGACGAAACGGCGGTCTTAAACGCCTGCCCTCTTGAAATCGCGGGCAGAGAAAGCACAATTTTTTCTCGGTATTTACCGTAGCTGTCAAGCAGCTTTATATTTTTTTCGGCGACATATACGGGAACATATATCCTCGAAAATTTTTCGATGAAATTCAATGCCGCCCTAAGCTGTTCCGAATTGAAAACCGAACACGTGAGCTTTATTTCATCGGGCGTGCGCCTTGCCCCACCGACAAACTCAAATGAATTTGTTTTTAAGCGGCAGGAATTTTTTATTTTTTCTTCCAAAAGCTGTATTCCGCCGCGCCGAAGCTCGTTTATGACCGAAATCGGCACAAACGGCGAGTCCGACAGCTCAACGTCGATTTTTTCAAACTCAAACGGAACGCCGCCCGTCTTACGTATCTGCGCCTTTATCGTTTCGGCGTCGGATGGTCTGCTCTTCGCGGTCTCAGCCGTCTCGTCCGATGTATATTTTACCGAAAAGCCCCTGCAATTCATAAAAATTTCGGGCTTTTCTCCCTCTGCTATCCTTACCTTGCAATCTATCTTATTTTTTATGTTTTCGGAATTTTTATAGGTGTTTTTAAGCTCCCGCTCCAACTCCGCGCTCCCGCGCTTATACGGATTTTCGGCTCTGGCGAGCGTAAACATCTCTTTCCCGCTCCTGCCCGTAAAGTACCCGTCGGTAAACTCGTCGCGGAAAAACACGCGCCGCAGAAGCTCCTCGTCCTTTTG
Source organism: uncultured Clostridia bacterium (assembly GCA_947589045.1). Lineage (GTDB taxonomy): Bacteria > Bacillota > Clostridia > Monoglobales > Monoglobaceae > CANQBQ01. Next base: position 53,546 of record CANQBQ010000006.1, on the reverse strand, counting down.
CGACGGAGGCTTTCCCAAATCAATACAATCTCTGAAAACCCTTGTGACCGCCGCGACATACGCCGCACCCTTCATTCGTCCCTCAATTTTAAGCGAGGTCACACCCGCCGCCTCAAGCTCCTTTATATGACCTGCCAGCGACAGGTCTTTAAGGCTAAGATAATAATTTTCATCACTGTTGTTTATCGAATATTTCAGTCTGCACGGCTGAGCGCATTTGCCCCGGTTGCCGCTTCTGCCGCCGAAAACGCTACTCATAAGGCATTGTCCCGAATAGCACATACAAAGCGCGCCGTGTGCAAAAACCTCAAGCTCCGCCTTGGTGCTTTTCGCAATATCCCTTATATTTTCAAGCGACAGTTCGCGCGACAGAACCACTCTCTGCGCGCCCAGCTTTTCCGCCATAAGCACTCCGTCGATATTGTGCGCCGTCATCTGGGTGCTTGCGTGTATCGGCATAGACGGGCATATATGTTTAATCATATCAAACACGCCCAAATCCTGCACGATAACCGCGTCAACCCCGATTTTTGCGAGAAACCTCACGTATTCGGCGCACTGTTTAAGCTCTCTGTCGGTACACAGAGTATTTACGGTTATATGAGTTTTCACGCCGCGAAGCCGACAGTAATCCGCCGCTCTTTCGAGCGCGGAGAGGTCAAAGTTTTCCGCATAGCTTCGCGCGCCGTAATTCTCGCCCGAAAAATAAACCGCGTCCGCACCGCTCTGCACAGCCGCAACCACACATTCATAGCTTCCTGCGGGAGCTAAAAGTTCCATCATACAATTTATCGTCCTTTAACCGCTTATCACTGATTGCCGTATCTGCTGCCCGACGAGCCGTAACGCGGCGCGCCGCCGTCTTTCTTGTTCTCTTTAAGACCGTTTATCTCGGTCTCTTTTCTCGCTATATCTATCTTAAAATTGTTTATGCTCTCTTTCTGGTTTTCTATCTGACTCTCCTTGAGCGCAAGCGCGGTTTTGCACTCGGTAAGCTCGGCTCTCAGCTTCTTAAGTTCCTCCGAGTAATCGGAGAGCTGTTTCCTGAGGCTGTCCGAGTTTTCTTCCTCTTTCAGCACCTGGTCTGCAAGATTTACCGCAGATAAAACCGCCGTCATAGCGGTGCTGAGCTTGGGGTTCGCGCCGTAGACCTCCGCCATTTTCTTGTCTACCATAAACGCGACTCTGTTTACATACTCTTCGTCTTCGGAGGACACCAGAGTATATTCTATTCCCCTTATCCTGACCTTAAATTTATTTTTCATAATATCACCTGTCCTTATTTAAGTATACAAGCGTTTTTAAAATGCCAAAGACCGTTTTGGCATCATTGATTTCATTGTTCATTGTCATTTCGACAGCTTTTTCAAAGCCTATCTCTTCTATGTTGAGATACTCGTCCTCGTCGGGGTGCGCTTTGCCCTTATGCAGACCCCGCGCCAAAAACAAATGCGTGACCTCATCGACAAATCCCGGCGAGGGATACATATATCCCAAATATATAAATTCGTCGGCGCGGCAACCCGTCTCCTCCTCCAGCTCGCGTCTGCCGCAGCTTTCGGGAGTTTCACCGTCGCCCTTGTCCATCTTTCCCGCAGGCACTTCATATATTGAAGTCTCCAGCGGCTTTCTGAATTGCTTTACCAAAATTATCTTATTGTCATCGGTAAGCGCGACAACACCTACACCGCCCGGATGCTCCACAAGCTCTCTAAGAGCCGTGCCGCCGTCGGGCAGTTCAACCGTGTCAACCCTGAGGTTGATTATTTTCCCCTCGTATATTCTCTTTGTTGAAATTGTCTTTTCCTCGAAAATCATAGCATACCTCACGGATACACCCGACGGAGAAGCTCTCTCCGTCGGGTATATCCAAATAAAATGTCAAGCCAAATTAAACGATGCCGTGAGCCATCATAGCGTCCGCAACCTTTTCAAATCCGGCAATGTTGGCACCCATAACATAGTTGCCCTCATGACCGTATCTCTTTGCCGCGTCGCTCGACTTAGCATAAATGTCCTCCATAATGTTCTTGAGCTTAGCGTCAACCTCTTCAAAGGTCCACGAATATCTCATACTGTTCTGGCTCATTTCGAGAGCGGAGGTAGCAACGCCGCCCGCGTTAGCCGCCTTAGCGGGTCCGAACAGAACGCCCGCGTCGAGGAACTTGGATATAGCGTCGGGAGTCGAAGGCATATTAGCACCCTCGCCTACCGCGAAGCAGCCGTTCTTGATAAGAGTTGCCGCCGCGTCGCCGTCAAGCTCGTTCTGAGTAGCGCAGGGAAGCGCGATGTCGCACGGGATAGTCCATATTCCCTTGCAGCCCTCGTGATACTCAGCTTCGGGGTGAGTGTTTACATATTCCTTAATTCTCTTTCTCTCAACTTCCTTGAGCTGCTTAACAAGCGGCAAATCAATGCCGTTCTTGTCGTATATGTAGCCGTTGGAGTCAGAAAGTGCAACTACCTTTGCGCCGAGCGCGGTAGCTTTTTCAGTAGCATAGATTGCAACGTTACCCGAGCCCGAAATTACAACGGTCGCGCCCTTGAAGGACTTTCCGTTGTCGCGGAGCATAGCGTCGGTAAAGTAGCAAAGACCGTAGCCCGTCGCTTCGGTTCTCGCAAGGCTTCCGCCCCAGGTAAGTCCCTTACCCGTAAGCACGCCCGTGAACTCGTTGCGAAGTCTCTTATACTGACCAAACATAAAGCCTATTTCACGACCGCCTACGCCGATGTCACCCGCGGGAACGTCGGTATCTGCGCCGATGTGCTTTGAAAGCTCTGTCATAAAGCTCTGGCAAAATCTCATAACCTCGGCGTCCGACTTGCCCTTGGGGTCAAAGTCGCTTCCGCCCTTGCCTCCGCCTATCGGAAGACCGGTAAGAGAGTTCTTGAATATCTGTTCAAATCCGAGGAACTTGATTATGCCCTGATAAACCGACGGATGAAATCTGAGACCGCCCTTGTAAGGACCTATCGCGCTGTTGAACTGCACTCTGTAACCGCGGTTTACCTGAACCTTGCCGTTATCGTCAACCCACGGTACTCTGAAGCTGACAACGCGTTCGGGCTCGGTAATTCTTTCCATAAGTCCCGCCTTCTCGTACTCCGGATGCTTTTCAATAACCGGCTCCAGGGATTCAAACACCTCCTCTACTGCCTGCAAAAATTCAGGCTCGTTGCTATTTCTTTTTGTTACCTGCTCGAAAACCGACTTCAGGTAGCTGTTAGTAATAGCCATTTTACACATCTCCTTTTAATAATTTATAAAAATTCAAAGCCAAGGCTTCAAATAATTATTTTGCATAAGTTTTTATTTATTTCTGAGGTACTCGTCGATAGACTGCGCCGCAGTCTTGCCCGCGCCCATAGCCAGGATTACGGTAGCCGCGCCCGTCACAACGTCGCCGCCCGCATAAACTCCACGCTTGCTCGTCTCGCCGGTCTCCTCCTTTGCGACGATACAGCCTCTCTTGTTCGTCTCAAGGTCGGGCGTGGTGTTCTTGATGAGCGGGTTGGGGGTCTGACCGATTGCGATAACGACCGCGCTCGCGTCAATCAAAAACTCGCTTCCCTCTTTCGGAACGGGGCGGCGTCTGCCCGACGCGTCAGGCTCTCCGAGCTCCATTTCGATACATTCTATCTGCTTTACCCAGCCGTCCTCTCCGATTATCCTCGTCGGATTGCAGAGAAGTCTGAACTCTATGCCTTCCTCTTTGGCGTGGTGTACTTCCTCAAGTCTCGCGGGCATTTCTTCCTCGCTTCGTCTATACACTATGTAAACATTTTTTGCACCGAGCCTCTTTGCGCAGCGCGCCGCGTCCATAGCCACGTTTCCGCCACCCACGATTACGACGTTATCGCCGAAGAAAACCGGCGTGTCGTATTCGGGGAACTTGTAGCCCTTCATAAGATTTATTCTGGTCAAAAACTCGTTTGCCGAGTACACTCCGTTGAGGTTCTCGCCCTCTATTTTCATAAAGCTCGGAAGTCCCGCTCCCGTGCCTACGAATACCGCGTCAAACTCGTACTCGGTAAGCAGTTCTTCTATTGAGAACACCTTGCCGATAACCATATTCGTCATAATCTCAACGCCGAGATTTTTAAGATTTTCTATTTCTCTTTTAACTATGTCCTTGGGCAGTCTGAATTCGGGGATACCGTACATCAAAACGCCGCCGGGCGTATGGAAAGCCTCGAAAACCGTAACCTTATAGCCGAGCTTTGCAAGGTCGCCCGCGCAGGTCAGTCCGGCGGGACCCGAGCCTATTACAGCCACCTTTTTGCCGTTGGGCTTGATATCGGCGGCGGTCGACTTGCAATTCTTCATATACCAATCCGCGACAAACCGCTCCAAGCGTCCTATTCCGACAGACTCGCCCTTTATGCCGCGCACGCAGTATTTCTCGCACTGGCTCTCCTGCGGGCACACTCTGCCGCAGATTGCGGGCAGACTGCTCGTTTCGTTTATTTTGAGGTACGCTTCTTCAAACTTGCCCTCCGCGACAAGCGCGATAAATTCGGGTATCTTAACATTTACGGGGCAGCCGCCGACGCACGGCATATTCTTGCAGTGGAGACATCGCTGTGCCTCGCTCACCGCCATTTCCTCGGTATAGCCGAGCGCGACCTCCTCGAAGTTCTTGTTTCTTATATCGGGAGCCTGCTCCGGCATCGGGGTCTTGTTGGGCGTCATATTAGGCATTTTTCATCCCCTCCATTCTGCATTGATGATTTTTGAGAGATAAGCCCTCCTGCTCCTTGAACATTCTGGAGCGGAGAATAGCCTGGTCGAAATCCACCAGATGACCGTCAAAGTCGGGACCGTCAACGCACGCGAACTTCGTTTCGCCACCGACCGTAACTCGGCAGCCGCCGCACATTCCCGTGCCGTCAATCATAATGGGGTTCATACTTACAATAGTCTTTATTCCGTAAGGGCGCGTAAGCTCCGCAACCGCCTTCATCATAACGAGAGGACCGATGGCTATTACAACGTCGTACTGTGCGCCGCCGTCTATAAGCTCCTTGAGCTTGTTTGTGACAAATCCCTTGTTGCCGTTTGAGCCGTCGTCGGTCATAACGTAGAGATTAGAAGAATTTTCGGCACATTCCTTTTCAAGGATAATCAAGTCCTTATCCCTAAAGCCGGTTATAATGTCCAAATCCACGCCGAGCGAATGGAGCTTCTTAGCCTGAGGGTACGCGATAGCCGTTCCCAAGCCTCCGCCTATGACCGCGGCACGTTTGACATTTTCAAAATGCGACGCGACTCCGAGCGGACCTACAAAGTCCAGCAAAAAGTCGCCCTCGCCGAGCGTGTCGAGCTGATATGTGGTCTTTCCGACCTTTTGGAATATAATTGTTACCGTTCCGGCTTCTCTGTCGTAGTCGGCAATGGTAAACGGTATTCTCTCTCCGTTCTCGTCAATTCTCAAGATGATAAACTGACCGGGTTCAGCCTTTTTTGCTATATACGGTGCTTCGACCTCGATAAGCGAAACCGAGGGGTTCAGCACCTCTTTTCTGACAATTTTATACATACTATTCCTCCGGTTCGTACAAATATTCATTAAAATTATAGCACAACACATTTTACTATGCAAGTTTTTTTGTTGCTTTTTAATCAAATTTTGTTTGAAAAAAGGCAAGCAGAAAATCAAACGCCGAAAAGCCGCCTACGCAAACATAAAAAAGAGGCGGCGCCGACAAAAATCGACGCCGCCGATAATTCAAATACGCGACCTAAGCTGTTCCCGTATTTTGACATATTCGGGATAGTCATAGAAGAATTTTATCTTCTGCTCCGTCACGCTGTCGCCTTCGGGCTTGTCGCCCGCCACAAATTCCGCAAAGCTGTACGCCATATCGTCGTCTATGCTGTACGCCGCATCCTCGCACACAAATTCGTTCGGATATTCGCCGAACAAATCGCGGGTATAGTATTTCTCGTCGCCGTATATATCACGGTAAAACCTGTCCGCAAAGGCGTACATAGCGCTGTCACGCTTTAAATTATAGGTGTTTTTCTCAAAAGGCGTACCGTCTTTCGGATATACCGCATCAGGATTACGAAAGTTTTTCGCGCTGAACAGGTTCTGCCCTTTCATGGCGGCGTATGCCCTGAGCAAATCCTCGTCGGAGTATGCCGCGCCGCGCTCGTCCAAAAGGTCGTTATAATCGACGGTAAGCCGTACTCCGGGCATATTCTCGCTAAGCGTCATACTTACGCCCTCTCCCGCGTCTCGGGTCAGCATAGATTTTATCGTCTGCTGTATATTTTGCGGCAGCGTTTTGTATTCCTCGGGGATTTCCACTCCATCGGTTCCCTCTATTGACACTCCGACTGCCGAGTGCTCGGTATAATCCATAAGGCTTATCTTTTGTTTGCCGAAGCCGTCGCTCTCCAGCACCAGATAGGAAATGCCCTCTATCTCCTCCTCGGTCATCAGCGGCTTGATTTTCTCCCAGCACTTTCGCGCCTTTTCGGAGACCTCTGAATTGCGAGAAGGCTTCGGCGCGTTTTGCGTGACCGAAACGCCGTCCTTTGTTTTTGTGATTTGATATACCGTTTCAAGCTCCGCGCTGTCCATTCCGATAAGCTCGCCGTTTTTAAGCGCATATGCTTCTTTGTCGTTGTCATAACAATCGCCGATATTGATGAAGAGCCGCCGCTCACTGTCCTCCGGATTGTAATACAGGTTAAACCTGTTGCCGTAAACACTGTTGTATAAATAGCCGTATTCATCGCCCTGTATTTTTTCACCGCCGCCAATCTTTTCATCCAAAAGCGCTTTTACGCTTTCGTAGGAAAGTCCGCTGTCGGTCAGATTGACAGACGGGCTAATCATTGTGCCGCTGTAACCGCTGTATATCATATCGAGAGGAACGTCGAGACCGAACAGCTTTATATGCACTCGGTACTTCATATTTTCATCGTCCGATTCAATCTGAACGGGTGCCGCGCCGGTTTCCCGATGTATTTTATCGACCGTGCCGTAGGTGGGAATATAGGTTTGCGGCGTTATCTCAAACACATCGTCGTTATCCTGCGGCTTCGCAATTCCCCGATAGGACAGCGGAGTAAGATTGCTCATAATCGCAGTCGCAACGGCTTCTCCGCCCTTTGCGGCATATTCCAGCATATCCGCGCTGATATGCTCCGCGAGGTCGTTTTCGTTGTGATATTCATCGTGAATGGTCTCGTTGGTAAAATCAATCGCCTGAATAAGCCGCGCGGGGAAAGACATATGGTCGCTCGTGCCGTTCAAATTCGAGCCAAGCTCCACGCCGCAAAATTCGTAGCTTTGCCGCAGAATATCAATAAGGAAATTTTCCTGCTCGTCAGCCGTGTAAATTTTAACCTCGCCCGCTTTCGCTCCGCCCAGCATATCGAAGTTTATCATACCGATGACGTTTTGGGCGTCGGTTAACTGCTTCACATACGCGCTTGAGCCGCAAAGTCCGTCCTCCTCCGCGTCAAAGGCAACAAAGCGTATCTCGGTATCGCTCGGCAAGTGCCTCAGTACCCTCGCAAGCTCCAACAGCACCGACACTCCCGAACCGTTATCGTTGGCGGCGGGCATACCCGCCACGCCGTCATAGTGCGCGCCGAGTATCAGCACGTCGCCCGTGGGATTTAAGTCCGCCTCCTTGACGGCTACTAAATTCACGCCCGCGCCGTTTTCAAATTGCTCCGTGTCCCAGTTGACATACCTGTATTCAAACGGCTGCTGCGTGACCGTATAGCCGTATTCCTCAAATTTGTTTGTCACATATTGTACGGCATCTTTATGTGTTTCATCGGTTGTATGCCTCGGAATTTGAGAAATCTCCCGCACGGTGTTCATCATATTTTCCGCACTTATCGGAGTTTTTTCGGTTATCATATAGGTACTTCCCTCTGTCAATGTCGCCGTCTGCGTTATGTACCAATCTGTAAAAAAGCTGCTGTAAAAGCCGTGCGTCAGATAGGTCTTATCGCCAATCAGATGCGGGGTGTAATGTAAATCCACCGCCTCATCATTTACAAAAATATCGTCCGAGCCAATCTGCAGGCGAATTTTCAAGCCATCCTTTTCAAGCACAATACTTTCGTCCTCGTTCCACGTCACCGTAAAGCCGTAGTTTTCCGCGGTCGAGCGAAGCGGCAGAAGTCTTGAGGTTTCAAGCTCAATATCCGACGCCGCAAAATCACTCTCATCCGTCGTTACGGTAAAGTCCGCCGCGTAACCCGCAAAACTTCCCAAACACAAGGAAAGAGCCAGCCCTGCCGCCATCATTTTTCCGATAATCCTTCTCATAATATTCTCCCCGCCTTATAAATAAAGTCAAAACGCAATTACTACATATCGTAGTAATTGCATTTTACCACGTGGACAAAGGTTTGTCAATAACCTTTTTAAATTTTTCACCGTCTAGGACGCCGCACCGTACAACCATACGGGCGTGCTATCCTTTTGTACGTGACGGCACCCTCGACATCACGCTCGTGGATGTACCAATGCGAAAACTTTTCAGTTCGTAAGGGCGAACCGTGTTCGCCCGTTTGCGGACGCACCAATACGAAAACTTAAACAGAAACGGTAAAATCAGGTTTCAACCTTACCGTTCTTGGGTTTTGCCGCGCATTTTGGACATCAGTCTTATGCGCGGCGGGGTTTTTAGGGGCAAAGCCCCTAAACGCGCCTTTTGGTACTTTTCCCCGCGTGGGGAAAAGTACATAATCTTGCCCGCGTAAAACGCGGGCGTTGCGGGCGAACACAGTTCGCCCCTACATCGCCAAGGCACGTACTTTGCACTTCGGTTTTCGTTCTGTTGCTATTTCGGGCAAAATATGGTAAAATTATATTATGGGTCTTAAAAGCACATCTTAATATATAAATGTAAAGGAGCGAAAAAATGGATACTGAGAAAATATTGGCGGAGGCTTCGGGTCTCCAAGCAGAACTTACAGAGATACGCCGCAAACTCCACAGACATCCCGAGGTAGGGTTTGATTTATCGTTCACAAAAGCTCTGGTAAAGGAAAAGCTGACCGAATTCGGCTATACGCCCGCCGAGGTCGGCAAAGCCGGACTTGTCGCGCTGTGCGGCGGCAAAAAATCCGGCAAAACCATTCTGCTTCGCGCGGATATGGACGCCCTGCCCATTTATGAGGAGGCGGACATCGACTACCGCAGTGAAACAGACGGAAAAATGCACGGCTGCGGACACGATATGCACACGGCGATGCTGCTCGGTGCGGCAAAAATACTGAAGGAGCACGAAAACGAGATAGAAGGCACGGTCAAGCTGGAGTTCCAGCCGGCTGAAGAAATTTTCCAAGGCTCGCCCGATATGCTTTCGTCCGGACTTCTTGAAAATCCTCACGTTGACGCGGCGGTAATGATACACGTCAGCGCGGGACTTCCCGTTCCGTCGGGCACCGTTATGGTCTCGGACGGCGGTATCTCCGCAGCCTCCTGCGAGCAATACCATATTACGGTGCGCGGAAAGGGCGGGCACGGCTCGGTGCCGCACGAAACGATTGACCCGATAACAGCCGCCGCGCATATTCATCTTGCGCTTTCCGAAATAAACAGCAGGGAAATCGACGCTCATAATTACGGAGTGTTCACGACCGGACGTTTTGAAGCGGGTCAGGCTTCAAACGTAATCCCCGACAAGGCGGAAATGTGGGGAACAATTCGCACGATAGACCCGGATAACAAGGTCGGCGAGCTTATAAAAAAGCGAATGACCGAGATTGCCAAAGGCGTGGGCGCGGCTTTTCGGTGCGAGGTCGAGGTGGATTTTTACGACTTTTGCCCCTGTATGATTATCAACGAGGAGCTTTCGGGCGACGTATTGAAATATATGAAGGACTTGTTCGGTGAAAAAGCCATTGACCTCTCGGTAATATCGGGCGGAAAGCCGGGCGGCGGAAGCGAAGACTTCGCATTCGTGAGCCACAAGGTTCCCACCGTAAGTATGATTTTGATTGCGGGCAGTTCGGACGACGGATATATTTACGGTCAGCACCACCCAAAGGTCAGATTTGACGACTCGGTGCTATATCGCGGTTCCGCGGCGTACGCTTACTCGGCACTGCGCTGGCTCGGGCAACACAACGCCGATTAGCATTGATACTATGCTAAAATTTTGCCGCGCGTAAGAATAAACTTACGCGCGGCATTTTAATTATTATTTCATCACTTCATATATTCTGTCGTATTCAAGCTCACGGAACCACGTTTCACGAGCCGAGCCGCAAAGTAATTTTTTTGCCCGGCTCGTATTTTTTACTATCGGCAAAGCTGCGGTTTTCTTTGCGGCGTTTAAAATTCCTCGACCCTTTTCGCTAAACGCGAGGATATGAATATATTGCGGAAGCTCGAACTCTTTTATGCCGAGATACGAGGATATGAGTATGCGCCTTATCTTGCTCTCGGTATATCGCTTGGTCTTGATTTTTCCGACGAGCTCTTCAAAATCGCCGCTCTCCTGAGCCGCGCTCTTTATTCTGTTTTCCAGCCCCTCGCTCACTTCGGCTGTATTTGCTATTTCCTCCGCGCTCTTTTTGCATAAATCCGCGATCACTGCGCGCCCGAAAAGCTCTGTGTTCGCGGGCGCGGGGAAGCTGCGGTAGGGCAAAAAGCAACCCGCGTCCTCACCCCGTGCGAGCATACCGCGTATATGCGCCGCGCTTGCAAATCTGCCCGTCGCACCGCCGTCGTGAGCAGCGCCGCGCCGCCTGACTGCAAACGGCTCAATATCGCTTCCGAAGTATTTTAACGCTTTTAAATATTCGACAGCCAAGATATTGTTCGGCTTTTTGAGCATCTCCTCGTACTCCACGCCCAAAACCGAGCGCACCGCACGTCCGCGGGCGGCGGGAAACGACAAGCCCTCGTCCAGCCCACGGTTTAAGACCGCTTTATATTCCTCGCTCTCGTCCGACAAAAAATCCGCCGTCTTTCGGAGCGCGTCAATATTATCGTCCTCCGCGCCGAACGAAAGCGCGTCGACACAGCCGAGCGAATTTAATATATATATCGCGCCTCTCGCAAAAAGCTCGGCGGGGCGCAGAGAAAATGACGCGGGCAGTTCGAGCACAAGGTCTGCGCCGCCCCACACCGCACTCTCGGCGCGAAACATTTTATCAAACACAGCCAAATCGCCGCGCTGAACATAATTCCCGCTCATAACGCACACCGCCGCGTCACAGCCCGAGATTTTTTCGGACTGCTCTATGTGATATTTATGTCCGTTGTGAAACGGATTATATTCGCACACAATGCCGACGACTCTCATCCTTTTCCCTCTTTTCCGTACCGATTTTGGACTTTTTAGACTATTATACTTTGAAATTCACAAAAACGCAAGGCGGGCTTTTGTTTCTTATTAAAATTTTTAAAATAACTCTTGTCTAAAAAATATAAAAGGTGTATAATGGTAAATGTTGAAATTTAATTTTTTGAGGTGGTATAGGATATGGAAAAGTTTATCGACAAAATTAAGGCACAGGCAAAGAGCAACAAGAAGACAATCGTTCTCGCCGAGGGCGAGGAGCCGAGGACCGTCAAGGCGGCGGCAGGCATCTTAAGAGACGGATTCGCAAATCTGATTTTGCTCGGAGACGAGCAGAAAATCAAGCAGGTTGCAAACGGTCTCGACCTGAGCGGTGCGAAAATCATCAGCCCCGAGAGCAGTGATAAGCTCGGCGAATTTGCGGATTTGTTCTACGAGATGAGAAAAGCCAAGGGAATGACCCCCGAAAAGGCTCTCGAAACAATGAAAAATCCGCTCTACTTCGGCGTTATGCTGGTTAAGACCGGTATGGCGGACGGTATGGTTGCGGGCGCCATAAACGCTACCGCGAACGTTTTAAGACCGTCGCTCCAGATTTTAAAGACCGCTCCCGGCACAAAGGTAGTTTCTTCCTTCTTCGTTGTTATAGTTCCGAACTGCGAACTGGGCGAAAACGGCACATTTGTATTTGCCGACTGCGGACTTAACGAGTATCCCGACTCGGAAGCTCTCGCGCAGATCGCGCTGTCGTCCGCTCAGTCGTTCAAATCTCTCATAGGCGCGGAGCCGAGAGTTGCTATGCTGTCGTATTCGTCATACGGAAGCGCCAAGAGCGAACACGTTGAAAAGGTACAGAACGCGACCAAGATTGCAAAAGAGCTTGCTCCCGACCTCAGTCTTGACGGCGAACTTCAGCTCGACGCGGCTCTCGTCCCCGAAGTAGGTCAGCTCAAAGCTCCCGAGAGCAAGGTTGCGGGCAAGGCTAACGTGCTTGTATTCCCCAACCTCGACGCGGGCAACATCGGCTACAAGCTCGTTCAGCGTCTTGCAAAGGCTGAGGCATACGGTCCCGTTACTCAGGGTATGGCGAAGCCCGTCAACGACCTGTCGAGAGGCTGCAGCTCGGAGGACATAGAGGGCGTTGTGGCAATCACCTGCGTTCAGGCACAGCTTTAATTCATACATAAATCAAGCTGAAGCAAATCAAATATCAAAGCAAATTAAATATATGGAAGGAAGTTTGTGAAAATGAAAATTTTGGTCATCAATGCAGGAAGCTCCTCCCTCAAATATCAGCTTATTGATATTGAAACCGAGGAGGTTTTGGCAAAGGGCTTGTGCGAAAGAATAGGAATTGACGGCTCACGCCTCAAGCACAGCCCCGAGGGCAAGGACGAGGTTATTATCGAGAAACCGATGAAAGACCATTCGGACGCGATAAAGCTGGTTCTGGAAGCTCTTACCGACAAGGAGTACGGCGTTATAGCGGATATGAGCGAAATTTCGGCTGTGGGTCACAGAGTTGTCCACGGCGGCGAGGCGTTCAGCAAGTCGGTTGTAATCGACGATGCCGTTAAAAAGGCAATCGAGGAGTGCATCCCGCTTGCCCCGCTCCACAATCCGCCCAACATTATAGGCGTCGAGGCTTGCGAAAAGTCGATGCCCGGCGTTCCGCAGGTTGCGGTGTTCGATACGGCGTTTCATCAGACTATGCCCCCCAAAGCGTTTATGTACGCGCTCCCCTATGAGCTTTATCAGAACGATAAAATCAGACGCTACGGCTTCCACGGCACATCTCATAAATACGTTTCGTCGCAGGCGGCTGAAATGCTCGGAAAGCCTATCGAGGAGCTGAAAATCATAACCTGTCACCTGGGCAACGGCTCAAGCATAACGGCGGTTGACGGCGGCAAGTCGGTAGATACGTCTATGGGATTTACTCCGCTGGCGGGCGTTGTCATGGGCACCCGTTCGGGCGACATCGACCCCGCAATCGTTAAGTTTATAGCCGACAGCGAGCATATGAGTCTGGAAAAGGTGGACAATCTGCTCAACAAGGAGTCGGGCGTGCTCGGCGTATCGGGAGTCAGCAGCGACTTCAGAGACTTGCAGGCGGCGGCAGAGAGCGGCAACGAAAGAGCGGCTCTGGCTCTGGAAATGTTTATGTACAGCGTTAAAAAGTGCATAGGCGAGTACGCCGTTGCGATGGGCGGACTTGACGCTATCGTATTTACCGCCGGCGTAGGCGAAAATTCGGGCGACGTAAGACGCGGAGTTCTTGAGGGAACCGAATTCCTCGGAATAAAAATCGACCCCGAAAAGAACAAGCTCAGAGGTCAGAAGGTGGAGATAAGCACTCCCGACTCAAAGGTCAAGGTTCTGATTATTCCGACAAACGAGGAGCTTATGATTGCGCGTGAAACAGCCGCGCTGGTTAAATAATCAAATTAAATAAAACGTCCGCAAAATCGCGGACGTGAGCGAAGGAGGCTTCACAATGGCTTGCAAATACGACGATATGTCCGACGAGAGCATTGTGGAGCTTTCTCGCTCGGGAGAACCCGCGGCGACCGAATATCTGCTCTCCAAATACAAAAATCTCGTTCTTTCCAAAACCAAAACTTATTTTTTGGCGGGAGCGGACAGAGACGATATGCTACAGGAGGGTATGATAGGTCTTTTTAAGGCTATACGCGATTTTGACGGCGATAAAAACGTGTCGTTTGCCTCCTTTGCGGAGCTTTGCGTAAAGAGGCAGGTAATATCGGCTGTGAAGGCGTCCACGCGTCGCAAGCATATGCCCCTCAACAGCTATATCTCCCTCAGCAAGCCGAGCTTTGACGACAACTCGGATCAGACGCTTATCGACACCATATCCGAATATATGACTCTCAGCCCCGAGGACGTTATGCTTAAAAAGGAGCAGATGCAAACCCTCGACTTAAGGCTCGACGCGGAGCTGAGTTCTCTCGAAAAACAGGTTTTAAAGCTATACCTGGACGGCTGTTCTTACGCACAAATCGCAAAAGCGCTCGGCAGGACCGTTAAATCGGTCGACAATGCGCTCGGACGCATAAAGAAAAAAATGGGAAAATAGTTTTTCTGCCGTTTTGCCCGCTTTGCTGCAAGACGGGCGGCTTTTTTATTTGCAGAATTATAAAATCATATTTTAATATGAACTAAGGAGAATGACAAAATATGGCAAAAAAGCAATTTAAAACAGAAAGCAAAAAGTTGATGGATTTGATGATAAACTCTATTTATACAAATAAGGAGATATTTTTAAGAGAGCTTATCAGCAACGCCAGCGACGCGATAGACAAATTATATTTTAAGAGTCTGACCGACAACAGCTCGCAAATTTCAAAAAGTGATTTCAAAATTCTCATAACTCTCGACCCCGACGCGAAGACCATAACCCTTTCCGACAACGGAATAGGTATGACCGCCGAAGAACTTGAGAGCAACCTCGGAACCATCGCAAGAAGCGGAAGTCTCGACTTCAAGACCGCAAACGGCGGCAACAAATCCGACGAGATAGATATAATAGGTCAGTTCGGCGTGGGATTTTACTCGGCGTTTATGGTCGCGTCCAAGGTAACCGTCATAAGCCGCGCATACGGCTCCGACGAGGCGTGGAAATGGGAAAGCTCGGGCGCGGACGGCTATACCATAACCAAAACCGAAAAGGAAAGCGTCGGAACCGACATAATTATGACGATAAAAGACGACACCGAAAGCGAGACATACAGCGAGTTTTTGGACGAATACCGAATTGTAGGCATCGTCAAAAAATACAGCGACTATGTGCGTTACCCGATAAATATGTACCGCCAAAAGAGCAGACAAAAGGAAAGACCCGCCGACGCGGGCGAGGACTACAAGCCGGAGTACGAAACATATACCGAGCTTGAAACCTTAAACAGTATGATACCTCTTTGGAAGCGAAACAAAAAGGACGTTACCGACGAGGAATACAACAACTTCTACAAAGACAGGTTTATGGACTACTCCGACCCGTCCGCCGTGATAGTTTCAAATGTCGAGGGCGCGATAAGCTACAACTCTCTGCTTTTCATACCCTCTCACGCTCCCTATGACTACTATACCAAGGAATACGAAAAGGGTCTGCAATTATACGCGTCGGGCGTAATGATTATGGAAAAGTGCGCTGACTTGCTCCCCGATTACTTCAGCTTTGTAAAGGGTGTTGTGGACAGTCAGGATTTGTCGCTCAACATATCGCGCGAAATGCTCCAGCACGACAGACAGCTCCTCACAATACGCAAAAACCTCGAAAAGAAAATCAAAAACGAGCTTGTTTCGCTCAAAGACAACGAGCGTGAAAAGTATGAGTCCTTCTGGAAAAACTTTGGCAGGCAGATAAAATTCGGCTGTTACAATATGTACGGTCAGGACAGTAAGAATTTGCAGGAGCTTCTGTTGTTCTATTCGGCGCGTGAGAAAAAGCTCATAACGCTTGACGAATACGTAAAGAATATGAAGGACGAGCAGAAGTACATCTACTATGCCGCGGGAGACAGCACAGAACATCTTGAAAAGTTGCCCGCCGCCGAGACCGTGCTCTCCAAGGGCTGCGATTTACTCTTGCTCACCGAGGACGTGGACGAATTTTGCCTTCAAGTGCTCCACGAATATGCGGAAAAGCACTTCAGAAACATCAACAGCGGAGATTTGGAACTTGAGTCCGAGGAGGAGAAGAAAGCCGCGGAGGACGCGGGTAAAGAGAGCCGCGAGTTGCTCGACGCGATGAAGGAAGCCCTCAAAGGCAAGGTAAAAGAGGTAAAAATCTCTACGCGCCTCAACGAGCATCCCGTCTGCCTGTCGAGCGACGGACCGCTGTCAATAGAAATGGAAAAAATACTTGCGTCAATGCCCAACAACGGAGAAAAGCCCGTAAGCGACAAAATTTTGGAGCTTAACGCTTCTCATCCCGTATTTGAAAAGCTCAAAACCGTCTTTGCGGAAAACAATACCGAAAAGCTCGGAAAGTATGCGGATATTCTCTACAATCAGGCAAGACTGATAGAGGGACTGCCCATAGAAGACCCCATCGAGTACACCAAAAACGTATGCGAGCTTATGTAATTTAAACCGGTTCGGGAGATGTAGTCACTCCTCCCACACCAAAAACAAGCAAAACCGTTTCCGAATATTCTCGGAAACGGTTTTATGTTAACCTTATAAATCAGTTCAAAAGGAAAATCGCCAAATTCAGATAGCCCGCGAACAGCACCCACAAAAGGTACGGAATTTGCAGAAGTCCCGCCGCCTTGTTGATGTCGTAAAACCTTATTATCATTGCGGCAATCAGCCCTATCAATATAATGAGCCATATAAAAGCGAACAGATAGTTCCTTATGTTAAAGAATATTATGCTCCAGAAAAAATTGAACACAAGCTGTACGCCGTAGATTGCGAGCGCACTGCCGATTTTTTCTCCGCCCGACTTATAGACCATATACGCGGATATTCCCATAAGAGTGAACAAGATCGTCCACACTATCGGAAACACTATTCCCGGAGGCGCGAGCGGCGGCTGAACAAGGTCTTTGTATATGTCCATATTCTTATTCGTCAGAAACGCCGACAGCCCCGCAACGCCAAAGCTCACCAAAAGGCTTATAATCAACGCTTTCCAATCAATCTTTTTTACAACGCTCATCATACTCATTCCTTTTTTCCGAAATTGTCTGTTGTTCTATTGTATTCAAAAAAAGGAAAAAATATTAAATTTTTTAATAATATTACAACGACCCGTAAAAATTTACGGGTCGTTGTAATGGTAAGGCAAAATATTTGAAAAACATATGGATGGCTTACTTTTTACGCGTCAAACGCCTGCGCGAGATCGGCTATAATGTCGTTTATGTTTTCGGTTCCGACAGAAAGTCTTATGGTGTTGGGCTTAATTCCCTGCTCCGCAAGCTCCGACTCACTGCACTGCGAGTGAGTGGTGGTCGCGGGGTGAATTACAAGCGACTTAACGTCGGCTACGTTTGCGAGCAGTGAGAAAATCTGAAGGCTGTCGATAAATCTGTGCGCTTCCTCCTGTCCTCCCTTGATTTCAAAGGTAAATATCGAGCCGCCGCCGTTCGGATAATATTTCTCATAAAGAGCGTGGTCGGAGTGGTCGGGCAGAGCGGGATGGTTTACCTTTTCAACCTTCGGGTGGTTCGACAGATACTCAAGCACCTTCTTGGTGTTCTCTGCGTGACGCTCCACTCTGAGCGAGAGGGTTTCCACGCCCTGAAGGAGCAAAAACGCGTTAAACGGCGAGAGTGTCGCGCCGGTGTCGCGGAGCAGTATCGCACGTATTTTGGTGACAAACGCCGCCGCGCCTACCGCCTTTGTAAACGAAACGCCGTGATAGCTCGGGTTGGGGTCTACTATGGACGGGAACTTTCCGCTCGCCTCCCAGTCAAACTTTCCGCTGTCAACTATAACGCCGCCGAGCGTCGTACCGTGTCCGCCGAGAAATTTGGTCGCGGAGTGAACCACTATATCCGCGCCGTGCTCAATCGGTCTGAAAAGGTACGGCGTAGCAAATGTCGAGTCGATAACCAGCGGTATTTTGTTCGCGTGGGCTATCTCAGCCAAAGCGTCCACATCGGGAATATCGCTGTTCGGATTTCCGAGAGCCTCAATGAAAATCGCCTTGGTATTTTGATTTATCGCCGCCTTAACCTCGTCGAGATTGTGAATATCCACAAACGTCGTGCTTATTCCGTATTGAGGGAGCGTATGCGCGAGCAGATTGTACGAGCCGCCGTAAATGGTTTTCTGCGAAACTATGTTGTCGCCCTTCTGCGCCAGATTTTCTATCGTGTAGGTTATCGCCGCCGCGCCCGACGAAACCGCCAGAGCCGCAACGCCGCCTTCCAAAGCCGCAATCCTCTTTTCCAGAACGTCCTGCGTGGAGTTCGTCAGTCTGCCGTAAATATTGCCCGCGTCTGCAAGACCGAAACGAGCCGCCGCGTGAGCCGAGTTCTTAAATACGTAAGACGTTGTCTGATATATCGGCACCGCTCTCGCATCGCTCGCGGGATCGGGGTTCTCCTGACCTATATGTAACTGCTTTGTTTCAAACGACCATTTTGAAGTATCTTTTATATTTGACATTTTAATATTCCTCTTTTCTTAATTTTTTAATTTTATTTTTTAATACTTAACCTTGGAATATCCCGCACATTCGGCTGTCAAACATATTAAAGATATGTTCCGTTTTCATATCCATCACCTTCCGCAAATAATAACTTATAAAACATATGTATTTAATATGTTATAGATAATACCACAGGAATTATAATGTGTCAATACCTTTTTTGAAAAATTTTTCAAAATTTTTCAAAAAAGGTGCGGCGGCACAAAAAATGCCGCCGCGATTTTTTGAAAATCCGTTAAATCAGTGTGAAAATACCTAACGATTTAAGCAGAAGTATAATCAGCAAAATGGGTGCAATTACTTTAATCATAACAATATAAAGCCATTTTCGGGAAAATTTGCAGCCCGTTTTTTCCACTTCGTCTATTACATATTTCGGTTTTGCAATCCAGCCTATCAAAATACACGTGCCTATCGCAACCAAAGGCATAAGGCAGTTGTTGCTGAGATAGTCCATAATATCGAGGATTTGACCCTGCGTTCCGTTGGGGAGCGTCACGTCAAAGTACAATTTGTTGTAACCGAGGCAGACCGCCGTTCCGAAAATCAGAGCGATTACAGCCTCAAGAATTACGGCTTTAATTCTCGATATGCCGAACTTATCCATAAAGCTCGACACTATAGCCTCCATAATCGAAACCGCGCTTGTCAGAGCCGCAAAAAGCACCATGGCAAAGAATGAAAATCCTATTATGGGACCAATCCTGCCCATAGCCCGGAACACCTTAGGCAGAGATATGAACATAAGGCTCGGACCCGAGGAAGCCATTCCTTCCCTTCCCATAAACGTATATACCGCTGGGATAATCATTACTCCCGCCAGAAAAGCCACAATGGTATCAAACAGCTCGATTTGATTGATAGACTTAACAAGATTGTCGTCATCCTTTACATATGAGCCATACGCAATCATTATTCCCATCGCAACGCTGAGGCTGAAGAACAGCTGACCCATCGCGTCCACTATGACAGAGAACAGCGTCTTTATCGTAAGCCCCTCAAGGTTTGGCACCACGTACACCTTCAAGCCGTCAAGACCCGTTCGGGTAGTGCCGTCGGCGTCGGTATGGCTTATGGTGATTGAGAATATCGCTATTCCTATGACGAGCAACAAAAGTATCGGCATAATTATTTTGGACGATGCCTCAATGCCCTTGTTTACTCCGCGTGCGACAATAAACGAGGTGACAAAAAGGAACGCCAGCATAAGAACGATAGGCTCCCAGACTCCCGAAATATAAGAGGTAAAGTAGCCGGTGTCCGCCATGGCAGTCCCCGCTCCCGAAACATATCCAATCAAATACTTTACCACCCAGCCGCCTATCGCGCAGTAGTACGGCATAATCAGCAAAGGCACCAAACACGCAATAATCCCGATAAAGCCCCAATTTTTACTAACCTTACCGTAAGCCGTAAGCGCGCTCTGCTTGGTTTTTCTGCCTATGGCAATTTCACTTGTGAGCAAAGTAAAGCCGAACGTCAAAGCCAAAATCAGATATATTACCAAAAACAGACCGCCGTCGTCCTTTGCTGCCAGATACGGAAATCTCCATATGTTGCCCAGACCTACCGCACTTCCCGCGGCGGCAAGCACAAAACCGAGAGAACCTCCAAATGAATTTCTCTTTTTCTCCAACCTGTCTCTCTCCCAAAATTATATTTTCTATTTTTTCTTTCCTTTTATTCTGTCCCAATACTCTTTTGCCGCCTGCTCGGTTTTGTTTTCTCCGAACACATAGTACTTGGCATCCTTTATGTTATCGGGCAAATACTGCTGCTCGACATAATGGTTCGGGTAGCTGTGCGGATACAGATAATTCTGTCCGACCACCTCGTTGCCGCTTCCGTCGTAATGCTTGTTCTGGAGCTGACGCGGTATTTCTCCCGTATCGCGGCTCTGCAAATCCGAGAGCGCGGCATTTATCGCGTTATATCCCGAATTGGACTTCGGGGCGGTCGCAAGCAGCACCGCCGCGTCCGCAAGCGGTATGCGCGCCTCGGGAAAACCGAGCTGAAGCGCACTGTCGACGCACGCCTTTACAATCGGTATAGCCATAGGGTATGCCAGTCCCACGTCCTCCGCCGCGATAACCAAAAGCCTGCGGCATATGATAGGCAAATCGTCGGCGGCGACAAGTCTTGCGAGATAATGCACCGCCGCGTTCGGGTCGGAACCGCGTATCGACTTTTGAAGCGCACTTATTATATCGTAGTGGCTGTCGCCGTTTTTGTCATACTTAAACGCGTGCTTCTGCGTGCATTGTTCCGCCATTTCCATAGTTATGTCAACCCCGCCGTCGGGGGACGGAGCAGAATATAAAACCGCCATTTCAAGCGCGGTAAGCGCTTTTCTGACGTCTCCGTCTGACTTTTCGGAGATATGGCGCAGTACGTTTTCTTCTGCCGAAATTCTCGCACCGCCAAGATCCTCGCGCGACAAAATTTCGAGCGCACGCTCCAAAACCTCGGTTATATCCTCCGCTCCGAGCTGTTTAAACTCAAACACCGTGCTTCGGCTCAGTATCGCGTTGTAAACATAAAAATACGGATTTTCGGTCGTGCTTGCAATCAATGTTATCTTGCCGTTTTCGGTGTATTCGAGCAGGGATTGCTGTTGCTTTTTGTTGAAGTTTTGTATCTCGTCGAGGTACAAAAGTATACCGTTCTGACCGATAAGGCTGTCGCAGTCGTTTATGATTTCTTTTATGTCCTTTACCGACGCGCTCGTCGCGTTCAGCTTATAAAGTGTCCGACCGCTCGCCTTTGCGGCAATATTTGCGACCGTGGTCTTGCCCGTACCGGCAGGACCGTAAAATATCATATTCGGTATTCTGCCGCTCTCTATAATTTTTCGTAAAATTTTGCCCTCGCCGAGTATGTGTTTTTGACCCGCAACCTCATCCAAGGCTGCGGGTCTTATGCGGTCGGCGAGAGGTATATCTCTGCCCTGATTATTCATAAAGCGGATACTTCGCGCAAAGAGCCTTTACTCTCTTTGCCGCTTCCTCCTTGTTACCTTCAAAATCCTTTATAACCATTGTGATAAGAGCGGCGATTTCCGCCATATCCTCCTCTTTCATTCCACGCGTGGTGACTGCGGGAGTTCCGAGTCTTATGCCGCTTGTGACAAACGGACTTTGCGGGTCGTTCGGAATGGTGTTCTTGTTCGCGGTAATTCCAATCTCGTCAAGACAATGCTCAACTTCTTTGCCCGTCTTGCCCGTTTTGGTAAGGTCAACCAGCATAAGGTGGTTGTCGGTGCCGCCCGAAACAATGTCAATACCGTTTGCGATAAGCGCATCGGACAGCGCCTTCGCGTTGTTCTTGACCTGCGTCATATAAACCTTGAACTCGGGTGACAAAGCCTCTTTGAAGCAAACCGCCTTAGCCGCGATAACGTGCATAAGCGGGCCGCCCTGATTTCCGGGGAACACCGCCTTGTTTATCATCGCGCCGTACTTTTCCTTGCACAAAATCATACCGCCGCGGGGACCTCTGAGCGTTTTGTGCGTGGTAGTCGTAACAAAATCGGCATACGGAACAGGCGAGGGATGAAGTCCTGCCGCGACAAGTCCCGCAATATGCGCCATATCCACCATAAGATACGCGCCCACCTCGTCTGCAATTTCTCTGAACTTTTTAAAATCTATCTCACGCGCATACGCGCTCGCGCCAGCCAAGATTAGCTTCGGCTTATTTTCCAGCGCGAGCTTTTCGAGAGCGTCATAGTCTATTCTCTGAGTTTCGTCGTCAACGCCGTAGGGGACGACGTTAAAATACTTACCCGAAATGTTAACTGGGCTTCCGTGGCTGAGGTGTCCGCCGTGAGCAAGGTTCATTCCGAGATACGTATCGCCCGGCTCCATAGCCGCAAAAAATACCGCGAGATTAGCCGACGCGCCCGAGTGGGGCTGTACGTTGGCGAACTCCGCGCCAAACAGCTTCTTTGCGCGCTCTCTCGCCAAATCCTCAACGACGTCAACATATTCGCATCCGCCGTAATATCTCTTGCCGGGATAACCCTCCGCATACTTATTGGTGAGCGGGGAACCCATAGCCGCCATAACCGCAGGGCTTACAAAGTTTTCCGACGCAATAAGCTCAATCTTATTTCGCTGTCTGTTCAATTCATTCTGTATCGCCTCGGCAATTTCGGGGTCTGTTTTGCTGACATAATCAAATGAGTACATTTTTATTCTCCTTTGCTTTAGCATAATGCTTTACTTTTTCAATATTTTATATTATACTGTTTTTGTCGTGTTTTGGCAATAGTAATTATTAAAAATTTTAAAAAGGGTGGTCGGATATGAGAGAGTCGCTTAAATCAAAGCAGAAACGCGCCGAAAAAATTTATGACGTTTTTAAGGATATATACGGCAGGGGCGAGTGTACCCTTGAATACAAGGACCCGCTCCAGCTTTTGATTGCGACCCAGCTTGCGGCTCAATGTACCGACGCGCGCGTAAATCTCGTCACGCCTGCTCTTTACAAAAAATACCCCGACGTTTACGCGTTTGCGAACGCCGACGAGCTTGAACTGCAAAACGACATCAAATCCACGGGATTTTTCAGAAACAAGGCGAAAAATATAATCGGCTGCTGCCGTATGCTGATAAACGACTTCGGCGGAGAGGTGCCGCAAAGTATGGAGGAGCTTTTAAAGCTGCCCGGTGTCGGCCGCAAAACCGCAAATCTGGTGCTCGGCGACGCGTTCGGCATACCCGGCGTCGTGGTTGACACCCACGCGACCCGTCTATCTAACCGTATGGGCTTTACGGTGAACAAAGACCCGTATAAGATAGAGCTTGACCTTATGAAAATCATACCGAAAGAGAATTGGGGCAGCTTTTGCCATATGCTCGTTCATCACGGCAGAGCTTACTGCGATGCGCGCAGACCCAACTGCGCCGAATGTCCGATTGCCGAATTTTGCCCGAAAATAATTTAAAATACGCATATTTTCGTCTCAATGCGTATCGACTTTTCGAAAATCTGCGCGGCAAAAATTTTACCGCGCAGATTTTATCTTTATTTTGTAATATGCAAACGCTCCATTAACGCCTCCTGCAAAACCGCCGAGAAGTTAATATTGCTTTTTTCGGCTTCGTAGCTTAACCACCCCGGAATAGTGCAGTTCTTTTTTACACTCCGCATCTCGTGTTTCCTTCTGTACTCATCAAAGTCCACGTCAACCAAAGATGATATTTCCCCGCTTTTCAGCTTAATATCACTTATCACACTCGGAGACGGCAGAGTCTCGTTATCGTCCTGCATATCAATGCCCATCAGTCCTATCGCGTCACGCGCCATCTCAATGGCTTCGGTCAAATCGTCGCCTTGCGTATTGATGTCAAAATCGGGAATATATACCGTAAACCCCTTGTCCTCACGTATTAAAATAATCGGATATGAATTTTTCATAGTAATCCTCCATATAAAAATATTCAAAAGTTAAAACTCGCTCGCTATTTCAGTCCTCTTCTTTTGATTATCGCCTTCGCCAAATTTTCTTTTATCTCTCTGTGCCGAGGTATTGTCTCTTTATCCGCTCCGTTAGTATATATATCATGCCCGCTTCCGTTTCTTTTTAAATACCACCCGTTCCGTTCAAGCAGTTTTATCAAATCCGTTCGTTTCGTTTTTCTCACCTCGTATTTATTATACGTATAAAATACGCATTTGTCAATCCCTTCTTAATACTATCAAAAAATAAGGCGGCTCGAGCCGCCTTATTTGAGATTACGATATAAAAAGCCGTCAATTTTCCGCAAAATATTTTGTGATACCGAGATATATCGCCCACGCAACCTTTGCCTGATAAGCGTCGTCAGCCAAAAGCCGCGCTTCCTCCTTATTTGAAAGGAAGCCGCACTCCACCAGAACGGCGGGAACTGTTGCGTTTTTCAGGACAAATATACTGCTGCCCGACTTTTTTGCCGAGCGGGTGTTGCCGTCCTGCAAAACATCTTTAAGCGACTGCTGTATTATCTCGCCGAGTATGCGGCTTTTGTCGTCGTTGCCCGAGTAAAACACCTGCGCGCCGCGGCTGCTCAAATTAAACTTATTCATATGTATGCTGACATAAATATCCGCCTTGTTCTCCTTTGCCGCCTCGACGCGGGCGGTCAAGTCCGATTTTTTGTAAGAGCCGCCGTTCTTGACGCTCGGGTCCTCGGTGGACTCGTCCTCGTCGCGCGTCAAAACTGCAACGCCGCCGCTTTGCTCAATATATTCCTGTAGCTTTAGCGCTATTTTAAGGTTTATTTCCTTTTCTATAACTCCGTTGTCCGATGCGCCCGCATCGCGTCCTCCGTGACCTGCGTCAATCAGCACAACGCGGTTTGCGGACGGCAGGGCAAACACCGGCGCATCTTGGTGTGCCGCAGTCCACGCCAACGCGCCCGCTCCCGCCGCAAGCACCGCCGCAATAAGGACTGCCGTTATTGTACGCCGTTTTATGGTAAAAAACATAGTTTAAAGCTCCTTTTTGTAGAACTGCAAAAAAATACCGTTTCATATAAAAAATATGAAACGGTTTTATTTTTTATTACTTATTGCCGCCGCTGTTTTCGTCTTTGTCCTTCGGCTTATATATCAGCTTGGGATAAAATTTTTCAATCACGCTGAACCGCCTGAGTCCCACGATATAGCCCAGCGGAACAAATACGGGAATTATAAGCCCCATTAACACATAAGCGGTAAAGTTGCCGTCCGGCATAAATCCGGCACACGGATAGAGCCACAGTCTGTACAAAACATTTGCGGCAATCATACCGCCGGAGTCCGCAAGCTCGAGCTGTGAGCCGTTCAGGGGATTTGCGACATATACCCTGTCAAAAATATACGGGGCTATGACGCGAAATATAAGCAGAGCGACGGTTATTGACGTTGACACAAGGGCAATTATGACAGCGCGTTTTACATTCGGGTAATAGCCGGGTATCCTGCGCGAGTCCTTCTTGCCGATATTCCAGCCCGACGAGTATATTATCGCGACGTAGATAAACAGCATTATTGAACTGTAAATCGTGGGTATCAGCCTGCTTATATACGAAAACGGGATTGAGCAAATAAGCGCAATAAGCACCGCCACAATATGATTAAGCCAGACGCTTCTCACGCCCTTAAAAACCGTCAAATCAATCACTCCTATCCGCGCAGTCGTCAAATCATTCCGAAATGCTCCAGCGCATACTTTATTCCGCCGCCCAAGACATCCTTTGTGACAAATGAAACATAATTATGTAAAACTCCGCCGTTCCCCATCGCTATGCTGTGGTTCACCGCCTCCAGCATAGGCAAGTCGTTCATACTGTCGCCTATCGCGTAGGAATTTTCGCGCGGGATTTTCTCGTGCTTCAGCACCATATCGACACCCGTACCCTTTGAATATTTTTTGGATACTATTTCGCAAAAGCCCACGCCTCGGTCTATGTAATCGAGGCTGTCGTCAAGCTCGCGCCTGAACCGCTCTATATCGCTTTTATCATCATACCACGCAACAAACTTGTCAAAGCTGAACTCATCAAAGTCGATGGACGTGTTCGCCGCGATATTGTTCTGTATATGCCACATACGCAAATCGTGCAGACGCTTGTTTTCGCGCGCCTTTTCGTCAAGGAAAAACGTATCATACCGCTCATAAAGCGGGATTATATCACACTCACGAATAAGACGCGCGGTGTCGGCGCACAGCTTTTTGTCAAGCGTGTAGCCGAGCAGTACCTCGTCGCCGCATTTCACATACGTTCCGCAGCCGCACACGAAGCCGTCAAAGCCGACGTCGATAAGCTCGCGCTCTATGTTTACAATAGTGCGCCCCGTATTGATATACATAAGATGTCCGTTCTCTCGCGCCGCCGCGATAGCCGACTTCGCGCTTTCGGGAAAGGTATGAGCGCCGTCGTCCGAAACAAGCGTTCCGTCAATGTCAAAGAAAACTATATTCCTCAAAAAATCACCTCTTGAGACATACAAAAATTCAATTTTATATGCCCTGTATCACGCAGTACTTTTTCATATACTCCTCCATATGTCGAAGCACGTCCGAATACTCCCCGCTCTCTTTCAGATATTCGTGAATATCCTCAACGGTGACAATCGAGTGAACCTTTATTCCGAATTCATCCATAACCTCCGAAACCGTGGTCTTTTCCGGGTTCTTGCCATACTCGCATCGGTTTACCGAGATAAACATATGCTCAACCGAAACCTTAGCCGCGCTCTTTAAAATCGGCATAGTCTCGCGCACAGCCGTTCCGGCTGTAATGACGTCCTCGATAACTATAACGCGGTCGCCATCCTTGGGCTTACAACCGACAAGAGAACCGCCCTCGCCGTGGTCCTTTTCTTCTTTGCGGTTAAAAAAGTAGCCGCGGTCAATCCCGAATTTGTTGTAGAGCGCCGCCGCGGTCGTCGTCGCAAGCGGTATTCCCTTGTACGCGGGTCCGAACATACATTCAAAGTCGCCGCCCACCGTTTGGTTGACAAGCTCCGCGTAAAATTCGCCGAGCTTTGCTATCTGTTTGCCGGTCTTGTAGTTCCCCGTGTTCACAAAATAAGGGGTGTTGCGTCCGCTCTTGGTCACAAAATCACCGAAGCGCAGCACATCCGACTCCATCATAAATTCAATAAATTCACGTTTGTAATTGTTCATCTCTGTCCTCCGTATTTTTTTAATCTCTTTTTGAAAACTCACAGCCGCAGTAGTTCTGCCTGTAAAGCCCGTATTTATTCGACAACTCTATCGAACGCTTGTAGCCCTCCCGCTTCTTAAAGTCGGCGGGCAGTGCCGGAACGCCGTACTCAGCCGCTATCCTCTCCGCTATCTCGTTCAGCTTCTGCGCGTTCTTAAGCGGACTTATTGAGAGCGTGGTGGTAAAATAATCAAAGCCTCCCGCCTTGGCGAGCCGAGCGGCGCGCCTGAGTCTGAGCTCATAGCATTTAAAGCACCTCTCGCCGCCCTCTAAAGCGTCCTCCAGCCCCGAAGCAATACTCAAAAATTCGCCGTGGTCATATCCCTCTGCTATAAATGCCACGGGGTTTTCGGCAGGTAACTCGTCTATGAGCCGTTCCTGCTCAGCCACTCTTTTTTCGTATTCACTCTCGGGATATATGTTGGGGTTGTAATAAAACACCGTAATCCTGAAAAATTTGCTCAAATATTCAAGCACATAGCTTGAACACGGCGCACAGCAGCTATGCAGAAGCAGAGACGGCGTATCGCCGGTCGCGCCGATATTCTCAAGTATTTTATCCAGTCTGCGCTGATAGTTTATTTTTTCCATAGTCTTTAATCTTTCCGCCCGATATACCCGATTTCTATTCGGGCAGACCGCCTATCTGCTCGGCGGTATAGTACCCGCTGTCAATCAGCTTGCTCTTGTAGTTGTAGTTTTCAACGGTCGAAGACTCACAGGTCCACGTCGGCACTTCGACGCTTCCGTTGTTCACCGTCAGCTTGAATACCGGCTCGCCGCCCTTGAGTATCGTGTCCACAGCCTTGACCGTTTCGCTTGAAAGGGTGCGTATGTCCTTAAACACGGTCATTCTCTGCTTGCCGTCCGCGATGTAGCTTACCGCGGATGTTTCGGCGTTCTGACCCGTTATTATCGGAAAATCATAGTTCTGCACACCCGCCGCGTCATACGCCTCGATTACTCCGCGCGCTATACCGTCGGTCTGACACACCACCGCGTCGGGCTCAATTCCAAGCCCTATAAACGTGGACATTCTCTCCTTTGCCAGTGCCGCATCGTCGTCGCCGAGAGAAACTGATTCTATGTTAATTCTGCCGCTCGGTATAGTCAGCGCGCCCGAATTTATATAGCCGTAAAAATTATCCATTACTCCGTTGTAGAACGATTTTGTCGCAAGCTCGTCGGGATTGCCGCAAAATACTTCGATTGACGCGGTTTTGCCCTCCGCAAGCCCCAACTCGCTCGTAAGGTATTCCGCCTGCAAACGTCCCGCCTCCTCAAAGCCGAAGGTGAGATAGTAATCGACGTTTTCGGTGTCGGTTATCAGCTTGTCAAACGATATTATTTTTATTCCCGCCGCACGCGCGTCGCTCAAAATAGAGTCGAGTGCCGACGGTTCGGTGGGCGATACTATAATGACCGACGCACCGATGCGAATCATATCCTCTATTTGCGCTATCTGGCGAGTTACATCATCCTCGGTGTTTTCGAGAATAACCTCGTATCCAAGCTCGGCAAGCCCGTTTTTCAAATCCTCGCCGCCCCTGTACCAGCTCGTATCCTCGTCGCTGTGCAGGGAAATTCCGACGATAGCCGAGGCGTTCTTTTCTTCGCTATCGCCGCCGCACGCGGAAAACGCGAAAAGGCACGCCGCCGCCATACAGATAATTAAAAACTTCTTCATAACTCTGCTTCCTCTCTAAATGTTTTATGTCAAAACAAACCATAAATAAGCTATAATATAGATTGTACCACATTTGGGATAAAATTTCAATAGAAAAAAGCTGTCGTAATTATACGACAAAAAGCTGTCGTAATTATACGACAGCTTTTATCAAAAATCTTAATTATACGTTGAACAAAAGCTCCGCGTATGTGGGCATCGGCCAGTACTCCGCAGAAACCATTGTTTCAAGCTCGTCAACGTCGGCGCGAAGTGCCTCCATAGCGCCGAGAACCACTTTGCCGTAGTACTCCGCCTGCTTAGCCGCCTCCGCCGTCTCGTCAACATTTTCAAGAGCCTTGTCGAGCGCGTCAATCTTTTCCGAAGCCGAAGCGGTCAGCTTAGAGAGCTTTTCGGCGAGCTTTGTTTCAGCCGAAACGTCAATCGCGTCCGAAACAGCCTTCTTTGCGGCGATTGCATCGCATATGCTCGCGGTAAACTCGATTACCGCGGGGAGTATCTCTCTCCTTGCCATACTCGACATCGTGAGAGCCTCGATGTTGAGCGCTTTAATATAATTTTCAATAAGTATCTCACAGCGGGAAACAACCTCAGCCTCCGAGAATACCTTGTGGTTCACGAATACAGCCACATTTTCCTTGTCCGCAAAGTGCGGCAGAGCCTCGTAAGAGGTTTTGAGGTTAGGCAAGCCGCGTCTTTCCGCTTCCTCAACCCATTCATCCGAATAGTTGTTGCCGTTGAATATAATTCTCTCGTGCTCTTTAAACGTCTTTTTAATGAGCGCACGTACTGCGGTTTCAAAGTCGTCCGCACCCGAAAGCTCATCCGCGAACTGTCTGAGAGTTTCCGCAACAACCGTGTTAAGCACGATGTTTACGCCCGAAATGTTAAGCGCGGAGCCTACCATTCTGAACTCAAACTTGTTGCCCGTAAACGCAAACGGCGAGGTTCTGTTTCTGTCGGTCGTATCCTTGCGGAATGCGGGAAGTATCTCAACGCCCGTTTCGAGCTTAGCCGCCTTTGCCGCCTCTACCTTCTCGTCGTTTTTGATTGCGTTGATAGCCTCGTCGAGTTGGTCGCCGACAAACATTGAAATGATTGCGGGCGGAGCCTCATTCGCACCGAGTCTGTGGTCGTTTCCGGCGGTCGCAACCGAAAGTCTGATGAGGACGGAGTAATCGTCCACCGCCTTAACGACAGCCGCCAAAAACGTCATAAACTGGAGATTATCGGCAGGATTTTTGCCGGGATCAAGCAGGTTTTTGCCGTCGTCGGTGGAAATCGACCAGTTGTTATGCTTTCCGCTTCCGTTAACGCCCGCAAACGGCTTCTCGTGGAGCAGGCACTCAAGTCCGTGACGCTTTGCAACCTTTTTCATAAGTTCCATAGTGAGCTGGTTGTGGTCGCTCGCAACATTCGAGGTGTCGAAAATCGGGGCAAGCTCGTGCTGCGCGGGGGCAACCTCGTTATGCTCGGTCTTAGCCGAAATTCCGAGCTTCCAAAGCTCCTCGTCCAGCTCGCGCATATAGCTCTTTACGCGCTCCTTGATGTTTCCGAAATAGTGGTCTTCAAGCTCCTGACCCTTCGGCGGCTTCGCACCGAAAAGCGTTCTGCCCGTGAAGATTAAATCTTTTCTCTGCTTGTAGAGCTCTGCGTCTACAAGGAAGTATTCCTGCTCGGGTCCTACCGTGGTGATTACCTGATTTGACGTCGTGTTGCCGAACATTCTCAAAATTCGTATCGCCTGCTCCGAAAGAGCGTCCATCGAACGCAGAAGCGGCGTTTTCTTGTCAAGCACCTCGCCCGAATATGAGCAAAATACAGTCGGTATGTAGAGAGTGTCCTCTTTTACGAATGCGTAAGAGCTGGGGTCCCACGCGGTATAGCCTCTCGCCTCAAACGTCGCACGGAGTCCGCCCGACGGGAACGAGGACGCATCGGGCTCGCCCTTTATAAGCTCTTTGCCCGAAAATTCCATAATAACTCTGCCGTCCGAGGTCGGCGAAATAAACGAGTCGTGCTTTTCCGCGGTAATTCCGGTCATAGGCTGGAACCAGTGCGTATAGTGTGTCGCGCCCTTTTCAAGCGCCCACTCCTTCATAGCGTTTGCAACGACCTCCGCGATGCTGCTTTCCAAATGCTCTTTCTTGTCAATCGTGCGCTTGAGCGATTTGTACACGTCCTTGGGGAGTCTTTCCCTCATAACGGCTTCGTTGAACACGCTTGAACCAAAGAGTTCGGTAACATTTGCCTCCATAGTAAAATCAATCCTTTCCAAAATGATTTATTTTAAAACTTTAATTTATTTCATAATTTACGGCGTTATCCTGTTCGCGTCGCGCGGGAACATACTCGCCTGCCTGATGTTGCTGAGGTCTAAAAGCTTCATAACAAGCCTTTCAAGACCTATTCCCAATCCCCCGTGCGGCGGCATGCCGTACTTGTGTATGTCGAGATACGACGAAAAGTCGCTTGGGTCAAGCCCCATTCTCTCCATCTTTTCGACCTGCTCGTTGTAATCGTGAATACGCTGACCGCCCGTGGTTATCTCCAGTCCCCTAAACAGCAAATCAAAGCTGAGCGCGGCTTTCGGGTTTTCTCTGTCGTCCATCGCATAGAACGGGCGCTTTGTCTTGGGGAAGTGGGTAACAAATATGAAGTCACTTCCGTACTTCTCCTTTGAATACTCGCACAGCTTCACCTCGTCGTCGGGGTCAAGGTCTGCCTTGAGAGCGGAAAAGCCCAGTATCTCCATCGCCTCGTCGAACGTGATTGACGGAATTTCATCAATTTTAGGAAGCTCCGCCTGCGCCAGCGAAAGCTCACGCGAGTAATTTTCTTCAAGATACTTCATCATATATTTGAGCATAGCGGTTTCCATAGCCATTACGTCATACATATTGTCGATATATCCCATTTCAAAGTCCAGACCCGTGTACTCGTTGAGATGCCTTGTGGTGTTGTGCTTCTCGGCTCTAAAAACGGGACCTATCTCAAAAACTCTGTCAAAGAACGCCACGCAGGTCTGCTTGTAAAACTGCGGGCTTTGCGCCAAAAACGCGTCCTGCCCGAAGTATTTCAGCTTAAAGATGTTCGCGCCGCCCTCCGCGCCATGAGCCACTATTTTCGGCGTGTGGATTTCGGTGAAATTCTGACTTTTCATATATTCACGGAACGCGTCCGCAACGCCTTGCTGTATTTTAAAGATGTTCCTCTCTCTGACGTTTCTCAAAGCGACGCTTCGGTAATCAAGATTGGTCTCTATACTGCAATTCATTTTGCTCTTAAAGACCGAGAGCGGGTATTCCGCCGCGGGACGCGAGAGAAGCTCCACGCTCTCCAAAACGATTTCAACGCCGTTTGCCGCGCGTTCTTCAGCCCTTGTCCTGCCGCTCACGCGGACGTTGTCGCCCGTCTTGATTTGCGGCATCTCAAAGCCGCCCTTGCCTTCCTCATAAACACATTGAACGAGAAACTGCCCCGTTCTTATAATTATGAAGCTTATCGCGCCCATATCCTTAATTCGGTGAACGCATCCGTCGATTGTGATTTCCTTCGCCGATTTGAGAGTATCAATATCGACATAAGGTTTTACATCTCCGTTTAACAATACCATTCTATTGCCCTCCCAATAAAACGAAAAGACGTTTCCGAGCCGCCAGAACGACCTCGAAAACGCCTTTGTTTTC
The DNA here is from genome assembly GCA_947589045.1 of uncultured Clostridia bacterium. GTDB lineage: Bacteria > Bacillota > Clostridia > Monoglobales > Monoglobaceae > CANQBQ01. The sequence continues at coordinate 20,999 of CANQBQ010000006.1, read as the reverse complement.
ATTAACACAGTCATTATAGCACAATAGAAAATGTATGTCAACAATTTTTTACTTATTTTTTCTTTTTTCTATTGCAGTTTCAAGATATTCTTTGATAGAACGCGGTGTCGCCTTGCCCTGCAATCCCTTGGTTGCCTGACCCATAAAGAAGCCGAAAATATTTTGTTTTCCCGCAAAATACTGTTCGAGAAGCTCCGCTTTTTCATCAAGCATAGCCTCCACGAAATCCGCTATCGCGGCGTTGTCCTCGACAACAAGATAATTCTTCGCCTTGGCGATTTCCATGGGCTTGCCGCCCTCCTCGAACATTGTGCGGATTATGTCCTTCGCGTCGTTACGGTTTACCGTATTTTTGTCCGCCATTTTGACGACCTCGGCGAAATCTTCGGGCGAGAACGGTATCTCCTCGCTCTCGGTCTCCTTGACGCGGCGCATAATCTCGGTCAAAAACAAATTCGCTACGTTTTTGTACTCGGGATATATCGCAACGGTGTCGTCAAAGAAATCCGAAATATACTTCTCGCTCGTCAGCACCTCCGCATCGTTTTCGCTTATCTTGTATTCGTTTATATACTTCTCTTTTCTCTCTTTCGGGAGCGCGGGAATTGTCGCCCTGATTTTTTCAATGTCCTCGTCGGTAAACGTGACCGCCAAAATATCGGGTTCGGGGAAATAGCGGTAGTCGTTCGCGTTTTCCTTGTTTCTCATAGGCTTGGTTCTGCCCTGGTTGTCGTCAAAACGCCTCGTCTCCTGCTCCACCGTGCCGCCCGACAAAATAATCTCCGCCTGACGCTCCTCCTCAAACTTTATGGCTCTGGTAATCGCCTTCATAGAGTTGAGGTTTTTTATCTCGGCACGCTCGCCGAGCTTTTCGTCACCCTTTCGCTTGAGCGAAATGTTAACGTCGGCACGGATTGAGCCCTCCTGCATCTTGGCGTCGCACACGCCGAGATATTTGAGATATTGTCCGAGCTTCGCAACAAATTCCGCCGCTTCCTCAGCCGACTTTATATCCGGCTCGGTAACAATTTCAATGAGCGGAACGCTGCATCTGTTGTAGTCCGCAAGACTCTCGCCGTTGTAATCGTCGTGAGTCAGCTTGCCCGCGTCCTCCTCGAGATGTATCCTGTTAAGACGCACGACCGTACCCGTCGAAAGCTCCACCTTGCCGTTTATGCAAAGCGGCAGGTCAAGCTGGGAAATCTGATATGCCTTGGGCAAATCGGGGTAAAAATAATTTTTTCTGTCAAACCTCGAATATCTGTTTATCTCGCAGTCAAACGCCAGTCCCGCTTTCACCGCAAACTCAACCGCTCTGTGATTTATCACGGGAAGCGCGCCGGGCTGACCCGTGCAGGCGGGGCATATGTGCGTGTTCGGGTCGCCGCCGAATTCCGCACTGCAGGTGCAGAAAACCTTTGAATTTGTCAAAAGCTCGGCGTGAACCTCAAGTCCTATTACGGTATCAAAAATTTCACTCATCTGACCCACCCCCTCATATTCTCGCGGCTTGTTTTGAAAACTGCTTTTCAAAACAGTCCGCGAACTGTATTACCTTTGCGTCCTCAAAATGGTTCGCCGAAATCGAAACGCCTATCGGCATACCGTTTTTGTCGTAGCCGCATGGGGTCGAGACGGTCGGAATACCGACCATATTCGACGTGACCGTGCAAATGTCCGCAAGGTACATTTTAACGGGGTCGTCAATATTCTCATCACACTTGTACGCAACCGTGGGAGCGGTCGGCGTAAGCATAACGTCGCACTTTTCAAATATCGACTTATGTTCTTTTATAAACTGCTGTCTGACAGCCATCGCCTTTTTGTAATAAGCGTCATAATATCCGCTTGAAAGCGCGTATGTTCCGAGCAGTATGCGCCGCTTCACCTCGCGCCCGAAGCCCTCGTAGCGGCTTCTCTTGATAAGTTCGTCAAAGCTCTCGGCGTCCTCGGTGCGATAGCCGTACTTCACGCCGTCGTATCTCGCAAGGTTGGAGCTCGCTTCGGCACACGCCAAGAGATAGTATGACGAAACCGCGTATTTAAGCGTCGGGATTGAGACTTCGACAAGTTCCGCGCCGTTTTCCTCAAAGAACTTCGCCGCCGCAAACACGCTCTCCTTTACCTCGTCGTCTATGCCCTCGCCGAAAAACTCCTTGGGCATAGCTATTTTTTTGCCCTTTACGCTCTCCCCAATCAGCGAGGTGTAGTCCGAAACTCCGGTATCTCGCGAGGTCTGGTCGTGCCTGTCGCGTCCCGCTATCGCGTTTAAAATAATTCCGCAGTCCTCCGCGCTGTTCGCGATAGGTCCTATCTGGTCAAGCGAGCTTGCGAACGCTATCAGACCGTAACGCGACACCGTGCCGTAGGTCGGCTTGAGTCCCGTAACGCCGCAGAACGACGACGGCTGTCTTATAGAGCCGCCCGTATCGCTTCCGAGAGCCGCCGCGCACATATCCGCCGCGACAGCCGCCGCACTTCCTCCCGACGAGCCGCCGGGAACGCGCTCGGTATCGTAAGGATTTTTGGGTCCTCCGAAATACGAGGTCTGGGAGGAGCCGCCCATAGCGAACTCGTCCATATTCGTCTTGCCGAGATAAACCGCCCCCTGCTCGTTGAGCTTTTCTATGGCGGTCGCGTTATAAATCGGCTTAAAGTTTTCAAGCATCTTCGAGGCGCAGGTGGTTCTCACGCCCTCAATGCAGATGTTGTCCTTTACGGCGAGCGGTATTCCCGTGAGAGGGAGCGCGCCGCCCTCCGCAATTTTCTTGTCAGCCCGCTCCGCTTCATCGAGCGCCTCGTCGCGGCTGATTGTGATGTAGGCGTTGACCTCGCCGTTCAGACTGTCGGCTCTGTCTAAGTATTCCTTTGTAAGCTCGACCGAGGAAACCTCTTTTTTGTCGAGCATACCCCTCAATTCTTTTATTGTTTTCATCGCGACGCCCTCCTAATCCACTACCTTGGGAACTACAAACTGATTTTCGCGCGTCTTGGGCGAATTTTCAACAATACCCCTCATATTGCCGAACACCTCGTCCGCGTCGTCTCTCAGTTCTCCGAACGGCACCGCTCTCGACATATCGATCGGGTCATACTCAAAATCGGACTCGCCGATAGTGTCCATCAGACCGATAATGTCCTCCATTTCCTTTGCGTACCCCTCTAATTTTTCTTCGGGTATGCGGAGCTTTGAAAGCTCGCACAGCAAATTTAACTGCTCCTTGGTAATCATATCGTATGCCTCCTCAAACATAACAATAATATTTTTAATTATATACCAACCGAAAATTTTTAGCAATACCAAATTTAATAAAATATTAAAACCGGCGCAAATCGTTCGATTTACGTCGGTTTTTAAAAATTTTATTCGTTCGGATATTTAACGCCCCAGCGTTTTCTCAGCTCGTCCATAACGCCCATAACAAACAGAGTGGTATCGTGAGGTATCTCCGCGCACTCCTTTTCTCCGCGCTCTATCGCCTCGATACAAGCCTTAAGCTCAAATTCGTACCCCGTAACAAATTCGGGCGTGATTTCACGGATAAGCTCTCTTTTGCTGCTAAACACCTTTACGCTTTTCCAGTTTGAAGGACCTACTATTTCAATATATCCGCCGTCGCAATAAACTCTCACTTTGCTGTCCAAAACCATATCCACGCTGCTCGAGAGGTACGCGCACCTGCCGTCGGGATATTTCAGCAGTGTAAAGCTGTGGGTGTCAATTCCGCTCTCGGACAGAATAGCCGACGTTTCGGCAATTTCAAAATCCCTGCCGAGCAGCAGGTCGGCGGCGGTAATATTATAAATTCCCAAGTCCAACAACGCTCCGCCGCCAAGCTCGGGTCTGTGAAGTCTCGGAGAGTCCTTTTTAAGCCCGAACTTCGCGTCCAGAAGTATCGGCTTGCCTATCTCGCCGCCGTCTGTAATTTCCTTGATTTTTTCCACCCACGGGAAAAATCTTGTCCAGACCGCCTCGCAGATAAACGCATTGTTCTCCCGCGCCGTTTTAAACAGATCCTCCGCCTGAGCGCGGTTTAGCGTGATAGGCTTTTCGCACAGAACGCTTCTCCCTCTTTCGAGCAGTTTCTTCGCAATCGGATAGTGAAGCGGATGAATTGTGGAAATATACACAAGCCCGACGTTCGGGTCGTCAATAAGTTCGTCATAACTTCCGTAGGCTACGGGTATGCCGAACTCCGCCGCAAATTTTTCCGCAGAAGCAAGGTCTCTTGACGCGACCGCGTAAAACTCCGCCTCGCTTGTCGCCGCAATCGTTCTTGCCATTGTATGAGCAATATTTCCGGTTCCTATAACAGACACTTTCATAATATCTTCCCCTGCAAATAATTATTTTAAATAACATATAAGAATTATATCACAAGCTCCGTCTTTTTTCAATACGTCCGCAAAAAATCAAAAATAATCACAAAAATAATTAAACGTAGGCTTACAATAGATTAACAAACCTATAAAATTTAATAAAATATTAAAACCGACGCAAATCACTCGATTTACGTCGGTTTTTTGGGTCGGTTCCCTCAATTTTTGATTTCAACGCTCTCGCAAAGCGGCTGTTCGGTGTTAAACCCAGTCCAGACAAAAGCCTTTATAGAGCCGATTTTTCTTGTCTGCGCCGGAACGTAAAAGCCAAACTCAAGCCCACTGTTGTATGTGAAATTTGCCCGAACATAATTGAGGCTCAAAAGTGCGCCCCGCGTATCATAGACCGCGACGAACAGATAGTCCTGCGCGCTGCGCGACTTTGTCTTTTCAAGCTCAACATTTACCATAAACGCCGAATCGGACGGCGGCGCGGTAAGCGCTTCGCCGCTCACGCTTACAAGCGACAGCCCGTTTATAGTGTACGGATATTCTATGACGGGCGGCTTCGGGTCGCCCTCATCAGTGCCGAGATAGTGTATCGTTGCGCTCTCCAACTCGGAATTGCCACCATTAATATAGATATTTTCCCACTGCGCTTCGCTACCGCTGTAATACACGGTTGCAAGATTATAGCAACCTGAAAACGCACTTCTACCTATGCTCGTAACACTGCTCGGCATGGTCACGCTTGTAATGCCTACACAATCACAAAACGCATAACCGCCTATGCTTGTAACGCCGTTCGGTATGGTTATATCCGTCAATTTATTTCCGTTTATATAAATTCCTCTGTCCACCGACTCAGAGGAATAAAACGGATGGGCGTAAGCATCGCCAAACACAATACTGCACCAAGACACTAAATCACTTATTTCGACTCGTTCAAGACTGTTGCACCCGTAAAATGCCTCCTTACCTATACTCGTAACGTTTCTCGGTATGGTTATACTTGTGAGTGCAGAACAACCAGAAAACGCGTACGCGCCTATGCTCGTAACGTTGTCGGGAATCGTAACGCTTGTGAGGAAGGGACAATTATAAAATACATACTCTCCTATGTTGGTTATGAATTTTGGTACATTTACATTTGTAAGATTAATACAATCCCCAAACACAGATCTTCCCATATTGCTCACACTATCAGGTATAGTAACACTTTCAAGCCACTTGCATTGATAAAAAGCATTATCAGCAATACCTCTTGTACCCGAAGCTATGGTATAATTTGACGGAATTGTATCTCCGTCGGCATCTATCAGCCAATCGCCTATATACAATACCCCGTTTTTCCAATTTTTCGTATTATTGTAATATCCACATCTATTGAACGCCTCATAACCTATACTTGTCACATTGTTCGGAATTTTAATATTGGAAAGAGAATAACAATATGCAAATGCTGTTTCTCCTATTTTCGTCAAACTATTAGGCAAAGTCACACTCGTAAGGTTTTCACAACTGTCAAACGCAGAACGGTCAATAATAGTTACACCCTCTGGTATTATTATCTTAGTAAGGCTATCACAATTACCAAATGCCCAGTAATCTATGGTCGTAACACTACTCGGTATGGTCACACTTTTGAGAGAGTTGCATTCTTCAAACGCACTACCGCCGATTTCGGTTACGGGCAAGCCGTCTATTTGGGCGGGAATATCCACCGAAGTCGCAGTCTTTCTGCAGAGCGTTATTACAACGTGGTCGTCTTTCACCTCGTACTGCAAGTCTCCCAAAACAGCCGCGGAGACGGTAATCGGCAAAAGCGATATTAGCATAGCCGCGCAAAGGAGCACCGATAAAAGTTTTGCTGTCATTTTCATTTGTTTTTCCTCCCCGAAATTAAATTAAAACAAAAAAATGTGCGGCGCGAAGCCGCACACTGTAAAAAGCGCAACTCCGCATTGTCGCCAAACAATTCCAAATATTCATAAACAATTCCGCACACGAATATTAAGGCAGAGTTCACATTTTACCTTAGTAAAATGTGCGGAAATCATCAAATTAAAACTACGGTGCGAATCGTATTCACACTATTTTAAATTTTACAGCATATGTTATTAAAATATGAAATTGTTTGGCAAAGATTATTTTATCACAAGCAATTCGGTTTGTCCATATTTTATTTGGTCAACTTGGCAAAAATAATCAAAAAGCTATTGAGAAATGTCGGAATATGTGTTACAATACCTCTCGTAAAAAACGACGGACGGTGAAATTATGATTGCGATTATTGATTACGGCGCGGGGAATTTGAGAAGCGTGCAAAAGGCGTGCGAATTTCTCGGCGCGGACGCTCGAATTACCTCGGATAAATCCGAGATACTCTCGGCGGACGAGGTGATACTTCCGGGCGTGGGCGCGTTCGGCAACTGTATGCAAAGTCTCGGCACGCTCGGTCTTACCGACGCGGTGCGCGGCGCGGCAGACAGCGGAAAGCCCTTTCTCGGAATATGCCTCGGACTTCAGCTTTTGTTTGACGAGAGCGAGGAGAGCGAAGGTGCGGCGGGGCTCGGCATTTTTTCGGGCGAAAACGTGCGCCTTAAAGACTGCGGGCTTAAAATACCCCACATCGGCTGGAACTCTCTCGAGTACGACAAAAACTGCCCTATATTCAAAGAAATCGGAGACGACCCGTTCGTATATTTCGTACACTCGTACCGCATAGCTCCCGCAGACGAAAGCGTTGTTTCGGCTTATACCGAATACGGCGAGCGCATACCCGTTGCGGTATGGCGGGATAATATATTCGCGACGCAGTTCCACCCCGAAAAGAGCGGCGACGTCGGGCTTAGGATACTTCAAAATTTCATTGAGCTGGGAGGCGGCGCATAATGTTTGCAAAACGCATAATTCCCTGTCTTGACATAAACGCGGGGCGCGTCGTAAAGGGCGTTAACTTCGTCAATTTAAAGGACGCGGGCGACCCGGTAGAGGTCGCAAAAATATACAACGAGGCGGGTGCAGACGAGCTTGTGTTCCTCGACATAACGGCGACCCACGAGGCGCGCGGCACCGTCGTGGATATGGCGCGGAGGGTTGCCGAAACCGTGTTCATTCCGTTCACGGTGGGCGGCGGAATTAAATCCGTTGAGGACTTCCGCTCTCTGCTCGGCGCGGGCGCGGACAAAATCTCGATAAACTCCTCGGCGATACGCGACCCAAATCTCATCTCCCGTGCGGCGGACAGGTTCGGCAGTCAGTGCGTGGTCGTCGCGATAGACGCAAAGCTCAGAGACGACAAAAGCGGCTGGAACGTATTTGTAAACGGAGGTCGCATAGACACGGGAATTGACGCGCTCGAATGGGCGGTGCGTGCGAACCGTCTCGGCGCGGGCGAGATACTGCTCACGTCGATGGACCGAGACGGCACCAAAGCGGGCTATGACAACGAGCTGACCCGTGCGGTGGCGGACAACACCACCATTCCCGTAATTGCTTCGGGCGGCGCGGGAAATATGGAGCATTTCAAAGACGCTCTGACCTTCGGAGGAGCGGACGCGGCTTTGGCGGCTTCGCTGTTCCACTTCAAAGAGATTGAGATAAACGACCTGAAAAAATATTTGAAAAGCGAGGGCGTTTCGGTAAGAATTTAATCGGGATAAGCAAACCATAATATATTAAAGGGGAGTATAACAAATGATATATGTACTTTATCTGCTGGTTGCCGCAATAGTTACGACGCTTTCGGTAAAGGCGGCGCAGTATGTGGATATGATAGACAAAAGCACAAATCTTTCGGGCGCGTTCATAGGCGGCGTTATGCTCGCCGCTGTCACCTCGCTGCCCGAGCTTTTCACGAGTATATCCTCGGTCGTGTGGCTCGACTCGCCGGGTCTGTGCATAGGAAACATTCTCGGAAGCGACTTTTTCGATGTGCTGATTATAGGAGTGCTTTCGATGTTCGTAATACGCGACCTGAAAAACGCGGTAATATCAAACGCGCAGTTTAAGCTCACTGTAATCGTAATCATAATTTACGCTTTTATGATTTTAAATTTCTTCGGAATTTTAAACATACAGATAGCGCATATAAATATCACGTCAATAATTATACTTTTGCTCTATATCGCGAGCGTGCGCTTTACAATGGAGGACAACGGCGAGGAAAGCGAAAGCGACGAGGAAATTTCGCTGTCGCTCGGTCAAATCGTTTTCCGATTTGTAATATCCTCGATAGGTTTGATTTTCTTCAGCATCGTGATAACCTATATAACCGACATAATAGCCGACGAGGAGCATTTAAACCTCGGCGCGGGACTTGCGGGCGCGCTGTTTTTGGGCATAGCCACCTCACTCCCCGAGCTCGCTTCCTCGGTTTCGCTGTTTAAAATGAAAAATTATAACATAGCGGCGGGAAATATAATCGGAAGCTGCGTGTTCAACTTCCTGATTTTGTTTATTGCGGACGCGCTGTACTTCGGAGGCAAAGCGATATACGACTTTTCAGACCCGAAAACGGTGAACCTTCTGTTCTTCGGCGTTTTGGCGACCATACTTTTCGGAGTTTATCTGAAATTCCGCAAAACCTGGGTGCGCGTCGCGGTGTCTCTCGGAATAATCGCGTGCTACGCCGCATTTTTGATAATATAAAATAAAATATTAAAATATTTCAAAAAATGCCGTATTAAATCAATACGGCATTTTTTGTTTTAATTTTACACCCAAAAATCCGCAAATCCGCTTTTGTGAGCGCGACTTAAAATTTAAGGTTCAATCCCCAAAGATTTTGTAACATAAAAATCATCGAAAAACACCACAATAGTTAAGAACTCTGGATTTTTGGAGGTCACTATGAAAAATATTCTTCCGATTTTTTGTTTAATTGCGTTTATCCTCTCTAAAGTATATGTACCTGTTTTGGTATAGCATAATTCACGGGTGTGTGGAGCACACACCCGTACATAAACCAACAAAAAAGGAAGTGTCCGATTTGACTTATTATATAGACCCTGCCGAGTCACTCAAAGGGAGCGTTTCGATAAGCGGCGCAAAAAACGCCGCCCTGCCGATAATAGCCGCGTCACTGCTTTGCGACGGCGGCGCCACTCTCGAAAATATCCCGAAGCTGTCCGACATACGCAATATGATTTCGCTCGTGCGCGCTCTCGGCGCGGACGCGGAGGCGGGCGACGCGGGCGAGCTTTCTATAAACACCGAAAACATACGCGAGTCCACCGTTCCGTACGAGACGGCGGGACTTTTTCGCGGTTCGTTCCTGGTTATGGGCGCGCTCCTTGCAAAGCTCGGCAAAGTAAAAATTCCTCTGCCCGGCGGCTGCAGAATAGGTACGCGCCCCATTGATTTACATTTAAAAGGCTTTGCGGCGATGGGCGCGAAAATCAAGCAGAACGGCGAATATATAGAAGCCAAATGTCCCGCCCTCACGGGCGCAAAAATATACCTCGACTTTCCGAGCGTGGGCGCGACAGAAAACATAATAATAGCGGGCTGTCTCGCGGAGGGTACTACCATAATCGAAAACGCGGCGGCAGAACCCGAAATAACCGACCTCATCGGATTTTTAAACGCCGCGGGCGCAAAAATCACTCAGGACAACCGAGCGGTAACGATAAAGGGAGTAAAGTCATTAAAGAGAGTGTCATACGGAATAATCCCCGACCGCATAGAGGCGGGGACATACCTTGCCGCCGCCGCGCTGACCCGAGGCGAAGTGACGGTCAAAAACGTGATACCCGACCATTTAAAGCCGGTTACCGCGAAGCTCGCCGATATGGGCGCGGACGTCTCGGTAAAGCGAAGCACGGTTTCGGTGAAGTGCGCCGAGAGAAAGCTGTGCCACACCGATATAAAGACCTTGCCGTTCCCGGGATTTCCGACCGATATGCAGGCTCCGTTCGCGTCGCTCCTCAGCGTTACCGACGGAACGAGCATAATCATCGAAACCATATTTGAAAACAGATTTCTGCACGTTCCCCAGCTCGTCCGAATGGGCGCAAAAATAAAAACAGACGGCAGGACAGCCGTCATAGAGGGAACAAAATATTTAAAGGGAGCGCGAGTAAACGCCCCCGATCTTCGCGCGGGCGCCGCACTCGTGATTGCGGCGCTCGGCGCGAAGGGAACAACAGAAATAACAAACGCCGATTTAATCGAGCGCGGCTATGAGAGCTTTGTTACAAAGCTGACCGCGCTCGGCGCAAAAATCGAAGTCGGGGAGGAAAACCCCGTTCCCGAAAAATTTTCCGAAGTCGAAAAATAGAGCTTATCTTTTGTCGATAGGCACGTATTCCTTGCGCTCGATAATCGACTTATACGCGGGTCGTATGATTTTCTGCCCTGTCAGCACTTCCTCTATTCTATGTGCGCTCCAACCGACAATTCGAGCCATCGCAAAGATAGGAGTGTACAGCTCAGGCGGAATGTCCAGCATTTGATATACAAACCCCGAATAAAAATCCACGTTGGCGCAAAGCGGACGGTCAAAGCCCTTGACCTCGGCAAACGCCTTCGGAGCGAGCCTTTCCACCGTATCATAGAGGCTGAATTCCTCATTAAAGCCCTTGACCTCGGCAAGATCGCGCATTTTTTCTTTAAGCAGAACCGCGCGGGGGTCTGAAAGAGTGTAAACCGCGTGTCCAACGCCGTAAATCAAGCCCGAGCCGTCGCCCGCCTCCTTGTTGAGTATTTTAACAAGATAGCCGTAAACCTCGTCCTCGTCAGCCCAGTTTTTGACATTCGCCTTTATTTCATTCATCTGCGCAATCATTTTTTCGTTCGCTCCGCCGTGCTTCGGTCCTTTGAGCGAACCGATAGCCGCCGCAATCGCAGAATATGTATCCGTTCCCGACGACGAGAGCACCCTCGTTGCAAAAGCGGAGTTGTTGCCGCCGCCGTGCTCCGCGTGAATTATCAGAGCGAGGTCGAGTATCTGCGCTTCAAGAGGCGAATACTCATGGTCGCTTCTTATCATATAGAAAAAGTTTTCCGCGGTCGAAAGGTCGGGGTTGGGGTGGTGAAGCACCAGACTCTTATTATCGTAATAATGCTGTTTTGCGGCATACGCATAGGCGATAATGCTCGGGAATTTAGCGATAAGCCCCATACACTGCCTCAAAAGGTTGGGCAGAGACAAATCGTCGGGATTATCGTCATATGAGTAAAGCGCAAGCACCGAACGCGCCATTTTATTCATAATATTTTTACTCGGAGCCTTTAAAATCATATCCTCGGTAAAGTTGTCGGGCAGCGCACGCATACCCTCCAAAACTCCGACAAACACCGAAAGCTGATCGCGGGTAGGCAAAAAGCCGAACAAGAGAAGGAAAATCGTCTCTTCAAATCCCAGACGGTTCTCCGCCTGACAGTTTCGGACAATATCGTATAAATCTATTCCGCGATAGCGCAAGCTGCCTTCAACGGGGGATTTAACGCCCTCGTCAAGCACATAGCCGTGTACTTCGCCGATAGTGGTAAGACCCGCCAGAACGCCGGTTCCGTCCGCATTTCTCAGCCCCCTCTTAACATTGCTTTCGCTGAAAAAAGACCTTGGAATTTCATTTCGCTCTTTGTGCGTCTCCCTTATAATTCTGACAAAGTCATCAAAGTTCTTAGGCATAATCTCACTCCTCTGCGCCGAATAAAACTCGACAAAAGTTTTAAAAAACTTCAAATTGAAAATTTATTATACCATTTTTTGATTTTTATGTCAAGCCCTGCCCGCGTCGGCGCACAGGTTCAATTTACATATTAAAACCGCTTGCAAAAGAGCGCATATTATGATAGAATAATTTTATATGCAAATATTTAATCAACAAAGGAGCCGAGGAGCTATGTATGACGTAAAAAGTAAAAATGCGGTTGAGTTTATAGACGACGGCGAAATAAGGGAAACCCTAAAATACGCCGCCGAAAATAAAAGCAACACGAGCCTTATGAGGGAAATACTTAAAAAGGCGGCTGAGTGTAAGGGACTCAACCACCGCGAGGCGTTGGTGCTTTTGGAGTGCGAGGACAAAGAAATTCTCGAAGAAATATATGCTTTGGCGGACGAGATAAAGCAAAAGTTTTACGGCAACAGAATAGTTATGTTCGCGCCTCTTTATCTCTCGAACTACTGCGTAAACGGCTGTCTTTACTGTCCGTATCACTACAAGAACAAACACATTGCGCGCAAGCAGCTCTCTCAGGAGGAAATTGAGAAAGAGGTAATCGCGCTTCAGGATATGGGACACAAGCGTCTTGCGATAGAAACCGGCGAGGACCCGGAAAGATGTCCTATCGAATATGTGCTGGAGAGCATAAAGACCATTTACGGAATAAAACATAAAAACGGCGCGATAAGGCGCGTAAACGTCAACATCGCGGCAACCACCATTGAGAACTATAAAAAGCTCAAAGAGGCGGGAATAGGCACATATATCCTGTTTCAGGAGACATACCACAAAGAGACTTACGAACGTCTGCACCCGACCGGACCGAAAAGCAACTACGAATATCACACCGAGGCTATGGACAGAGCTATGCAGGCGGGAATTGACGACGTGGGTTGCGGCGTTTTGTTCGGACTTAACCTTTACAAGTACGACTTCACGGGCATACTGATGCACGCGGAGCATCTGGAAGCGGTGTACGGCTGCGGCCCTCACACTATAAGCGTGCCGCGGGTACGTCCAGCGGACGACATCGACCCCGACGAGTTTGACAACAGTCTCTCGGACGAGCTGTTTGAAAAATTGGTCGCGGTGCTTCGTATCGCCGTTCCTTACACCGGAATTATCATATCGACCCGCGAGAGTAAAAAAATGCGCGAAACTCTGTTAAAGCGCGGCGTTTCTCAGATAAGCGGCGGAAGCCGTACCTCGGTCGGCGGATATGTCGAGGAGGAAACCCCCGAGGAAAACTCGGCGCAGTTTGACGTAAACGACACCCGAACGCTCGACGAGGTAGTAAACTGGCTGCTCTCGACCGGGCACATTCCGAGCTTCTGCACCGCCTGCTACCGCGAGGGCAGAACCGGCGACCGATTTATGAGCCTTTGCAAGAGCGGTCAGATAGTCAACTGCTGTCACCCCAACGCGCTTATGACCCTCAAAGAATATCTGGAGGACTACGCAAGCCCCGACACCCGTGAAAAGGGCGAAAAGGTCATTGCGGAGGAGCTTGAAAAAATTACAAATCCGAAGGTGCGCCGTCTTGCCGGAGAATACATCGAAAACATAAAGCACGGCAAGCGCGACTTCAGATTTTAAAATCGGAGATTTATTATGTCACTTAATGATACAACAGCTTCAAACAGACTTCATATAGCGATTTTCGGCAAACGCAACAGCGGAAAATCCTCGCTTATCAACGCGATAACCAACCAGAATATCGCGCTTGTTTCGGATTTTGCCGGAACCACCACCGACCCCGTGTTCAAGGCTATGGAACTTCATCCGATAGGACCCGTTATGTTTGTCGACACCGCGGGTTTTGACGACGAAGGCGAACTCGGAGGAATGAGAGTTGAAAAAACGCGTAATATTATAGACAAGACGGATATTGCGGTTATGCTCTTTTCGGAGGGCGATTTGAGCTATGAAAAAGATTGGCTCGCCGCTCTGCGCGAAAAAAAAGTCCCGATTGTGGCGGCTGTCAGCAAGTCCGACCTTTCGGATACCGCTCCTCTGCTGCGAAAAATACAGAGCGAAACAAATCTCTCTCCAATCGCGTTCAGTTCGGTGACGGGCGACGGTCTGGCGGAAATCCGCGAGGCTATCGTAAGATGCGTTCCGGAAGATTACGGCGCACTTTCACTCACGGGAGATTATGTAAACGAGGGTGATACGGTTCTGCTGATTATGCCGCAGGACATTCAGGCACCCAAGGGCAGACTTATTCTCCCGCAGGTACAAACGATACGCGATTTGCTCGACAATAAATGTATCGTAATTTCGTCGACGGCGGACAATATGCAAGACGCGCTGAGTGCTCTTAAGCAGCCGCCCGCGCTCATAATAACCGACTCGCAGTGCTTCGGGTATGTGTATGAAAACAAACCGTCCGAAAGCCGCCTTACCTCTTTTTCGGTGCTTATGGCGGCGTACAAGTCGGATATAGGGGCATATACAGACGGCGCGGCGGCTATCGACAAGCTCACCGAAAATTCGAGGGTGCTTATTGCCGAGGCGTGTACTCACGCACCGCTCGCCGAGGACATCGGTCGGGTAAAAATCCCCCGTGCGCTCAGGAAAAAAGTCGGTGAAGGGCTTAAAGTCGACATCGTTTCGGGAGTGGATTTCCCGAAGGACCTCTCGGAATACGACCTGATAATCCATTGCGGCGGCTGTATGTTCAGCCGAAAATATCTTCTCTCACGCGTGGAAGCGGCAAAGGCGCAGGGCGTACCCATAACCAACTACGGCGTGGTATTGGCAAAACTAAACGGAATACTTGACAAAATCGACATAAAATTGACATAGAGAAGTAAAAGAGGTGTTTTAAGTGGAGCTTTGTTCATTATGCAATAAAAATCCCGCGGTAATATTCATCGGGGATAAGGGATATTGTATGCCGTGCGCGGCGGAGCACAATATCGGCGGAAGCGGCGATTTGCTCAAAAAATTCGGTCTGACTCCCGAAGCGCTTGAACCTATGATTAGGTCGCTCGGAAATTCGGTTGACTTTTCGGAAATTATGAAAGAGGTCAGCGACAGTATGCGCGAAAATATTTCAGACAGCATTGACGCGGGAGACAATCAGGAAGAATTTCGCGAAAAGCTCATCGAAAGTATAGACAACGCTATGGAAACAATAAACAGCAGGCTGGAGGACTCGCAAGGCTTCTACACCGAAGGGGAGTTTGAGGAGGAATACCCGGGTGAGGAGGACGAGGACGACGGCGAGGACGGAGAAATCTCGGAAAACGGCAACAGCGCGGTCTATAATATATGCGCCTTTCCGATAGGCAAGCTGGACGACGAAATAATCGAAAAGCTGTCCGAGGGTGACCTGCGTTCGGGGATAGATTATATAACAAATATGGTTTTCGGCGGCTCGCATTCGGGCGGCGAAAAGGACGGCTCAGCCTCGGATAAGTCGGACAAAAAGGATAAAAAGAAGGATAAGCGCGAAAGAAAGCAAAAAAGCGCGCTTGAAATGTATGCGGTAAATCTTAACGAGAAAGCCAAAAACGGAGATATTGACCCCGTAATCGGGCGCGAACGCGAAATAACCCGCGTAATTCATATTCTGACGCGCCGCACAAAAAACAACCCCTGTCTCATCGGTGAGCCGGGCGTGGGCAAAACCGCTATCGCAGAAGGTCTTGCGCTGAAAATAGTAAACGGCGGCGTGCCTTGGCAGCTTGCCGACGCCGAGCTTTATCTTCTCGATATGTCGGCGCTGGTGGCGGGTACCCAGTTCCGCGGTCAGTTTGAAGCGCGTATGAAGAAACTGATTGACGAGGTGGTTAAATCCCCGAATGTTATTCTCGTAATTGACGAAATCCACACCATCGCCTCGGCGGGCGACGCAGAGGGCGCGATGAACGCGGCGAACATTTTAAAGCCCGCTCTGTCGCGCGGGGATATACGCGTAATCGGCGCGACCACGCTGGAGGAATACCGAAAATATATAGAAAAGGACGCGGCGTTGGAGCGGCGTTTCCAGTCCGTCCTTGTCGAAGAACCGTCTGTCGACGAGACCGTCGAGATACTTAAGGGACTTCGCAAAAACTACGAAAAATTCCACAACGTGGCAATACCGAGCGATATTCTGCGCACCGCCGCAGTGCTGTCCGAGCGATACATAACCGACAAGCTGCTTCCCGACAAGGCAATCGACGTGATAGACGAAGCGGCGGCAAAGGCTAAGCTGGAGGACGACAAATTAAAGGACATCGTAGACTTAAAGAAAGAACTTGACGAGCTTCAAAGCGAGATAGACGGTTTATCGGACGGCAGCGAGGAGCAGGATTTTGAGCGTGCCGCAGATTTAAAGACGCAGGCGTGCCGTCTCGAAGGTATATTAAAAGATATGTCCGAGCAGTATACGCCCCCCTGCCTTACGGTGGAGGACATAGCGGCTGTTATTCAAAACCGCACCAATATACCCGTAAGCAGAATTTCGGAATACGAGAGCGGTCAGCTCATCGACCTCGAAGCGAGGCTCCATTCCCGCCTTATCGGTCAGGACGAAGCCGTGGACGCGGTTGCTCGCGCCATAAGGCGCAAACGTGCCGGAATAAGTCTTAAGCGCCGCCCCGTTTCGTTTATATTTGTAGGACCGACGGGCGTCGGCAAGACCGAGCTTGTAAAGCAGATTGCACGCGAGGTTTTCGACAGCGAGGACGCGCTGATACGTCTCGATATGTCCGAGTTTATGGAGGCGCACTCGGTGTCAAAGCTAATAGGCTCGCCTCCGGGTTATGTCGGCTACGACGACGCGGGTCAGCTAACCGAAAAAATCAGACGCAGACCTTATTCGGTAATTTTGCTTGACGAGATAGAAAAGGCGCACCCCGACGTTTTTAATATGCTGCTCCAAATCCTTGACGACGGAAAAATTACCGACAGCCACGGACGTACGGTGTCGTTTGAAAACACCATAATCATAATGACTTCAAACGCGGGAAGCAGTGAAAAGTCAAATATCGCGGGCTTCGGTGCCGACAGTATGGGCGACGAGCTGAAGATAGACCGCGCGTTAAAGTCGCTTTTCAGACCCGAGTTTTTAAACAGGGTCGACGAGACGGTCATATTCAAAAGACTTGAGAAATGCGAGCTTATGCAAATTATAGATTTGATGCTCAAAGACCTGTACGACGGGCTTTCGGAAAAGGGCATTTCGCTTAAAGTCTCGGAGGATGCAAAAAAGGTCGTGCTTGAAAAGAGCTACAACCCGCAGTACGGAGCGCGTCCGATGCGCCGCTTTATAGAGCGTCACATCGAGGATAAGCTCGCGCAGATGTTAATTGGCGGAGAGCTTCACGCGGGCGGCTCGGCTGAGGTCACGGCGGACGGCGGAGAGCTTAAAATAAAGGCGGTATAAAAGTCTTTTGCCGTACTTCTGTTTTACTTTTAATATTCAAAAACAAAAGAGCGTATCACACTTTAGCTTTGTGATACGCTCTTTTAAATATCGCTTATTTATTACTGCTTGGGTACAGTCTCCCAATCCTTGTCGAATTTTGCAATACCTATATCGGTAAGGGGATGGTTGAGCATCTGCATAATTACGCCGTAGGGAACGGTTGCGATGTCACAGCCCATTCTCGCCGCTTCGATTACGTGGATGGGATTTCTTATCGAAGCCGCGATGATTTCGGTCTTGATATCGGGGTCTGCGGCGAACACGTCAACGATTTCCTCAATGAGTCTGAGTCCGTCGGTGCCTATGTCGTCAAGTCTGCCGAGGAACGGGCTTACATATGTAGCTCCCGCCTTTGCCGCGAGCAGAGCCTGAGCCGCCGAGAATATAAGAGTTACATTCGTCTTAATTCCGAGAGCGGTCATCTTCTTGCACGCCATAAGACCTTCCTTGTTGAACGGTATCTTGATAATGATGTTCTTGTGTATCTTGGTAAGCGGAATAGCCTGCTCTACCATTTCATCGGGGTCCTTTGCAGTAACTTCCGCACTTATCGGACCGTCAACGATGCCGGTTATCTCCTTTACCACATCTTCAAATTTTCTTCCTGACTTTGCGATAAGCGACGGGTTTGTGGTAACGCCGCAAATTACGCCCATATCGTTGACTTCTCTTATCTCGTCAACTATGGCTGTGTCAATAAAGAGTTTCATAATAACATTTCTCCTTTTATATAAATTTTATTTTTTTCGTTTTTATTAAGACTTTTCGCCGCCCAGCCTCTCTCGGCAAAGCGCTATTGCGCGCCGCACCGTATCGGCGGCAGGCCCTCCTATCAGCCTTCTCTGATTTACGCAGGTTTCAAGCGAAATAGCCTCGTAAATATCCTCCTCAAACAGAGGTGAAAACGAATGAAGCTCATCAAGCGACAAGTCCTCAATAACTGTATTGTTACTAATGCAATACGCCACCATACGTCCCGAAACCGCGTGCGCGTCACGAAACGGAAGCCCGCGCTTTACGAGATAGTCCGCCACG
The DNA here is from genome assembly GCA_947589045.1 of uncultured Clostridia bacterium. Classification (GTDB taxonomy): domain Bacteria; phylum Bacillota; class Clostridia; order Monoglobales; family Monoglobaceae; genus CANQBQ01. The sequence continues at coordinate 2,549 of CANQBQ010000006.1, read as the reverse complement.
TCGGTCGCGTTTGTAAAGCCGCGCGCCGCGCCGGAGCGCATATTTTCTTTCTTAACCTTCATCGTGGCAAGCATTTTTGAAAACACGGGCAGACACATTTTAACCGTGTCCACGCTGTCGAAAATCTGCTCCTTATCCTCCTGCATATCCTTGTTATACGCAAGCGGTATGCCCTTCATAACCGTGAGAAGTCCGATAAGCGAGCCGTAGACGCGCCCCGTCTTTCCGCGTGCGAGCTCCGCCACGTCGGGATTTTTCTTCTGCGGCATAATGCTTGAACCCGTAGAGTATGCGTCATCAAGCTCGACAAAGCCAAACTCATTGGAGCTCCAAAGAATTATTTCCTCCGAAAAGCGGCTGAGATGCATCATAATCAGAGATAAGTCAAACGCCAGTTCAAGGACAAAATCCCTGTCCGAAACGCCGTCAAGACTGTTGAGCGTCACTCGGTCAAAGCCCAGCTTTTCGGCGACAAACTCACGGTCGAGGTTATATGTCGTCCCCGCAAGCGCACCGCTTCCGAGCGGCATCACGTTCATTCGGCGGCGGCAGTCGGCAAGACGTTCACTGTCCCGCGAAAACATTTCAAAATACGCCATAACGTGATGCGCAAACGTGATAGGCTGCGCCTTTTGCAAATGCGTGTAACCCGGCATAACAGTTTCGACGTTCTCCTCAGCAATATCGAGTAGCGTGGTTTTAAGCTCGGTGAGCTGTTTTAAAATCTCGTCGGTCTCGGAGCGGAGATACATTCTTATGTCAAGCGCGACCTGGTCGTTACGGCTTCGCCCCGTGTGAAGTTTTTTCCCGACGTCGCCTATTCTGGAAATCAAGATTGTTTCAACATTCATATGAATGTCCTCCGCGTCTATCGCGAACTCCACCTTGCCGTCCTCAATATCGCAAAGGATTTCACCGAGCGTCTTTACAATCAAATCGGCATCCTCTTTGGGGATAATCCCCTGCCTGCCGAGCATTTCGGCATGGGCGCGGCTGCCTTCTATATCCTGCCTGTACATACGCGCATCAAATCTTACAGATGAATTAAAATCGTCAACAAGCGCATCGGTCGACTTGCTGAAACGTCCTCCCCAGAGCTTCATAACCTATATCCTTTCCAACGTTTCCTATACCCAAATTCGGATTTTTAAGCGAAAATTACTTGTTCCCTTGTTTTTTCTCCATAAGAGCGCGAACCTTGAGCGGAAGTCCGAACAGGTTTATAAAGCCCTCCGCGTCCTTGTGGCTGTAAAGCTCGTGACTGTCGCCGAAGCTCGCTATATCCTCATTGTAGAGCGAATAAGGCGACTTTGCGCCCGCGGGCGTGCAGGAGCCTTTGTAGAGCTTTAATCTCACTTCGCCCGTTACGTTTTTGTCCATTTCATCATACATTGCGCTCATCGCCTCGCGGAGCGGAGTAAACCACTTTCCGTCGTAAACAAGCTGAGAGAACTGCGTCTGGCTCATTCTCTTGAACGCCTGTGTGTCGCGGTCAAGGCAGAGATATTCAAGCTCCGCGATTGCGGCATACAAAATCGTTCCGCCCGGAGTTTCATATACGCCGCGGCTCTTCATTCCGACCAGTCTGTCCTCGCAGATGTCGGCAATTCCGACACCGTTCGCACCGCCAAGCTCGTTGAGCTTCTCAACCAGCGGGCGGGGCTCCATTTTAACGCCGTCTATCGAAACGGGCTCACCCGCTTCAAAGCCTATTGTAACATAGGTCGGCTTGTCGGGCGCTTTTTCGGGAGAAACTCCGAGCTTCAAAAGGCTGTCAAGCTGAGGCTCATTCCACGGGTCCTCCAAATCCATACCCTCGTGGCTGATATGCCAGATGTTTCTGTCGCGGGAATAAAGCTCCTTTTTGGTCACGGGAATTTCAATTCCGTGAGCCTCGGCGTAGTCAACCGCGTCCTCGCGGGATTTTATATCCCAAATTCTCCACGGAGCTATAATTTTAAGCGTGGGGTCGAGAGCCTTTATCGTAAGCTCAAAGCGCACCTGGTCGTTGCCCTTTCCGGTCGCGCCGTGGCAAATTGCGACCGCGCCCTCTTTATGCGCTATCTCAACAAGCCTTTTTGCGATAACGGGACGCGCGTGAGACGTACCCAAAAGATACTTGCCCTCATACATAGCGCCCGATTTGAGAGTCGGGAATATGTAATTTTTAACGTAATCGTCGCGCAAATCCTCTATATAGCACTTGAGCGCGCCCGAACGCTTTGCGCGTTCCTCAAGTCCGTCGGTCTCCTTGCCCTGTCCGACATCGCCGCATACGCACACCACGTCATAACCGTAGTTTTCTTTCAGCCAGCTTATGATAATCGAAGTATCAAGACCGCCCGAATAAGCCAAAACAACCTTTTCTTTTGCCATCACAAAAACTCCTTTTTTAAATTCCATAATATTCTCAAATAATCATACCACATTGTTATTTATTTTTCAATATTTAATTTTGATTTTATATAAAACAATTTGTAGGTTTGTCAATGATGTGTTACAAAATTGGAGAAAAAAGTTCGCCATCATTGATGAAGGCATTGACATAA